>CAWBRQ010000008.1:0-142964 GCA_963791315.1 uncultured beta proteobacterium
TCCAACCAACCCGATTCGATACTGCGGCGCCTGAATCGGTTTGTCCTTACCGAAAATCTTGCTGAAGAATCCCTGATCGGATTTGGCTTTGGCTTCGAATTCGGGATCGAGGTAACGCACAAAGTAAAACCCTTTCGCTCGATCGCGGTCCTCGACGGTAAATCCGCCGCGGTCGAGTGCCAACCCAACACGCCGCCACGCGCGGTCAAATGCTTCATCGACCTCGACCCGCTCACTACGACCGTCGCTGCCTTTGATGAGACGCGAGATCTGCGACGCGGCGACGGCGCTGCAGCGACGCGCCGCAGCACCCGCCGCTGTCGTACTCGTCGCGGAGCCCGTTGCAGGTGCCGTCGCTACGACTGACTTCGCCGGATCTTCAAAGCGGACCAGCAAGCGCTGCAGCATCTCTGCTTCGAGGTCAGGATCCGGTGCGCGCGGCTGCCAAATCGTGCGGTCCTGCTGCGGGCTCGCATAGACCTCTTCCATGCCGCGATGGGCGATGTAAATCTCCGACGTTCCTTGCGCGGTGCGCTCGAGACGCGCCCGGTACTTGTCCTGCTCGTTGGTCGAATAGACCGAGTCGAGCACGCGACCGAGCGTACGTCGAATGATGTCCTGCGGAAGCTTCGGCGCGGTTCTCTGCCCAGTTCGGTTTCAAGCACGCCGGCGTTCGGGTCCGCTTTTCTACTTTCAGTCCGATGCTTGGCCAGAAGTCGACCAACACCGGCCAAGCTTTCTCGGGAGGCAGATTGACGGCAAGCCAGCGCTGAGTACCCAGCCTTTCAATCTTCGCGATCGAACCGGTGGGCACGACCGGACTGCTGGCAGACACGCAGTCCCGGGCTCGCTCGTTGACCTTGACCCGAGGCGGTAATCGTTTGCGGCTTATCCGGTACCAGGAAGCGCTCGTCGCGCGGCAGTTGCGATAGATCGGGCGGCACTTCGAGCGGCTGGCGCGTTTGCGCAGTTTCGTATTGCACCTTGTCCGACGTGAAAAGGCTGCCGGTCCACGAGCAACCCGCGAGCAACGCCGCCGCAAGAATTGGCCCCACGGCTGCGGCATTGCGCGCGCTATTTGATCGACTCATGTTCCAGCTCCTGCAACGAACTCCAGCATCCCGCTTCCTGTAGCGCGCCATACACGACGGCTTCGTTCTGCTTCGAAAGAGACACTAACGGCAACCGCAGCCCACCTTCGATGCGGCCGGCCCTTGCCAGCGCCCACTTGACTGGCACCGGATTGGGCTCGACAAATAATTTGAAATGGACCGGCAGCAACTGCGCGTTAATCTTGCGCGCCCGCTTCAAGTCGCCGGCCAACGCAGCGGCGCACATCTCGGACACCTGACGCGGGTGCGACGTTCGCCGTCACCGAAATTACGCCGTGACCGCCCAGCAGTATCAGCGCCAGCGCGCTGTCGTCGTTGCCGCTGTAGAGCGCAAAGTTTGGCGGTAGCTGCTTTAACAGGTCGGCTGCGCGCGCCATGTCGCCGGTCGCATCCTTGAGCCCGACGATTCCAGGCACCTGCGAAAGCCGCAGTGTCGTTTCGGTGGCGAGATCGGCCACCGTGCGGCTAGGGACGTTGTACAGAATGACCGGCAGATCGACGCTCTCGGCAATCTTGCGGAAGTGCTGATACAGGCCTTCCTGCGTGGGTTTGTTGTAGTACGGCACGACCTGCAGCGTGGCGTCGGCGCCCACCTGCTTTGCGTGGCGCGTCAATTCGATCGCCTCGGCGTGGAATTACCGCCGGTGCCGGCAATGACCGGAATGCGGCCACCGGCCGCTTCAACGGCGACACGGATCAGCTCTCCATGCTCGCTCGGCGTTACCGTCGGCGACTCGCCGGTCGTGCCCACCGCGACGATCGCACTGGTCCCCTCCGCGACGTGCCAGTCGATCAGACGTCGATACCCGTCGTAGTCGAGAGACCCGTCGTCATGCATCGGTGAGACGATTGCAACGAGACTGCCTTTGATCATGCTGCGCGTTTACTTTGAAAAGAAGCGCAGGATTCTACAGGCGAGCGCCGCTCGAACGGCGTTACAAATGGCACCGCTCGGCGGCCAGTTGCACGTCGGGGTCGCGCGTTGCGAACCGCGATCCGCTGCACCATCGCAGGCTTCGGTTGTGCGACGAATCCGTCCTCGAAGGCCAGCACGCGCATGTCTGAGCCGAAGACTTCGAGCAGCTCGCGCGGTCGCAGCAGGTAATCGGGATTGCGTCGGCCTGCCAAAGGCTGCGTTGCCTGCCGCGAAAGTCTCGTAAATCAACAGGCCGCCGGGAGCGAGCGCACGCTTGAGCGCGGGAAAGAGCGGCCGGTGCAGGTAGTTCGTGACGATGATCGCGTCGAACCGCCGATCGGCAAGTGGCCAGGCATCGGCTTCCAGATCGGCCTGAATGAATTCGACGTTCGATTCGCTTGCCAGTGCCTGCGCAACCGCACGATCACGATCCACCGCTGTGACTTTGCAACCGTGCGCCGCAAGCAACTGCGCGTGACGGCCGGCACCGCACGCAACGTCGAGAACCGAGGTTCCGCCGGCAAGGTCCGCAGTCCAGCGAACGACCCACGCGGACGGCGCTTCGCGAATCACTGGTTGCTGACCAGTCCCATCGCAGCGCGCACGTCGCGCATCGTCTCGCCCGCCATCGCGCGCGCCTTGTCGCAACCGTCGGCCACGATATTGCGCACCAGCGCCGGATCATCGAGATAGCGCTGCGCGCGCTCGCGCAGCGGAGCCAGCTCGCGCACGATCGCATCGATCACCGGCTGCTTGCACTCCAGGCAACCAATGCCGGCCGTCCGGCATCCGGTCTGCACCCACTGCTTGCGTTGCTTCGTCCGAATACACCAGGTGCAGCGGCCACACCGGGCAGCGCTCGGGCTCGCCCGGATCGGTGCGACGCACGCGGGCCGGATCGGTCGGCATCGTGCGTATCTTTTTCGTCACCGATTCGGGTTCTTCGCGCAGCGCAATCGAGTTCCCGTAGCTCTTCGACATCCGCCGGCCGTCGAGCCCTGGCATCCGCGATACCTTGGTCAGCAAGACCGCCGGCTCGGGAAGAATCACGCGATGCGAGCCCTCGGCGTAGCCGAACAATCGCTCGCGATCCTCCAGCGGCAACGACGTTGCTTCTTCGATGATGCGCGCGCGCCTGCCGCAATGCCTCGGCATCGCCTTCCTGCTGGAAGCGAACGCGCAGCTCGGCAAACCGCTTCGCCTGCGGCCCCGAGCTTGCGTACCGCCGCTTTCGCTTTGGCTTCGAAGTCGGGCTCCGCGCCGAACACGTGATTGAATCGGCGTGCGATCTCGCGCGTCATCTCGATGTGCGGCACCTGATCCTCGCCGACCGGCACCAGGGTCGAGCGATACACCAGGATGTCGGCGGCCTGCATCAGCGGGTAGCCGAGAAATCCATACGTCGACAGATCACGATCCGACAGTTGCTGCTGCTGATCCTTATAGGTCGGCACACGCTCGAGCCACCCGAGCGGAGTCACCATGGCCAGCAGCAGGAAGAGCTCGGCATGTTCAGGAACGTGCGACTGGATGAAAATCGTCGCCTTCGTCGGATCGACGCCCGACGCCAGCCAGTCGATCACCATATCCCAACCGTCAGCGGCGATGCGTTGCGTTTCGTCGTAGTGCGTCGTCAGCGCGTGCCAGTCGGCGACGAAGAAAAGGCATGGATGTTCGTTCTGCAGCCGAACCCAGTTTTTCAGGACGCCGTGATAGTGGCCAAGATGCATTGCGCCGGTCGGGCGCATGCCTGAGAGAACCCGATCGCTGAACAACATAGGCGTCAGACAAAAAGACGCACGATCGCTTCGCCGGCCGCCAGAAACGGGCGCCAGCAGAAAGCTCAGCGCGCCGCTCACCATCAGTCCGATGATGATGAAGAACCCGAACGGCTCGATGCGTGAGTAAGCAATCGAAAGCCGATTCGGCAGCAGGCCGCTGACAATGCGACCCCCGTCGAGCGGCGGAATCGGCAGCAGATTCAACGCCATGAATACAAGATTCACCTGAATTCCCGCGCGCGCGACTTCGAAGAAAAATCGTTCCTCGACACCGGCCATCTGCAACACGCGAAAAATAATCGCCCACAAAATGGCCATCACAAGATTGACACCCGGCCCCGCGGCGGCGACCCAGATCATGTCGCGCTTCGGATGCCGCAAGCTCGACCAATCGACCGGCACCGGCTTGGCCCAGCCGAACATGAAGCCGGTCAAGATCACCATGCCGAGCGGTACCGCGATCGTGCCGATCGGATCGATGTGCTTGACAGGGTTAAGCGTGACGCGACCGAGAACGTATGCCGTGTTGTCGCCCAGCATGCGGGCGACATAGCCGTGTGAGGCTTCGTGAACGGTGATCGCAAAAAGCACCGGGATCGCGTACACCGCGATCATTTGCAAAGCGTTTTCCATCGAATCGAGTCTATCAGCGGCGTAGACGACCGAGCGCCGCGATGTCTCCTCTGCCTTGCGCGAACCAGCACCGCTTCGGCCCCGGTCAGATCAACGATCGTCGTCGGCTGCACGCCGCACGCGCCAGCGTCGAGCACGAAGTCGATTTCATGGTCGAGCCGCTCGCGAATGTGTTGGCCTTCGTTTAACGGAAGCTCATCGCCGGGCAGCTGCAGTGTGGTGGTCAGCAACGGCTGGCCCAGCACATCGAGCAACCCGAGAGCGACGCGGATGGTCGGGCACGCGCAACCCGATCGTCTTGCGCGACGGGTGCGACAAACGTCGCGGCACTTCCTTCGTCGCCTCGAGAATCAGCGTGTACGGGCCGGGCGTCGCGTTCTTCAGCAAGCGATAGCGGCGATTGTCGACCTTCGCGTATTGCCCAATATCGGATAGGTCCCGGCACATCAAGGTCAGCAGATGACGCTCGTCAATGCGACGAATCGCGCGAATGCGATCGACCGCGGCCCGATCGTCCAGGTGACACGCGAGCGCATAGCAGGAGTCGGTCGGGATCGCACCCACGCCGCCGTGATCGAGGATCTGTGCGGCCTGGCGCAGCAAGCGCACCTGCGGATCGATCGGGTGGATCGAAAAAAGTTGCGCCACAGTTAACTGGGATTAGACGAACCGGTGCCACACCGGGGTCAACTCCGGTGCCAGCGGTGCGACGCGGCCCAGCTCGACGTTCGCCGATTCGCCCGGGCCGTGAAAGTCACTTCCGCTCGACGCTTCAAAACCGAATTCGAGCGCGAGCTTGGTAAAGCGGCGAACGTCTTCCGGCGTGTGATTGCTGGTGACGACTTCCAGCGCCTTACCGCCAGCGTCGCGAAATTCTCCGAGCATCGAGTGCAGAGCAAGTTCGTCAAACCGATAGCGCGCCGGATGCGCCACGACGGCGACGCCGCCAGCGGCACCGATCATGTCGACTGCTTCGGCCAGACTCGCCCAGCGATGCGGAACGTAGCCTGGCTTGCCTTCGACCAGATAGCGCTTGAACACCTCTCGAACGTCGCGGCACACGCCTTGTTCGACCAGAAATCGCGCAAAGTGCGTACGGCCAATCATTCTTGGATTCCCCGCGTGGCGCAGCGCGCCTTCCAAAGCGCCATTGATGCCAGCCGCCGCAAGGCCCGCATCGATTTCCTGCGCACGACGCGTTCGACCCGAGCGCACGTGCGCAAGCCGATCACGCAACGTCGCGTCCTCGGCGTCGACGCCCAGCCCAACGACATGAATCGTGGTCGTCCCCCACGTCACGGACACTTCCACACCGGGAACAAACGCCAGCGAACGTTCAGCGGCCGCAGCCTTCGCTTCAGCCAGACCGGACACTTCGTCGTGGTCGGTCAACGCATAAAGCTCGACACCTTGATCGGCCGCGCGTCGCACGACGTCGCCCGGCGCCATCGTCCCGTCGGAGTGGAACGAATGCGAATGGAGATCGGCGCGCACTGAATGAACGCCGACGCGGGCAGTATCGGGCATCGAAGCATTCTAGGGCTTGTTGATTCCGCCATGACCGCGAACGAAATCGTCGATCAGCCGAGCAACTTCGTCGGGTCGGTCGTGATGCAGCATGTGACCTGCATCTTCGACGACGACGCTCTGCACGTCCCGAAGCGCGGTTTTTCGCTTCTCGACTTCCCTCAGTGCCGCATCGCGATCGGCGCCTACGTGACGCAGCACGTCTGTCTGCGCCGCCTGCACCCAAAGCACCGGACACTCGACGTTTTGCCAGCAGGCAAGCACTTCATCGATGCGATACAGCGTCGGATTGATGATTCGATGCGCGGGATCACCAGCCAGACGGAAACGTCCCTTGCCATCCGGTTCCGACCAGTATTGCGCGAGAAACGCGGCCCGCTCGGCCGACAGGCGCGGGTTGTTCTTCATCAGTCGCGCCGCAACTTCGTCTCGCGATGCGTAATCACGCAGCGCTGCGCCTTGCTTCAATTGGTCGATCCATTGCGCGTAGCGCCCGGGCGCCTGCTCCGGATGTGTCGGCCGCAAGCCGAACCCTTCCAGATTGACGACCGCACGCACCCGTTGCGGCCGCGCGCCGGCGTACATCAGCGCAATGTTGCCGCCCATGCTGTGACCCACCAGCCATGCCGGCGCCTGCCCTGCCACATCGTCCAGGATGAACTCCAGATCGGCCAAGTAATCCGGATACCAGTAGCAGTCTCCCGGCGTGCGGTCGGTGAGTCCGAAGCCGCGCCAATCGGGAGCGACCACCCGCCAGTCGCGTGCAAGCGCATCGACGACAAACTGAAACGACGCCGACATATCCATCCAGCCGTGCAGCATGATCAGTGTGCGATCGGCAGCAGCGCTCGCGTCGCCCCACTCACGGAGGTGGTAGCGCAGCCGGCGAACATCGATGAATCGGGATCGTGACGGCGTCATGAGTGGCGTTTGCGCCCACGCGAGGGTTCGGCGATTATAGGAACGAAGCGTCGGGACCAATTCGGAGACATTGATGCGCGACCAATACCGCGCGCTGTACGACAACTTTCGCTGGCATGTGCCGCGCGAATTCAATATCGCGGAAGCCTGCTGCCGTCGATGGTCACAGGAGACGACGCGCATCGCGTTGCACTACGAAGACGAAGCAGGCGAACGTGCGTCGTTCACCTACGCCGCGTTGCAGGCCGATGCGAATCGATTGTCGAACTCGCTGCAGGCACTTGGAGTCAAGCGCGGCGAGCGGGTGGCGATCGTACTGCCGCAGTGCCCCGAAACCGCGATCGCACACATCGCCATCTATCAAATGGGCGCAGTCGCAATGCCGTTGTCTCTGCTATTCGGCCCCGAAGCGCTCGAGTACCGGCTGCAGAATAGCGAAGCGGTAGTGGCAATCGTCGACGCGGCCGCACTCGCATCGATCGAGGAAGTTCTTGCGCGCTGTCCCGATCTGCGTCATCTGATCGTCGTCGGTGAATCCACTGCGAACGCGGTTTGGCACTCGTGGAGTTCGCTATTGGGCCGCCATGGCGATTCCTATGCGCAGGCGACCACGCAGGCAGATGAGCCGGCGCTGCTGATCTACACCAGCGGCACGACCGGCCCGCCGAAGGGCGCACTGATGCCGCATCGAGCGCTGATCGGCAACCTGCCCGGCTTCGTCGCCTCGCACAACTGGTTTCCGCAGCCGGGCGATGTGTTCTGGTCGCCCGCCGATTGGGCGTGGACCGGAGGGCTGATGGACGCATTGCTGCCGACGATGTATTTCGGATTTCCGATCGTCGGTTTTCGCGGTCGCTTTGGTGCTGAGCGCGCATTCGAGCTGATGCAGCGGCACGGCGTCACCAATGCGTTCTTGTTTCCGACCGCACTGAAGATGATGATGAAGTCGGTGCCGGATCCTCGCGCGAGGTATCGGCTCAAGCTACGCTCGTTAATGAGTGCGGGAGAAGCCGTCGGCCAGACGGTTTTCGATTGGTGTCGCGACGCGCTTGGAGTCACGGTCAACGAAATGTTCGGCCAGACGGAGATGAATTACATCGTCGGTAATTCGCATCAAAAATGGCCCGCACGCGCCGGGCAGTATGGGTCGCCCCTACCCCGGCCATCGGGTCGCCGTCATCGATGATCATGCGAACGCAGTGCCCGCCGGCGAGACCGGCGAGGTTGCCATCCACCGCCGCGACATTCATGGCGATCTCGACCCGATATTTTTTCTCGAGTACTGGCGCAATGCCAGCGCGACACGTAACAAGTTCAGCGGCGACTGGTGCCGCACCGGCGATCTCGCCAGCGCAGACCGCGACGGCTACCTCTGGTACCAGGGCCGCGCCGACGACATGTTCAAGGCGGCGGGTTACCGCATCGGGCCCAGCGAGATCGAGAACTGCCTGGTCAAGCATCCGGCGGTAGCAAATGCAGCCGTCGTGCCGAAACCCGATACCGAGCGCGGCGCGCTGGTCAAAGCATTTGTGGTGCTCGCCGCGGGTTACGACGCGTCATCCGGGTTGATCGAAGAACTGCAGCTGCACGTGCGTGGCAAGCTGGCACCGTACGAGTATCCAAAGGAAATCGAATTCATCGGCGAGCTGCCGATGACGACGACGGGCAAAGTGCAGCGGCGTGTGCTGCGTGAGCTCGAGAAAACGCGCGCAAAAGAACGCGCGAACAACAACTCCTAAGGTTGCTCGCTCTTCGAGTCGCGACTCTTCCGAACCGGGATGATGCGGCCGTCGCGCGTCATGTGCGGGCGATACTGCGCGTTGGCAATCGCAACTTCCAACACACGAGCACGCTCTTCGTTTGCCACTGCGTCGATCAGTCGAGTGACGTAGGCGCTGGGGATATCCTTATAGCGGCGCCGATCTATCCGCACTGGGACTTCGCGCCACCCTTTATCAAGCAACCACCGCCACAGTTGATCGCTCATGCCGGAGCGCACGGTCATCCGAATGTCGCCACGAAACAGCTTTGAGCCGAATGGCGGCTTGCTGCTTTCCGATGGCATCTCCCGTTCGCACCGGATCTTCAGCAGTGTTCGAACCTGGTCGCGGACGTGAGAGACGAAATCGAGTTCCAATACGACCTCCAACTATCCGCGGACTTTAGCGGCGGTTTTGCCGCGCCGTATCCCCCGAATCTGTTAGAGGAAACGTTGACTTGCTAGGAAACCGGCACGCGTTCGACCGATTTGGACGACGGACGGCGGGTGATCTGGCGGATAGCGCTCGTCAAAACGCGCTCGTACTCCGCAGGCTGCGAGTCGAAAAGCTTGGTCACGAGGGTGGTCGGCAACGGCTTCAGTTGCAGACGATTTTCGCTTGACGCAAGCTCGCGCCATCCCAGACTGACCAGCCAGTGCCACAAATCGTCACTTAATCCGGCCTGTACCGACATGCGCATACCGGAGCAGCAAATCGTCGCGCCGATCGCAGGCTTGTTCGTTTCGCGCAGGCGCAAGTCCTGCTTTCTCTTCCACAGTAGATCTCCGACCGGTGCGTACAACAACGTTGCCCAATTCATCTTGCCTCCTAGTTGCCAGCACTGTATCGGTCTGTCGCGATTTGATTCGATACCCCTTGAGTGCGATCGCGCGCTCGGCCTAATCCGCGCCTTTATGGGTCAAGTTAGTGAGGGCGAACCTCGACAAATCGTCCGCGCTAGCGGGCCGCTAAACTGGACTCATGAGCATCTACCAACTGGGCGACCGCGTCCCGCAAATCGATCCCAGCGCTTACGTATTCGAAAACGGCCACGTTGATCGGCACCGTCATTCTCGGGGCACGCGTCAGCATCTGGCCCTATGCAACGCTGCGCGGCGACAACGAGCCGATCGAGATCGGCGACGACAGCAACGTGCAAGAGTCTTCAGTGCTGCACGCCGATCCTGGATTTCCGCTGACGATCGGCCGCCGAGTGACGGTGGGCCATCAAGTGATGTTGCATGGCTGCACGATTGGCGATGGCAGCCTGATCGGCATCCAGGTCGTCGTACTCAACGGCGCGGTGATCGGTCGCAACTGTCTGATCGGTGCCGGTGCGCTGATTACCGAAGGCAAGCAGATTCCCGACGGTTCTCTCGTGATCGGGTCACCGGCGAAAGTCGTGCGACAGCTGGAGCCCGAGCACATTGAGCGCATCAAGCGCGATACCGACAGCTACGTGCGGCGCGCGGTCGCCTATCGCCGCGATTTGCAGCGCATTGCTTGAACCTGCGGTAAAGACGCTCGCCGTCATGCCGGATCGGTTGTTGAAATTTGCTTTTACCGGCGCACGTGTGCGCGGCGAGCTGGTAAAGCTTGACAACGCGTGGCGCGAAATGACTGCGCACCGTCGATATCCCGCCGCTGTGATGCGCGTGCTGGGCGAAATGGTCGCGGCGGCTGCCCTGCTCGCGACCAACATCAAGTTCAACGGTGCGCTTGTGATGCAGGTGTACGGCGACGGTCCACTGCAATTGCTCGTGGTCGAGTGCCAGTCCGATCTTGCGCTGCGCGCCACGGCCAAGGTGCGTGACGAACCAATCGCCGACGACATTTCGCTGCGCGAGCTGATGAACCGTGACGGGCGTGGGCGATTTTCGATCACGCTCGATCCGAAAGACCCATTGCCTGGACAACAACCGTATCAAGGCATCGTCGCGCTCGAAGGCGACAGCGTTTCTGAAGTGCTGCAGAACTACATGCGCCAGAGCGAGCAACTCGAGACCCGGCTTTGGCTCGCGTCAGACGACACAGCCGCGGCAGGCCTACTGCTGCAGCGATTACCTGGCGATGGCGGAACACCGATAGCACTTCCCAACGACGCGGCTTGGGAGCATTTGGTGGTGCTGGCACAAACCGTAACGTCTGAAGAGTTGCTGCAGCTGCCGCCCGACGATGTATCCCACCGGCTGTTCTGGCAGGAATCTCTCGAGCACTACACGCCGCTGACCCCGCGCTTTCAATGCACCTGCTCACGTGAGCGCATCGCAAAGATGCTGATCTCGCTCGGCCGGGAAGAGGTCGACTCCATCATCAACGAGCAGGGAACGGTGAGCGTCACATGCGAGTTCTGCGGGCGCAAGTATTCATTTGATCCCGTCGATACCGCCCATCTGTTCGCGGGCGGAATCGAAAGCGCGACCGCAGCGCTTGCCGAGCGTCCGCGGCACTAACCTCTTGCAACTGCGGCCGCACAACTGCGTTAGGGCACTGCAACCAGGGTGAAGTCGTTAACCACCGGCACCGCGCTTACCGTCACTGCCTTCGACTGCGTGACATATCCTGTCGCGAAAGCCTCGAGCGTGTAGCTGGCCGCACTCGCAGGCTGTGAACTGAATGTCAGGGGCAGAGTCGTCGAATACGTCGCAAGACGCGGTGCGGTGATTGGCAGCGTGAACGAGTAATTGCCCGTCGTTGCATCGGCGTTGTCGTGTGCGACTTCAATCTTCGGCACGCTGCCAACAACCTGTAGCGCACGCACGCTTGCGGATGCCGCGAGCGGCAAAACCTTGCCGTTTGCGACACCGGTCGTCGCAATCGGCATCGTTATCGGCGCGGCCGTGGTGCTAATCCGAGTCGATGCACCGGCGGTCACCGGCGTTGCCGTGACGACGGAGGTCGCAACGCTGGTCGCCGTGAATACCACGTCGAAAGGTGACTGCGCCGGGTCGAGACCTGACAACACGAAGTCTCCGTTCGCATTTGGCACAGTGCTCCGAATCACGCCTCCGTTTTTCTGAACCGACACCGTCACACCTATCAGCGCCGGATCGACGGTGCCAACGATCGCGGTTGTCGTGCGCGGAATTACTGCGATGACCGGCTTTAGATTGAAACCACCGTTACCCTTACGAACTACCGAGCGACAGGCGTCGAAGTCCAGCACGAGATCGGTCAGCATGTTCGGCTGCACAGTAAAGCCATGAATCAGCTTCAGCCCGCTCTGCGTTGCACTCGGCGTGTCGAGCGCAGTTTCAACTCCGCCTGTAGGCACGACCGAATTGGCGAGAGCGCCACTTCCGTTCGCGCTCAGTACGAGCCGTACCTGCGTGTACTGCCCTGCTGCCAACGACGTCTGACCGAGTTCCGCCAATACTCCATTGGTGAGACCGAGCAGGTCGATACGCTGCGCCGGATTCAGCACGACTTCGCTCCAGCCAGCGTCGTTGTCGTTGGCCGTGGATGTTTGATGGACGCGCACGCGTTCGACCGTGACATAAACGTGATCGAACCCGCATGCAGGTGCATCGGTCAGTGCGACCCGCAACGTGCCGGACGAGGCTGCAGGTGCGGGCGTCGACCCGTAATCACTGCCTCCCCCGCACGCCGCCAATAGCGACACGACGAAGGGCGACAGCGCGCTCATTACACCGATGAAATTTCGACTCTTGCTCATGACGGTCTCCAAGCTTGCCTAGCCAACTCGCTCGAACAACGAATCTTCTCCGCTTTTGGCTGACAAAAAAGAAATTCCACGGTAGACCGTACGTACCGTTAAGCGGATGTAACGAAATCAGGTCGCTGGCATCATGCAAGAAGCGACGTCGCGTTGACGCGCGGACAGCAAATTGAGTGCCCGCCAAAAGTCGCCTACGCTGCTGTGCGCACTTACTCCTCTGAAGCTGTGACACAGTCAATACAACCAGCACAAGGCCGTCTCACGATCGACATCGTCGACTTTGATGCCGCATGGACCGATGAGGTCGTCCGACTGTGGCGAGAGAGCTTCGAGTTTGGCGTCGGCGTCGTCGATCCGCATCCCATTGAAGAACAGCGGGAGGCCTTTGTTAGTACTGTCGTTCCGAATAACTCGGTCTGCATAGCGCTGCTCGACGACACGCTGGTCGGTTTCATTGCGGCGACGAAGGAATCGATCACACATCTATACGTGCGCGTCGGACATCATCGCTACGGGATCGGCACACGCCTTCTCGATTGGGCAAAGGCCCAGTCCAACGGGAAGCTTTGGCTTTTCGCCTTTGCGCGCAACGCAATCGCTTGCGCGTTCTATGAGAAACACGGATTCGAGATCATTGCTCGAGGTTTCGAGCCGACTTGGCAACTTGCCGATATCAAGTACGAATGGATCGCGAGGCGCGCTGTGTTATGAAGCGTCGATCCGTCCGACACACCTAACGGGAACCAAATGTCCGCTTACCTGTTCGCCAACGTCGAAGTCACTGATGCCGCTGGCTACGACCAATACCGGCAGCGAATATCGGCAACGATCGAGGCGTTTGGCGGTCGCTACCTGGTGCGCGGTGGCGCGACCGAGGTACTCGAGGGTGACTTTGCCCCGAAACGACTGGTGATTCTCGAGTTCCCCGACATGGCTCGGCTGAAGGCCTGGTATCAGTCGCCCGAGTACCTGCCGCTGATTGAGTTGCGGCAGAGAACGACCACGTCAACGCTGGTCGCTGTCGACGGAGTCCCGAGCTCTTGAGTACGATACTTTGAGCACGACAGCAAGCCCGAGGCGTTACGCGTCGGCGACGATCGCCTCGCCCTGGAATGCCGCCGTCGTCCGCTCCATTGCACGTCGGAATGCGACGGCACTCTGGTCTTCGTCGATTTCCACGTCATCCCAGCGCAGGTGCTGTCCCGCCGAAACTGAATTGAGCAGCCTCACCTTGTGCGCAAGGCCCAGTGGTAGACCGCCAATCCGCATCGACTCCTCGGCCGGCATCACCTTGCCGTAGACGGTGTAGCCACCCTCCCCGTCGAGCACTTCACCCATCGCGAGATCGCGCTTCGCCGTCGCTACGACATCGGCGTTGAAACCGATCGGCGCGCCGGTTGGCTCATTGCGCAAGCCAATGCTGGCCACGCTGATGCCGAGCTCTAGCCCGATCAGGTGAAATGGTTTGTAGAGGGCGGAATACTGCCCGCTCGCGTCGGTGACGAGGCCGTATTCCCTGAAACATCTCTCCACGTATTCACTGCCGCCCGCGAACACCACGTACACGCCCCAGCGCAGATCGCGCTGCACGGCCGAGCCATCGCGCTGCAGGCTGGAGATCACCTCCACTTGTCCGCGATGGTGCAACACACCGCCCTCCGTTTGCGGCCGCAAGATTTGTGGCAAATCGTCCACGCTGCACGGCGGAAACGACAATCCGTCAGGCGCGATCAATCCGGTCGCGTTCGACACCGCGCACATTTCGATCGCGCTCTTGGTGCCGTCCAGAAACGAGTTGAACATTTGTGCATTCAGTCCGCCGACGCGCGCATCTTCAGCAGTCAGGCCGTAGTAGCCCCAGACCGTATCGGGCGTGGATGCGTGATACGCAGGCAGGTACTTCGTGCCTTTGCCCGCAGCGATCACTTCAAAACCGCACGCGCGTGCCCAGTCGACCAGTTCGCAGATCAATGCCGGCTGATCGCCATAGGCGAGCGAATAGACGATGCCGGCTTCTCGCGCGCGTTGCGCCAGCAGTGGCCCCGCGAGTGCATCGGCCTCGACGTTGACCATCACGATGTGCTTGCGGTGTTCACAGCAGGCGAGCACGTGCGTGATGCCCGCGGACGGTGAACCGGTGGAATCGATGACGATGTCGATATCGCGCTTCTCGATCAGCGCGCGAGCATCCGAGAAAAAACTCAGCGACGAGATCGCACTGTCGGGCCAGCCGACTCTGCGAAGAGCTTCACGTGCGCGCGCCGGATCGAGATCTGCAATCGCGGTCACTCGCATCCCCGGCGTATGCCGGACCTGCGACAGATACATCGATCCGAACTTGCCCGCGCCGATCAATCCGACGCGCAGTGGGGTGCCACGGGATTCGCGCTCTTTGAGCAACCGATGCAGGTTCATTTTGGTGGCCGGCTTGCGCTTGCTGCGGTTTCCGTCTTCGGCGTGACGATCTGAAAGAATGTCTCGCCGTCACGCACCATGTTTAATTCGAGCCGCGCACGCTCTTCGATCGCTTCGCGTCCCTCGCGCAGGCTCGCAACTTCCGCCGCCAGCTCCGCATTGCGCGCGTTCAGTGCACCGTTTACACCGCGTTGCGTGACCAGCTGCCGCTCGAGATCCCATACTCGCAGCCAGCCACCTTTGCCGAACCACAACGGCCACTGTATTCCAATCAGCAGCGCCGCGAGGACAATGGCGAGCAGCCGCATGATCGTTCGCTCCGCTAGCGCAAGTTGTCAAACGCATCGCGCCCTGGGTAGCTCGCGACTTCGCCCAGATCTTCTTCGATGCGCAGCAATTGGTTGTACTTCGCGATGCGATCGGAGCGACTCATCGAGCCAGTCTTGATCTGCATTGCGTTGGTGCCAACGGCGATATCGGCAATCGTCGTATCTTCGGTTTCGCCGGAGCGGTGGCTGATTACCGACGTGTACCCCGCGCGCTTGGCCATTTCGATCGCGGCAAACGTTTCGGTCAACGTTCCTATCTGGTTGACCTTGATCAGGATCGAATTGGCAATGCCACGGCGGATTCCTTCGCGCAACAGCGCGGTGTTGGTCACGAAGATATCGTCGCCGACCAACTGAACTTTCTCGCCGAGCTTTCGCGTCAGCTCTTCCCAACCGGCCCAGTCGTTTTCTGCCATTCCGTCTTCGATCGAAACAATCGGATACTTGTCGCACCAGCCCGCCAATGTGGCAGTCCACTCGGCAGCCGACAGCGTCAGGCCCTCGCTTTCAAGTCGATAGCTGCCGTTCTTGAAGAACTCACTGGCGGCGCAGTCGACAGCCATCGCGATATCGGTGCCGGCCGCATAACCGGCGTTATCGATCGCCTGCAAGATCAGCTGAATCGCGGCCTCATGATTCTTCACGTTGGGCGCGAAGCCGCCTTCGTCGCCGACCGCGGTACTCATGCCGGCCTTATCGATCAGCTTCTTGAGCGCGTGAAACACTTCAGCGCCATAACGCACCGCTTCGGAGAACGTCGGGGCGCCGATCGGCACGATCATGAACTCCTGCAGATCGAGATTGTTGTTGGCGTGCGCGCCGCCGTTGATCACGTTCATCATCGGCACCGGCATCTGCATGGCGCCGCTGCCGCCAAAGTAGCGATAAAGCGGCAGGCCCGATTCCTCGGCGGCCGCCTTCGCGACCGCAATCGACACCGCCAGCGTCGCGTTGGCGCCGAGCCGGGATTTGTTTTCGGTACCGTCGAGCTCGATCAGCGCGTTGTCAAGAAATGCCTGCTCATTCGCTTCGAGCCCCAGGATGGCTTCCGAAATCTCGGTGTTGACGTTCTCGATCGCCTTCAGCACGCCCTTGCCGCCGTACCGGTTCGCGTCGCCGTCACGCAGCTCGATTGCTTCACGCGCACCGGTCGAAGCGCCCGAAGGCACTGCCGCGCGTCCCATGACGCCGCTTTCAAGCAGCACATCGCATTCAACGGTGGGATTACCGCGCGAATCGAGAATCTCACGGCCGATGATGTCAACGATGGCGCTCATGGTTCCTTAACGTGGATGTTTCTCAGGCAAAGCTGGCCTCGATAAAACCCTGCCGCTTCACCGCGCGATCGAGTTCGACCAGCGTGGCAAGCAACTCCTTCATGCGGTCGAGCGGGACCGCGTTCGGACCGTCGGACTTGGCTTCGGCAGGATTCGGATGCGTTTCCATGAAGACACCGGCGACACCGGCCGCGACCGCGGCGCGTGCCAACACCGGCACGAATTCGCGCTGTCCGCCGCTCGTCGTGCCCTGCCCGCCGGGCAGTTGCACCGAGTGCGTGGCGTCGAACACCACCGGCGCGTTGGTATCGCGCATGATCGCCAGCGAGCGCATGTCGGAAACCAGATTGTTGTAGCCGAACGATGCGCCGCGCTCACATGTCATGAAGCTGTCTTCTGGCAAACCGGCTTCGCGCGCCGCATCGCGCGCCTTGTCGATCACGTTCTTCATGTCACCGGGCGCGAGGAACTGCCCCTTCTTGATATTGACCGGCCTGCCGCTGACGGCACAGGCACGAATGAAGTCGGTTTGCCGACACAGAAACGCCGGCGTCTGAAGAACGTCGACCACTGCGGCGGCGGGCTTGATCTCGTCTTGATCGTGGACGTCGGTCAGCACCGGCACACCGACCTGCTTCTTGACTGCACCGAGAATCCGCAAGCCTTCATCGATGCCGAGGCCGCGAAAGCTCTTGCCCGAGCTGCGATTGGCTTTGTCGAAGCTTGATTTGTAGATAAACGGAACGCCGAGCGAGCTCGTGATTTCCTTCAAGCGACCCGCGGTATCAATCGCCATCTGCTCGGACTCGATCACACACGGGCCCGCAATCAGAAACAGCGGCCGGTCGAGTCCAACTTCAAAACCTGCCAGCTTCACGTTGCCCCCTCGCGCTGCGCACGGTCCCCCCGAGGGGCTCATTGGCAACTGCGGAGCGCTGCTTGGGTCGGCCCGGCGCTGCGCTCACGCGGCGGCCTTGTGAGAAATCGGCGCGACTTTCACGTCGCTGGCGGTCTGCGAGCGATCCTGCTTGCTCGCCAGCGCCGCTTCGATAAACGCCTTGAACAGCGGATGCCCGTGACGCGGCGTCGACGTGAACTCCGGGTGAAACTGAACGCCGATGAAAAACGGATGAGAGGGCAGCTCCATGATCTCGGTCAATTTCTCACTCGGCGTGCGCGCGGACACCGTGTAGCCCGCCGCTTCAAGCTGCGGCACATAGGCGTTGTTGACCTCGTAGCGATGCCGATGGCGCTCGTTGACTTCAGCACCGTAGATGCGAGCCGCCAGCGTGCCACGCTCGACCGGACATTTCTGCGAGCCGAGCCGCATCGTGCCGCCGAGGTCGGATTGCGCATCACGCCGCTCGATACGACCGGTGCGATCGGTCCATTCGGTAATCAGTGCGACCACCGGATGCGGCGTGTCGGGATCGAACTCAGTCGAATTCGCACCCGCCAGCCCGCACACGTTGCGCGCAAACTCGATCGTCGCCAGCTGCATGCCAAGACAGATACCGAGATACGGCAGACCGTTCTCACGGGCGTGGCGGATCGCTGCAATCTTGCCTTCGGTGCCGCGCCGGCCGAAGCCGCCCGGGACCAGCACCGCATCGACCCGATCAAGCAACGCCATGCCGTCGGTTTCGATCTGCTCGGAATCCAGATACTCGATGTTCACCTTGGTGCGCGTGTTGATGCCGGCATGCATCAACGCTTCGACCAGCGACTTGTACGAGTCCGACAGTTCGACATACTTGCCGACCATGCCGATCGTGACCTCGTGCTCGGGATGCTCGAGCGCGTACACCAGCTTGTCCCAGCTCGCCAGATCAGCGGGCTTGGCAATGATGCCAAGCTTGAAGCACACGATTTCGTCGAGTCCCTGCTTGTGCAGCATCGACGGAATCTTGTAGATCGAGCTGACATCCCACGCCGAAATGACGGCGTCGATTGGCACGTTGGAAAACAGCGAAATCTTCGCGCGCTCGTCCTCCGGAATCGGGCGATCGGCGCGGCACAGCAGCACGTCGGGCGAGATGCCGATCTCGCGCATCTTCTGCACGCTGTGCTGCGTCGGCTTGGTCTTCAGCTCACCGGCGGACGGAATGAACGGCACCAGCGTCAGGTGCACGTAGCACGCTGACGATTGGCCCAGGCGCAGCTTCATCTGCCGCACCGCCTCGACAAACGGCAGCGATTCGATGTCGCCCACGGTGCCGCCGATCTCGACAATCGCAACATCGGCCTTGCCGTCCCACGCCGCGCGCGCGCCGCGTTCGATGAAATCCTGAATTTCGTTGGTCACGTGCGGAATAACCTGCACGGTCTTGCCCAGATACTCGCCGCGCCGCTCTTTCTTGATGACCGAGTCGTAAATCTGACCAGTGGTGAAGTTGTTCACCTTCCGCATCTTGGCGGAGATGAAACGCTCGTAATGCCCCAGGTCGAGATCGGTTTCTGCGCCGTCTTCGGTGACGAACACTTCGCCGTGTTGAAACGGCGACATCGTGCCGGGGTCGACGTTGATGTACGGGTCCAGCTTTATTAGGGTGACTTTGAGGCCGCGCGATTCGAGGATCGCGGCAAGGGAGGCGGCGGCGATCCCTTTCCCGAGCGAGGAGACCACGCCACCGGTAACGAACACGTACTTGATCATCTCGTTATCTACGCTGGCTGAAACAGCGTTACCGGTAACGGCGCAGTATACCGATCCGATGGTCAGTCGATCGGAATGTTACGAGCCGCCAGTGCGCGCCGTGCGCGGTCCGGATAGTCGGTGATGATGCCATCGACACCGAGCGCCGCCAGGCGCTCGATCTCTGGAGGATCGTTGACCGTCCAGGCAATGATCTTCAGCTTCGACGCATGTGCTTCGGCAATATTCTCGGCAGTCACATTGCGCCAGAACGGCGACCAGATGCTGCATCCTGCCGCTTGTGCCATGCGCGCCACGGACCCGCCGTAGTCGGCCGCTTTCAGCCCGGCATGCCACGGAGATGCGCCAGACGGATCGGGCAAGACGGTGTTCATGCTCGGAGAGTCGATCGTCAAACACACGGTGGCCAATTCAGGCGCAAGTTTCTTTACTGCACGCAGCGTTCGCCAATCGAATGATTGCACCGTGACGCGATCCACCATCTTCGCAGCGCGAACCGCCGCGACGACCGCACGCGCGTAGCTTTCGACGCCGGGGGTGCGTGTCACCGCTGGTCGGCGTGATCTTGGTTTCGATGTTGAACCGCACCGGCCGACCGCCTGGAGACACGGCGTCGCGTCCCGCATCGAACAATTGCTGCAAGGTTGGAATGCGCTCGCCGTCCCTCGCTCTCTGTTCCGTCCACTGTTCGGCGTACTTATGCGCCGGATTCAGGCGGCCGACGTCATACTGCGCAAGATCGCGAGCGTCCAACGAAAAGAACGGTGCTCCATCTTCGCCTAACCACCGGCCGTTGGGGCCGCGCGTCAGTGCCGCGTTCAAATGGGGCTCATGCGATAGCACCAAGACCCCGTCGCGCGTGAGTGCAAGATCCGTTTCCAGTGTCGTCACGCCGATGGCAAGCGCGGTCCTGAAGGCAGCAAGAGTGTTCTCGGGAGCCAAGCCGCGCGTACCGCGGTGACCTTGCAGATCAATCGCCGCAGCAGCAGAAGAGCCGGCTGCGAGCAGCGCAAAGGCAAACGCCCTAGCGCTAAGGATCGGTGAGGATGTGAGCATGGACACGGTCTGATAATTTCCGCGGCGAGAATACACGGCGCGGTTACAAATCCTTCGAAATTCGCAACGTGCGAAACGTAATCGACCACCGGTGCTCGGGCGTCGCAGGGATGCTGTGTTGCCAGTTCCATCGCACCTCGTCGCGCATCACGTACATCGAGCGCCGCTCGAGTTCGAGTGTGAATGCCTTTGGGTCGCGTCCGCGGCGCGGCGGGTAAGGCCGAAAGCGCATTCGACACTGGCCGCCCAATGAAACGCCGGCGACCAACTCGTAGTTCAGCGCATCACGATGCCAGCCCAAGGGCGTACCGGGCCGATACTCGGTAATTAGTGTTTGCGCAAACGAAGGCTCGGGAATCAAAGCGCAATCGGCTAAGCGTCGGCGCAATGGGATTAGGAACTCCGGTACAGGAGCCGCATCGTGCAGAGTTCTCGATTCGAAATCGTAGCTGGAGCCGAAACTCGCTACGCGGCGCTTCGCCGTGTACTCATAGTATTGGGCGTCGTGCATCGGCACATTGCGTAGCGCCAACAGCAGTTCACTCTCTTCATCGGCGCCGATGAAATCGGGCGTGTATGTCAAGTCCGACCGGCCACGACGGCGCCGGTCCAAATAAGTCATCGGGGATAGTCGACACGCCTGTTCAACTCAAATCGTATTTCACCGTGCTCGGTCACAGTCACCCGCGTCCAACCTGCCGCCTCGTAGAACCCCTGCGCGCGCGTTCCAGGCGCTGTCGTCAGCCAGAGCTGCGTCAGCCCCTGCGACCACAGCCAGTCGACCGCCGTGTCGAGCAATCGCCTGCCTATACCGCGCCGTTCGAAATCGGGATACACGAAGAGACCCCATACGTTTCCATTGCGCGCATTGCCGATCGCGACGGCAACAATCCGACCAGCAACTTCGACGACCCACCCTCGCCCCAAGGTCTCCAGATGATCGACGTAGTCCTGCTCCGAAATGACGCTGCGAGTCAATCGATTCTCGTGCACCGACATTCGCACGTGATGAATCGCGGCGATATCCGCGCGTGATGCCTGCCGCAACGAGTGCGTCGTCAGACGCTGACGACTAGGCACTCTTGACGATCTTCAGCAACTCGCGAAACTCAGGCACATCCGCCCGCCTCAGCCACTCGAACATCACCATCTCCGTGGTGACGATCTGCACGTTGTTCATTCGCAGCCGCTCGATCGCCGCCGCATGATCCGATGGGTTCTGCGAGCCGGACGCGTCCTGTACGAAGAAGCATTCGTAGCCGTGTTCGGCAAGGCCGAGAGCGGCTTGCATCGCGCACACATGCGCCTCCATGCCCGCAATGACCGCCTGTTTGCGGTCGAGCCCATCGAACTGGGCCATTGCGTCAGGTTCGTCGGTGCAGCAAAAGTGCGTCTTCGACAACAGCTCACCCGGCTGAGTCAACGCGGCGATCTGCGGCACCGAACGTCCGATGCGGTCGGCGCAGTGCTCGGTGACTCGAATCGGGAGTTTCAATACACGCGCTGCGGTCATCAACGCTGCGCACTTTGCAATGACTCGCTCTGCACCGCTCACGCGCGGGGCGAGCTGCGCCTGCACGTCAACGACAACAAGAAACGACTGCTCGGACCGCAGGCGCACGCTGCAACTCTTAATTCGTCGTACCCGTCTTGCGCAGCGGCAGTACCGATCGCGCGGGCACATTGCCGACCTGCGGCAGCGGCACCACGACCGGCGCGATCGGAACCTGACACCCCTCGATGCAGCAACGCCCGGGCTGACGGTTGCGCGTAATCTTTCGCACGTCATCGGTCAGCACACCACGCTCAAGTAAACGCTCGACAAGGTCAACCTTGTTGCCCAGTGGATAGTTGCGCCAGATTTCCATCTTCATCGCGTCGGGTGATCCACCGCCGTGCAACGAGATGACCGAATACCAGCCCGCCTGATACGACGCAGTCAAGTCTTCAACGAACCTTGCGACCTCGATGCGCTTCTCGTACGGAATGTCGGAGCGCGCGGTGAGCAACTCGGACAGACGTCCGGCAGTGGCCGGGTTATGGTCTTCTTCTGGCCCGGGCAGCGTGACGATCAATCCGCCGGATACGTGGTGCGCCAGCCGATGCATGTCGTATTGCGTAGCCATCAACAACTTGCCGGTGTTGCCGAACACGGCGTCGGGCATTGCGACGCCTGCCGGATCGTCGGTGCAATACACCGACGCGGCGACACCGCAGGCATAAAACCCTTCGACGATTTTGATCAGATCGACCATTGCATCGCGCAGGCCATGCGCCTGATCGAGGTCGGCGCCATTGGCCTCCGTCATCAGTGCGCCGGCGCCAATCAGCAAGTCGCCGAATCCCGCACGCGCGGCGATGCACGTCTGCCGATGATGGGTCGCGTAGCTGTAGGTCAGAAACCCGGAATGCTCCCACTCGCCGGCGAGAAAGACGTTCTTCCACGGAACGAACACACGCTCGAAAATCGCAACGCCGGTCGACTGGCCATAGCGTCCGCTGAACAGAGCGGCCTTTTCGCCGGGCCGCCCTGCCGGTCGAGCCACGATCGTCAGGCCATCAACGTCGATCGGCACCGCGCAACAGATCGCGAAGTCGACATCGTCCTGCGTCATATTGCGGCAGGGCATGACCAGCAGCTCGTGCACATACGGTGCCGCGGTGACAATCGCCTTGACACCCGAGATGACAACGCCGTCGACGCGACGCTCGACAATGTGAACATACGTATCAAGATTTGGCTGCTGATGCGGGCGCAGAGATCGATCGCCCTTGCCGTCGGTCATCGCGATACCGATGCTCAGGTCTTCCGCATAGACGCGCTCAAGGTACGCATCGAGTCGCGCCGAGTAATCGGTGTTTTTGTCGGCATCGATACGATGCGTCGCCTGGCGCAGTGCTGCGAGTCCATCGCCACCCAGGTAGCGCTGCGCGCACCCGGTTTCCTGACACAGCAAACGAACCGCTTCAAGCTTGTTCAGCAGATCCTGGCTCGACGCGGGGATCGCGTTCATTCGATTGATCTCGTGCGTACCCGCGCGCGTCCGCATGACCGGTGCCAGGTTTTCTCGCAACGCGTAGTCATAGCTCAACCCGAGCGCATTGACGCCAGGTGCCAGCGACGGCTCGTCGGCGACCGATTCGACTGCGTGCCCATCGACGTAGACGCGCGGCCGCGAGCGGCGCAGCGAGTCGCGATAATCCTGCGATGACATCAACATGGCTGGGCCTCACCTAGACTGCGTCGCAAGATTATGCCGCCAGTACCGCTACGATGAATCCAACTTCCGCTCGCCTGCGGCTGGTGGACGCGTTGCGCGGCTTCGCGGTCGCGCAGATGATCGTTTATCACTTCATTTACGACCTGGCCTATTTCGGCTGGGTCAATCTGGCGCTGACGCGCGATCAGCCGTGGATCGCGTGGCGCAGCGCAATCGTCACACAGTTTCTGCTGTTGGTTGGCGTCAGTCTTGTGCTGCGCACGTCGTTCAAACCGTCGGCGGCAGACTTTTGGAAGCGCTGGGTGCAAATTGCCGCCGCTGCGTTTCTGGTGTCACTGGGCAGCTGGATGGTGTTCGGTCAACGCTTCATCTACTTTGGAATACTGCACTTCGTCGCGGCAGCGTTAGTGCTCGCACGGCCCCTGTTGCGGCTGAAGGCGTGGAACGTCGTGCTTGGCATCGTGTGCATCGTGATAGGCCTCGTCTACACGAACGAGTTTTTCAACGCGCCACCGGCCACGATCATTGGCTTCATGACGGTAAAGCCGCGCACCGAGGACTACGTTCCTCTGTTTCCCTGGTTTGGAGTGGTTCTGCTCGGAGCCGGCCTGGCGGCGCTCTGGCAACGAGCGCAATGGCGGATTCCGGACGCGCTCGTACCGTTCAATGAACGCGCGCCGCGATGGCTACTGCTACTCGGAACCTGGGCTCTCACTGTCTATCTCGTGCATCAACCCCTTTTACTGGGTGCCATGACATTGTTGCGCAAGCTCGGCTTGTGACAGTTACTCAAGACTGCTCGGCGCAAACGACATCCAAGCGCGCCCGCGCGCACGCTCGGCAACGAAGGAGTCGCGCACAACGTTGACTTTATAGGTGACGAACATCTTTTCGCGCACATTCGACAGGCGCTCAGCGCGAAAAACGGCGGCATTGATTCCGTCGCAGCGTGCCGACTGGACCAGCAAGCCGCTCAGATCCTGTTCGTGCACGATACGCCCGACCTGGTGCGTAAACGTGTAACTGTCGCGCCGGACGAGGTCTGGGAATTCGACGTGCTTGCCTCGTATATCGATCAGCAGCGCATCGCACCGGACGTCACACATACGGCGATCGGTGACGATCACGCGATCGAGTTCACCGTAGCTGTCGAGCAGGAAGCGTCGCCAGTGATGCGCTGTTTCGTACACGGTGGTTTCGACTTCAAGCGCGCCGTACCAGACGCCGTAGCGCGTGCCGTCCGAAAATCGCGTCGATTGCCAGTGCGACGCGTCAAAGCTGTAGCTGATGACGCTTCCATATTCGAACGGGCGCGTAGCGAGCGCCGCCGCCGTCGGGATGCGCTCGCTTTCCTCAGCCGCCACCGCGACAGCCCAATCGGCGGGATTGGCGCTTAGGTCGTCGAACAGGTTTTGCGAGCGACGAATACCCGGGATGTTTCGAACCAGATCGCCATGAAACTCAGCGTTGGTCGACAGCAGATCACTAGCCACGCTGAAAATCTAGATATCGGCGCACCGCAAGCAGGCCCTCGAATCCGCGCTCGGCAATCAGATCAACCGGGCGCGCACCGAGGCGCCGATTGAATTGCGTCATCCAGCCGTATGCGAGGTCGCGATCGTAGGGAAAGAGAATCCGCAGCGATTTGTGAATTCCCAGCAAGTGGCCGGCGCGGTCGAGCAGGTCGCGACTGTCGGCCAGCGGTTCGCCTTCCCGATAACGCGCCAGTGTGCTGCGGCTCGTCGTCGACAGACCCAGCAGCGCCGACTGTTCTATGGCAGTCAGGTTCCAGTGATCCAGAAGCTTGGTGACCATTGCAGCCAGCCGGGTGCGCGCGTCACGGCTACCGACGTCGATTGTGTCGCGCTGGATCTCCCGTTGTGGCAAAGCGGCCATGGATTTTATCTGTAAAAACAATCTTGTACCAAATGGTACGCGAAACGTACCAATTTAGCCACTTTCTGTCAAGCGGCCAACGGTGTTTCGGAGCGCTATTCCGCCCTTTTGATCCTGATCACGCCGGCCTCGTGGTGCAGCCACTCGGGCTGAAGCGTGATGTGATCTATGTTGAAGTCACGCTTTAACAGCTGCCGCGCATCGCGCAGAATGACCGGCCAGCTTTCAACATCATCGACCAGCACGTGTGCGGATAACGCCGCTCTACCCGGCACCATGGCCCATACATGCAGGTCGTGCACGGAAACGATGCCGGGCAGCTTGCGCAAGGGCAGTGCCCACTTCGCCGTAGTCGACATCGGTCGGCACGCTATCGAGCAGCACGAACGTCGTTTCCTTGAGCACGCCGTAGGTCGAGCGCACTATCAGCGCCGCAACGAGCAATGACAACACCGGATCGGCAATCAGCGGGCCACCGAAATAAATGATGGTGCCCGCCATGATGGCCGCAACCGACCCCAGCAAGTCGCCAAGCACGTGGACGAATGCAGCGCGTATGTTGACATTGTCACGCTGGCGCGACAGCGTCCACGCCACCAGCATGTTGACGAGCAACCCGACGCTGCCAACACCCATGACTGCGAGGCCTTGAACCGGCACCGGCGCGTTGATCCGGTTAAACGCCTCGATCGCGATCCACAGCACTACCGCAACCATGAACAGCGCATTGACAAACGCGGCGATCACTTCGACACGCGCCAGCCCAAAGGAATGCCGCTCGGAAACGGGCCGCCGCGCGATGATGTTTGCGATCAGCGCGAACAACAGCGATGCCGAGTCGGTCGCCATGTGCCCGGCGTCGGCGAGCAGCGCCAGAGAACCCGACCAAAGGCCCGCGACCAGCTCGACGAAGGCGAATCCGAGCGTCAGCGCGACGGCAATGGTCAGCGTTTGGCCGCCGGCGGCACGCGCGCGATGCGTGTAACTGCTGTCGCCCCCATGGTGCGCGCTGAGGTCGTCGTGACGGTGCTGATGCGCGGCGTTCACGGCGTCCGCCCTGCGGCGTGTGTGCTCAGGCAGTGGCCGTGGCAGAAGAAAGTCGACGTGACAACCGGTCTTCGTGCGGACTTCTTCTTGCGATCACTCCAGGCGCAAGTTCCACGGTGAGCAAACTTTCACCCGTTACGTCGAACACGCCAAGCTCTGTGATGATGCGATTGACCACCGCCTTGCCCGTCAGCGGCAACGTGCAATGCTGCAGGATCTTGTGTTCGCCGTTTTTGGCGCTGTGCTCCATTAGCACCACCACCCGCTCGACGCCGCCGACCAGGTCCATTGCGCCGCCCATGCCTTTAACCAGTTTGCCGGGAATCATCCAGTTGGCGAGATCACCTTTCTCGCTGACCTGCATTGCACCCAGTATCGCTAGGTTGATATGACCGCCGCGAATCATCGCGAAGGAATCGGCACTGGAGAAATAGCTTGAGCCCGGAAGTGCGGTCACCAATTGCTTGCCGGCGTTGATCAGATCGGGATCAACCTCTTCTTCCAGAGGAAACGGACCGATGCCGAGCAACCCGTTTTCAGACTGAAGCATCACGTCCATCCCCGCCGGGATGTAATTCGCCACCAGCGTCGGCAGACCGATACCGAGGTTGACGTAGAACCCGTCTTTCAATTCGTGCGCCGCGCGCGCGGCCATTTGTTCGCGAGTCCACGGCATCTCAGCTCTTCCTCACAGTGCGATTCTCGATGCGCTTTTCCGGAGTTGCGTTCAGCACCAGGCGTTGCACGAAGATGCCCGGCGTATGCACGTTGTCCGGATCGAGCGCGCCGTTCTCGACGATCTCTTCGACCTCGGCGACCGTGACCTTGCCGCACATCGCGACGACCGGATTGAAGTTGCGCGCGGTCTTGCGATAAACGAGATTGCCTTGCTTGTCGGCCTTCCACGCTTTGACGAGCGAAACATCGGCACGGATCGAACGCTCCATCACGTATTCCTTGTCGCCCCACACGCCGTCGAATTTCTGCGTCGGCTTGCCTTCGGCCACAACGGTGCCAAAGCCGGTGCGTGCGAAAAACGCCGGAATGCCGGCGCCGCCGGCGCGCATGCGCTCGGCCAGCGTACCTTGCGGTGTGAATTCGAGCTCGAGCTCGCCCGCCAGGTATTGCCGCTCGAACTCCTTGTTCTCGCCAACGTAGGACGAGATCATTTTGCCGATCTGCCGTGTCGTCAACAGCAGACCCAACCCGGCACCGTCGACACCGGCATTGTTGCTGACGCACGTGAGTTTTTTGACGCCGCTGTCGCGCAACGCCACGATCAGTGATTCCGGAATGCCGCATAGTCCGAAGCCACCGACGGCGACGATCTGCCCGTCTTTGACCACATCGGCCAGCGCTGCCGCGGCCGAGGGATAAACCTTGTTCATTGAACTCTCCGCCTATTCGGTCGCGAATTTTAGGTGATCGCCGCGCGTACCGTTTCGGGCCACGGCGCGGATTTGCCCGCGGTGTAGTCGTACCAGACGATCACGGTTCGACCCGTTGCGTACATGACGCCCGGTTCATTCTTCTTCTCGATCTTCAGTGACATCTCAACGCTCGAACGCCCAACGCGCGTCACGATCTGCGTGACGATCGCGGTTCCGGGGTAGGTCATCGCCTTGAGGAAATCACATCCGGCGTGCGCAAGGATCGGCGCTTCGCCAACCGGCAGCGTCGGAAACCCGAAGTACGCAAACCACTGAATGCGCGCTTCCTCCATCAATCGGAAATACATCAGATTGTTCAAGTGCGACATGGCGTCCATGTCACCCCATCGCAGCGGCACCTCGATGACGAACTCTTTCATGCCGCAAATCTCAGTGACCGACATTCCATCATCGGCGGCGATGATCGCGCCATTGATGAACTGCGACTCCTCCGCAACCAGGAGCAGCAGCACACCATCCAGATCCTCCGGTGAGCCGACTCTCCTGCGCGGCAGGCGATCGAGCAACTTCGCGCCGCGCTCGGTGTCCCACACCGCATCGTTCATCTCGGTGCGGATATACCCGGGACAAATCGCGTTGACGTTAATGCCATAGCGACCCCATTCGACCGCCTGTGAGCGCGTCATGTGAATCACCGCTGCCTTGGTCATGCAGTAGATGCCGATATCGGGCAACACGCGCAAGCCGGCGATCGACGCAATGTTGACGATGCGCCCGCGCAGTCCCTGTTGCTGTTTCGAGCGCGCGATCATCTGGCGTGCGACCGCTTGCGCGACAAAGAAAGCGCCTTTGACGTTGGTGTCGAACATGAAGTCGTAGTCGACCGGCGTCACTTCGGTCAGCCGCTGCGCGGTCGACACGCCGGAGTTGTTGACCAGGATGTCGATCGGCCCGACCTCGCGCTCGGTCTGCGCGATGGCCGCTTCGATCGACTCCTGATCGGTCACGTCGAGCGCGACGATATGGGCGGCGCCGCCAGCAGCCTCGATCTCGGCACGCAGCTCCTTAAGACGCTCGAGTCTGCGCGCGGCCAGCACCGTCAACGCGCCGTTGGCCGCCAGCACACGCGCGAAGCGCGCTCCGAGTCCGCTGCTGGCCCCGGTGACCAACGCTACTTTCTCTTTCAAATTGGTTCGCATGATGATGGGCGCCGGAACGCCCAGGCTACGTCGCGTGCCCCTAGAGGGGTGGCGTGCAGCGCCGAGGATGAACACATTGTGGCCGGCGATGATCGCATAGTCGATCGCTTCTACAATCCTCGATCGAGCATAGGACGAGACATGGCCGACGCAGACGTGCAGCGCGAATCGATGGAGTACGACGTCGTCATCGTAGGCGGCGGGCCGGCCGGTCTGGCTGCCTCTATCCGGCTTAAGCAACTCGCCGCGGCCAGCGGTCGCGAAGTCAGCGTTTGCGTGCTTGAGAAAGGTTCCGAAATCGGCGCGCACATTCTGTCGGGCGCTGTGATCGACCCAATCGCGCTGACCGAGCTTTTTCCCGATTGGAAGGAACGCGGCGCACCGCTGAAGACTCCGGTCGGCGAAGAGAAGTTCTTTTTTTTGACCGAACGAGGCGCGCGGGAGGTTCCGCATGGCTGGCTGCCTGCTTCACTAAGAAATCAGGGTTACTTCGTTGGCAGCCTCGGCAATCTGGTGCGATGGCTCGGTCAGCAAGCCGAATCACTCGGTGTTGAGATTTTTCCCGGCTTCGCAGCAGCGGAAGTGCTGTACGACGATGCGGGTGCGGTAAAGGGAGTCGCCACCGGCAACATGGGCGTCGGCCGCGACGGCAAGCCGACTGAGAACTTTCAACCAGGTGTCGAGCTGCACGGCAGGTACACGTTGTTTGCCGAAGGCGCGCGCGGCAACCTGGCGCGGCAACTGATACCGCGCTTTGAGTTAGACGAGGGTCGCGATCCGCAAACGTGGGGTATCGGCATCAAGGAAATCTGGGAACTCGACGCTTCTAAGTTCAAGCCTGGATTGGTACTGCATAGTGCCGGTTGGCCGCTCGACCACACCACGTACGGCGGCGGCTGGATGTACCACTTCGGCGAGAACCTGGCGTCGGTCGGCTTCGTCGTGGGGCTCGGGTACACGAATCCGTATCTGTCGCCATTCGACGAGTTTCAGCGCTACAAGACACACCCTGCAATTCGACCCTTTCTCGAAGGTGGCAGACGACTTGAATATGGCTCGCGTGCGATCAACGCCAGCGGTTTGCAGTCACTGCCGAAGCTGGTGTTTCCGGGGGGCGCGTTGATCGGTTGTGATGCCGGTTTTCTGAATGCGCCGCGCATCAAGGGCAGCCATGCGGCGATAAAGAGCGGAATGCTCGCTGCTGAAGCAGCGTTCGAAGCGTTGGGCGCAGAGCGTCAGCGCGATGAACTGTCGTCTTATCCGCAAGCGTTCGAGAAAAGCTGGCTACACGATGAGCTTTATCGGGCGCGCAACTTCAAGCCATGGCTCGACAAGGGCCTGCTGCTCGGTTCCTTCATGTTCGGCATCGACCAGATTATCTTTCGCGGCCATGCGCCATGGACATTGCATCGCAAACTGGCTGATTACCAAAAGCTAAAGCCGGCCGCCGAATGCGAACCGATCGCATATCCGAAGCCCGACGGCAAATTGACGTTCGACCGTCTGTCATCCGTTTACCTTTCGAACACGAACCACGAAGAAAACCAGCCGCCGCACCTGACGCTAAAGGATCCGTCGGTTCCGACGCGAATCAACTTGCCCAAGTACGCGGGACCGGAACAGCGCTACTGCCCCGCCGCTGTCTATGAGTTCGTCAAAGGCACGGACGGAAACGAGCGGCTACAGATCAACTTCCAGAATTGCGTCCATTGCAAGACGTGTGACATCAAGGACCCGACGCAGAACATTGTTTGGGTAACACCGGAGGGCGGTGGCGGGCCGAACTACGTGAACATGTGAGCTACTCACGTTGCTCATGGATGGGCGTCACTTGTGTGCAAGTGAGCCACAGCCTGCGCCGCGGGGCTCACCCCAGCGCCAGACGCCTCGGCGATGAATCGGAGTGCGCTTAACCCAGGAAGGAAAAAGTATCCGCCCCCTTTGACCGTAGTGAATTGCGGAAGGTTGTGAAGCCTGGTGCCGACCGGCAGACACCCTGGAATCGAAAACGCGCGGTCGATTCCATCTCCAAGCGCAGGATCGGCTTCGTCCCACAAATCCCCGAACTTGGAGTTAGTGCACCAGCGCTGTTGCACGAACTCAAACTGCCGGTCGAGATCGGCATTCAGTGCGATAAAGAACAGCCCATTGCCGCAGCCCGCAGTTGCATCGTTGGACTCGCAACTCGCGCCGCACGTTGAATCTTCCGTGTAGACACGTCCGCGCCGAATCAAGCGGTGCAACTTGGAAGCTGCGACCCCCGATGGCACATCCCAACCAAGTGCATCGCGAGGATTCGCGCGACGAATGTGTGCTCCACGCGGGCATTGGAATCCATCGTAATCGGAAAGCCGATACCGGAAATCGTTCGGATGTTTCCCCGGGTTTGGAAGACTGCCAGGCTCGGTCACAAGCGGCTTACCACCCTCGGTACGGCCAATCATCTTCTCGCGTTCCGCCATCTCGAATCGCTTGAATTCGGCCACATGCTGCTCTATCTGTCTTACAGCCAGATAGCTGCCGTTGCGCGCAAATCGCCCGCCGCTTCGCTTGGCAAACGCTTCCCACCCTCGCACATCTGGGCAATACGACCTCTCGCCGTATGCATTTGCGTAGCCCAGAACGAATTCCCCAATTGGCACCACGTCATCCTCGAAAGTCGCCCCGCCACTCAGGTGGCGTTGCTTGCGCTGCTCCGGGTCCGGACCCATGAATTCTTCAATCGACGGCTGCGCGATGCCGTCTCTGAAACCAAATGGCTCTGTGCCAGCCTTGATGTAGTAAGGACACGTCTGAATCACCCTTATGAGCTCCAGACCGTGATCGTTGGATTTGGTCACATCGAGCAGAGCGGTCGCGCCTCGGAAGGGACGTGCCTGATAATGCGCCGCGAGGACGTGCACCTCGCCAAAACCACCTGACTTCGTATCGCCCCAGTTCCAAGCGCGGGTCCGATCACCGAGCAACGGCATTCGAGTGGGATCCGCCATTCCACTTTTGAACGGCGTTGGAAAAGGAAAGTCAGCGTGCTCGAACAATCCGAGCTCTCGCAAGCCAGCGTAGCTGAACGCGAGCACGACAACCTCGTCCTTCTGGCGCGCCTTCCCATCGACAACCGAAGTGACAAGCCCAAGTTCCAGCAACCGCGTTATCCAGTTACGAACCTCATTGGGGTCCCGAATTCGCAGCAACAAAAACCGGCAGTGGGGCGCGCTTCCGAAGCCCGAGCGCACAATAGCTTGTACATCTTTCCCATCGTGCTCAAAACTGAAATCGCTTGTCATGATTCAAGCGCACGCATCATCTGGTCGTCCTTTACCGCGGTGCGCAAGCCGAAGAGCGACTCACGCAGCCGCGTTGCTCGTGCGACATCCTGCGCGGAATAACGATAGGCCTCAAAGCGGTAAATGTGCGGCAGCGAGCTGTCGCGAGCATACGTTTTGAACCACTGCTCGTACTTGCATCCGCGAAAAATTCCCAGTCTTGTCGGTGGAAATTTGCGCGCATACGTGACTTCGGGATGTCCTTCGACCGCTGCAGGCCGTGGTCGCAACTCCGTCCACCGCCAGAACAGATTGATGCCTTCCGAAGTGCCGTTGATGAATTCGTCGAGATAGCCGCCGAACGAGCCATCGTAGTTACTGCAGAAGAGAAATCGACGCCCATTGTCGATCAGGTGCCAGTGCGCGAAGCGGATGCCGTCCGCATTCGCCAGTCTGCCGTTCACGAATATCGTGTGTCCTATGTACGTCACCAGCCACAGAAAAAACCGCAACGCCAAGCGGTTAATGAAGTAGGGCCGACGGATGTCGGTCAGGCTAAGCAGATGTGCCGGCTTGCGATCTTTGGCAAGCTCCCCTTCGCATGCATCGATCGTCGGATGTACCTGGTGAGCCGCCTTCAGCTCTTCGTCGTCGTAACGCTCCAGTACATCCATCTTGCCAGCGAGCTTTTGGTTTGCAAACGGCGGCACGCGACCACGCGTAATGAGTTGGTACGCCCCACTGCTGAGAGCGATTAGCAAGATAAGGACAATCGTGTCGAGAGCTGGCAGACCAAGCAGCGCGCGTTGACTCAATTCGGGATACACGCCGTATTGCATCGTGGCGCCGTGAGCGACAAGGGCGTCCAAGACCCAATGCACGGCCAATCCAAATAATAGGGTCAGCGCAGCGGCCACGCCAAATACCGCAAACAATCCCATGAAAGGACGACAGATCAGTAATGCTGCCAAAAATGCGACAGCTACCGCACCCCATGCGATTGCAACGGCGAGCAGTGTCAGCACGCCAGCACGCACCAGCACCTCGAGCGCGCCCACAAAACCGAGGAATTGTGGAAGCTCCAAGTAAATGAACGAGACAACGGCGATTCCGACCAGCGCCAAAAGCAGCACCATGCCGAACAAAAGCAGCATGAAAGCAGCGACCGTTACGGAGCGGATGACCGATATCCCTAATACTGCGACGGCAGCGATCAACAGAACCGTAATTGACACCGTGATAATCGCCGCCATCGCATACGGGTAGGTCGCGCCAAAAATTGCCGGCGTCCCCACGACCGTCCTCAATTCAACGGACAGCAGCAAGGCGGCCAGGGCAGCGATCCCAATGCCGGCGATGATCGCCAGTATCGTGACTATCAGCCACATCAGCGGCAAGACCAGAGCCCCCAGCGCGAGAATCGGACGCACCAGCGGCGTCACCCGCAACGAGCGCCAGAACGATCGCGGTGCAGGCTCCGCGGCCCAGCGGTATTCATCCTTACCCGCAGCCCAGTCAGAGATCGCTCGAGCCAGCGACGCGCGATCATCCACCTGTGGGGAGTAGCACTTGCGGAGCTCCATGCGCGCCGCTTGAAATAGCTGAGCTTCGCTCAGAATCTGGGCGACGTTACGATCGCGCGCACCCACGAATCCGCCGCTCGCTCGGTTGACGTGCCATAACAGGAATGCATGCAGCCAGTCGCGTCGCACCAACTCCGAAGCGCCGGCGCCGCCATCCCAAAACGCGCCATAAATACCCCACAGCGTCTCGAATCCATCCTGCACCAGCAGGGTGACCAGCTGCGCCGGAGGCAGCCCGTCGTCAACGACGAGCTCGAGCATGAGCGATGGCAACCTGGGCTCGTCAGAACAGCCCGGTATTACCGCAACTGAAGCGAAATGGACGCGGCCGACGCGCTTGAGCAATGCATCGAGCCCCTGTAGTGCGGCTTTCACCGTTGGCAGCGAAAGTTGCTGCGGAGGAGTGATGATGCAGATCATCTGCTCAGCGATCATCGCTAAACCTCAATCGCAGCTTGCAGATGATCGGGCCGTCGTATTTGATGCGTGCAACCCACGGATCAGCCCACTTCAGTCGCGGCAGTGCCAACAGTCCGGCAAGAGCGCTGATCAGAATTTCCACCACGTGGTGTTGAGCGATGCACCGTCGCTCGTGCAAGCCGAACATCAAATAACGGTCGGGCGCCGAATTAAATTCGCGGCCCGGCTGGTAGATGGCCGCGTTTTTGCACTTCATCGCGTTATCGTCGAACAGCGCACCGATCGTCAGGAGCACCATCTCAGACCCGGCTGCAACTCGCACCGGAAACTGCGTGCCGATATCGAACAGCGTATCGCGTGGAACCTGACGCTTGAGAATTGGAAACGGCGGTCGAAATCGTAAAAGCTCCAAGACGTGACCGCGCAGAACGGCTCTGAAGGCAGGCTCGGTCCAGCGTGAATCGCCCATCCGACGCGCCTGCGACGCCAGGTCGTCGTACTCGTGTGGCCGATGCAACAGCTCCTGCATCATCAATGCGCCGGCTTGCACGGTCGCCGGGTGAGCGACCCAAAGCAAACCGACCGCGTTGCGCAGGACAGCCGCATCATTGCCCGGTGCCTTGCGTGCCCATTCGTTGTGCAGCATGGGCAAGATGGATTCGACGCGGCGATTCAGTCCGTCCGCCGCCGCTTCCGCGCGTGTGCGCACAGCAGGCGTCGCGGCCGAGCCGGTGATCAACTGGGCGCCGAGAATGCGTAATTCGTCGACGACTTGAGGCAACGGCCGACCGTTTGCCGACTCGAACTTGCCGCTTGCAGTTCCGAACGCGCGGCGCAACGGTTGCCACGCCAGCGGCACCATGTAGTCGTCGACCAAGTCGAACGTGCGATCGGGAATTTTGGCGAAGAGCTTGATTAACCGGTCGCCCTCTTTCGCACAGACCTCAGCGCACTCCTCCTGGCTAGGCAAGACACGGTGCAGAAACGCGCGGTCTTCGCGATGACGCGCACCGGCTTCCATGCCGATGGCGAACTCTCCGGCCGTTAAATTCGGTGCGTGTGCGGCATTTGAAAAGCTGGCCTCGCGCTCGAATACTGCGGCCACTGCGTTACGACGGGCGACGATCGGAAATACACGAGCGATCGCCGGCCAGGTTCGCAAGACGCCAGCCAACATTCGGAGCAGGTGCGGCTGATGCACCAGCCGGCTGACAAGCCGATAGCCGATCGCCGTGCCGTGCGCAGCCTTGCTTGCGGGTATGCGGGCAACGGCGGGTGCTGACGGCATCGGAACCCGTGCGTCAGACAGCGTTGACTGCTGCGCGGGCGGCCGTTAACGCGTCGATGTGGCGCTTCGACGTGTCAGCGATATGCAGCATCGAGCATGCTTCGGCCAGCGAGCGCGCCTTTTCGAAGGCGGTGATCGCACCTTCCTTTCGGTCGGCTGCCAACTCGGTCTCCGCCAGCCAGTACGCTGCTTCCGCCTCGTGTGCGCGCTGCTCGTACATCCGGGCGGACGCCTGCGCGGCTGTCAGCGCGGAAAGTGCATCAACGTAACGGCCACATTTGAGCAAAGCGATACCGAGGTTGAGCGACAGGTAGTACTCGTTGTAGCGACCGCCCGCGAGGTAGGCTTTTTCGGCGATAGCTTTCTCGAGCAGTTCCACCGCAGCGGCAGGTTCGCTGCCGCGCGCCATTGCTCCCCCGAGGGCCGCCACGATGGCCGGATACATCGTCGGCACGTCATTCGTCTTGCACGACGCCAGCGCCTCACGTAGCCGTTGCGCGGCTTCGTCGGCACGATTGAGCGCGACCCAAACTTCTCCTTGTACGAAATCCACCATCACGCGCGAAAACGCATGCTCATGAGCTGCCAGCTCGCGATACGCCGCATCGCAGAGATCCTGTGCGACATCGAAGTGCGCCATGCGTGCAAGCATGTCTGCCATAAACACCTTGACGTTGACCGCGGCGATAACGGCCCATCCCGGCATGATCCTGCGTGCCGCGAGCTCGGCGGTGAACTGCCGCTCGACCGTGCGCGCTTCGTCGAGAGCTTCGTCGTAGCGGCCGAGCCCGTGATTCAACATCATGCGGGCTTGCATCGCAGCCATTTGCAAACTTCTGCTCTGGACGCTAGTCGCGGCTTCCGCAGCCTGGCCCGCAATGTGAAGCCCTTGCCGATACGTGCCGCGCGTCCATAGCATCACCGCAAGCTGCAGCGAGACTGCCGCTTCGCGCTTCTTGTCACCGATGGCCCGTGTAGTGACCTGTGCACGCTCGAGGTTATCGACGATGTCGTCGACGCGGCCGAGCGGCAGCAGGGCGCCGATGGCTTCTAGGCGAAGACCGAGCTCGAGTGTTGCTCTCACGGAGCCATCTGCAAGGCGACGCGCGGCATCACGCCCCATGTCGAACATCGTCAGTGCATCACGGTTGGCCGATCGTTCGATCGAGCGCGACATCGATCGCAGCGCGAACTCAGCGGCCTCACTCCATGCTTCACCCGCATAGGCGTGATGAGCGAGCACCGAGGCGTCGGACGACTTATCGCCCGCGTGCTCACGCAAGGCGTTGAACACCGCGCGGTGCAGCAGCTTGCGACGCGCATGCGTCAGCGTGGCGGCGACGACCTCCTGTACCAACGCGTGCGGAAACTCGTAGCGCGTCTCGCCATCGATGATATGCGCACTCAGAAGTCCCGCAATGACCGCGTGTGACAGACGGCTTTCGGCTTCGCCGGCCGTTATGCTATTCGTCGACGCAAGCAGCTCGCTGGTAAACGGCTCGCCAATAACCGCTGCGGCCTCCAGTGCTGTCTTAGCGGCGGTGGGTAGGCGGTCGACGCGCGCTCCGATGACGGCGGCGATCGAGCCCGGTATCCGCAACTCGGGGTCAGGCCGAACGCAACGATACGCACCGGGGGCGCCCAGCAGCGTGCCGTCATCAACCAAAGTCAGCGTCATCTGCTCCAGATAAAACGGATTGCCCTGCGCCTTGTCCGCGAGATCGCTGACCAGCGATTGGACTGACTCATCTTCGCCCAGGATTGCATGCGCCATGCTCAACATGTCTTGAGGTTCCAGCGCGCGCATGACGTGCTCTGAGAACCACGGAGCATCGATCCAACGGGGCTGAAACTGATGCCGATAGGTCATACAAACGAGTACGGGCAGAGGTTCAATCCGGCGCAGCAACTGTTCGAGCAGCCGTTGGCTCTCGCGATCAGCGAGTGCCAGGTCTTCGACCACGATCATCAGCGGCCCGGATTCAACGCGCTTTGTAATCAACCATTGCAGGGCATCGCCAATGCGGCGTCGGCGTTGCGACGGAGTGAGCGCGGCCCATGCTGCGCTCGGCCTGCCGAGCTCGAGCAGATCGATCGCCGCGTCGCGGTGACTGCTTGCGCCCGGTTCCCAAGCATCCATTGAGGCGACCGCACCCGAGGCATGACCTTGAGCACCTACGTCCGGCGGCGCCGGCATCAACTCGCGCATCAAGTCGCCGATCACCGCGTACTGAACGTGCGTCGCGTACGCGTGTGCCGCTACAAAGCACGTGTTGAAGCCGCTCCCGCGCATCGCCCGACAAAACTCCGCAATCACGCGGGACTTGCCAATTCCCGCCTCTCCGGTGAGCCCTATCGCCCGCATCCTGCTGGCCAGCGCGTGCGTCCCCACCACATTGAGTGCCGACAAAACCTCGGTCCGGTCGATGAGCGGCGCAAGTGCGGCGTGACGCGCCAAGGACGCCGCGCGAGGGCGCTGCTCCTTCAAGAGCAGCTCGTACAGCTCGACTTCGGCATCGAACCCCGCGAGCACTCGGGTGCCAAGCGCTTTCGCTTCGATGTGCCGCTCGACGAGCCGGAAGGTCGTCCCGCTAATCACCACACTCCCGGGCGTCGCCAGCCCCTCGATTCGTTTGGCGAGATGAGCGGTTAGCCCGTCAGCGCGGTAGTGCGAAGAAAGGTATTCACTGGCAGAGCTAACCACCAACTCACCAGACGCGATTCCGACTCTTACGGCTATCGGTTTGTCGGACCCGGCACGTTCGCGATTCCAGTCGATCACTGCCCGCTGGATCGCCAGCCCGGCAAGGCAAGCGCGCAGCGCGTGATCTTCCTGTGCCAACGGCGCTCCGAAGAGCGCGAGCACGCCGTCACCCAGCAGTTGACTGATGATGCCGCCATAGGCTTTGACGTGGCCCGACATCAACGCCAATGCCGGATCGAGATACTTGCGCGCTTCCTCCGGGTCGGGGTTGCCAATCTGTTCGGTCGAGCCGCACAGATCGGCGAACATCACAGTGGCGTGCTTGCGCTCCGGCACAGCGTGGCGCGCGGCGTCAACCGACGCAAACGCGCCGCGCTGCTTCGACACCTTGTTCTTAACCGACGGCGCATCGGGTTCGGCGAGAGACCGCGCCATACCGCAAGCCGCACAGTATCGGTCGGCGCGCTTGAGTCGGTTTCCGCAGGCGCAAACGGTCGTCGGCATCCTTCGCCCTCGCGTGGAGAGCCTACTGGGTCACTTCAACGAGGTCTAGCATAATCATTCTGCTTGCCGCCGTTGCCACTCTCCTGCGAGCACTTTCTCCAGCCACATGACGCCCACCATCGTCTTGACATCGGTCACGGTCCCCTCGCGCACCCATTGCAGCAACTGTTGCCATGACGTGGTGAACACTTCGAGCGTTTCGCCGGCATCCAGCGTCGCACCCTCGTGAATGAGCTCCTCCGCGAGAAACATTTCAATCTTCTCGTCGGAATACGCGATAGCGTTGTGCAACCCACCGAGGTAGCTCCAGCGCGCTGCGCGGTAGCCCGTTTCTTCCAGCAACTCGCGTTGCGCGCACTTCAGAGGTCTTTCACCGGCGTCGATTTTCCCGGCCGGGAACTCGATCGCGGTGCGCTTCAGCGGGTATCGAAACTGACGCTCGAGCACGACACTGCCGTCGGACAGCAAGGGAACAATCATCACCGCGCCCGGATGGCGCAGATATTCGCGAGTGCCAACGTGACCATCCGGAGCGCGCACGTTGTCCACATAGAGGCGTAAAAACGCCCCCTCGAATGCCAGACGACTCTCGAGCGTCTGTTCGATCAGCGAATCGCAATCTTGCGAACCTGTCATGAAGTGACCGGGCGCCTAGCCACCCAGCGTGCGTGTCATCGCGTTCGCGCACAGCTGCAGCAAGAATTGCGGAAGGATTCCAAGTACCAGCACCAGCATCGCGTTGACCGACAATGCAACGCGCATGTCGGTTGGTGCAATGAGCGGAATCGCGGCCGATTCGGGTGTCGGGTCATCGAAGTACATCGTCTTAACGATGCGCAGGTAGTAAAAGGCCGCGATCAGCGAGAAGAACACTGCGATCACGGCCAACGAAACCGCGGCGATGGTTGCACCTTCGCTCAACAAGGCCTGGAGCACTACCAGCTTTGCATAAAAGCCCACGGTTGGTGGAACGCCTGCCAGTGAAAACATCAACAGCAGCATCACGAATGCGTACCACGGACTGCGCCTGGCCAACCCGCGAAAATCCGCGATCTCTTCGGCTTCGAATCCTTGCCTCGACAGCAGCAGCATGACCCCAAAGGTACCGAGCGAGGTCAGCGCATAGGAGATCAGGTAAAACATCGCCGCGCTGTACGCGTTCGCAATCGATACTGCATTACCGGCAGCAACACCAGAAAGCATCGCCAGCAGGACGAACCCCATCTGAGCGATCGTCGAATACGCCAGCATCCGCTTCAAATTGGTCTGCGCTATTGCGGTCAGATTGCCGAGCACGAGCGAGGCGACAGCAAGCAATGCGAGGATTTTTTGCCAGTCGATAGCCAAAGGCAGCAGCCCTTCAACGAGGATCCGGAACGTAATTGCAAAGACCGCAAGTTCGGGCGCAGAGCTGATCAGAAGTGTGATTGGGGTCGGCGCGCCCTGATACACGTCGGGTGCCCACATGTGGAAAGGCACCACACCGAACTTGAATGCCAACCCCGCGACGACAAACACAATGCCGAGAAGCAGCGATGCACGGCTGACGATCTGTCCGTCTGCAACACGGCGCGCGAGCACGTCGATGTCGAGTGTGCCGGTCGCTCCATAGAGCATCGACATTCCGTACAGCAAGAACCCCGACGCCAGCGACCCGAGGACGAAGTACTTCATCGCCGCTTCGCTGCCGCGCGGATCGTCGCGCCGCAATGCGACCAGCGCATAAATAGAAAGCGATTGCAGCTCGAGGCCGAGATAGATCACCAACAGGTTGTTCGCGGAGATCATCAACATGATCCCAAGCAGCGCGAACAACGTCAGACTAAACAGTTCGCCCTTCCAAAGGCCACGTGCGCGTGCATAGGATTGCGCGCATATCAACATGAAGCCGCAGCAAAAGATCGCAAACAGCTTTAGAACGTGACCCATCGGGTCGGCGATGTACATTCCGCCGAAGCCCACCAAGACTTCGTTTCGTGCCAGCGCAAAGCAGACGGCTACCGCGGCCGCCAGTAGCGCGAGCATCGTCATGCCGTATGTGATGTTGCGCCGCTCGTCAGAAACGAAGAGATCGACCACAAGCACAATACTGGCCGCAGTGAGCAGCACCATCTCAGGAAGCGCAACGATGAGGCCCAGTGAGCTCATTTATTGAACCGCTCCTGTCGCGATTGGCAGCTTCGAAACCGCGACGTGTTTCAGCAACTGCGTGACCGACGCATCCATCAGATCGGTGACCGGCTTCGGATACAGCCCCATCCACAACACCGAAGCGGCGAGTAGCGCAAGGATTGCGAACTCGCGGCTGTTGACGTCGAGCAGATCGGCCACGTGTCTGTTTGCGACGTCGCCGAAAATGACTCGCTTGTACATCCACAACGAGTACGCCGCACCCAGCACCAGCGTCGTCCCCGCAATCAATGCAATCCAGAAGTTGTACTGCACTGCGCCGAGAATCACCATGAACTCGCCGACGAATCCACTGGTCGCAGGCAAGCCTGCGTTCGCCATCACGAACAGCATGAAAAACGCGGCGAACTTGGGCATCGTGTTGACGACGCCGCCGTAGTCGGCGATCTCGCGCGAGTGCATTCGGTCGTACATCACACCGATGCAGAAAAACATCGCGCCGGAGATAAAGCCGTGCGAGATCATCTGCACGATTCCGCCCGTCATCCCCATCGGATTGAAGATGAAAAAGCCGAGCGTCACGAAGCCCATGTGCGCGATCGACGAGTAGGCAACAAGCTTCTTCATGTCCGACTGGACAAGCGCGACAAACCCGATATAGACGACCGCGATCAACGACAACGTGATGACGAAGCCCGCCAGCTCGTGCGAGGCATCGGGGCAATCGGCAGTGAGAAGCGCAGGAAGCCGTACGCACCAAGCTTCAGCATGATCGCGGCCAGAATGATCGAGCCACCGGTCGGCGCTTCGACGTGGGCATCGGGCAGCCATGTGTGAACCGGCCACATCGGCACCTTGACCGCAAACGCTGCGAAAAACGCGAGAAAGAGCAGCGTCTGCGCGGTCATGCCAAGACGGATCTGATGCCAATCGAAAATTCCGAAGCGCCCGTCGGATGCGTAGTACAGATAAACGAGCGCAACGAGCATCAGCAACGAACCCGCAAACGTGTACAGAAAAAACTTGATCGCTGCGTAGAGGCGGTTGGGGCCACCCCAAATGCCGATGATGATGTACATCGGCACCAGCGTGGCCTCGAAGAAGACGAAGAACAACAATCCGTCCGCAGCCGCGAAAACACCGACCATCAGTCCCGACAGGATCAGGAAGGCCGCGTAGTACTGCGAGACGCGCGTTTCGATCACTTCCCAGCCGGCCAGCACGACGATCACCGTCATGAACGCCGTCAGCAGCACGAACCAGATCGAGATGCCGTCGACACCGAGGTGATAGTTCGCGTTCAGCCGCTCGATCCACGGCACGTTCTCGACGAACTGCAGCTGTGCGAGCGACGGATCGAATCCGGTGTACAGCGGAATCGTGACGACGAGCCCAAGCAGGCTGCCGATCAGCGCCAGCGTTCGAATCACGTCGTGATTGCGATCACGGCCCGCAGCGAGGATCGCCACTCCGAAGCCGATCGGAATCCAGATCGCAAGGCTGAGCCAGGACGTCGCGGTCTGCACGGTTACCGCACCACGTTCAACGTGACGAACAGCGTCACCAGCACGAGAATGCCGATGATCATTCCGAACGCATAGTGATAGATGTAACCCGACTGCAGCAGCCGAGCGGTGCCGGCGATCCACCCGACGACCTTCGCGCTGCCGTTGATTGCGATACCGTCGATCAATCCGACATCGCCACCGCGCCACAGACCGAACCCGATCTTGCGCGCGCCGCCGGCGAACACGAACTCGTTGATCCGATCGAGGTAGTACTTGTTGTCGAGCAGCCGATACAGTCCGGCAAAGCGCTCCTTCAGCGCAGTAGCAAGGTCGGGGCGCCTTAGATACAGAAACGCCGCGAGCGCAACCCCGGCCAGAGCGAGATAGGTCGGCGCGGAGACGAACCCGTGCAGTCCCAACGCCACCGCACTGCGCGCCTCTTCGGCCACGTGCGTCATAGCGGGGTGCCTTGCCGTGTCGGCCACGATCGAGCTTCCGAAAAAATCACCGCCCAGCAGCCACTCGACCGTCACAAAGCCGATCACAAGCGAAGGAATCGCAAGAAGCACCAACGGCACGGTGACAACATTGGCAGATTCGTGCGGCTCGCCGTGATGGTCGTCGTCGTGTGCAGGGTCGTGCGCCTTCTGATGCCAGCGCGGCTTGCCATGAAAGACCAGGAAGAACATCCGGAACGAATAGAAGGCAGTGATGAACACGCCGAGCGTCAACGCCCAGTACGCCACCGTCGCGCCCCACTGCCCGGCATGCGCTGCGGCATGCGTCGCAATGATGATCGAGTCTTTCGAATAGAAGCCGGAGAAAAATGGGACGCCGATCAGCGCCAGCGATCCGATCAGCGCCGTAATCCACGTCACGGGCATCTTCTTCCACAGGCCGCCCATGTTGCGAATGTCCTGATCGTGATGCATGCCGATGATCACCGAGCCCGCCGCGAGAAACAGCAGCGCCTTGAAAAACGCGTGCGTCATCAGATGGAAGATGCCGGCCGAGTAGGCGGAGGCGCCCAGCGCAACGGTCATGTAACCGAGTTGAGACAACGTCGAGTACGCGACGACGCGCTTGATGTCGTTCTGCACGATGCCCAGCACGCCCATGAAAAACGCGGTGATCGCACCGATCACGATCACGAACGACAGTGCGACGTCCGACAGTTCGAACAGCGGCGACATGCGCGCGACCATGAAGATGCCCGCGGTCACCATCGTTGCCGCATGGATCAACGCTGAGATCGGCGTCGGGCCTTCCATCGAATCTGGCAGCCACACGTGCAGCGGAAACTGCGCGCTCTTGCCCATTGCTCCGATGAACAGGCAAATGCAGATCACCGTCATCAGCAGCCATGGCGTCCCTGGTATCAATTCGACTGCGCGCGCAGCCATCGCCGGCGCCGCAGCGAATACCTCTGCGTAGTGCAGCGTTCCGAAGTAGGCGTAAATGAGCCCAATGCCGAGCACGAAGCCAAAATCGCCCACCCGATTGACGAGGAACGCCTTCAGGTTCGCGTAGATCGCCGTCTCCCGCTCGTACCAGAAGCCGATCAGCAGGTAGGACATCAGACCGACTGCTTCCCAGCCGAAAAATAGCTGCAAAAAGTTGTTGCTCATCACCAGCATCAGCATGCTGAATGTGAAGAGCGAGATGTAGGAGAAGAACCGCTGATAGCCGGGATCGTCGGCCATGTAGCCGATCGTGTAGATGTGCACCATCAGCGATACGAATGTCACCACGACCATCATCAGGGCTGTCAACGGGTCGATCAGGAAACCGACCTCGAAGTTCAACCCGCCGACGACCGCCCACGTATAGACCGTTCCGTCGAAAGTCGTCCCTCTGATCACTTCAGAAAGCACCATGAACGACGCGACTGTTGCGATCAGCACGCCAAGAATCGTCACCAGATGGGCGCCGGTGCGGCCGACCACCTTCCCGCCCAAGCCGGCAATGAGCGCTCCGATCAGCGGCGCCAGCGGCACCAACAGATAAAGGCCGCGCACGGTCAGCCTTTGAGCAGGTCGAGCTCTTGCACGTCGATCGTCGACAGATTGCGGAACAAGACGACCAGTATCGCGAGGCCGATGGCAGCCTCCGCGGCGGCGACGGTCAGGATGAAGAACACAAATACCTGCCCGTTATAGTCGCCGAGGTAGTGTGAGAACGCGACGAAGTTGATGTTGACGGCAAGCAGCATCAACTCAATGGCCATCAGCAGCACGATCAGATTTTTCCGATTGAGAAAAATGCCGACCACGCTGATCGCAAACAACAGCGCCCCTACACCCAGATACCAGGACAGCGATACCACGACGTTTCCTTTTCGCTTAAGTGTTTTTTGTTTGCCGTGCTCTGTCTTCGGTCGCCATCGTCACCAGCCGTACGCGATCCTTGCTGTGCGCCTTCACCTGCTCGGATGGATCCTGCCTTTTTGAGTCCTTGCGTCCGCGCAACGTCAACGCGATGGCGGCGATAATGGCGACCAGCAGAATGACGCCGGCGATCTGCAGCGGAAAAACGTACTCGGTGAACGCGAGCATCCCGAGCGTTCGTGTGTTATCCGCACTCGCGATACCTGGGCCGGGGCGCGTCATGCCCTGCCATTGCGGCTGCGACAAGACCAGCCACATCTGCAACACGATCAGCGCTGCAACGCCGAAACCCCACGGCGCATTGCGCCAGAATCCCTGCCTTAATTTGTCGACGTTGATGTCGAGCATCATCACAACGAACAGGAACAACACCATCACGGCGCCGACATAGACAAGTACCAGGGCGAGCGCGAGAAACTCGGCACGCAGCAGGATCCACAGCGCTGCCGCAGAGAAAAACGCCAGTACCAGAAACAGCACAGCGTGGACCGGGTTGCGCGCGGTAATCACGCGCAGCGCCGCAACGAGCATCACGCCGGAGAAGATCAGGAACAGAATGGATTGAGCATCCATCAGCGATAACGCGCGTCGGCTGCCCGCGCGGCTGCAATTTCCTTTTCGTAGCGATCACCGATCGCGAGCAGCATCGGCTTGGTGTAGTACAGATCGCCGCGCTGCTCGCCGTGATACTCGAGGATGTGTGTCTCAACTATCGAATCAACGGGGCAGCTTTCCTCGCACAACCCGCAGAAGATGCACTTGGTCAGATCGATGTCGTAGCGTGTCGTGCGGCGCGTACCGTCTGCGCGCTGGTCTGATTCGATCGTGATTGCCAGCGCCGGGCAGACCGCTTCGCACAGCTTGCACGCGATGCACCGCTCTTCGCCGTTCGGATAGCGGCGCAGTGCGTGCAATCCCCGAAAGCGCGGACTGATCGGCGTTTTCTCTTCCGGATACTGGATCGTGATCTTGCGCGAGAACGCGTAACGCCCCGTCAGCGCAAGGCCCTTGACGAGCTCTCGCAACAGCAGGCTATCGAAGAATTCCCTGACGGCGCCCATCAGCCTATCTGCTCCAGATATTCCAAGGCGTTTGCATCCACACCGCAATCACGACCAGCCACACGAGTGTCAGCGGAATGAATATCTTCCAGCCAAGACGCATGATCTGGTCATAGCGGTAGCGGGGAAACGAAGCACGGAACCAGATAAACAGCGAGACGACAAAAAACACTTTCGCAAAAAGCCAAAACCAGCCCGATAGGGAGCTGAGCAAAGGCGGCGTTTCGAATCCGAGCAATCGTCCAAGGTCGATCGGCGCCGCCCAACCACCCAGGAACATGATCGTCGCTACCGCCGACAGCAAAATCATGTTTGCGTATTCGGCCAGGAAGAAGATCGCGAAGCTCATCCCCGAGTACTCGACCATGTGACCGGCGACGATTTCCGATTCGCCTTCTACAACGTCGAACGGATGCCGATTCGTCTCGGCAACGCTCGACACTACATAGATCACGAACAGCGGCAGCAGCGGCAGCCAGTTCCAGGACAGGAAGGTCAAGGCCCATTGATGCGAACTTCCCGGTGTTCTGGCTGGCCACGATCTGCGTCAGGTTCAACGTGCCGGCTACCATCAGCACCGTCACCAGCACGAAGCCCATGCCGATCTCATAGCTGACCATTTGCGCGGCGGCGCGCATCGCACCGAGAAACGCATACTTCGAGTTCGAAGCCCAGCCGGCGATGATGACACCGTAGACGCCCACGGACGTGATCGCCATGACGAACAGCAGGCCGGCGTTGATGTCGGCCAGCACGATGCCCGGGCTGAATGGAATGACTGCCCATGCCGCAAGCGCAGGCATCAGGATGACGACCGGCGCAAGAAAGAACAGCGATTTGTCCGATTGCGATGGTGTGATGATCTCTTTGGTGAGCAGCTTGAACGCATCGGCAATCGGCTGCAGCAACCCCAGTGGGCCGACGCGATTCGGGCCCATGCGAATGTGGAACCAGCCAATCAGGCGGCGCTCCCATAGCGTCAGGTAGGCAACCAATCCAAGAATCGGCAGCACAATCGCCGTGATTTTTGCGAGTGACCACACGATCGGCCATGCCGACCCAAGCGTCTGGCTGCCGAAGCTGGTGATCGCGTCCATCATGCGCGTTCCAGCGTGATCGGACCAAACATTGCGCCGAGCGTTGCGGTGGATTCATGGGCGGCCGACACATGCACGACGCCGTCGGCAATCGACTCGTCGAGCGCGACTTCGAGCAGCGCGGATGTATCTGCCTGCTGCACACGCACTTTGTCTCCGGCGGCGACGCCGAATGACCGCAGCGTGCGCTCATTCGCGCGCGCCTTCGGCGGTCGCGCATCATGGGTTGCCTGCAGAGGCGGTGAGCGGCGAACTATCGCGTCACTGAAATAGATCGGAACATCCGCAATCCTCTCCGCCGCGCTCGCCGTGCTCTGCGCGCGCGCAGGCGCGATCGAAGTTTCATTCGAGAGCATCGCACTCAGATCGCCGGGCACTGCTTCGCTGCGAACCTGATCGGACGTTTCGTACTCGAAGCCTCCGAGGCCGAGCAGATTGCCGAGAACGCGCAGCACTTTCCAACCAGGCCGCGCTTCACCTGCCGGGCGTACGGTGCCGTTGAAGCTCTGAACGCGGCCTTCACAGTTGACAAACGTGCCGGCAGTTTCGGTAAACGGTGTGATCGGCAGGATTACGTCTGCATAGTCGAGCGCACCGTTGCGATAAACAGAACACGCAATCACGGTCTCCGCCGCCAGCAGCGCTTGCGCGGCAACAGCGGGGTTGGCAACGTCGTAATCGGGCTCTACGTTCCACAACAAATACGCCTTGCGCGGCTGCTCCAGCATTTCACGGGCAGATAAGCCGCCCTGCTTTGGATACGCGCCGACTAGATAGCCTCCGACGGTATTGGCGCCCTCCGTCAGCACACCGACCGTTGCACCAGTCGCCTTGGCAATCCACTGTGTCCATGCGCGAAGCTGCGCGGATTGCGGATGCTGTATCGCGGCGTTGCCGAGCAAGATCGCTTTACGCTCGCCGCTTATCAGTGATGCCGCGATCGCTTTGGCCTTTTCGCCCGCAGAAACTCCGTCAATCGGTGCTGGGATGCCGCGTTCGCCTGCAATCGCAACGGCGATTTCGCTCAGCGCCTGAATCCACTCGCTCGGCCGCACGATGTGTTTGTTTGCGACCGGCATCAACAGATCGGAATCGACCGCATGCAACACGCTCACTTTGCAGCCGCGCTTGGTCGCTGCCCGCAATCGCGCCGACAACAGCGGTTGATCCTTGCGCAAGGATGAACCCACGAGCAACACGCTGTTCAACATGCTGACATCGGCGATCTTCATTCCAAGCCAGGGCACGCCCGCTGCGGAAGCCTCGCCTGAAAAGTCTGATTGGCGCAAACGGAAATCGATATTGTCCGAACCAAGCCCGCGCGTCAGCTTCGTCAGCAGATGCAATTCTTCGAGCGTGCTGCCCGGCGAAGCAAGAGCGCCGATACCTGCGCCGCCGTGGTCGGTCTTCACTTGAGCCAGCGCCGAAGCGACGTACTCCAGAGCGACGGTCCAGTCGACCTCGCTCCATTGGCCGCCCTGTTTCAGCATCGGTCGCAGCAAACGATCCGGCGCGTTCAACCCCTCATAGGAGAATCGGTCGCGATCGGACAACCAGCATTCGTTGACTTCTTCGTTCTCGAACGGCAGAACCCGCATCACCTCGTTGTTCTTGACCTGCACGATCAGATTCGAGCCCAGTGAGTCGTGCGGGCTGATCGACTTGCGGCGCGACAGCTCCCACGAGCGAGCTTCATAGCGAAACGGCTTGCTGGTCAGCGCGCCCACCGGGCACAGATCGATCATGTTGCCCGACAGCTCAGAGTCGACCGAGTTGCCGACGAAGCTCAGTATTTCGGCGTGCTCGCCGCGGCCCGCCATGCCGAGCTCCATGATGCCGGCGACTTCCTGTCCAAAGCGCACGCAGCGTGTGCAATGAATGCAGCGCGTCATCTCCTCTGCGGAGATCAACGGTCCCATGCTCTTGTGAAACACGACGCGCTTGGGTTCCGTATACCGGCTCGCTGAGCCACCGTAGCCGACAGCAAGATCCTGCAACTGGCATTCACCGCCCTGATCGCAAATCGGGCAATCGAGCGGATGATTGATCAGCAAGAACTCCATCACCGAGTTTTGCGCCTGCTTCGCGTAGGCCGACTGCGTGCGCGCGATCATGCCCTTCGCGACTGGCGTGGCACATGCTGGCAAAGGTTTCGGTGCTTTCTCGACTTCGACCAGACACATGCGGCAATTCGCCGCGATCGTCAGCTTCTTGTGATAACAAAAGTGCGGAACATAAATTCCGAGGCGGTTGGCAGCTTCCATCAGCATGCTGCCTTCGGGTACCTCGACTTTTCTACCGTCGATTTCGACTTCGATCACTGAACGGCCTCCGGCACGAGGCAGCGTCCGTGCTTGATGTGGTGCTCGAACTCGGCCCGATAGTGCTTGACGAACGCGCGCACCGGCATCGCGGCTGCATCACCGAGCGCGCAGATCGTCCTGCCTTGAATGTTGTCGGCCAACGAGTTCAACAGGTCGAGATCCTCAGGTCGCCCTTCGCTGTGCTCGATTCGATGAATGATTCGATACAGCCAACCTGTCCCTTCACGACACGGTGTGCACTGACCACAGCTTTCCTCGAAATAGAAATAGGCGAGCCGTTCAGCGGCCTTGACCATACAGCGCGTCTCGTCCATCACGATCACCGCTCCGGAACCGAGCATCGAGCCGACTTTCGCGATCGAGTCGTAGTCCATGTCGGTCGCCATCATGACGTCGCCTGGCACAACCGGCATCGACGAACCGCCGGGAATCACACCCTTGATCTTTTTTCCATCGCGCATGCCACCGGCGAGCTCGAGCAACTGCGCAAAGGGTGTTCCGAGCGGGACTTCGTAGTTGCCTGGATACGTCACGTCGCCTGACACTGAGAATATCTTGGTGCCGCCATTGTTCTGGCGGCCGATTTCGAGAAACTTGTCGCCGCCGTGGGTGATGATGAACGGCACTGCGGCGAACGTTTCGGTGTTGTTGATCGTCGTTGGCTTGCCGTACAAACCATAGCTCGCCGGAAACGGGGGTTTGAAGCGCGGCATCCCCTTCTTGCCCTCGAGCGATTCGAGCAGCGCCGTTTCTTCGCCGCAGATGTACGCGCCATAGCCGTGCACCGCGTGCAGCTCGAACGAGTATTCGGAGCCGAGAATTTTTGAGCCAAGGTAGCCGGCGTCGCGCGCTTCGGCGAGCGCTTCTTCGAACCGCTCGTACTCCGCCCACGTTTCACCGTGGATGTAGTTGTAGCCAACCGAAATTCCCATCGCATAGGCGGCGATCGCCATGCCTTCGATGACGATGTGTGGGTTGTAGCGAAGGATGTCGCGATCCTTGAACGTGCCGGGCTCACCCTCGTCTGAATTGCAGACCAGATATTTCTGCCCCGCGTATTGCCGCGGCATGAAACTCCATTTAAGTCCGGTCGGAAAACCTGCACCGCCGCGGCCACGCAACGCCGACTTTTTCACTTCTGCAATGACGGCGTCGGGTGTCAGCTTGTCGTCAAGGACCTTGCGCAGCGCCTGATAGCCGCCGCGCTCCAAGTACCCCTTCAAGCCCCAGTTGTTGCCGTCGAGCCCGGAAAGAATCATCGGGTTCAGATGGCGACCATGAAAACAAGTCTGCAGGCTCATCTTGCCGCCAGCTCTAGTTCAGACAGCAGCGCGTCGAGCTTCTCGTTGCTCATAAAGCTTTCCATGCGCTTGTTATTGACCAGCAGCACGGGCGCGTCGCCACACGCACCAAAGCACTCGCCCTCTTTCAGAGTGAACGCACCGTCGGCGGTCGTTTCGTTGAAGCCGACGCCCAGCCGTCGCTTTAGATGCTCGGCAGCGCGTGTTGCGCCCGACAGCGCGCACGGTAGATTGGTGCAGATCGCAATTTTGTGGCGACCGATAGGCTGCAGGTTGTACATGCTGTAGAACGTCGCGACTTCGAAGACCGCGATCGGCGGCATCCCCAGATAGTCAGCGACTTCTTCGATCGCTTCCTTCGGCAGCCAGCCGAGCTCGTCCTGCGCAATCGCCAGCGCAGCCATCACAGCGGAGCGGCGCTGCTCGGCGGGAAACTTCAATGCTTCGCGATCGATCCGACGATATGCGTCGGAAGACAGCAAAAGCTTCGGTTGAGGAACCGCGCTCATGTTTGCCCCCGGCGGCGCCGAGCGCCGGTGCCCCGAAGGGAGAGCGAGCGCCTTGGGAGCGAGTGCCTTGGGAGCGGCCCGGCGGCGCTCATCGATCGATCTCTCCGAACACGATGTCCTGCGTGCCAATGATCGTGACCGCATCGGCGATCATGTGACCGCGAGCCATTTCGTCGAGCGACTGTAGATGCGGAAAGCCGGCCGCACGGATCTTCAAGCGGTACGGTTTATTGGCCCCATCCGAAATTAGATAGATCCCGAACTCACCTTTGGGATGTTCGACCGCAGCGTAGACCTCGCCCGGCGGCACGTGAAAACCCTCGGTAAACAGCTTGAAGTGATGGATCAGGTCTTCCATGCCCGTCTTCATATCGATTCGCGACGGCGGGGCGACCTTGTGGTCATCGGTCATCACCGGGCCGGGGTTCGCGCGCAACCACGCAATGCACTGCTTGATGATCGAATTGCTCTGACGCATCTCGGCAACGCGTACGAGGTAACGGTCATAGCAGTCGCCGTTCTTGCCAATCGGAATCGCAAACTCGAGTTTGTCGTACACCTCGTACGGCTGCTTGCGGCGCAAATCCCATTCGATTCCAGAGCCGCGCAGCATCGGGCCGGTGAAGCCGAGCTGCAACGCGCGCTCGGGTGATACGACACCGATGCCGACCAGACGCTGCTTCCAGATCCGATTATCGGTCAGCAACGTTTCATATTCATCGACGTGCCCCGGAAACCGATTCGTGAAGTCTTCGATGAAGTCGAGCAGCGAGCCCTGCCGGTTCTCGTTGAGCCGCTTGATGTCCTGCTCGCTGCGATATTTGGTGTTCTTATGTTGCGGCATCGCATCGGGTAAGTCGCGATATACGCCGCCGGGCCGGTAGTAGGCCGCGTGCATACGCGCACCGGACACGGCTTCATACATGTCCATCAGGTCTTCGCGCTCGCGAAACGCGTACAGGAACACCGCCATTGCGCCGACGTCGAGCCCGTGGGCACCAATCCACAGCAGGTGATTCATCAGCCGCGTCAGCTCGTCGAACATCACGCGGATGTATTGCGCGCGAATCGGCACTTCGACGCCGAGCAGCTTCTCGATCGCCATCACGTATGCGTGCTCATTGCACATCATCGACACGTAATCGAGCCGGTCCATGTACGGTACCGATTGCAAATACGTGCGCGTCTCTGCGAGCTTTTCGGTCGCGCGATGCAAGAGACCGATATGCGGATCGGCGCGCTCGATCACCTCGCCATCGAGCTCGAGCACCAATCGCAGCACGCCATGCGCCGCGGGATGCTGCGGACCGAAGTTGAGCGTGTAATTCTTGATCTCGGCCATTACTTGCGCCCCTGGCCGTAGTTCTCTTCGCGAATCACGCGCGGCACGATCTCGCGCGGCTCGATCGTCACCGGCTGATAGATCACCCGCTTCTGCTCGGGGTCATACCGCATCTCGACATAACCCGAGATCGGAAAGTCCTTGCGAAACGGATGGCCGACGAAGCCATAGTCGGTCAACAGACGGCGCAGATCGGGATGACCTTCGAACACGATCCCGTACAGATCGAATGCTTCGCGTTCGAACCAATTGGCAGCGGCCCAGATACCCGTGACCGATTCCACTAACGGCAAATCGTCATCGGCACAGAATGAACGTACGCGCACGCGCCAGTTATGCGTAAGCGACAGCAGATGCATTACCACCGCGTAACGCGCGCCGTCCCACGCGCCCTCGCCATACGAGAAGTAATCGACACCGCACAGGTCGATCAATTGCTCGAACGCCAGCGCACGGTCGTCGCGCAAGGCACGGGCAACCGACAAATGATCCTGCCCTTTGATGACAATCGTCACTTCATCGAGGGCAACAACGACGGTCTGCAGCCGATCGCCCAGTACCGACCTCAAACGTTCGGACAGTTCGTCCAGCGGGTTCATCACCGGGCTATGGTGTTAGTGCGACGAATCTTGTTCTGCAACTGGATGATTCCGTAGATCAGCGCTTCCGCCGTCGGCGGACACCCCGGCACGTAGACATCGACCGGCACAATCCTGTCGCAGCCCCGAACGACCGAGTAGCTGTAGTGGTAGTAGCCGCCACCGTTGGCGCAGGAACCCATGCTGATCACCCAGCGCGGCTCAGCCATCTGGTCGTAGACCTTGCGCAACGCAGGCGCCATCTTGTTGCACAGCGTGCCCGCCACGATCATCAGATCCGACTGACGCGGACTCGGACGGAAGAAGATACCGAAGCGATCGAGGTCATAACGCGCAGCGCCGGCGTGCATCATCTCAACCGCACAGCACGCAAGGCCGAACGTCATCGGCCATAGCGAACCCGTCTTCGACCAGTTCAGCACTTTGTCGACACTGGTCGTGACGAAACCCTCGTTCAGGTGACCTTCAAGAGCCATTGCTCATTCCCAGTCCAGCGCGCCTTTTTTCCACTCGTAGATGAAGCCGACCGTCAGAATGGCAAGAAACAACATCATCCCCCAGAAGCCCGCGCTCCAGGCGCCAAGATCTCCGAGCACGACTCCCCACGGAAAGAGAAAGGCGATTTCAAGGTCAAAGATGATGAACAGGATCGCAACTAGGTAATACCGCACGTCGAACTTCATGCGCGCATCTTCGAATGCCTCGAACCCGCACTCATACGGAGACAACTTTTCAGGGTCGGGGTTGCGGGGACCTAGCACTGCGCCGAGCAACAACGGTGCCGCCCCAATTGCAAGGCCAACCAGTATGAACAGCAAGATCGGAAGGTAGTTTTCGAGAATCACTGTGTGGCTTGCCCTGCGTGGTGCCCACGGGGAGACTCGAACTCCCACGGCTTTCGCCGCCACCCCCTCAAGATGGTGTGTCTACCAATTCCACCACGTGGGCAGTGGAAATCCCGTCAGATTCTACTGAACTCGGGACTTACTTTCGCACACCTGCTTCGCGCGCTTACTTGGGAATGTCAGCTCGGCTTCGCCGGAGCGTCTGTCGTTGCCGGAGCTGGCGCCGGCACCGCAGGAACGGCTGCCGCGGGAGCGCTCTGCGGCGCCTGACCGCTGGGCGTCGGAATGTCTTTCGGCGTTGGCACAGGCGCAGGGGTCGTCGCGGGCACTGTTCCCATCACGCCGCCGGTATCCGACGCCGGCCGCTTGATTGCGGTACCGGTGTACGCCAAGCCCAGAGTCGCCAGAAAAAAGATCGTCGCCACGACGCCGGTACTGCGCGACAGAAAGTTCGCCGAACCGGTTGCGCCGAACAAGCTGCCCGAGGCTCCGCCGCCGAATGCCGCTCCCATGTCCGCACCTTTGCCGTGCTGAAGCAACACCAGCACGATGACCGCAATCGCCGCGATGACCTGCACAACGATCAGCAATGTAGTTAACCAAGCCATTTTGAAACCCTTCTTTGATTGTCCGATGTTACTTGGGCACGGCTGCGCAAATCGCAACGAAATCCGAAGCGACCAGCGACGCGCCGCCGATCAGCCCGCCGTCAATGTCAGGCTGAGCGAACAGTTCGGCGGCGTTTGCCGGCTTCACGCTTCCGCCATACAAAATTCTTACGCGTTGCGCCGCCTTGCCGATTTGTGCGCGCAACGCAGCATGCACTTCCTGCGCCTGCTCAGGAGTCGCTGTCCGGCCGGTACCAATTGCCCAGACCGGCTCGTACGCTAACGCCCCGCTCGACAGGCCTTCTACGCCAACACGATCGAGGATCGCGGCCAGTTGCGACTTCAGCACTGCGTGCGTCTGCTCGGACTCGCGCTGCTGCAGCGTCTCGCCAATACACACGATAGGCCGCAACTCGGCCTGCAATGCCCGCTCTGCTTTGGCGGCCACGATGGCGTCGGTTTCACCATGCCACTGTCGCCGCTCGGAGTGCCCGACAATGACCCAGGCACATTCCGCGTCCTTCAACATTTCCGCAGCGATGTCACCCGTGTACGCCCCGGGCTTGTGCTGAGAAACGTCCTGCGCTCCAATTTCTTCGCGACTCAACGCATGTCGGACCTGATCCAGGTAAGCGTAAGGCGCACATACGACCACGTCACATGCCAGCGCGCTCTTGCGCGCGTTAAATTGGTTCAGCCACGTCTCGTTGGCAGCGCGCGAGCCATTCATCTTCCAATTTGCAGCGACCAGCGAACGATTCGGCTTCATCGTGCGCGCTCTGCGGCGGCGCCGACGGTCAGCACGATCTTGCCGACGTGCTGGCTCGTTTCCATCAATCGGTGGGCGTCAGGCGCCTGGGCCAGTGGAAAGGTACGAAACAACACCGGCTTGATGCGTCCGGATTCAATCAGCGGCCACACAACTTCGCGCAGCCGTTTCGCGATCGCAGCTTTGAATGCAACCGAGCGCGGCCGCAACGTCGACCCGGTAATCGTCAGTCGGCGGCGCAGAACTGCGTTCAAATCGAGCTGCGCTTTGGAGCCGCCGAGCAACGCGATAAAGACCAACCGGCCGTCATCGGCCAGCGACTGGACTTCGCGCGGCAGATAGTCGCCCGCGACCATGTCGAGAATCACATCGACGCCACGGCCACCCGTCTCCTCTTTCAGCACTTCGACGAAATCTTCGGTTCGATAGTTGATCGCGCGCTTCGCACCGAGCTCGACGCAAGCTTGGCACTTTTGGTCGCTGCCTGCCGTCGCATAAACGGTGTTGCCGAGAGCCGCTGCCAACTGAATCGCAGCAACGCCGATTCCGCTCGAGCCGCCCTGCACCAGCAACGATTCTCCGGGCGCCAGTCGCGCGCGATCGAACACGTTGCTCCAAACCGTGAAATACGTCTCAGGCAGCCCAGCCGCCTCAGTCGAATGACAGCGTGCGCGGCTTCGGCAAGCATTGCGCAACCGGTGCGACGCAGAACTCTGAGTAACCGCCGCCTGCAACCAGCGCGCACACTTCATCGCCAATCCTGAAACCGGAATCCTTGACGTCACCACTTTCGATCGTTCCGGATACTTCCAATCCCGGCAGATCGGATGCTCCGGCGGGCGGCGCGTAGGCGCCTTTGCGCTGCAGGACATCAGGACGATTTACGCCCGCCGCCTGAACCTTGATCAGCACTTCGCCCGCGCCGGGCTGCGGCACCGGCCGCTCGGTTAACCGCAACACCTCGGGTCCACCGGGCTGCGAGATCTCGATCGCTCGCATCGAGGCTGCGCTCACGGCTTACCTCCGAGGTTTTTCCACAAAAACGTATATTCGATCGCTGCCATCAACGCACGCTGCTCGTTGTTCGCCGCCGCGCCGTGACCTCCTTCAATGTTTTCGTAGTACCAGACATCGTGGCCCTGTTCCTGCATGCGCGCGTACATCTTGCGAGCATGCGCGGGGTGCACGCGATCGTCGCGCGTCGACGTCACGAACAGAGTCGGCGGATAACGCATCGCTTTGCGCACGTTCTGATACGGCGAATACTTGGCGATGTACGACCACTGTTCCGGAACGTCGGGATCGCCGTACTCGGCCATCCAGCTCGCGCCCGCCAACAACTTGTTGTAGCGCTTCATATCGAGCAGCGGGACCTGCGCCACCGCGGCGCCGAACAGCTCGGGGCGCTGAGTCAACGCGGCACCGACCAACAATCCACCATTGCTGCCGCCACGAATGCCGATCTGCTTCGGCTGTGCGATGCCACGCCGAACAAGATCCTGGGCAATCGCAATGAAATCGTCGAACGAGTTCTGACGCTTTTCCTTCAAGGCCGCCTGATGCCATGGCGGCCCGAACTCGCCGCCACCTCGAATGTTCGCGATCACCAGCACGCCCCCGCGCGCAAGCCATCCGCGCCCAAGGGCGCCGCTGTAGAACGGTTCCATCGCGATTTCGAAACCGCCGTAGCCGTACAACATGGTCGGAGCATTCTTCACTCCGCTCGCACCAATGACAAAGTACGGCACGCGAGTCCCGTCGGTTGATTTCGCCTCGAGCTGCTGCACCGTCATTCGCGATGCATCGAAAAATGCAGGCATCGATTTCAGCTTCTCGACCGGCTCGCCAGCAACCCCGACGAACAGCGTCGGTGGCATTAGGAAATCCTGATAGGTGACGAAGACCTGATCCGACGTGTATCGATCAACTGGCCGCGTGCTAGCTGCTCCCAGCGATGGCAGCGCAATTTCCTGGCGGCGCCAGCCGCCGGCCGTGGGGGTCATGATCCATATGCTGCTGCGAACGTTATCGAGCACGTCAAGCACGATCGTGTTGCGGGTACTCGCCCAGTTTTGCAGAGCGGTATTCGGAGTGGGCTCGAACAGCACTTCAAATGTGGCCCCACCGCCAAGAAACTCCTTTGCATTGGCCGCGATCAGTGCACCAGCTGCGAACAACTTGCCACCGACGTTCCACGCGGATCGCAGCCGCACGATGAGCCAAGGGCCGACAATCTGAGCCGCTGCGTCGTTTGGCACCGCGACCCGTGTCGCGACTCCATCACGCAGCACAAAAGTCTCGTCGTTGTAGAAGGCAATCGAACGGCGGATGCCCTCGGTGATTCGGGTCGCGCCAGCACGAACGTCATGGTCAACCCACGCGCCGACACCTACATCGGTACGCTGCCCTTCGAACACGGTCGCAGCTTGCGCGAGTGGCGTGCCGCGGCTCCAGCGTTTGACGATGCGCGGATAGCCGCTATCGGTCAGGCTGCCCGGACCGAAGTCGGTGCCGACGTAAATCGTGTCGCGGTCGCGCCACTCCACCTCTGACTTCGCTTCTGGCAGCAAGAATCCGTCAGCGACGAATTGCCGCTTGGCAAGATCGAACTCGCGTACCACGATCGCATCGCCACCACCGCGCGACAGACTAATCAAGCACCTGTCACCGCGCGGCGGCAGGCATTGCGCATTTTTCCAAACCCAGTTTTCCTTTTCGTCGCGCGCCAATGCATCAACGTCGAGCACCGTTTCCCACGTCGGCTGCGGCTTTCGATATTCAGCCCACGTCGTACGGCGCCAGAGTCCGCGTGGGTTCGCACGGTCTTGCCAGAAGTTGTAAAGGTGGTCACCATGCCCGGCGACCTGTGCAATCCGCTCGCGTGAGTCCAGCACTTCACGGACCTCATCGCGAATCTGCGAAAAGTCCGGTCGATCCTTCAGCTCAGTTAACGTGCGCGTGCTCGCAGCGCGCGCGAAGTCGAGAGCGCGCGCCCCATCGACTTCTTCAAGCCACAGATACGGATCGGCGGATTCGGTGGGCATAGGAACCTGCGCCTGCAGCGTGGGTATCCAGGCAGCAGCGGCAAGCAGTACCAGTGTGCGGGTCGCGAAGCGGTTCATAAAAACCAAGGCGCCATCAGAGGCGCCCAGGATTCTTCGACAGGACTACTGCTGCTGCGCTTGCTGAGCTGCAGCGGGGGCGTCGCCGCCAACAGCCTTCATCGACAGCCGCACGCGTCCCTTTTCATCGGCTTCAATCACCTTGACCTTGACCGCCTGGCCCTCTTTCAGATAGTCAGCCACGGCGTTGACGCGCTCGTTGGCAATCTGCGAGATGTGCAGCAAGCCATCCTTGCCTGGCAAGATCTGCACGATCGCACCGAAGTCCAGCAGCCGCAGCACGGTACCGTCGTACACCTTGCCGACCTCGACTTCCGCTGTCAGCTCGGCGATACGGCGCTGCGCTTCACGGCCTTTGTCCTGATCGACGCTGGCAATGATGATGGTGCCATCGTCCTCGATGTCGATCTGCGTGCCGGTTTCTTCGGTCAACGCGCGAATAACCGCACCCCCCTTGCCAATCACGTCGCGAATTTTTTCGGGATTGATCTTCATCTTGATCATGCGCGGCGCAAACGCGGACAATTCTCCGCGCGAGGCGCCGATCGCGTCCTGCATCTTCTGCAGAATATGCATCCGCGCTTCTTTCGCCTGCGCCAGCGCGACCTGCATGATCTCGCGCGTGATGCCTTCGATCTTGATGTCCATCTGCAGCGCGGTGACGCCCGTCGCGGTACCCGCGACCTTGAAGTCCATGTCGCCCAGATGATCTTCGTCGCCGAGGATGTCGGTTAGCACGGCAAACTTGTTGCCTTCCTTGATCAGCCCCATCGCGACGCCGGCCACATGCGCCTTCATCGGCACGCCGGCGTCCATCAGTGCGAGGCAGCCGCCGCACACCGAAGCCATTGACGATGAACCGTTGGATTCGGTGATTTCGGCGACGACACGCAGCGAGTATTGAAAATCTTCGTACGACGGCAAGCACGCAAGCAGTGCGCGCTTTGCGAGGCGGCCGTGACCGACCTCACGCCGCTTCGGCGCACCAACACGGCCGGTCTCGCCCGTCGCAAACGGCGGCATGTTGTAGTGGAGCATGAAACGCTCGCGATACTCGCCTTGCAGCGCGTCGATGATCTGTTCGTCCTGCTTGGTGCCCAGCGTTGCGATCACAAGCGCCTGCGTTTCGCCACGGGTGAACAACGCCGAGCCGTGCGTGCGAGGCAGAACGCCAAGCCGAATTTCGATTGGGCGCACGGTGCGCGTGTCGCGCCCGTCGATGCGGGGCTCGCCATCCAGGATCTGACTGCGAACGATCTTCGCTTCGAGGTCGAACAGAATGCTGGCGACTTCGTTGCCGTCGACTTCGGCACCAGCTGCGCTTATCGCCGATGCATAGATCTCCTTGATACGATTCTGACGCGTCTGCTTGCTGCGCATCTGATACGCCTCGCGCAGCGCCGTGCCCGCGCTTTGCACCAATGACGCCATCAGCGATTCATTCTTCGGCGCAGGCTGCCACTCCCACGCGGGTTTGCCGGCATCGCGCACCAGATCGTGAATTGCGTTAATGACCGCCTGCATCTGCTGGTGGCCGTGCATCACGCCACCCAGCATGACATCCTCGGGCAGTTGGTCGGCTTCCGACTCCACCATCAACACCGCACGCTCGGTGCCTGCCACCACCAGATTCATCTGCGATGTCTTCAGCTGCGTAGCGGTCGGGTTGATCACATACTGGCCGTCGACGTAACCGACGCGCGCAGCACCGATCGGGCCCTTGAACGGAATGCCGGCCAGCGACACCGCCGCTGAAGCGCCTATCAGCGCAGGGATGTCCGAATCGATCTCCGCATCGACCGACAGCACGTGGATGACCACCTGCACTTCGTTATAAAAACCATCCGGAAAGAGCGGACGCAGTGGACGGTCGATCAGTCGCGATGTCAGCGTTTCTTTTTCCGACGGCCTGCCTTCGCGCTTGAAAAACCCGCCCGGAATGCGGCCCGCCGCATAGGTTTTCTCGACATAGTCGACCGTCAGGGGGAAAAAGTCTTGGCCGGGCTTTGCTTCTTTCCGTGCCACCACGGTCGCCAACACGACCGTATCGCCAATCGAGCACAGCACTGCGCCATCTGATTGCCTTGCGATCTCTCCTGTTTCCAGCGTCACCGTGTGTGCGCCGTACGAAAAACTTTTCGTCACTTTCTCAAACATAGTCATTCCTTTGTCATTCGCCGCGTTCTTGTCATTCGCTGCGTACGAACGCACCGACAGAACGCAAAAAGCCCGCGCGGACCGTTCCGCGCGGGCTTGGGTGTTTCGTATCGGACACTACTTGCGCAGTCCGAGGCTATCGATTAGCCCCTTGTAGGAATCGGGGTTCTTGCCTTTCAAATAGTCGAGCAATTTGCGGCGCCGGCTGACCATTTTCAACAGACCGCGGCGTGAGTGATGATCCTTGACATGCGCCTTGAAGTGATCGGTCAACTCGTTGATCCGCGCGGTCAACAGCGCGATTTGCACTTCAGGCGATCCGGTATCGGCTTGGGCGCGCTGATATTTGGCGACGATTTCCGACTTGTTGATATCTGCAACTGACATGGCGTCCCTTTCGCGTTAACGCTGGCGTTAACTCTGTTAGTACTGCGACTCGCGGACACGGAAGGATGGCCGTGCCGTGAAAAGCGCGCGATTATAGCGCAGTGCGATACGCAGGCTAGCCGCGGTAGCCGCCGCGAGGGTTGGGCGGAATTGCCCGGTCTGGACGTCGGCGGCGCGATGCGTCGGCCGCTGCGTTAGGAGGAATTCAACTATCGCGACGGCCACGCCATCAAGCAGCGGGTGGGACGCTCGTTTTGCGCGGACGTGACGGTCAGTTGCGAGCGGAAACCGTAGCCGCTTCCTTCGACGTCGTAGCGCACCGTCGGCGCACCCTGTTTGTCCATCACTGATACCACCAATGGGCCGATTAGCTGATGGTCAGCCTTCCGCATGGTCACTTCACCCAGTGGATTGCCTTGCGCGGCAGAAAACGTCATCCCGGATAGTGCACGCGCAACTGCCAGCGCGTCGTCCGTTCCCGCCGCCTCGATTGCACGCGCCAGCATTTCGATCATTAGGATTGTGCGTGCCTGGAAAAAATCGTCACGCGCATCGGGAAACCGATGACGGAATTCCTGATAAACGCGCTCCATCGACGCCGGCTCTGCGTTCGGATGCCATTCAGCAACCGCATGTACGCGTCCGATTCCGGCGTCGCCAAGCATCGCCGGCGCGCCGAGCCCGTTGCCATAGAACGTGTAGAAACTCGTCGCTAGCCCAGCCTCGCGCGCTGCTCGCACCAGCAGTGTCAGGTCGTTGCCCCAGTTTCCCGTGATGACCGTATCGGCGCCACTGTCCTTGATCTTTGCCACATACGGCGAGAAGTCGCGAACCTTGCCGACCGGATGCAGCTCATCGCCGACGACGCTGACCCGCCTCGCCCGCTGGGCGAGCATCGCGCGCGCGTTCGAAGCCACCTGCTGGCCAAAGCTGTAATCCTGATTCAGCAGATAGACCTTGGATACGGCGGCGTCGGAGGCGAGCGCCTCGACCAGCGCCGCCATTCGCATCTCGACGTGTGCATCAAAACGGAAGTGCCACGGGCTGCAGCGCTCGTTGGTCAGAGCGGGGTCGACCGCCGAGTAGTTCAGAAACAGCACACGCTCGGCCGGGACGCGCTCGTTGTGCTTGTTGACCGCATCGATCAATGCCGAGGCAACGGCCGAAGAATTGCCCTGCAGTACGAACCGGATGCCAGCGTCGGTCGCACGCCGAAGCATCGTCAACGCTTCTTCGACCTGACCCTTCGAATCGAACGTTTCGAGCTGTAGCGTGCGCGCGCCGCCGTCAAGCGTGATCCCGCCGCGAGCATTGATGCGCTCGATCGCGAACAGCAGGTTGCGCGCGACCGCGTCACCGGCATTTGCAAACGGCCCCGAAAACGCCTCGACCATCGCGAGGCGAAGTCGGGCGGCCCCGGCGGTAAACCTTGCGCAGCGGCCCCGGCGCCGAGTAGCCCAAATACAACCGCTGCCCACACGCGCTTCAACGACCGCTCCCGGTCGTTATGCAGCGAGCGAAGTCTGCGGGTTAAGCCGTTCGCCCGTCATGTACAGCTTGTTCAGCGCATTCAGATAAGCCTTTGCCGATGCCGCAATGATGTCGGGGTCGGCGCCGGTGCCATTGACGATGCGGCCGGCTCGCGCGAGCCGCACGGTCACTTCACCCTGCGCTTCGGTACCCGTCGTGATCGCATTGACCGAATACAGCAACAGCTCGCAGCCGCTCTTGACCCGGCTCTCGATCGCCTTTAGCGACGCATCCACCGGGCCGTTGCCATCGGACTCGGCCGAGACTCGCTCTGCGCCAATCGAGAAAACGATCTTTGGCATGCGGTCGTGCTCCCGTTTCCGATTTCTGCATCATCGAGATCAACTTGAAGTGCTCGTCGTGCGGTGTCACTGCTTCGTCCGAGAACAGCGCCTGAATGTCTTCGTCGAAGATCTCGGACTTGCGGTCGGCGAGCTCCTTGAACGCGGCAAAAGCTACGTTCAGGTCCGCTTCGCTCTCAAGCGGGATTGCGAGCTCATTGACGCGTTGCTTGAACGCGTTTCGGCCTGACAACTTGCCCAGCACGATCTTGTTCGCTGCCCAGCCAACATCCTCGGCGCGCATGATCTCGTACGTATCGCGTGCCTTGAGCACGCCGTCCTGGTGAATACCGGAGGCATGCGCGAACGCATTCGCACCGACTATCGCCTTGTTCGGCTGCACGGCGAATCCGGTAATGCCTGCCACCAGTTTTGACACCGGCACGATCTGCGTCGTGTCAACACCGACGTCCAGGTTGAAGAAGTCGCGCCGTGTTCTGACCGCCATCACGACTTCTTCGAGCGAACAATTGCCGGCGCGCTCGCCAAGGCCATTGATCGTGCATTCGACCTGACGCGCACCGCCGATCATCACACCCGCGAGCGAGTTGGCGACCGCCATGCCCAGATCGTTATGGCAATGCACGCTCCAGATTGCCTTGTCCGAATTCGGCACACGCTCGCGCAGCATGCGGAGGAACTGGCCGTATAACTCCGGAACGCCGTAGCCGACCGTATCTGGAATATTGATCGTGGTCGCGCCTTCGGCGATCGCTGCTTCCAGCACGCGGCATAGGAAGTCCGGCTCGGAGCGATAGCCGTCTTCGGGCGAGAACTCGACGTCATCGGTGAATTGACGCGCGAAGCGCACCGAGAGCTTCGCTTGCTCGTATACCTGCTCCGGCGACATGCGTAGCTTCTTTTCCATGTGCAGCGCCGAGGTCGCGATAAAGGTATGAATGCGCTTCGACTTTGCACCTTCCAGTGCTTCTGCCGCACGGCTGATATCGCGGTCGTTGGCACGTGCCAGTGAACAGACGGTCGAGTCCTTGATTGCATTGGCGATCGACTTCACCGCGTCAAAGTCGCCGTTTGAAGACGCTGCAAACCCGGCCTCAATCACGTCGACCCGTAGACGCTCTAGCTGCCGCGCGATGCGCAACTTTTCTTCGCGGGTCATCGACGCGCCGGGGCTTTGTTCGCCATCGCGCAGGGTGGTATCGAAAATGATCAAACGGTCGGTCATCGGAGGCTCCAGCAAAAAACTGTCGTGGTTTTCCTCGCCCGGCTCGCGGCTCAGGCGGGGTAGTGCACAAATTGTGGGGAGGGAGTTATCTGCGCGCGGGGCGCAGTAGCAGCGCGGGCAGCAAGCCGAGCGCGGTCGGGATTCGAGCGGCAGGAACAATGAGGCGACTCATCGGTGCCGAGTCTAAGCTCAAAGCTGCCGATCAACAACCGTGTTTGTTATTTCGACTTGCTTGGCACATCCGGAGGCGTGGGCGCGACCTTGGCTACGGGCACGGGCTTGACTGGGTTCGGCTGGTGTTTGTACCAGCGCCACGCCAGATATACGTACCCCGAAAAGGCGTAACAACAGAACAGGGTGAACAGCACGATGGGCGGATCGGATGACACGAAGAAGATCAATGCGATGGCAACCACCAGAACCCAGAACGGAACGCTGCGGCCCAACTGAAAACTCTTGCCGCTGTAAAACGGCGCGCTCGACACCATCGTGAAGCCCGCATACACGGTCAGGAAGAACGCCGCCCAAGGCAACCACGCCTCACGAATCGGAAACTTGTTGTCTACCGCGAGCCAGACAAACCCCGCAATCAATGCGGCCGCGGAGGGACTCGGCAGTCCCTGAAAGAATCGCTTGTCGACGGCGCCGAGGTTCGCGTTAAAACGCGCCAGCCGCAAAGCCGCACCGGCGCAATACACAAATGCGCCGGCCCACCCCCAGCGACCGAGATCCTGCAGCGCCCATTCGTACATCACCAAGGCCGGTGCAACGCCGAACGACGTCATGTCCGCCAGCGAGTCGAACTGTTCACCGAATGCGCTTTGAGTATTGGTGAGACGCGCTACACGTCCATCCATGCCGTCAAGCACCAGCGCGGCAAAAATAGCGATCGCCGCGAGCTCGAACCGTTGATTCATCGCCTGCACGATCGCAAAGAACCCTGCAAACAAATTGCCCAGCGTGAACAAGTTCGGCAGCAGGTAGATGCCACGCCGCCGGCGCGCAACGAGCGGCACTTCGTCAAGAATCGGCGAAGCCTGCAAGCCGAACGGGCGCGGTTTGCGGCGGCGGAAGCGCATCAGAATGCGGCGATCACCGTGGAGGTGGCGTAGACCTTGTCGCCGACCGCAACTTTCGGAGTGTACCGACAGCGGCAGGTAGACATCGACTCTCGACCCGAACCGAATGAAGCCGTAGCGCTGTCCGCGCACCAGCTTGTCGCCGGCTTTCGCGTAACACAGGATTCTGCGCGCGATCAACCCCGCAACTTGAACGACGGAAATGCGCTGACCCTGCGGCAGCTTGATCACCAGCGCATTGCGTTCATTCTCGGTCGATGCCTTGTCGAGATCAGCATTGACGAAGGTTCCGGCTTGATAGTCGATACGCTCAACCATGCCGTCGACCGGAGAGCGGTTGCTATGAACGTTGAACACGTTCATGAAGACACTGACCAGCAAAGCATCGGCCTGCGTGTAGGGATCGACCGTTTTCTGGACGCGAACGATACGGCCGTCGGCAGGCGACAAAACGACGTTTGGATCCGACGGAATCGCACGCGGTGGATCGCGAAAAAACTGGATGATGAAGATCGCAATCAGCCACACCGGCAGCGACCACGCAACGCCGATGAAAACAGCGACAAGAGTGGCGACAACGACGGCGCCGGTGATGTATGGCCAGCCCTCGCGCGCAAGAATGGGATGCGGATAATTCAACACTGCTCTCTCGAACATCAGGAGGCTGATGGTATCGGAAGCCCGGTTACGACAAGAACCTTACGGCAAGAATCGCGCCTTTCCAGTGACGCTCAGCCGCTCAATTGAGCGCCCGGATTCGAAGGTCGGTGGCGTCACGGCGTCTGAAGACTGCATCGCCGACCGCATCATCATCGGCTGCTGGGGAGCCGCTTCACGCACGCCAAAGTTGATCTCTTCGACACGAATACGATTCGACGGAACGCCCATCGACTGCCCTGCGGCAGCGAAGCGAGAGTTCAAGTTGGCGATCGCGAGCTGGATCAATTGCGCTTCAACCTTATCGCGCGCCGCTTTCGAAAGCCTGAAATCGACGCCGCCTAACGCAAGCAAAGGCTGCGCGGCCGCGACTGTCTTCGGCAGCACGGCAAGATTTTCGGTGCGCACCGTCAAACCTTGACGCACCCGCCAGCCGGTGATCGTGCGATTGCTGCCGCTGGAGTACACCGGATAGCTGCTGTAGCCGGAGGTTTCAATCTGAGCTTTCGGGTCGGCGCGCTTCAGTGCTGCGGTTCCATCGCTGACGCGTTGGTTGACCGTCGACTGCGCGCGAGTGAGATCGGCGTCCTGTGCTTCATAGAAAAAGCTCGCAACCGCCTCATCGTTCGCCAACTCGACCTCGGCCGCACCGGTCATCAGAACGAGTGTGCCCGCGGGCGGAAGCGGCAGCGATGGCTGCTGCGCAATTGCCGACGCTGCCACCGACAGCACAACAATGGCAAGAACTCGTCTCATCGGGCACCTCTCAGTTCTTGGCCTGATCGACCAGCCGGTTCGCCTTGATCCACGGCATCATGCTGCGCAGCTTCTCGCCGATCTGCTCGATCGGGTGCTCGGCTGTCAGCCGGCGTCTCGCGGCCAGCGTCGGCGCGCCCGCGCGGTTCTCGAGGATGAAGTCACGTGCGTATTCGCCGGTCTGAATACGTTCGAGCGCCTCGCGCATTGCCTTCCTGGTTTCCGCCGTGACGATTTTGGGCCCGGTCACGTACTCGCCGTACTCCGCATTGTTGGAGATCGAGTAGTTCATGTTGGCGATGCCGCCCTCGTAGATCAGATCAACGATCAACTTCACCTCGTGCAAGCACTCGAAGTACGCCATCTCTGGCGCGTAGCCCGCATCGATCAGCGTTTCATAGCCGGCCTTTATCAGCTCAACCACGCCGCCGCACAGCACGGTCTGCTCGCCGAACAGATCGGTCTCGGTCTCTTCACGAAAGTTGGTTTCGATGATGCCGGCCTTGCCACCGCCGATCGCGCACGCGTACGACAGCGCCAGATCGCGCGCCATACCCGAAACGTCTTTATGCATTGCAATCAGGCACGGCACTCCCCCGCCCTGCTTGTAGGTCGAGCGCACCGTATGGCCCGGCGCCTTGGGCGCGATCATGATGACGTCGAGATCAGGGCGCGGCTGAATCTGACCGTAATGGATGTTGAAGCCATGCGCAAAGGCGAGCGCAGCGCCTTGCTTCATGTTGGCTGCGATCGATTCGCTGTAAACCTGCGCATGATTTTCGTCTGGCAGCAGAATCATGACGATGTCCGCGCCCTTCACGGCTTCCGCGACCTCCTTCACTTTGAGGCCTGCGCCTTCCGCCTTTTTCCATGACACGCCGCCGCTTCGCAAGCCGATCGTCACCTTCACGCCCGAATCCGTCAGATTCTGCGCATGCGCATGGCCCTGCGAACCGTAGCCGATGATCGCGACGTGTTTGCCCTTGACCAGCGACAGATCAGCGTCTTTGTCGTAGTAAATCTTCATTGCTCCCCCTAGACCCTCAAAATTCTTTCGCCACGACCGACTCCGGAACCACCCGTGCGTACCGTTTCGAGAATGGCCGTCCGATCGACCGCCTTGATAAATGCGTCGAGCTTGGCGCCGTTGCCCGTCAACTCAATCGTATAACTGCGTTCGGTGACGTCGATGATGCGGCCGCGAAAAATATCGGCCATCCGCTTGATCTCATCGCGCTCCTTGCCGACCGCACGCAGCTTGATCAACATCAGTTCGCGTTCGATGTAATCGCCTTCGGTCAGATCGACCACTTTGACGACTTCGATCAGCCGATTCAGGTGCTTCGTGATCTGCTCGATCACATCATCCGAGCCGACGCTGACGATTGTCATACGTGACAACGATGCGTCCTCGGTCGGTGCGACCGTCAAGGTCTCGATGTTGTAACCGCGCGCGGAGAACAGTCCCACCACACGTGACAAGCGCGCCGGGCTCGTTTTCCAGCAACACAGAAGATGATGTGGGTCTTCATAGATCTTCCGATCCAAGCAGCATCTCGGTCAGTCCCTTGCCTGCCTTCACCATCGGCCAGACGTTTTCCTTCTGATCGGTGATGAAGTCGAGAAACACCAGCCGGTCTTTGTACTTGCCAAACGCTTCCTTTAGCACCGGCTCGACATCGGCCGGCTTGTCGATCTGGAATCCGACATGGCCATAGGCCTCAGCCAGCTTGACGAAGTCGGGCAACGCATCGACATAAGACTCCGCGTAGCGGCCGCCGTAGTCGATCTGCTGCCACTGCCGCACCATGCCGAGGTAACGATTGTTCAGGTTGATGATCTTCGGCGTCAGCCGGTACTGCTTACAGGTCGATAGCTCCTGAATGCACATCTGGATCGACCCTTCGCCGGTGATCACCGCGACCTCGGCGCCGGGGTTCGCCATCTGCACCCCCATCGCGTACGGCAGGCCGACTCCCATCGTGCCGAGCCCGCCGGAGTTAATCCAGCGCCGCGGCTTGTCGAACCGGTAATACTGCGCGGCCCACATCTGGTGCTGACCTACGTCCGAGGTAACGAACGCGTCGCCGCCGGTGACTTCCCACAGCTTCTCCAACACGTGCTGTGGCTTGATCGCTGTCCCATTTTTCTCGTACCGCAGGCAGTCTTTCTTGCGCCACTCGTTGATCTGCTTCCACCACGCAGCCAGCTTGGCGGGATCGGGCCGCGTTGCCGTCGCTTCAAGCTGAGCCAGCAGCTCGATCAGCACTTCACGCACATCGCCGACGATCGGAATGTCGACCTTGACGCGCTTCGAAATCGACGACGGATCGACGTCGATGTGAATGATCTTGCGCGGGTTGGTCGAGAAATGTTTGGGATTGCCGATCACGCGGTCGTCGAAGCGCGCACCAATGGCAATCAGCACGTCACAGTGCTGCATCGCCATGTTGGCTTCGTACGTTCCGTGCATGCCGGGCATGCCGACGAATTTCTCGTTGCTCGCCTCGAAGGCGCCCAGCCCCATCAGCGTATTGGTACAGGGAAAACCCAGCAAATTGACGAAGCGGTTCAGCAGCTCGGATGCGTTCGCCAATATCACCCCGCCGCCGGTGTAGACCATCGGTCGCTCCGCACCGAGCAGCAGCTGAACCGCCTTCTTGATCTGACCCGAATGCCCCTTGGATGCCGGCTTGTACGAGCGCATCGAGACTTCGCGCGGATATTCGTACTCGCAGCGCGCGACCGTCACATCCTTCGGAATGTCGACCAGCACCGGGCCCGGTCGCCCGCTTTGCGCAATGTAAAACGCCTTCTTGATCGCACCGGCGAGTTCGCGCACGTCTTTAACCAGAAAGTTGTGCTTGACGCACGGGCGGGTGATGCCGACCGTATCGCATTCCTGGAACGCATCGAGCCCAATCGCGTGCGTGGGCACCTGGCCCGTCAGGACCACGATCGGGATCGAATCCATGTACGCGGTGGCGATCCCAGTCACTGCATTGGTGACTCCGGGACCGCTGGTCACCAGTGCAACACCGGTCCGATTGCTCGAGCGCGAATAGGCGTCGGCCGCGTGCACGGCGGCCTGCTCGTGTCGAACCAGAATGTGCTGAAACTTGTCCTGCTTGAAGATTTCGTCGTAGATGAAAAGGACCGCGCCGCCCGGATAACCGAAGACGTGCTTGACTCCTTCATCCTGCAAACACCGAACGACGATCTCAGCGCCGCTTAATTCCATTTTCAAACCCTCTCAAAGTCCACAGGAAATTGATTGGTTGCCGTTCCATTGCCCGCTTGTGGCGGGTGGTGCGGCGGCGCCCTGCGCTTACTTATTCTCGATAAGCGGATAAGCTGTAATCGATAAGCTATCTTGTTGTTTTCTTACAAGAGCGCGAGAAGATACGGGAGCGCAGCAGATTGTGCAAATGGATCGTGGCGACCAACCCAGACGCTAGGGCCGCTTAGTGGCGACCCGTCAAGAGCTCTCCGACTTCCTGGCCGGTGTCGAGCGCCGGGCGTTCAAGCAGGCGCAATTCGCCGTGCGCGATTCCGACGCCGCGCTGGACATCGTCCAGGACGCGATGATGAAGCTTTCGGAAAAGTACGGCGACCGACCGGCGACCGAGTTGCCGCTGCTCTTCACCCGCATCCTGCAAAACGCGACCTACGACTTTTTTCGGCGCCAGAAGGTTCGGTCGACCTGGATAACCCTCTTTTCGGCATTGTCGCCCGGCCATGAGGACGACAATACTGACCCGCTGGAGACGCTGGAGGCGATGGCGGGCTCCCCGGCTGCCGAGAGCGCACAGGACCAGGTCGAACGGTCGCAGGTGGTGGCCATCATCGAAGAAGAAGTGGCCAAGTTACCAGCCCGTCAACGAGAGGCATTTTTGATGCGTTACTGGGAAGATATGGACGTGGCGGAGACCGCCGCAGTGATGGGATGCTCGCAGGGCAGCGTCAAGACCCACTGTTCGCGCGCCACGCACGCGCTGGCGAAGGCCTTGAAAGCACGGGGAATACAGCTATGAACGAGAAAGAGTTCGGGTATCAGATCCGCCAGGCGCTTAACGAGGCCACGACGGGGCTGGATTACAAGACGACCTATCGGCTGGAGCAGGCCCGGGCCGCGGCGCTGGCACGCCATCGTGAGCCGGCCACCGCGCCCGCCTGGAGTCCGGCGCTACAGACGGCCGGGGGCTCGTCCGGCGGCTCGCGCATGGGTTGGTTCGGAAGTTTGGGGATGGCGGCGCCGGCGTTGGCCCTGGTTATTGGCTTCATCGGCATCTACCAGTGGCAGCAACAGCAGGTGCCGGAACGCATTTCGGATCTGGCCGCCATGGATTTTGCGGTGCTGATGGATGAAACGCCGATCGGCGCGTACGCCGACAAGGGGTTTGGCCTACTGTTGCGCGGTGAAACGGAAGATCTGTAGGCGACACCTCTTGCACTTCAAGTCTTTACTCTTCATTCTCACCGCCGCCTTCATCACGGCTAGCACCAGCGCGGTCGTCGCACAGACAGCTTCTCCTGCGGCACCCACGGCCAAAACCACCCGGACTCCACAACCTTCACGGCCTAGCTGGAGCGAGCTCACCTCGGCGCAGCGAGAGGCGCTCGCGCCGCTCTCTGGCATGTGGGAAACGCTCGAAGCCGACCGCAAGAAAAAATGGCTTGAAGTGGCGGGAGGATTTCCGCGACTTACACCCGACGCGCAAAAGCGCATGCACGAACGCATGGGCGAGTACGCGCGCCTCACGCCGGAGCAACGCAAGACCGCGCGCGAGAACTTTCGCCAGGCCTACGAGCTTCCTGCCGATCAGAGGCAGGAGAAGTTGCAGCGTTATCAGGCGCTGCCGGATGACAAGAAACGCGCACTCACTGAACAAGCAGCCAAGAAAGCAGCGCAGAGTCCCGCACCGCAGACTCCTGCGGCCGCACCGGCTCCTGCGCCGCAGACCCCTGCGGCCACACCGCCCGCTCCCACAAAATAGCGAGCGATAGACTCGTTGAGTGATCAACGAGCACGGGCCCCCTCCCTCATTGCGCGCAGCCGGCCTATTTGTGCGGCTTGCAGCCATGACTTACGAAGCGGTTCTTGTGTTTGCTGTCCTGTTTGGCGTCGGCTACGCGCTGCTCGCGGCCATGCATTGGTCGTATCCGTTACCTCCGGCTCCGCGCGCCCTGCTGCAGGGCGCGTTGTTTGTGTCCGCCGGCGCCTACTTTGTCATCTGCTGGGCGCGCACCGGCCAAACACTTGCTCTGAAGGCATGGCGTCTCAAGGTGATTGATTCCGAGGGTCGTCCGCCGCGCAGTGGTCGTGCGATAGCGCGCTATGTGCTCGCTTGGCATCTCTGGCTGCCTGGACTGGCAATCGCCTCAGCGTTACAGCTGAGCGCCCGCTCGACGCTGATCGCCGTTGGCGTCAGCTTTGCCCTCTTGTTAATTCCGGCCGTAATCGATCACCGACGGCGTCTACTGCACGACATATTGACCGGCACGCGCGTGGTGCGCGTGCCACGGTAGAGCATCTAAGCCGTGGTGCGCTCTCGGTACAACCATGCAACGATGATCCCAAGCACGATCATCAAGATCGTACTAAAGACAACTTGCTTGACGACCAACGACTCAGGCAAGGGCTGCACTACGTAATAGATCAAGTAACCCGGGATCTGAGCAAGCAATGCCACCGCTAATCCAAAACGTGCGCCCTGTCCCAGCCAGGGGCGCGCTTCCTTACCACGCGCATAGATCCAAGTAAATGCGCCAGCGCTAAGGACGTGCGCCAATAACATCCAAGGGAAGTAAGCCCCGTGCTCCGCCTCGGTCCGATACAGCTTCGCGAGCTGCCTGTAGTCCGGATCGAGAAGAAGCCCGTGGATCAGAAAGTCGCCTGCCATCCACGCGATGAAAATCACCAGCCATGCGATGAAGAGTTTCTTGTTCATATCGTCTCCCTGGTAGTGAAGCGGGGAAAGCGTATCGAATTAGTCGACCGCGCGAAATGGGTCAGGGTCGCCTGCGAACAGCCGCTTGTTGATTGCCAGCTCACGGCGATTGGTTCTTTCCAAAAATTCGTGTGCACCGCGCATCGCAACGAATGCGTCGAACCCCCTCTCCAGAAAGTGGTGCAAGTGCGATAGTCCCCACATCGCTGCGGGCGCCTTCATCATGTGCAGCATCGTGGAGAGCATCGGCACTTTCGCAAGTTTCTCCAGCGCCTTGCCGATTCTGTCGGCAAGCTCGATCTGGGTAACTCGCTCGGCCTCGGTGCCGGTTGCGCGATATACCTCTGCGTAACTCTTCGCCGTGATCGGCAGGTCGATATTGCGGGACATTTCGATATCGAACCGCTCCGCCATCTCTTCCAGCTGAACCGCGAGCAACAGGGCGCTGATCGCACGTGACGGCAACATTCTCGCTAGCTTGGGCGCGACCTTTTGCGCTTCGGTGTCGCGCCGATCGACGTCCTTCGCGCCATACAGCTCCTCGAGGAAAAATTCGGCCGCTTCTTTGAAACGAGGAGTAGCCAGCAGGTCGGCGTATGTCGTACGCAGACGCTCAATCTGCCACTGCTTGAGGGCGGCCCAACGCTTCTTGTGCTGTGCGTCGTTGTCGAGTTCGGCGCGCAGTGCAATGACGCGGCCGAGCGCGTCGGCAAGCTTGCGGCCGCTCATACCTGGAGCTAGGTCGCTTGAGTCACGTGCGCTGAATGACTCGCGCCAAGTCCGCTATGTCCGGAATGTCCGCGCGGAATCGCGTTCAGAAGTTTTTGCGTGTACTCGTTCTGGGGTGCAGCGTAAATCGCGTCGGCATTGCCGCGTTCGACGATCGCGCCCTGGTTCATCACCAGCATGTCGTCGGCCATGTACTTGACGACTGCAAGATCGTGACTGATGAAGATGTACGTCATGCCGAACTCGTCCTGCAGATCAAGCAGCAGATTCAGCACGGTCGCCTGCACCGAAACGTCAAGTGCGGATACCGACTCGTCGCAGATCAGCACATCGGGCTTCATCGACAGACAGCGCGCAATGGCGATGCGCTGGCGCTGGCCGCCTGAAAATTCGTGCGGGTACTTATGCACGCTATCGTCGGCCAAACCGACACGCCGCGCCAACGCGACCGCCAGCGAGAAGCGCTCCTGATCGCTCGCACCAATGCCGTGAATCTTCATCGGCTCGGTCAGGATCTGGCCGACGGTAAAGCGGGGGTTCAAACTCGCGTACGGATTCTGAAAGATGATCTGGATCTTGCGCCGGTAATCCATCATCTGGCGGTCGGACAGCGTCAGCAGGTCGACACCGTTGTAAAACACCTGCCCCTTGGTCGCCGGCGTCAGCCGCATCAACATCATGCCGACCGTTGTCTTGCCCGAACCCGATTCGCCGACGACGCCGAGCGTGCGTCCCGGGTACAGATTGAAGCTCGCTTCCTTTACGGCTTCGATCGTCTTGTGCTCGAACAAGCCGGTCTTCAGACGGTATTCCTTACGCAAACCCTTCGCTTCGACCAGCGGTGTGCCTTCCTGCGGTCGCGATTGTCGCGACTGCAGCACGATCTGCGGTCCATCCTTGTTGCGCATGAAGTCATCGATGACAGGCAAACGCCTTGGCTTGACGTCAAGCCGTGGCCTGCACATCAGCAACGCCTTTGTGTACGCGTCCTGAGGGGCGCCGAAAATTTGGTCTACCGGACCCGACTCGCGGACCGTACCTTCGCGCATGACCACCACGTGATCCGCGATCTCCCCAACCAATGCGAGATCGTGGCTGATAAACAGCACACTCATCCGATGGCTTGTCTGTAATCGAGCGATCAACTCGAGAATCTGCCGCTGCACGGTGACATCGAGCGCAGTGGTCGGCTCATCGGCAATCAACAACTTCGGCTCGCACGCGATCGCCATCGCGATCATCACGCGCTGCTGCTGGCCGCCCGACAGCTCGTGCGGATACGCATCGACCCGCGCCTTCGGTTCGGGAATGCCGACTTCACTCAGCAGCTGGATGATGCGATCGTTCAGCGCGCGGCCTGTCAGGTCGGTGTGCAGCTTCAGAACTTCGGCAATTTGCCAGCCGACGGTAAACACCGGATTCAGCGACGTCATCGGCTCCTGAAACACCACCGAAATGTCGTTGCCACGGATCGCGCGCAGCTCGCTATCCGATGCAGTTAAAACATTGCGACCGTCGAACTCGATCCGACTCGTGGGGCCAACGATCGCGTTTTCCGGCAGCAGCTGAACGATCGCCATTGCGGAGACGCTCTTGCCGGAGCCGGATTCGCCGACCAGCGCAACGGTTGAATTCTCCGGAACGTCGAAGCTGATGCCGCGCACCGCTTCGGCGATCTTGTGCTTACCGAGACGGAAGGACACGTGCAGATCGCGGACCGAAACTAGATTGCTCATTTCAACTAGCGCAGCTTCGGATCGAGTGCGTCACGTAGTGCGTCGGTGAACAGCGAAAATGCGGTGACGAACGTGGCCATGAAAATCGTCGCCGCCACCAATTGCCACCAGTGTCCGAGCACCAGCTCGGCCTGCGCCTCCGACAGCATCGTGCCCCAGGAGACTTGATCGACCGGCACGCCAAGCCCGAGGAACGACAGAATCACTTCGGCCTTGATGAAGCCGACGACGTAGAGCGACATCCGCACCAGCACGACGTGGCTGACGTTCGGCAGGATGTGCACGAACATGCGCGACAAATGGCTGGTGCCAATGGCTTCCGCAGCCCGCACGTATTCGCGGTTGTGGTGCTTGATGTATTCCGCTCGCACCAGCCGGTACATGCCGGTCCAGCCGACCAGCCCGAGAATCAAAATGACCGTCGTGATTCCGCGTCCGAGCACGGCCGCGAACGCAAAGATCAACAAGATGTCCGGAATCGAAGTGAAGACGTTGTAGACCCACTCGAGAAAGTCGCCGACCTTGCCGCCGATGTAGCCCGAGAGTGCGCCGAGGATCGTGCCGATCACAGTGGCCAGCAGCGCTGCAAACAACCCCACGAAGATCGATACTTCGGCACCCTTGATGGCCTTGTCGAGCACGCTGCGGCCAAGGCGATCGGCGCCGAATGGCAGCGTGTCGGCACGCGGTGGATCGGCAATCTGAATCTTGGCGGCGCGCGCTTTCCACTCTTCGTACTTAGGTGCGAGCGGATCGATGTCGGTCAGATCTACCGGCTTCGCGTCTTTCGACACCACGTTCGCCAGCGGATCGGTACCGGTCTGCACGGCTTGCGGGCCGAGGAAGGTTGGCGGCGCATCGGGCACGGCCACTTCCTTCTGCCAGTCGCCGGCGACGACGCCCAGAAACGACAGCAACACCAGCAGCGCAAACGCCGCCACGACCACCAGCGACACCACGCCGACCCGATCGTTCTTGAGCCGTCGCCACGCAGTAACCCAAACACCACGTGATCGCGTCGGCTCCGGCGGAACGCGAATCGATTCGATCGTCGCGGCGGGAATCATTTGAGTACGACCCTCGGATCGACCACTTTGTACAGGATGTCCGCGGTCAGATTGATCAACATCGTCAACACCGCCAAATAGATCGTCACCGCCTGGATCACCGGGTAGTCGCTACGGTTAACCGCCAGCAGGATTTCACGCCCCAACCCTGGGATCGAGAAGAACACTTCGATCAGGAACGAACCGATGAACACGCCCGGGAGTTGAAGCGCGACGTTGGTCAGCACCGGAATCATCGCGTTGCGCAACACGTGCGTGAACAGCACGCGATTTTCGCTGACGCCTTTGGCACGCGCCGTACGTACGTAGTCCTGGTTGATCTCGTCGAGGAAGAAGCTGCGGTACAGCCGCGTCTGCGGCGCCAGCGAAACGAAAACCGCCAGACTCACTGGCAGCACCGCGTAATACGTCAGATTGGTAAAGAAACTATCACTCCATCCCTGCACCGGGAACCATCCAAGGTAGAACCCGAACAGCCACTGGCCGACGATGATGTACACAAGGAACGAGATCGACAGCATCACGGTCGTAATCACCATGATCGCCCGATCGGTCACCGAGCCGCGCACGTATGCCACCGCCATTGCGGCGACGATGCCGAGCACGGTGTCGAGGATCAGAATCGGAATCATCACCGTCAACGTCGCCGGCAGCCGGGTGCGAAAGATGTTGCTGATCGCTTCGCCGGTAGCCCAGCTGTTGCCCCAGTTGAAGGTAAAGATTGACTTGATGAAGATCCACAGCTGCACGTACCAGGGATCGTTCAGGCCCAGCTGCTGGCGTATCGCATCGATCTGCTCCGGGGTCGCAAGCAGGCCGCCGAGAATCTCTGCCGGGTCGCCGCCGAAGAACTTGAATAGGAAGAATACGAACAGGATGACCCCGGCCAGCGTCGGGACCATTTGCCACAGTCTGCGTAAGATGTATGCGGCCAACCCAACTGCCTTCGGAAGCGCGGAAGCGCGGATTATGCCGTTGCCGGCTTCCAGCACAAGTCGGTGTGATACGGAGCACGTTTAAATGACGAAACGAGTTTCGAAAAGCCGGCGCGCGTTTACCCGATCAGTGCTCGCTCTGCCAGCACTGGCGAGCATCGGCTCAGGGGTCAGAGCCAACGGTGGGCCCAAGGTCTTGCGTTATGCATTTCGCGTGGCTGAGACTGGCTTTGACCCGGCTCAGGTCAACGATTTTTACTCCGCCTCGATTATCGGCAACATTTTTGATGCACCTCTGGCGTACGACTTCATTGCACGCCCCGCAAAAGTCGTACCGAACACCGCGGAAGCGATGCCTGAGGTTTCGTCCGACTTCACGACCATCACCGTACGCATACGTCCGGGTATTTACTTCCAGGATCATCCGGCGTTCAAGGGTCAAAAACGCGAGCTGGTTGCGCAGGATTACGTGTACTCGATCAAGCGTTTTTACAATCCAAAGTTCAAGAGCCAAAACGTCACGTTGCTGGAAAACTCGAAAGTGCTCGGCCTGTCCGAGCTTCGAGTCGCAGCCGTGAAAGGTGCGAAGTTCGACTATGACCGAGAGGTCGAAGGCGTGCGCGCGCTCGACCGCTACACGCTGCGCATCAGATTGGCGGAGCCGGGGCCGCGCTTCCATCACTACCTTGCGAACAGTTCGTTCCTTGGCGCAGTGGCGCGCGAGGTCGACGAGATGTACGACGAGAAGCAGATGATGGCGAATCCGGTTGGCACGGGACCGTATCGGCTGGTCGACTGGCGGCGCTCATCGCGCATCGTGTTGGAAAGAAACCCGGGCTATCGAGACGATTTCTACGACGAACAGCCGACGGATGAGTACGGCGCGCAAGCGGCCGCGCGGATGAAAGGCCGCAAGCTGCCTTTAGTCGATCGCGTCGAGGTATATATCGTCGAAGAAAATCAGCCGCGCTGGCTCGCGTTCCTGAACGCCGAGCACGATCTGGTCGACGAGATTCCCTACGATATGGCGAATCTCATAGTGCCCAACGGCAAGCTCGCCCCGAATCTGATGAAGCGTGGCATCCAGATGGACCGTGACTTCCGGGCCAGTGTCGACATGGCGTTGTTCAACATGGAACATCCGCTCGTCGGCGGCTACACGCCCGACAAGGTCGCTCTCCGTCGCGCGATTGGCCTCGCTTACGACATGCCGAACGAAATCCGACTCGTCCGCAAGGGCCAGTCGATTCCATCGCAGTCACCGGTATCGCCGCTGACCTCTGGCTACGACCCCGAATTCAAGAGCGAGATGGGGGAGTACAGCCCGGCACGTTCCAAGGCCCTGCTCGATGCCTTCGGGTACGTCGATCGTGACGGCGACGGTTGGCGCGAGTTGCCGGATGGCGCGCCCATGACTTTGGAGATGGCAACCGAACCCGACCAGCTTTCACGGCAACGCGATGAAATCTGGCGCAAGAGCATGACGGCAATCGGCGTCAGGATCGCATTCAAGCCGGCGAAGTGGCCGGAAAATCTGAAGAACTCGCGCGCTGGCAAGCTGATGATGTGGCGCGTTGGCTGGGTGGCGGCTCAACCCGACGGCGATACGTTTCTTGCGCTGGGCAACAGCCAGAACATCGGACAGGCCAATCACTCTCGCTTCAACCTTCCGGCATATAACAAGCTGTACACGCTGCAGAGAACGCTGCCTGACGGGCCCGAGCGTGACGCTCTCTTTCTGCAAGCAAAGAAATTATTCGTCGCTTATGCGCCTTACAAGTTCGTCGGGCATCGCATTGAAACGGCAGTGTTCCATCCATGGGTGGTCGGGTATCGACGCCATTCGTTCATGCGCGCGATGTGGAAGTACATCGATATCGATAACGACTTCAAAGGAGGACGCAGCGCATGACGTGGGCCGGCCGTCGATCAGCACTGAAGGCGCTGGCCGCTATTCCACTGGCCTCCACTGCAGCGGCATCGCAAACGTCGGAGCAGAATGGAAAGAAAGTCCTGCGCTACCCGTTCGAGGTTTCGGAAACTGGCTTCGACCCGGCTCAGTTGAGCGACCTTTACTCGCGCATTGTCACTGCGCACTTGTTCGAAGGGCTTTACCGCTACGACCATCTGGCGCGCCCGTTCAAGCTCAAGCCCTGCACGGCCGCCGGTATGCCGGAGGTGTCCGACGACTTCCGCGTATGGACAGTGCGCGTTCAACCCGGAATTTTTTTCCAGGACGACGCCGCGTTTAAGGGCAAGCGGCGCGAACTCGTTGCCGAAGATTATGTGTATGCCTACAAGCGCTACTTCGACCCTCGATGGAAGTCGCCTGCGCTGGCCAGCCTGAGCGAACTCAAAATGCTGGGCATGGCGGCAGTGCGAGATGCCGCCGTGAAAGGCAAGCAGCCATTCGGCTACGACACGACCGTTGAAGGATTGCGCGCGCTCGATCGATACACGGTGCGGTTTGCGTTTGAAGAGCCTCAGCCGCGTTTTATCCAAATCATGGCGACCTCTGATCTGTGGGGCGCGGTGGCGCGTGAGGTCGTCGAGTTCTATGGCGATCAAATTCCGGCACACCCGGTCGGGACCGGGCCGTTTCGCCTTGCAGACTGGCGTCGATCATCAAAGATCGTTCTCGAACGAAATCCGACCTATCGGGACGTTGTGTACGACGAAGAGCCGAACGCAGGCGATCAGGAGGGACAGGCTCTGCTGCAGAAGTTCAAGGGCCGCAAGCTGCCGATGCTTGATCGAGTTGAAATCACCATCATCGAAGAGGAGCAACCGCGCTGGCTGTCGTTCCTCAACAAGGAACAGGATCTGATGTATCTGCTGCCGTACGCTTACATGGATATCGCGGCGCCCAACGGCAAACTGGCACCCAACCTGGCACGGCAAGACGTCAAGATGTATCGAACACTTGCCTCCGACATCGGCTTGCTGACGTACTTCAATATGGAAGATCCGGTGGTCGGGGGTTATTCGCCGGAGAAGGTCGCACTGCGTCGAGCGATCGGGCTTGCGATTGACATCGATCAGGAGATTCGATTGTTTTGGCGCGGGCAGGCGGTGCCCGCGCACTCGACCCTCGTCCCCAACACCTCTGGCTACGACCCGGATTTTCGTACGACCGCGGGCAACTACAACCTGCCGCTTGCGCGCGCCCTTCTAGATATGTACGGCTACGTTGATCGCGATGGAGACGGATGGCGCGAGCAACCCGATGGCTCGCCGCTTGTGCTGCAGTGGGCGACGACTCCCGATCAACGTGCACGCCGGCGCGATGATCTGCGTCGTAAAGACATGAACGCGCTCGGTATTCGCGTGACCTTCGTTCCAGCGAAGTGGCCGGAGAATCTGAAGAACGCAAGAGCCGGGAAGTTGATGATGTGGAACCTCGGGCGCAGCGCTGCCTCACCCGATGGCCGCCCTGCCCTCGACTCCGGCGCGAGCGCTCATTTTGGCGGTCAGAATTTGGCGCGGTTCAAGAACGCGGATTTCGACCGTATTTATGAACGCATCAGCGTCATTCCCGACGGACCCGAACGTGAGCAGCTCTTTTTCGAGGCGAAGCGTCTGATGGCGGCCTATGCACCATATCGATTCCACGTGCACCGAATCCTGACTGATCTGACGCGGCCGTGGCTGAGCGGATTTCGGCGGCCCTCGTACTGGCAGACATGGTGGCAATACGTTGATGTCGACGCACCTGCTCAGGCGAACGCTGTCTGATTGGATCGTCAACGCACAACCTTCAGCAACAGTGAGCGATCCTGCAAATTCCTCCCGACGCTCAACGCTTAAGGCGCTGGCAGCCGCTGCGGCGGTTTCGAACGTTCCTCTTGCTCAAGCCGACCTATCGAACGGCTCGCGCGTCAAGGTTCTCCGCTATCCATTTGAGATTGCTGAAACCGGCTTTGACCCGGCGCAGATCATCGATCTGTACTCGCGCGTCGTCACTGCGCATATCTTCGATAATTTCTACGAATACGATCACCTCGCCCGGCCATTCAAGTTCAGGTTGTGTACGGCCGAGGCGATGCCCGAAGTGTCCGACGATTTTCGCGTCTGGACCGTTCGCATCAAGCCCGGCATCTACTTTCAGGACGATCCGGCGTTTGGCGGAAAGAAACGCGAGTTGGTCGCGGCCGACTACGTGTACTCGTGGAAGCGGATCTTCGACCCTCGCTGGAAAGCGGCTTCGCTTGCGACCCTGATCGAACTAAAGATATTGGGATTGACCGAGTTGCGCGAGCACGCACTCAAGAACAGGCAGCCGTTTGACTATGACATACAGGTCGAGGGATTACGCGCGCTCAATCGCTACACCGTGCAGTTCAAGTTGGCCGATCCACAGCCACGCCTGATTCAAACGCTGGCTGCGGGCGATCTGTACGGAGCGGTAGCGCGCGAGGTCGTCGATACCTACGGTGATGCAATTGGCGCGCATCCGGTGGGTACGGGCCCGTTCAGGCTGGCGGAATGGCGCCGATCGTCCCGAATCATCCTGGAGCGCAATCCAACCTACCGCAAAACGACGTACGACGCACTTCCAAATCCCGACGATGCCGAGGGTCAGGCACTGCTGCAGAAGTTCAAGGGCCGCACGCTGCCAATGATCGACCGAGTTGAGATTTCAATCATCGAAGAAGTTCAGCCACGCTGGCTCACGTTCCTCGACCGGCAGCAGGACTTGATCTATCCGCTGCCGTTCGACTTCGTGAACATCGCGGCGCCGAACGGAAAGCTGGCGCCGTTTCTCGCGAAGCAGGATGTGCATCTTTATCGGACTTTGAATTCGGACGTGACGCTCACCTACTTCAATATGGAAAACCCAATCGTTGGTGGTTATTCACCCGACAAGGTCGCGCTGCGCCGCGCGATCAGCCTCGCAATCGACATCGATCAGGAGATTCGCCTCTACTGGCGAGGACAGGCCGTGCCCGCGCAATCGGCGCTGATGCCGAACACCGTCGGCTACGACCCCGCTTTCGTCGGAGCCGGCACCAAGTACGATCTAGCGCAGGCGCGCGCGTTGTTAGATCTCTATGGTTACCTTGATCGCAACGGCGACGGCTGGCGCGAACAGCCCGATGGCTCGCCCTTGGTACTGGACTGGGCCACCACGCCGGACCAGCGTGCGCGCCAGCGCGATGAGCTGCGCCGCAAGGACATGAACGCGCTCGGCATACGAGTCAACTTCAATCCCGCCAAATGGCCCGAGAACTTTAAGAAGGCACGCGCCGGCAACATGATGATCTGGAGCCTGGCGTACTCCGCCGACGCGCCCGACGGGCAGCCGTCGTTCGATGGCGGCGCAACGAGTCACAAGGGCGGCCAGAATTTATCTCGCTTCAGCGACAAGAAGTTCGACAGCATCTACGAACGCATACGAGTGATTCCGGATGGTCCCGAGCGCGAGCAGCTGTTCTTTGAAGGCAAACGACTGCTGGCCGCATACGCACCTTACCGTTACCACGTGCATCGAATCTATACGGACCTTGCGTGGCCGTGGCTGCAAGGGTTCCGCCGCCCGCCGTACTGGGTAGCGTGGTGGCAGTACATCGATATCGACGCAGAAGCTCAGGCGAAGGCAATTCAGTGAGTCGGCGAAATTTTCTGCGGACGACCGGCGCCATCAGCGCTGCTGCGATGCTGCCGCGGGCCGCACGATCGCAGACGACTGCGCAGAAGGTCTTTCGCTACGCGTTTCCCAGCGCCGAGACCGGTTTTGATCCAGCGCAGATTAGTGATCTTTATTCGAGGACGGTCACGTCACACATTTTCGATTCGCTGTATTACTACGACTACCTTGCCCGCCCGGTGCAGATAAAGCCGCTCGTCGCGGCAGCGCTACCCGAGATCTCGTCCGATTTCCGCACCTTCACGTTTCCGATCCGGCGCGGGATTTTCTTTCAGGACGATCCCGCATTCAAAGGCACTCGGCGCGAGCTGATCGCGCAGGATTTTGTGTATTCGCTGAAGCGCTTTTTTGATCCGCGCTGGAAAAGCCCGATCGTCGCGGGGCTCGAGGAATACAAAATCCTTGGCCTGAACGAGCTCAGGCAGCGCTCGCTCAAGGAAAAGACCGCCTTTCCGTACGATGTTGAAGTGGAAGGCTTGCGTGCACTCGACCGCTACACATTGCAAATTCGTCTGGCGGAGACCGCGCCGACACTTCGTCGAAACGTTCGCCGATCCCGGTCTACAGGGTGCCGTCGCGCGCGAAGTCGTCGAGATGTATGGCGACCAGATCATGGCGCATCCGGTCGGAACCGGTCCGTTCAAGCTCGTCGACTGGCGACGTTCTTCACGCATCGTCCTGGAGCGCAACGCGAATTACCGTGAAGAAATTTTCAACGGCGAAGGCGCCGTTGGGGAAACCGGTGAAGTGGCTAACGCGCTCAAAGGGAAGCGACTACCACTGGTCGATCGTGTCGAGGTGTACATCATTGACGAGCCGCAACCTCGGTGGCTCGCGTTCTTGAACGCCGAGCACGACATGATCGAGAGGCTGCCGGCAACCTTCGTCAATATCGCTGCGCCCGGCGGCAAGTTGGCACCAAGCCTGAAAAAGCGCGGCGTGACAATGTCGCGCGTTCTCGGCGCCGACGTGACGTACACCGTGTTCAATATGAAGGATCCGGTGGTAGGCGGATACACGCCCGACCGGGTGGCGCTGCGGCGCGCGCTCTCGCTCGCCACCAACATCCAAGAGGAAATACGCATTCCGCGCCGGGGACAGGCGATTCAGGCACAGGCGCCGCTCAATCCGCACACGTACGGCTACGACCCGACGCTGGTAACCGAGATCGGCGCCTACAACTTACCTCGCGCAAAGGCGCTGCTCGACATGTACGGCTACGTTGATCGCGACGGCGACGGCTGGCGCGAGCAACCCGACGGCGCTCCTCTTGTTATCCAGCACATGACTCAACCCGATGAGGCATTGCGGCCGCTGGACGAGATTCTGAAGCGCAACTTTGACAAGCTAGGTGTCAAATTCGACATGCGATACGGTAAGTGGCCCGAGCAGCTAAAGTCAGCGCGCGCAGCGAAGTTCATGACGTGGGGGTTGGGTTCGTCGGCCAACGGCTTCGATAGCCGACCAGCTCTGCAACGTGGCTATGGCCCAGCGGCGGGAGGTCAGAACTTGTCGCACTTTGACCATCCCGAGTTCAATCGTATCTACGACCGCATGCGAGTGACTGCGAATGGTCCCGAACGGCTAGCTTTGATACGCGACGCCATTCGCATCTGGGCCGCATACGTTCCGTACAAAGTTCATTGCCATCGCATTTTTACGGACATGTCACATCCGTGGTGCTTCAACTATGTCCGGCAGCCGTTCACAAACCGCTTCTGGCAATACGTCGACATTGACGCAAACGCCCAAGCCGGGCAAGCCTGAAGTGCGGCAAGGCTCAGTCTGATGCGCCGGCGCCAGTTTTTAGCCGCCAGTGCGGCCGGCACGCTCGTGGCAAGCGCCTCGCCCACGCTGCACAGTCCGCGGTCAAAACACTGCGCGTCTGCTTCGCAACTCCCGAAACCGGCTTTGATCCGGCACAGACGCAGGACTACTACTCGAACACGATCATCAGTCACCTTTTCGACGCGCCGTTGCGCTATGACTTTCTGGCACGCCCCACCCGGCTGGTTCCAAACACGGCGGCTTCGATGCCGGAGGTTTCAGATGACTTTCGAACTTTCACGGTTCGCCTAACGCCAGGGATAGTTTTCCACGACGATCCCGCCTTTGGCGGCAAGCGGCGCGAATTGATCGCGGCCGACTACGTCTACTCGATCAAGCGCGTATTTGATCCTCGTTGGAAAAGCCAGGTGCTGTTCGTTCTGGAACCCGCAAGAATCCTTGGCATCGACCGCTTGCGACAGCGCGCCATAAAGGACAAGCGCCCGTTCGATTACGCACAGGAGATCGACGGACTGCGCGTGCTCGACCGGTATACGTTTCAGATCAGGCTGGAGCAGCCGAATCCGCGCTTCGTTTACACGTTGGCGCTCGCCAATCCGCTGGGTGCGGTGGCGCGTGAAGTCGTCGAGACCTATGGCGATCAGATCATGGCGCATCCGGTTGGCACCGGGCCTTTCCGGCTTGCGCAATGGACAAGAACGTCGCGCATCGTGCTCGAGCGCAATCCGACTTACCGCGAAGAGATTTACGACTTTGAACGGCCGTCGAACGCACCTCACCTCACGCGCCGAGGTGGAGCGACTGCGCGGCCGGCGCATTCCGTTGGTGGATCGGGTCGAAGTGACCATCATCCAGGAGGCGCAGCCACGTCTGCTGTCGTTCGAGCAAGGTGCGCTCGATCATCTGCTGGTTCCGACGGAGTACGGAAGCCTGGTCGCGCCGAACGGAAAGCTCGCTCCGAATCTCGCGCGGCGTGGCGTAAGACTTGAACTGACGCCGCTCGCCGACCTAGCGATGAGTTCCTTCAACATGGATGATCCCGTGGTAGGCGGATACTACGCCGGAAAAGGTCGCATTGCGACGCGCGATCAGCCTCGCCTTTGACAACGAGGATTACATCCGACAGATCTACAAGACGAAACGGAGTCGCTGCACAGTCGCCGATCGTGCCGGGCACGTTTGGTTACGACGCCCACTGGCGCACCGGCATGTCCGAGTACGACCCGGCGAAGGCGAAGGCGCTGCTGGATACCTACGGCTATGTCGATCGCAGACGGCGACGGCTGGCGCGAGCAGCCGGACGGATCACCCTTGGTCCTCGAAAAAGCGGCGTCGCCGACGGAGGTCGAACGTCGGCAAAGCGAGCAATGGCGGCGCTACATGTCGGCCATCGGCTTGAAGATCAGTTCAAGGTCGCGCAGTGGCCCGAGCTGGTCAAACAGTCGCTCGCAGGGACGTTGATGATCTGGAACTTCGCCTGGCAGGGACAAGAACCCGACAGCGATCTGTTCTTCAGCCTGGCTTACGGCCCGAACAAAGGGTCGGCCAACGACGCGCGATTCGCACTGAAGGCGTATGACAGACTTTACGAGCGGCAGCGCGTGCTACCGGATGGCCCGGAGCGGCTGACCGCTATGCAGGAGGCGACTCGGTTGTTGCTCGCCTACGTGCCGTACAAGTTCCATCTGCATCGCATTCAGCAGGATCTCGCACAACCGTGGCTGATCGGTTACCGGCGCCACCCGTTTACGACACGCACGTGGGCGTATCTCGATATCGACGACGATGCGCGCGAGCGCTCAGCGCATTGACCATGCTCGGCCGAATTCTCCGAATTTCGTCTTTGCTGACCATCGCCCTCGCAACGGTGCTAACGGTTTGGTTCATCGATCTGGGACTTTCGCCCTGGATCGCTATCGCGGCCGGCTTGCTGCTCCCATTTGTCATCCACGCCTTGCCGCTCGGCATCGAATTCATCACTGGCGCATTGATTGACAGGCGCCCGATCGCGCGGCTCAATCTGGTCGACGCGGTGCGGCTTTGGTTAATGGAATCATGGCGATCGTTCGTTGTGTTCAACATCGATCAACCGTGGCGCGCAAATTTTGCGGAGCGTCCGATCGTCAACGATGCTGCGCGGCCGGCTGTGTTGCTTGTTCACGGCTACATGTGCAACCGCGCTTCTTGGCGGCATTGGGTTCTCGACGGACTGCCCAGCGCCTGGAATGTCGCCACGGTCAATCTGGAGCCAGTCTATGCGCCGGTTGAGGACCACGCAGAATCGTTGCACGCAGCAGTTCAAAAGTTACTCGCAGACAGCGGTGCCGAGCGCGTCACCCTTGTTTGTCACAGTATGGGTGGCCTCGTTGCTCGCGCCTATCTGCGCGCCATCGGACACGATTTGGTCGCGCGCGTCGTCACGATCGACACTCCGCATCACGGCACCGTATTTGCACGTTATGCCCACGGCGCCAACAGTCGGCAGATGCGCCCAGCGTGCGACTACGTGCGTGGCCTGGCCGAGAAGGATGAACCGGTCGAGTTCATCTGCTTTGCGAGCCAGCACGACAACCTGGTCGTGCCGCGCGATTCGCAAGTGCTTGCGTGCGCCGAGGCGATTTGGTTCGAAAAAATCGGGCACTTGGCGATGATGGCCAGCGATGAAGTGCTGGCAAGTCTGATCGACGTGGTGGCGCGGCCGCTCAAGCAAGGCTTCAGCCGGTGGCGCGCAAATGCGCCGCAATCGATCGCCGACAAGGACGCCGGACTGTCGCCTGCGCGGCCATGACGGGACACACGTTCTAGAAGTGAATTCCACGCATCAGATTGGCATAAGCAATCTGATCGGCGGTCGCCTTCGTCTTCTCGCCTTCCTTCGCTCCCTTTGAAGCATCCGAATCCGGAAACATTCGGAAAGTTGTGTTCATCACGATCTGCGCGACTCGCGGCGCCAGCGTGTGCAGCACTTGGCCAAAAACGCCAAGGCGCGTGGCAATGCGCACCGGCTTGTAGACGATCGCCTGCACGATCAGGTCTGCGGCTTCTTCCGGCGATAAGGTCGGAACGTTTTGATAGATCTTCGTCGGCGCGATCATCGGCGTGCGCACCAGCGGCATATTGATCGTGGTGAACGTGACGCCGACGTCGAGATACTCGGACGCCGCGCAGCGTGTCCACGCATCGAGCGCCGCCTTCGACGCGACGTACGCCGAAAAGCGCGGCGCGTTCGTCAGCACACCGATCGACGAGATGTTGACCACGTGACCCTTTCGCTTGGCCGCCATGCTGGGCAGCAACCCCATCGTCGTGCGCAGGCAACCGAAATAATTCAATTGCATCGTGCGCTCGAAGTCGTGAAAGCGCTCCTTGCTTGACTCGATGCCGCGCCGGATCGAGCGGCCGGCGTTGTTGATCAGCACATCCACGCCGCCATAGTTTTCGATCAGCCACGCGACCATCGTGTCGCAGCTCTCGAGGCTGGCGAGATCGGCTGAGAACGTGACGACTTTGCCGCCTCGAGTTGCGTCACCGTCCTTTGCTTTTAGCGCAGCGTCGATTTCCTTCTTCGCAGCATCGAGCTTCTCCTGCTCGCGCCCAACAATCACTGTGATCGCGCCGGCCTTCGCGAGCTTGTGCGCAGCCGCCAGTCCGATGCCCGATGAGCCGCCGGTGACCAACACCACCTTCCCCTGCACCTGACCCTTCAATGTGCGATCGATGAATAAATCGGGATCGAGGTGCCGCTCCCAGTAGTCCCACAGCCGATACGCGTAGTCCTCAAGCCGCGGAACCGCGATTCCGCTGCCCTTAAGCGCGGCTGTTGCCTCGCGCGCATCGAAACGTGTCGGATAGTTGACAAACGTGATGATGTTGTCAGGCAGGCCGAGGTCTTTCATCACCGCATTGCGAATGCGGCGAACCGGCGTCAGCGCAAGCAAGCCTTTCTTGACGCTGCTCGGGACGAACCCGAGCAACGCCGCATTGACGCGCAGCGAAAACTTCGGCGCGTGCGCAGCACGGGCGAAAATGTTCAGGACGTCACCGACGCGGTACGGTGTTGGATCGACGAGGTGGAATGCTTTGCCGTCGCACCCCTTCTTGTGCGCAATATGGTCGATCGCGTCGACCACGAAATCAACTGGCACGATGTTGATCCGGCCGCCCTCCAGACCCACCATCGGCATCCATGGTGGCAGCAGTTCGCGCATCCGCTGGATCAGCTTGAAGAAGTAGTACGGGCCGTCGATCTTGTCCATCTCGCCGGTCTGGCTGTCGCCGACGACCAGCGCCGGCCGATACACGCGCCACGGCATGCGCGTCTCGGTCCGTGCGATCTTCTCGGACTCGTGTTTGGTCGCGAAATAGGGATGGTCGAGACCTTGAGCTTCCTCGAACATGTCTTCGCGGAACACCCCTTCGTACATGCCGGCAGCGGCGATCGATGACACGTGCTGAAAAATACCGGCCTTGATTTCATTCGCCAGCGCGACCGCGTTCTTCGTGCCGTCGATGTTGATTGCGATCTGCGTCTCGGCGTCGGCTTTCAGGTCGTACACCGCGGCCAGGTGAAAAAAGTGTTCGACCTTGCCGGTGAGCTTCTTTAGGTCAGCCTTCGACAGTCCAAGCAGCGGCTTGACCAGATCACCGACTATCGGCACTGCGTGCGCGTCGTCGGTGCCCCAGTAATCGAGCAACTCCGGCACCTTGTCGCGGCTTTCCTGTCGGATCAGGAAGTAGACGACGGCGGCTGCGGCGCGCGAGCAGTTTCTTGACAAGGCGCTTGCCGATAAAACCAGTCGCGCCGGTGACGAAGTAAGTCATCGGGTGTCTCCCAAAGCTGTTTGTTCTCGATCGCGAGGCAGTTTAGCGCCGCACTAGAGGCGCGGTTCTATACCGATTGTTGTTCTTAAGTGCACCACGCTTCTACACTCGCGCACGATTTTCACAATCATGGAGCAGCAATGGTCAAGAAACTGAAAGCAATGGCAAATAAGTCACGCGGAGACAGCCAACTCGCCGGCGCGGTCAAGGAATCTGCCCACGAGATCTGGCTCGCAGGCCTCGGCGCGTTTGCCAAGACTCAGGAAGAAGGCCAGAAGGTATTCAAGGCGCTGGTGCGCGAAGGCAGCTCAATGCAGCAACGCACGATGAAAGCCACCGAAGAGAAAGTGAGCGACGTGACAGGCCGCATGAACGACGTGACGAGCAAAGTCTCTCAGGTTGCCGCCGGGCTGCAAAAGCAAGCAACGGGCACGTGGGACAAGCTCGAAGGCGTATTTGAAGCGCGCGTCCAGCGCGCTCTAAGCCGCCTCAGCGTGCCGACCAATCGCGAAATCAACGCACTCGCCAAGCGAGTCGAAGAATTGAGCAGAAACGTGGCATCGGCAACGAAGGCCCAGCCCGCGCGCAAAGCTTCGGTGAAGCGAGCGAAGACGGCGAAGAAGGCAACAAAAAGGGCGGCAGCCTAGTAACTGTTTTTAATCGACCGCGGCGCGCCAGCGTTTGGCGTAGCCGCTGCCCGATCCGTCTGACGCTTCGAGCCAACCCCTGCGGTAACCCCAAACCGGGAGAAACAGCTATAAGCTGGTTGCTGCGGCACGCCTACGCGCCCGCGCTATTCTTTAAGGATGGAACGCAAGCCGCGCCGTACACGCGAACGCATTCTCGACGTTGCGCTGCGGCTCTTCAACGACTTCGGTGAGCCCAACGTCAACACCACACTGATCTCGGAAGAGATGAAAATCTCGCCGGGCAATCTGTACTACCACTTCAAGAACAAAGACGACATCATCAACTGCATCTTCCAGGAGTTCGAGCGGGAGATGGACCAGTTGCTGGCGGTGCCGACCGGACGCTCGGCCAATGTCGAGGACGCATGGTTGTTCCTGCACCTGCTGTTCGAGCAGATTTGGAAGTATCGCTTCTTCTATCGCGATCTGAACAATCTGCTGGCGAACAATCGAACGCTGGAAATCAAGTTCAAGGAACTGCTCAACGAGAAGGTGCAGGTGGCGCGCCGACTTTGCGAAGGACTGCAACGTGCCGGCGAACTGAGCGCGAACCCTCGTGAGCTTGAAGCGCTGGCAACCAACATGGTCGTGGTGGCCACTTACTGGCTTTCTTACTCGTACGTACTCGACCCACGCCGATCTAACGAGCCGGCCGTGGTCGGCGAAGCCCTGCAGCGTGGCTGTTACCAGACGATGGCGTTAACCGCGCCCTACTTGCGCGGCGACGCACGCACGCTGTTCGAGAGACTGGCCGTCGAATATCTAGGGAACTAGCGATAACAACAGGAGACATGGATGGCGAAGGGATGGACGAAGTTTCCACACGCGGAAAAGAAATTCGAGTACACGCGGGCGTCACTAAAGAAGTCGTGGGATCGGCTGCACAAGGGAGACGCAGAGCCGTTTCCGAAAAGTGATGCCGTCGTCGATGCATGGATCGCGTTTCATGCGGGCGATTTTCAAGCGGCTACCGAACTGGGCGCGAAGGCCGGTGTCGACGGAGTCAACGTGGCCAACAAGTCGCAGGCGATCTACGCGAATTACCTGGAAGCCAACGACAAGAAAAAACTCGAGCTGTTCGAGGAAGTCGCGTCGCGCGCCGAGAAGTTACAGGGCGATCAACCGAAGAACGCGAACGCGTATTACTGGCAGGCGTACGCACTGGGCCGTTACGCGCAAGGCATTTCGATCGTCAAGGCATTGGCCCAAGGCATCGGAGGCAAGGTCAAGACCGCCCTAGAGACTGCAATCAAACTTGCACCCAAGCATGCAGACGCGCACATCGCCCTAGGCGCATATCACGCGGAGGTGATTGACAAAGTCGGCGCGATGATCGGCGGATTGACTTACGGTGCGAAGAAAGACGCCGCAATGAAGAACTACCAGACGGCGTTGAAGCTCAATCCCGACTCCGCGATCGCACGCATCGAGTATGCCAATGGGCTGGTGATGCTCGAAGGCAATAAAGCGCTGAAACAAGCCGAGCAGCTGTATGCGGAAGCTGCCGCGATGGAGGCAATGGATGCGATGGAAAAACTCGACGTGGAACAGGCCAAAGCCGAGATCGAAAATTAATGCCTAGAATCGCGATCCAGGCTCTTTCAGGAACTCGACTTCCTCCGCGGTTGATTCGCGGCCGAGAATGGAGTTGCGGTGAGGAAAGCGGCCGAAGCGCTTGATCACGTCGTAGTGCTTGATCGCCCAAGGTAACGGTTCGTTCAATCCTTCTGCTGCCAGCTGTTCGAACAGCCTCACCGCTTCGAGCTGATCATTGAGAAACTCGGAGTGCTCAAATGGCAGGTAGGCGAACCAGCGCTCGAACGGCGCCAACAACCGGTCGTCATTGCGGTCAACAAGATTTGACGCCAGTCGCAGCGCCTCGCCGTCGCCGGCAAACGAGCGCGGCGAATCGCGGAAAACGTTGCGCGTGAACTGATCGAGCACGAGGATCAATGCGAGCGTGCCACGCGGCGTCAGTCCCCAGTCGTCGATCTTGCCGCTCAACGCCGCCTCGACTGTGCTGCCGAAGCGGTCGCAGACGAGCCGATCGGTCGCGTCTGACTTGATGAACCAAAGCGGCCGCATCTTCCCGTAATCAAGGTCGCTCGGCACACCAAACCAGAAATCGAGTACGTCTGAGGGAGTCATGCAATAAAAAGGCGCCGGATTAGCGGCGCCTTTCAGCCGGTCGAGTTGGCGATTCAGGCGGCTGCGTACATCGTGGCCCGCTTACGCACGACTTCGAGCAACCCCTGGCATGCGTCTTCGACGTAGTCGAGCACGGTGCCGAAGCCTTCCGGCCCGCCGTAATACGGGTCAGGCACGGTGGCCGCGTCGAACTCGCCGGCGTAGCGCATCAACAAATGCAGCTTGTGCTTCTGCTGACGCGGGCATTGCTGTTGAAGCAGCGTCAGGTTTTCCCAGTCCATCGCGAGGATCAGGTCGTATTCGTGGAAATCCGACTGCGTGATCTGGCGCGCTCGTAGGTCCGTGAGCTCGTAGCCGCGCTTGCGAGCCGCCTGCTGACCGCGTACGTCGGGCGGTTCTCCGACGTGGTACGCGTGCGTACCAGCCGAGCCGATCTGGACGATGTCTTCAATGCCGGCGTCACGCACCATCTTGCGGAAAACCCCCTCCGCAATCGGTGAGCGGCAGACGTTGCCCATGCAAACAAAGAGAACTTTTGTCATACCCATTCGCCTTTTCAAGTGGCGGTCCAACCGCCCCCGGGCTCCTAATAGCCCCTGATAAACCCTAACCTCCGGCCGAGCGCCCAACCCCATCGTTCCAGCAGACCCCCGCGCCTTGGCAAAGTTCGCACCAGCCCCGCCTGGTTACAAGATCGGGGCCAACGCGTCTGGCACAAGACGCGGCCGTCATGCTGCCCTCTCTCCCGGCAGCAGCGCCACCACATTGGTCGCCCCGCCCGAGCCGAAGACCTGCTCCTTGAGCAGCGCCAACTGATCGCGGACGCGGGCGGCCTTTTCGAACTCGAGGTTCTTGGCGTGCTCGAACATCTGTTTTTCGAGACGCTTGATCTCTCTCGAGACCTGCTTTTCGGACATCACCTCGTACTCAGCCGCGGCGGTCGCCGCTTTGAGGTCCTGCCGTGAGGCTGTCGCGTCGTAGACGCCGTCGATCATTTCGCGCACGTCCTTCACGATGCTGCGCGGAATGATGTTGTTGGCCGCATTGAACAGCGCCTGCTTCTCGCGTCGCCGATCCGTTTCGTCGATCGCGCGCTGCATTGAATCGGTCACCTTGTCCGCGTACATGATCGCCATGCCGTTCAGGTGGCGTGCCGCGCGCCCGATCGTCTGAATCAGCGAGCGCTCGGAGCGCAGGAATCCTTCCTTGTCGGCATCCAGAATCGCGACCAGCGAGACTTCCGGAAGATCCAGACCTTCGCGCAACAGGTTGATGCCGACCACCACGTCGAATACGCCAGCGCGCAGGTCGCGAATGATCTCGACGCGCTCAACGGTGTCGATGTCCGAATGCAAGTAGCGCACTTTGATCCCGTGTTCGGACAGGAACTCGGTCAAGTCTTCCGCCATGCGCTTGGTCAGCGTTGTGATCAACACGCGATGACCTTGATCGGTACGCAGCTTGATCTCGGACAGCACATCGTCGACCTGCGAGCGCGCCGGACGCACCTGGATTTGCGGGTCGACCAACCCGGTCGGCCGCACGAGCTGTTCGACCACCTGCGACGAATGCTCGAGCTCGTACGCGGCAGGAGTCGCGGAAACAAAAATCGAGCGTCGCATCTTGCGTTCGAACTCGTCGAATCGCAGCGGCCGATTGTCGAGTGCCGACGGCAACCGAAACCCGAACTCGACCAGCGTTTCCTTACGCGCGCGGTCGCCGCGATACATGCCACCGAGCTGCGGAATCGTCACGTGTGACTCATCGATGAACATCAGCGCGTCGGGCGGTAGATAGTCGACCAATGTCGCCGGCGGCTCGCCCGGCATCGCGCCCGAAATATGACGCGTGTAGTTTTCGATCCCGCGGCAGAAGCCAAGTTCGTTCAGCATTTCGATATCGAAACGCGTCCGCTGCTCGATCCTCTGCGCCTCAACGAGCTTGCCCTGCGCCACGAAAGTCGCGATGCGCTCCTTCAGCTCTTCCTTGATCGTTTCGATTGCGCGCAATACGTTCTGGCGCGGCGTCACGTAGTGTGAAGACGGATACAACGTAAAGCGCGGAATCTTCTGCCGCACGCGGCCTGTCAGCGGATCGAACAACTGAATCGAATCGACCTCGTCGTCGTACAGATCCACCCGGACCGCAAGCTCGGCATGTTCCGCAGGAAAAATATCGATCGAGTCCCCGCGCACGCGAAACGTGCCGCGCGTGAAATCCATGTCGCTGCGCTTGTACTGCATCTGCGTCAGCCGCACGATGATGTCGCGCTGGCTCAGCCGGTCGTTATGCCGGAGTGTGAGCACCATCGAGTGGTAATCGGACGGATCGCCGATTCCATAGATGGCCGACACCGTGGCAACGATGACCACATCGCGCCGCTCGAGTAATGACTTGGTGGCCGACAAGCGCATCTGCTCGATGTGCTCGTTGATGCTGCTGTCCTTCTCGATATACAGATCGCGCGACGGAACGTACGCCTCGGGCTGGTAGTAGTCGTAGTAGGAAACGAAATATTCGATCGCGTTGTTCGGAAAAAATTCTCGCATTTCCGAATACAACTGAGCAGCGAGTGTCTTGTTGGGGGCAAGCACCAGCGTGGGGCAGCCAGCTTGCGCGATGACGTGCGCCATCGTGTAGGTCTTGCCTGAGCCGGTGACACCGAGCAAAGTCTGAAACGCAAGGCCGTCAGTCAACCCTTCGGTCAGACGCGCAATGGCCTCCGGCTGATCGCCTGCCGGTGCAAACGGCTGATGCAATTGAAACGGCGAATTGGGAAAAGTCGTGACCACGATGATCTTGCAGTGCAGTAAATTGAACGCAAGCTCACATCCTAACAGTTGACGCGTAAAAAACCTATACCTATGCTAGTAGAAAACGTCAAATCCAAGATTTGAATCAATGAGTTATATGATATTTCTTGAAAGTAAATCAAGTGCAGGACCGGCGGCTGGCCGATGCTCCGCCGCGCGCAGAGCCCATCTATGCTGCCCCGCAACCAAGCTAGGATGCTGTGCTAACGTTTTGATTTATTGAAAAAAGCCACGATCGGATGACCACTTCGCTGTTTGCCGGCGTTGCGATGGCGCCCCGCGATCCCACGCTGGGCCCGACAGAGGCGTTCAACCGCGATAGCAATCCGAACCGAGTCAATCTCAGCGTCGGTGTCTACCTCACCGACGAAGGTCGAATCCCAATCCTGCGCGCCGTAGCGGCGGCGGAACAACGGCAAGCCGCGTCGGCGTCGCCGCGCGGCTACTTGCCGATTGATGGCATCGCCGCATACGACGCAGTCGTGCAAAAGCTACTGCTTGGCGACTCATCGCCGCTGATTGCGGAAGGCCGTGCGATTACCGCGCAGTCGCTAGGCGGCACAGGTGCGCTGAAGATCGGTGCGGATCTGTTGAAAAAAGTGGTGCCCGACGCAAGCGTTGCGATTAGCGATCCCACTTGGGAAAACCATCGCGCGGTTTTCGAGAGCGCGGGCTTTCCAGTAGTAACGTACCCGTACTACGACACGTCGACGCGTGGTGTTCGATTCGAAGCGATGGTCGACTTCCTAAAGACACTCGCACCACGCACGATCATCGTGCTGCACGCGTGTTGCCACAATCCTACCGGCGCCGACTTGACGGCAGAACAGTGGCAAACGCTTCTGGAAGTGCTGCGCGGGCGCGAGCTCTTGCCGTTTCTCGATATCGCGTATCAAGGCTTCGCGCGCGGCATTGAGGAAGATGGCGCTGTGGTGCGGCAGTTCGCGCAATCCGGCATGCCAGTGCTGATCGCAAGCTCATTTTCAAAGAGCTTTTCGCTTTACGGTGAGAGGGTCGGCGCACTCACTATCATCGATTCGAGCCAGGGGGAATCCGCGCGAGTGTTGAGCCAATTGAAGCGCGTAATTCGTGCGAATTATTCAACGCCGCCCACGCACGGCGGCGCAGTCGTAACCACCGTGCTGACCACCCCGGAACTGCGCGCTTCGTGGATCGAAGAACTCACCGAAATGCGCGAACGCATCCGGCATATGCGCTCGGCGCTGGTCGAGAGTTTGAAGACACACGGTGCCAGCCGGGACTTTTCATTCGTGCTGCGACAGAACGGAATGTTTTCGTACAGCGGACTGACGCCGGAACAGGTCGATCGGCTACGAGAAGAGTTTCACATCTACGCGGTTCACACGGGGCGCATTTGCGTCGCCGCACTCAATAGTCGCAATGTTGACTACGTCGCCAAAGCCGTCACGACTGTCTTGCAATAAAGATGCGTCGCATATAATTCGCGCCCACCTTCTTCCTCGATAGCTCAGTCGGTAGAGCGACGGACTGTTAATCCGCAGGTCCCAGGTTCGAGCCCTGGTCGAGGAGCCACCCTCTGAGTTGCGCGATACCATCCGCTGTCGAGGCGCTTTACACCTACTGCTACGTCATATTTGAATCGTGCATTTCTTCATGACTTAGCCGGATGGCACAGATGTCGCTTTACGTGAGTCAGGTGTGCGCAATAGTAGGAGAGTAACGATGGGTATCAGAGTCACCAAACGCTAGCGGTTATCGGCTTCAGCGCGTTTTCGTCAATCGCGTCGGCCGATTTGATCCAGACATTTGAGGGTAACGATTGCTCTGGCGTGTTCAATCGGCAAACAGGCTTTGCGGACTGCAAGATCCCGGCAAGAATCGATCCGAATGAATCTCCGATCATCATCAAGTTCGATGTCGGCACAGGCGGCGGTCTTACGTTCGAGATCAATTCCGCGCTATTCCCGACGATTGACGGCAGCGAATTCAACTTCACCGGCACCGGTGGCGCGAGCGGGACTTGGACGTATACCCCGGGGGCGGGCGATCCGGTGATCCACTTCTTTGTCGCGAAAGGGTGGACCGAATTCAACCTCTTCAGTAACCTGGGCGATCTCAATTCCGACGATTGGTTTACGCCGGTGAATCCGGGCGGCCAGAATCCTGCACTGTCGCACCGTCGTTCTACGACGAGGGCGGCGGGCAGGTGCCTGAGCCGACGACGCTATTGCTGCTTGGCGCAGGGGTGTTTGCTGCTGGCTTCGCTCGCCGGCGCGTTAAACGCGACTGACACCTCGGTTTTCGCAATGACAAGGCCCGCTTCTGCGGGCCTGTTGCTTTTGCGCCCTCTTGGTGGGGCCATGAACTGTCCGATTGGGCGAGCGCTGGCCTAAGCGTGAGCGTGTACGTTAGGTGTTTGGCACGCAGATGCGCCCTTGCGCAGGCGGCGCCCCAATACGCTAAACAAGACGCAAGGCATGAAGCGCATCTCATTGGTTAAGACCGGCGTTACGCGCTGAATGCGCTCACGGGACTTGGAGCGGGGGTACGAGTGCTGGTGGCGGGAGTTTCCGTGGACTCGATCTTCTCTCGACGCGGAATCGGGTGTCGAGCTAGTCGTCCCTCGAAATTCATCAACCAAATCCGCGCGACTCTCAAATTGAAAAACAAGCGTCGAATCCGCTCGCATACCGCGGTCAGCGGCCGGCGAGCACGATCGGCCGCCACTGCCTTCTGGAAACACAAAGAAAAAGGCCCGCGGAAGCGGGCCCTTTTTTCTTGCTGGTGGCGGATTAGCGACCGGCGCTGCGCCGACGTGTCATCCCGGCAAGGCCGAGCAGACCGATACCCAGCAGAGCCAGCGAGCTAGGCTCGGGGACGATGTTCGCAGCGGCCAAGCGCACCTGATCCAGATTCTCGATTTGACTGGTGACTGTGGAAATTAGCGAAAAACTCACCGCCACTTGGCCATCCGTGGAACTCAACGTGAAGAAGTTCTGCCGCTGTCCGTCCAAGGGGACGTTGTTGAAGTTGAACACGTTGCCGAACTGATCCACTGCCTGGAAGTTAGCGAATCCGTCTACATCTGCATCAGGGTTGAAAATCAACCTGGTGAACCCGAGTGACGGATCGGCAAAGCTGATCGTGAAGGCGTCGAACGTACCAACCGCTGCCTGTACCGATGCCTGTCCACCGTTCGCCACCAGATTTTCGGTCCCCGTGATATTCACCACCGTTGCATGGCCCGTATTGAGACAGCCCGATACGGTCAGCGCGGGTCCTAGGACTTCGTTGTCGCAGGGATTGAATACAACGTTGTCGGTACTTGCCGGGGTTATTTCCCGGCGTCAAAATTAAGGTCGCTTGGGCGTGTCCAACCAAGCCACAAAAGAGCGCTGCCGCTCCTAGAAATTTCCTCGCTTGAATTTTCCGCAGTGTTTGCATGGTCGCCACTTCCGTCGAAACTCGTTACCTTGGCCTAGAAAACGCACGAACCGTACCAAGGAAAAATTTTGACAATTAAACAAGGGCGTAGCTCGTATCACCAAGTGCCCGTTGCTGAAAGCGTAAGCTTTCTCGACAGCGCTGGCCGACGCTCGGCTAAGTGCGCGCAAAGCACGCATCTGCGGCTTTGTTGTTTCAGGGGCGCGCTCGGGCGATATACGATCGATCGGCTGGACAGTCAAACCCACGGCGTCGAAAAACTTTACGACTCGTCGTTCAAGCCTCGCTTCTGCCGTATAGCCTAACTGTCTGTTTCTGCCGAGAATTTTCCGACTGGAATGCTTCGTGCATATGTGAGGGCGAGAAGTGTTTTCGAGACGCGTCTTAGTTACGGAGATTTGCCACGATGAACATCCTAAAGCTGTCCCGCAACGTAGCGCTGACGCTTGGCGTGGTCTTCGGCGCGATTAGTAGCGCACAGGCCGTCCCGATTCTCACTTTTGGGCAAGTGGGCCAGGCGAACGTGGTAACCGCGACCAGGACCGGTAATGCAACTTCGATCAACGCAGACAACGCCGTGGTCTCGGTGACTCAGATCGACGGTGCAGTTGTAACGCCGTTCAACGCGTTCCTGACGTTCGACTTCGACAACACGTCGCCCGTGGTAATGCTTGGACCCGTTATCACGCAGCATTTTAGCGGCGACTTTTGCATCAGCTCTGGAGCTCAACTGCACCGGTACCCGCTACTTATTTGGAGATTTTGTTGACATCGCCTTCGGCCAGAATGCGGCGTTGGCTCTCGCCGCCACTACGCCACCTCAGGCCAACGTCAATTTCTTCTCCGACGTGATTGCAAACCTTGACTTTGACCGTGGCGTCGGCTTCTCATTCGCGAACGTGATCCCGGGTCTGGGCGTCACGAACGACACGATCAACTCCTTCACTTCCAGTGTTAGTGGCGTTTTTTCCGCCAACATAGGAGTCGTATCGGAGCCCGAGACTTTTGCGCTGTTGCTGATGGGACTGCTTGCCGTTGGGTTAGCTAAGCGCCGCAGACCTGCTTGACGAGTTCAAGCGGATTGATCAAACAGCCCGCTTCGGCGGGCTTTTCTTTGATGCAGAGAATCGCTGGCGCTGAAGACCTCACAACGCTTGCCGTCGAGGTTGGTTACGGTTAGCAGTCCGTCCGCGCCGAGCTCAGCCGCTTGCATGTAAGTCCTTTTGCTGGCTTGCGCTTCAACCTGCGTCCATTGTCGGAGCGCTTTACACCGGCGCAGCGCCAACGTCTAGATTCTCGCGTAAACATCTGAAAACAAATACGAACGCCGCGTTGGTATGCGTATTGCGTACGCATGCAGACCCAGCCTGAGGGAGGATCACATGATCAAGCGTTTAATGGCGGCCTTTGCGTTCGCCGCTGTGGTCTCGACTCCGGTTAGCGGCGCGATCATTTACGCCACGGGCGGCGTCCAAACCGACATTCCAGGGGTGGCCGCCTTTCAAACAAGCGGCGCGCGAATGGATGGTATGCAAGTGACAGCGTGCTTTTCGGGAATCGGCTGTGAAACCCGCGCATGGGCGGATGGCGGTGCGCCAGGCTCGGGCGGAGTGACCGGTACCGGCTGGGCATTGTCGGTGACGGGCGACACCTTCGCGGCTGACTGGGAGTTCGATTTCACGGACAGCCCCGGGCAATTGCAGACGTTGCTGCTCGATGGGCGCGGCGCTTTGACGATATTCGATCGCACTCGTCTAGACAGTGACCCCGGCGGTATCTTTGGAACCCCCGGTTCGTTTCGCGGCCTGGATTGGACATCTGCGCTGGGAGGGAACACGACGATTAACGTGACCTTCCTCGATCCCACCACCGTCGGTGGCGCACTTGCCGTCGGCGATCTATTCCAGCAGGTGTTGGTTGAGTTCGGAGAAACCGGCCCCCGGATCGACTTTACGTTCCAGCAGGACACGGACAACGATTCGCGTTTGCAGGTTCCCGAACCGTCGACGCTACTGCTCCTTGGACTCGGGATGCTGGCCTTCGCAGGCGTGCATCGCCGACGCGTCTAAAACGAAGAGATTGCTTATCAGATTCGTTTAACTGATAAGAGGTAGGCCATGGGTAAGATCAAGACGACCGCGGTGTTGCTGATGGGTGTGATGTCGCTGGCGGCGAGTCAATCGGCTCAGGCAGCTCTCATTGATCGAGGCAACGGGCTCATCTACGACACCGTGCTGAATATCACGTGGATGCAGGACGTTGCGCTTGCCCAGACGCTGGGCGCTGACAGCGACGGCCTCTTCGATTGGTCCGGCGCGCACGCGTGGGCTCAACAACTGGTGTACGGCGGTTATGACGACTGGCGTTTGCCGACTCTCAAGCCTGTTAATGGCGTCGAATTTAATCGGATTCTTCATTGCGATGGATCTGCTGATTACGGGTACGGCATTGCGGCCCCGGGTGGCGCTTCTGCGGGCTTTACCGGCAACGAACTTGCGTACATGTTCCACGTAAATCTCGGGAACAAGTCGCGTTGCACCGGACCGGGACCGGACCTGACTAATAAGGTGATTGGGCCGGACGTCGGCGTGCAGAACGCCAGCTTCGTGGATGGCCTGACCGGCGGTACGGTCTCTTTTTTGAATCTGCAAGATCTCAAGGAGAACTTTTGGGCCAACCTAGCCCCTGAGACATCCACGTTTACGTGGCTTTTCCAACACACCGGATTCAATGACTGGGCGGACGACTTTCAGTTGGCGCGAGCTTGGGCAGTGCGTGACGGCGATGTGGCAGCCGCTCCTCCGCCGACAGGCATTCCTGAGCCGAGCACGTTACTGCTGCTATCGGGACTGCTCCCGGCACTGTGGTTTTCGATGAGGCAGAAGAGTACTCAGCGGCGCTTCGCCTCATAAGCATTCACAAGCGTATTCGAAGCCTCAGTCCAGGCGCCTGCGCGCCGTGCTGGTGCGTCAGACAAGCGCTTCGCACTCTCGGTATCCGATGTCTAGCCTTCAATCTAGCCGGCGAGCCGCTGAAACGCTCCGGGGCTCAGACGTGTGAGTGTCGTAAACGGCCCTACCGATCGGCTGTCGGCCGGATGAACGTACTCTCGCTCAGGGTACGAGCGGCCCGGAGACAGTTGACCCACATTGCCTGCGGCGCCTACGTGCCGGGATGTCTTGCGTAGGTGATAGTCCATTCGAGCCACATTCGCAAAGTCGGCCGAACGCGCCTCTGCGTTCCTAACCGAAACCAGCTCGGCTCGTACGTCGAGTACGCCGCTTCCAACTAGAAGATTGTCCAAGATTTCGCCTCGCACAGGTCCCGCCATCACCCGAACGAACGTTGCCTTCGACGCCCTGTCATTAACAATCGTGTTAAATGTGAGCTGAAGATCGTTGCTCGGCCAGCGATAGCCTTCGGCTCCGTAGGAGACGATCGCTTCGTTTTCCGATCGAGGTCCCTGTTGGATCAGGCAACCAATTACCCGAGCTGCTCCGCCGTTCGGAAACTCAAGTTCATAACTGGAGGAGCCATCCTCGCCACTCAGCCGACAATACGTCACGATATTTTCTCGTGCACGGCTCTTGAAGAGATGTCCAACGCGTGCTCGCGCGAAGTAGCTTGAACCGACAGTTAATTTTCCAATTGCACCCACATAGAGGTCGTGACTTAGGCCGTCGCCGGCGCCGTTCGCGACAAAGGAGCAACGGTCGATCACAACCTGAATTCCATCGTCGTTGCCGGTCAGGATTCCATTCTCATTGTCTTCGAAGTGGCAACCCGCAATGTGCAGACTTCCTTTCTCCAGCCGAATACCCGCCCCGTTGCGGTCCTCTACGCGAGCGCCAACAAACGCCAAGTTTTCGATGCGGACCCCATCTCCCCTCACGACGAAGATTGCTTTTGACTCCGCGCTCGCGCCGTCAGCGATCAGGCGCGGCCTGGTGCCAATCCCACGGATAACGAGGTCTCGCTGAGTCCAGACCGCAACGTCCGCGCGGTAATCGGCCGATGCCACCGCCAAGATGTCGCCGTCTTTCGCGAGTCGCGCCGCTTCTGCCAAACTGCGGACGTCGCCTTCAGGTCCAACGTGGATCGTGCGCCTTGACGCGGACGCGCCGATCTCTGCGCAAATGGGAGAGAACCGGGGCAATAACGAAATGCACGGTAGCGCTGCCAGGGCCCCGATGGTCCGCAGGCTTGATCTTCGACTCAAGCGTTTTGCGCGTTCAAGTTGCATGGTTGCGTTATAGAGGCTTCAGCCTTTGACCATTACACCATTGCCGCTGCTGCGCTTAGCGACGTCATTTGAGGGTACAAGACAGATACCAATAACCCGCCATACATATACCGCGCCCAGAGGATCGTTAGATAATTTCCGCTAGAAGCGACGTGCGCGGCGGCATCGAACGGCCGACGAGATCGCTACTTCATGATAAGTTGCCCACTCCGGCCGTTTTGATTCCACTCAAAGAGCTTGCCATCATAGTTTCGAGCTCGCCCATATCGACGCAACTCCTTCGCGTGGAACTGAACGCCTCCGTCCGTACCGATGCCAACATTGCATACAAATAATCGCAAAACGGACAGGCTCGCGACCGAAAGGCCGCAGCAACGGGTCCTTCCCTCGATCATGCGAAATCTTCGTGATGCGCATAAGAGTTACGTGCTGAGACAGACATTGGCTGAGTTCGAACGAAAGCCGGGATGCTGGCGCGAACCTCCACCGGAAATGGTCTCCAGGCTCATCTATGGCTGGGGGAACGAAAGCTGGTCTGCCTTGGACGAGTACATAGTTCGATGCATACAAGAAGCGAGTATTTGCGATGGCAACATTCTCGAGTGCGGGTCGGGTCTGACAACGTTACTAGTAGGAATCATCGCCAAACGCCGAAGGATTCAAGTTTGGTCGCTCGAACACAATGAATTTTGGGGAAGACTCGTCGAACGCCAGCTCGCTCACCTACGTAACCAATCGGTGAATCTCTGCATCGCCCCGCTAAAGGACTATGGAGATTTCTCCTGGTACCAGCCACCGCTCAACGTCATGCCGTCTACATTTTCACTGGTTATATGCGATGGCCCACCGGGCAATACTCCTGGAGGGAGAGTCGGGCTACTGCCGATGATGAAGGGCCACCTGAGTCCGGGCTGCACTATTTTGCTTGACGACGGCGAGAGGGAGGAAGAGCGCATGACCGCGTCTCGATGGTCGGAAGAACTTGGTACGAGCTTCCACCTTTGTGGCACTACTAAGCCGTATTTCGAACTCAAAGTCCCCGACTGATCTTTTGCTGCGCGGGCTTCAAGTTCGCCTTCTCTGCGGTTTCCTCCATTCGTTTGTTTCTAGATTCGAGTAGTTCCTAGTCTCAAATATCGACGCTAACTTCGTAGTTGAACAGGGCACGGTGGCTATGCGGTATTGAGCATCACCAGCTGTCGATTTTTCTCCGCCCTAGTACGGGCGGCGTCGCGAATCTTCCCTAGCCACGCTGCTTTTCAAGAACATACAATCGGATCCGAGCGCTGCCAGCGGAGATAGCGCGCGCGACGACGTTGGATGTAGGAGATCATGAAAGTTGTCTTGTTTTGTGGCGGTCTCGGGACGCGCTTGCGCGAGCACTCTGACACGATCCCGAAACCGCTTGTCAATGTCGGGATACGTCCGATCATCTGGCACTTGATGCGGTACTACGCTCACTTCGGGCACAAGGAATTTATCCTCTGTCTTGGATATCGCGGAGACTTGATCCGCGAGTACTTCCTCAACTACAACGAATGTCTGTCCAATGACTTCACCCTGTCTGAAGGCGGACGTCGGGTTGAGCTGCACTCGACCGATATTCAGGACTGGCGTATTACTTTCGTAGATACCGGGTTGCACGCGAATATCGCAGAACGACTGATGAAGGTGCGCAGCCACCTCGACGGTGAAGACGCTTTTCTCGCCAACTACGCGGACGGGTTGGCCGACATACCACTCGACCGAATGATTGTGGACTTTCAATCCAAGGCGGCAGTGGCTAGCTTTGCCGGAGTAACCGGCTGGCATAGCTTTCATACCGTGGCCGCCACGGATGAGGGGTGGGCAACACACGTCAACGCACGGATGCAAAGCGCGCTCTTAATTAACGGTGGTTTTTTTGTGCTCCGGAATGACATCTTCGATTACATCGAGGATGGCGATGAACTCGTGGAGCAGCCATTCGCGCGCCTTATCGATAAGCGCCTTTTGGCGATCTACCGACATTTGGGGTTCTGGCGCGCGATGGACACGTTCAAGGACAAGATCACTTTGGACCGAATGGAAGCAAGGGGAGATTGTCCGTGGATGGTATGGAAGCCGCAGTGAGGGCGCATTGCTTGCGCTGACGCTCGGTACTTCGGCTAGATCGGCGCTCGACGTCCTATGCATAGGAGCGCATTGCGACGATATTGAAATCGGATGCGGCGGCACCGTCATTGCGATCCAGCAGCGTTATCCGCGATGCAAGGTGCACCTGCTTGTGCTGACTTCAACTCCAGCGCGTCGAGCGGAAGCTGCGGCCGCGGCAAAGGCGTTGATCAAAGTTTCAGCACGCGGCGACGTACGCATTTGTGAATTGCCAGACGGGTTGCTGCCGGCGCACTTTCTGGACGTCAAAGCCGAGTTCGAACGCATGAAAAAAACGGTCAACCCCGACCTAGTGTTGACTCACCACGGACTCGACCGGCACCAAGATCACAGCCTGGTCAGCCATGTCACATGGCAGACGTTTCGAGATCACATGATCTGGGAGTACGAGATTCCGAAATTCGACGGCGATCTGGCCACGCCGAACATGTATGTTCCGCTGCCCGCCGCCCTTGCCGCTCGAAAAATTAGCTTGTGCATGCGCGCCTTTCCTTCACAGCACGCCAAGCCTTGGTTCAAGGCGGAGAATCTCGAGGCAACAATGCGTCTGCGCGGGCTGGAAAGCCGTGCTGTCAGCGGATACGCGGAAGGGTTCCACTGCCGAAAGCTGTTGAGCGGAGTGACGGCGGAAAGGCCCGCTGCGTCGCGCCCCGGAGTCCGTAAACGCTAGACGCACTGGCTGGCGCACCCGGAGCTGCGTAAATGAACCCCACGTTTTGGCAGGGCAAGCAGGTACTTGTCACGGGTCATACCGGCTTCAAGGGCGCTTGGCTCTGCATGCTGCTCCATTCATTTGGCGCCCGAGTCGCGGGATACGCACTCGACCCGCCTACTCAACCGAGCCTCTATGAGCTAGCGCGAGTCGATGAGCTGGTGGACTCGGCTTTGGGCGATGTCCGCGACCTGGAATCGCTGAGTGAGCGTGTCCGTGCATTCGCGCCCACGTTCGTCTTTCACATGGCCGCGCAGTCCGTGGTCTTGCGATCCTATGACGACCCGGTCGAGACCTACTCAACCAACGTTCTCGGGACAGTCCACCTGCTGGAGGCCGTTCGCCGCATGCGGGGCGCCTGCACCGTCATCAACGTGACGACGGACAAGTGCTATGAAAACAAGGGCCAAGTTAAGGGCTACCGCGAAGGCGACGCTCTGGGCGGGCACGATCCCTATTCAAATAGTAAGGCGTGTGCTGAATTGGTCGGCGACGCTTACCGCGAGTCTTTCTTTCCGTTGAGTCGAGGCAATGAGCACAGCGTGGGACTCGCGAGCGCGCGTGCCGGCAACGTCATCGGCGGCGGAGATTGGACGCCACGGCAACTTGTCCCCGACACAATCGCGGCATTTGTGCAATCCCGGCCGGTGGCGTTGCGCCATCCGCTGGCGGTGCGTCCGTGGCAGCACGTATTGGATTGTCTCGGCGGGTACGTGACGCTCGCTGAGGCGCTTGCCAAAAATATTCAGGCTTACTCAGGGGCGTGGAACTTTGGTCCGGCGGAAAGCGACTCGCGCCCTGTTTGTTACGTTGTCGAGACCTTGGCGGCCCATTGGGGCACTGACATGACGTGGGTGCAAGACGGCGCCCATCACCCGCCGGAAGAACAGCTACTCAGTCTCGATGTCACCAAAGCGGCAACGTTTCTGGGCTGGCAATGCCGCTTGCCGATCGACGAGGCGCTGCGCTGGGTGGCGGACTGGTACCGCGACTTCCATGCCGGGCGAAACCCCCGGGAACTCTGCGACGAGCAAATCACGGCTTACCTAGCTTCGGGTTCGACGGCGCATGCTTAGCAAGCGTTTCGAGTCAACGAAATAGCCGGATAAGCGCTTATGGAATTTCATCCGTGCGGGGTTCTTGGCGCCTGGCTGATCGAGCCCGCGCCGCTGCACGATAGTCGTGGCCGCTTCATGCGAGCTTGGTGCCAACGCGAGTTTGCGGATCACAAGATCGATTTCACGCCGGTACAGGCCAACATGGGATTGAGCATTCGGAGGGGCACGATCCGTGGAATGCACTATCAGATAGCCCCCGCGCTTGAGGCAAAACTCGTTCGTTGCGTTCGTGGAGCGATTTTTGACGTTGTCGTCGATCTTCGACCCAAGTCGCCTACGTATCGCGCTTGGTACGGAACCGACCTGAGCGCGGACAATGGTCGAATGTTGTTCGTACCTGAAGGCTGTGCCCACGGCTGTCAGGCGACGGAAGACATGAGCGAGCTTTACTACCTGACTTCTGCCTTCTATTCTGCAGATCATGTGCGTGGGGTTCGGTACGATGATCCGGCTATTGGAATTACTTGGCCGGCAGACGCGTCAGACATTTCTGATCAGGATCGCAGTTGGCCCTTTCTCGACACGGGATAGGAACTAACGATGAAGCAAGCGACAAAGGGTTCGTTACGCAACACAGCCATCTACAGCTTGCTGCAGATGCGCGAAGCCGAACAGCAACCGATTCGCGTAGGCGTGGTCGGCGCCGGTGCCACAGGCCGTGCGATTGCGCTGCAACTTGGCACGCCGGTGGCAGGGATGCGGTTGGCGGCGATGTCGAACCGCACGCCACAGCACGCCGAGCGAGCGTTCAAGGAAGCGGGGATCGCGAAATGGGAAACGGCAGACACGCCGAACGAGGCGGCAGCTCGCATCGCGCGCGGAATACCGGTGCTTACCGATGACCCGACCGTTCTCACGCGATGCGACGCAATCGATCTAATCGTTGAGGTGACGGGGACCGTCGATTTTGGCGCAAGCGTAGCGCTCGACGCATTTGACTACGGCAAGCCCGTGGTGTTGGTGAATGCGGAACTCGACTCGCTGATCGGCCCGATTCTGAAATCCAAGGCAGACCAGGCGGGCGTCGTTCTGACTCACACGGACGGTGACGAGCCGGGCGTTGCAATGACCCTGTTTCGATATGTGCAGTCGGTAGGTCTGCGTCCCGTCGCCGCTGGCAACATCAAGGGCATGGTCGACTATTACCGAACGCCCGACACGCAACGCGAATTCGCGGCGAGGAACGATCAGGACGTAAGAAAAGTCACGTCGTTCGCCGATGCAACGAAACTTTCGATGGAAACCACGGTGCTTGCGAATGCAACCGGCTTCACCGTGGCCCGCCGCGGAATGGTGGGCCCCGCGTGCGCGTACGTCAGGGAGCTTGCGCAGCTGCTCCCCGCAGAAGCGATGCTTGCCGGCGGAATCGTTGACTACTCGGTGGGCGCGGCGCCGCACACCGGAGGCTTCGTCGTTGTTCACGAGGAAAACCCGCTGCAAGAAAACGCAGTTGGCGTACTACAAGCTCGGTGATGGTCCCTTCTATGTTTTCTATACGCCGTTCCACCTGCCCCACCTTCAGTTGCCTTCGACGATCGCCCGCGCCGTGCTTCATTCCGATCCCACCGTCGCCCCTGCTGCGGGACCGTCGTGTGAGGTCGTCACCGTCGCAAAACGAACGTTGAGGGCTGGTGAGCGTCTGGATGGAGTAGGAGGTTTCTGCAGCTACGGGTTAATCGAGAATCACGCAACAGCGAGGGCGATTGACGCCCTACCGATCGCACTGTCGGAGGACTGCGTGTTGCTGAGGGATGTCGGCAAGGACGAGGTCATTTCGTTCAGCGACGTGAAGCTGCCGGCCAACAGGTTGAGTGACGACCTCTGGCGGGAACAGTGCGCGCACTGGCCGTCAGCAACTCGATTTGATGCTTCAACTCAGAACCGGAAACGCGCTGTCGCCAGCGTTTCATAGTGTCATCGGCGCAATCGCGAGATTCAAGAAACTGCGTGTAGTCGCCGGAGGCGCTGATCAGTGGAAAGCATTGTCGTAATCGGGACTGGCATGGCCGGTTTCGGCGCTTCTGTTTGCCTGAACGCCGAAGGTATCAGGCCGGTCGTATATGACAAGAATTCGTACTACGGGGGACACACCGCATCATTCAGGGGTGAGCAAGGCTTCCTGTTCGATCAGGGCCCGCACATCTCATTTACTAAGGACCTCCGCATCCAGGATCTGTTCGCTGGTTACGTTGAGCAGAAATACGAATCGGTCCAGATTAACCTGAACAACTACTGGCGTGGCATTCGCATCACGCACCCGGTTCAGTTGCACCTCAACGCGTTGCCGAAAGACCTGATCGTCGAAATCATCGCCGACTTCGTCACGGAGCATTCGGTCGAACGCAAGATCGCCAACTATGAAGACTGGCTGATCGCGAGCTACGGTCGCAAATTTGCCGAACTGTTCCCGATGACGTACACGCGCAAGTATCACCTGACGGTTGCGTCGAACATGAGCACCGACTGGCTAGGCGAACGCATGTACCGACCGAGCCTCGAACAGCTGCTGCGTGGCGCGTTGGCTCCCTGGACGCCCGAGTTGCACTACATCACCAACTTTCGCTATCCGACCGCGGGCGGTTTCAATTCATACCTGCGGGACTTGCCCAACATCGCCGATATCAAACTCGAGCATGAGCTGGTGGCGATCGACCCGAAGCGTAAGACGCTGACCTTTTCGAACGGACTCACGAGGTCCTACGATGGGCTGGTCTCCTCGGTTGCGCTGACCGAGTTGATCCCGATGATTGCGGGCGCACCACCCGATGTCGTCGCCGCCTCTCAACGGCTTGCCTGTTCGACTTGCGTGCTGGTCAATGTCGGTGTCGACCGTGCAGACCTTTCGCAATCGCAGATGACTTACTTTTACGACGAGGACGTTTGCTTTTCGCGTATCAGCTTTCCGCACATGTTGTCGGCCACTAATGCACCGCCCGGTTGCGGAAGCATTCAAGCGGAGGTCTACTTCTCCGACAAGTACCGTCCGCTGAAACAGACCCCGGAAGAGTTGATTGAGCCAGTGATCGCCGATCTGCGTCGCACTAAAACAATCCGCGAAAACGACAAAATCTTAACTAGCCACGCTCGTGTTGTACGTCATGCAAACGTAATCTTCGACCTCGATCGGACCGCGGCCTTGGAGGCAGTCCATGGGTACCTCGACGACATCGGCATCGCCTATTGCGGTAGGTATGGCGACTGGGGGTACATGTGGACCGACGAGAGCTTTATCAGCGGAGAGCGTGCAGCGCAATCAGCATTGGCACGGTGCTGAGTTTTGGAAGCGGGAACCGTGACGCATCGCGCCAGCTACTGGAAGACGACTGCGATCGCATTCGTGAGCACGCTTCTTTCCATGTCTGCGCTCGTGTGGTCTCTTTTTTTGAGTTTGCCAACTGTCCTAAGCGCGCTCATTTGCGTCCTGCTCGGAGCGAGCTCCGTGGTCGGTCTGCTCGTCACGACTGGCGGTCTGGTCTGCCTTTGGCGCGATGCAGGGAAGCCGCAGGCAGAGAAGACCCGTTGGCTCGTTCTGCCGTCAGGATACCCGGGCCGAGTCTTTTCTCGACACTCGGGCTTGGATTTCTGCACGGCACGCGACTGCGTGCTGGCGATCTCGTCCAGGTCAGGGCGCGTCATCAGATCGAGGCGACGCTCGATGAGCGAGGAACGATGGCCGGGCTGCCGTTCATGCCAGAGATGGAGCCGTTCTGCGAGAAGGTCTTTCGCGTCCATCGACGCGTCGATCACATCAACGATATGCGCAACAAGACGGGCCTGCGCCGGATTCGCGATGTCGTTACGTTGACCGACGTGCGCTGCTCGGGGTCCGCTCACGGCGGGTGCCAGGCCGAGTGTCAGATCCTGTGGAATGACGCTTGGCTGAGAAAAGTACCCAATTACCAGCCAGCGAAAGCCGTCGAAGAGCCGCGATGGTCCGACCCCCACCCCAACCGTGCAGCGGACTTGGAGAAGAGCAATCCGACTTACTTCTGCCAGATGACTGCACTATGGGACGCATCGTGGCCTATGTCGTCCTATAGATATCCGGCAGGATTTTCGACCACTGATCTCCGGAAACGTCCCTCCTTTTGAATTCTTGCTAGCTATCCTTACGCGGCTTTTCAACATCGTGCAGGAGCTGCGGGGTGGGATCGGCTATCCGTTTTTGCCGAAGTCGCAAATTAATGGTCAGCATCCGTCAGCCGAGCCGCACTTCGATGCGGGAGACGCGGTCGTTGTTCGCAGCAAGGACGAGATTTCGCAGACGCTAGTGAACGGAAGGAATAAGGGGCTTTGGTTCGATCGAGACATGATTCGTTTCTGCGGTCGGCCTGCGATAGTCAGAAAGCGGGTGAGCCAAATCATCCATGAGGGCACAGGCAAGATGGTGATGATGAAAACCCCTTGCGTAATGCTCGAAGATGTAATCGCGACGGGCGAGTTTCTGCGCTCTTGTCCCCAGCACGAGTATATTTTTTGGCGCGAAATTTGGCTAAGGCGCTCGCCACAGGTTCAGCAAAACGAGATTGCGCCGGGTCGGTAGGGATCGTATGTCGGAAGCTTGCCTTATCACTGTAGGACTGCCGGTATACAACTCGGAGCGGTACGTGAGGCAGTCGATAGACTCACTGCTTGCACAGACTTTTCGCGATTTCGTGCTGATTATCAGTGACAACGCGTCGACCGACGGGACAGCGCAAATCTGCAAGCAATACGCTGCTCGGGATGCGCGGGTCAAGTACTTCCGGAATGAAACGAACATCGGCAATCCTCGCAACTTCAACCGGGTTGCCGAGCTGACCAACACCCGCTACCTTAAATGGTCGACAGCTGACGACTTCTGGGAGCCGGGCTTTCTCGAACGCGCATTGGAGGTGATGGAGCGCGACGCGACGATCGCACTTTGCTATCCGCAGGCGGTTCTTGTGGATGCCGACGGTCGGAACCCGCAGAACTACGATGACGTCCTTCATCTTGTCCAGGAGGATCCGGCCGATCGCTTTGTCGCATTGCTCGACAAGATAAAACTCGCGCATCAGCATCTTGGCTTGATCAGGATGGCACACCTGCGCAAAACGCAGCTGCTTGGGGCGTACGTAGCCTCTGATGTCAACCTGTTGGCCGAGCTGAGCTTGTACGGCAAGTTCTTCGAGCTACCTGATCGTGTTTTCTTTCGGAGATTTCACAAGGACTCCGGAAGCTGGAAGCGTGGAGACGTGGAGCACGAAGTCCGGCGATATCATGCGAGCGGCGTGAAGAATATCGGTCTTAACAAGTGGCACCGCCACCTCGGATTCTTCCAAGCAGTGCAAAGGTCTCCTCTTCCGCTGAAATCCAAGGCGCGGCTCTATCGGTATCTCCTGCGGCGCATGATCTGGGACCGTCGCGACCTGAGCGCCGAATTGAGTGCGTATGTGCGAACTGCCTTGTCTAGCCGGCCCACTGCGTTTCGTTAGGTCGCGAACCTGAAAGTCAAATACGCCGGAGCCGAGCCTAGGTTGTACGCATCCTTAGGCAGTCCCTGCGCGAACTAACGCATGAGAAAACAAATCGCGACAGGCGCCGCCTGGATGGTGTTCTTTCGACTGATCGATCGATCGCTCGGCATCATCAGCATGGCCATTCTTGCTCGCCTGCTGATTCCTGCGGATTTCGGCCTGGTCGCCATGGCCATGTCCATTATTGGGCTGATCGAACTGACAACCGCGTTTAGTTTCGAGATCGCGCTGATCCAGAAGGCCAGCCCGGAGCGGGTGCACTACGACACCGCTTTCACGCTGAACGCGTTGTTGGCCACAGGTGGAGCCATTCTGACAGCGGGTCTTGCTCACCCAGCGGCCGCGTTTTACAGCGAGCCTCGACTCGTCCCGGTCATGTTCGCACTTGGCGCTGTGTGGCTGATTTCAGGCTTCGAGAACATCGGCACCGTCAACTTCAGACGCAACATGGACTTCGGGAGGGAGTTTCGCTTCCTGGCTTACAAACGCGTCATTTCGTTCGTCGTGGCGGTCACAGCCGCGTTGACGCTCCGCTCGTACTGGGCGCTAGTCATCGGGACCTTCGCAGGGCGATCGGCTGGAGTGATCCTGAGCTACTTGATGGAGCCGTTCCGTCCGAGGCCTTCGCTCGCCGCGAGCCGCCAGATGTTTTCCTTTTCGGGATGGATGCTCGTTGTCAACATAGCTTCCGCCGTCATTGGCAAGATTCCGTTGTTCTTTGTTGGCAGGATGTTCGGTGCACAGACGCTCGGCGCCTACACGGTCGGCGCGGAGATCGCTCAGCTGGCACACACCGAGTTGGTCGCACCGATCAATCGCGCCATGATCCCCGGTTTCTCTCGTCTCGCAGACGACCTTGAGGCGTTTCGACGAACTTGTATCGACGCTGCCGCAGGGATACTGCTTCTTGTGCTGCCGGCGAGTGTCGGCATCGCGGTTCTTGCAGGGCCAATCGTTCGCGTCTTGCTCGGCGAGCAATGGAACGAGGCGGTGCCGGTAATTCAGGTTCTGGCATTTTCGGGAGCAGTGAACGCGATCGTGTCAAACAACAGCGCCGCATATGTCGCATTGGGGCGCCCCCACCTTTTCGCCGTGATTCTGCTTTCGCGCGTAGTCGTCTTGATTCCAATGCTGTTTCTTCTCTCAAGGCAGCTAGGACTTCTCGGGATCGTTTACGCGGAGTTCCTCGCGGCAGCTGCCAGTCTCTTCATCAGCTACCCGATCCTCTTCCAACAACTGCGAGTTCCGGTGCGAGCGTACGCAGCAGCGCTATGGCGCCCATTCCTCGCAAGCGCGGTCATGGGTGCCACGGTGCTTGCGGTCCTGCCGGGAATGGGTCTCGATCAGACCCTGGGCCAAGCAGTGCACGACCTGGTAATTGGCGTTCCGGTGGGCATGGTGACTTATGCCTTCATGGTGTGGGGGCTCTGGAGGCTGTCGCGTCGTGCGGATGCCGTCGAGCTTGCGCTCGCGCGCTATGTCATATCGACTTGTCGCTCATTCGTGAAGCGATAACTCTCGGCGCGCCTCTCCGCCCATTGGATGCAGCTCGAAAATCGGCGCCACTTCCTAAATCGAGACGACGCTGTAATCAGAGAAACCAAAATCCGTGAGTACAACGGGGGCGTGCGCGTAGAAGGCAATTCCGGGTTGACCGTCCGCAAACGTGCTGTCGCTTGCTTCGGCGATCAATAGCGGAATCCCCGTGTTGACCGGGATATGCCATAACCGAATCAGGCTACCGACAATACGCGCGCGAATCTTGTCTCCGGTTACGGCAACCGGACTGCCGCCATAGACGCTTAGTCGTAAGTCGGTGAAATCCCCACGCGGACCGTTCCAGCGCACTATCGCCACTCCTCCGCCGTTGACGTTGAACAAGCACTCGTACCCTCTCACCGAGGTCGACGTGTGCGCCATTCGGAACAGGAGTTCTGTTTCATAACCGGGTCCATTCTTATAGATCGTTGCCTCCGCCTGCACGTTCGGCGGAAAGCCACTCAGAATCGCATAAGCGTCGTCATACGCGTCGGTGTAGGCGACCGTGTGCGCCCGCCCGCCTGTCGTGTGAATGTTTTTCCACGCCGCCGCTGCGTGACTCCACGCCCCGCCCTCGGAGATCGGATTCTCGACCAGGTCGAAACTGGTTGAATAGCTGCGCCCGGTGGTAATGGTGCAGTTGGTCGCTATCGACGTGCCCCCACTCACGCTGACCTGCGGCGGTGGGCATGGCTGAGCTGCCCAACCAAGGCCCGGGACCACGGCACCGGCCATGCTCGCCGAGGCCAAAACAAAGTCTCTTCGTTTCATTTTGTTCACTGAAATTCGCTTTATGGAACCCTCTTGGACGCGACGTTCGAAGCAACACTCGCAACGCCGGTCGAATTTACCGTTGCCACTGAAAAGTAGTACGTGCCAGGTGCAAGGCCGCTGATTACATGGCTCGTGATCCCCACTCCAGCCACGAATATTGATTGCGATAGATTGCCGGCGCTCGGGCCGTAGTAGACGCGATAGCCAGTGATATCCGTCAACGATGTGCCGTCCGTGTTCAGTAACGGCATCGACCACGAAACAGTCGCCGAGTACGTAGTCGGCGGTGGCGGTGGCGGCGGCGGCGGTGGTGGCGGCGGCGGCGGTGGCGGTGGCGGCGGTGGCGGCGGCGGTGGCGGCGGTGGCGGCGGTGGCGGCGGCGGTGGCGGCGGCGGCGGTGGCGGCGGCGGTGGCGGCGGCGGTGGCGGCGGTGGCGGTGGCGGCGGCGGCGGCGGCGGTGGCGGCGGCGGTGGCGGCGGCGGCGGTGGCGGCGGTGGCGGGCGGTGGTGGCGGTGGCGGTGGCGGTGGCGGCGGTGGCGGCGGTGGCGGCGGCGGTGGCGGCGGCGGCGGTGGCGGTGGTGGCGGCGGCGTGGTGGTGGCGGGTGGCGGTGGTGGTGGCGGCGGTGGTGGTGGCTTTTGCTCAGATGGAGGTGCCGGCGCCGGCGCAGGAGCCGGTGAAGGCGTAGCTTCACCTGTGGACGCAGGTGCTGCTGCGACCGTACTCTCGTCGGAGCCACCGCAGCCGGACAGAGCAAGAAGACCATTTGCCAGCAGCAGCGTCATCGCCGCGCGGCTCACTTTGTACTTCATGTTCAGCGGTCCAACTTCTTAGTCATGCATTGGTTTCACAGTAAGGGATGAGCATGAAACTACGAGAAGAGGTGCCGTCGGCAATTATCGGTCCCCAGGCTGATCCCGCGTATATCGACCATCTGGTGTAGCGGCGATCAAATGAACGTGCCAATTGTACTTTGCGCGATCGAGGGTGTAACGGCTTGACGGTATGCGCGCGAGACGTTGCGTATACCTTGACGCACACGCGATCGTGTTTCAAATGATGTTTGCCCTTACGTCATCCGTGTTCAGTCTACGGAACCGTCTTGGAAGCAGGAATTGAAAGATCACTTGCGGCGCCCGCCGAGTTCAATGTGGCCACCGCAAAGTAGTACGTTCCCGCCGCGAGACCGCTGACCACATGGTTGGTGATCCCCATTCCTGACACCAGAAATGATTGCGACAGAGTGCCGGCACTCGTGCCGTAGTAGACACGATAGCCACTGATGTCGGTCAGCGATGTGCCGTCCGTATTCAGTAGCGGCACCGACCACGAAACGGTCGCTGAGTATGTCGTCGGTGGCGGCGCGGGTGTGGGTGCAGGTGAAGGTGCTGGCGCAGGCGCTCCAGCAACGGCGGCAGCCCCGTCGGAACCACCACATCCTGCGAATGCCAAAACGCTATTCGCCACTACCAGCGAGATTGCAGTGCGGCCCAACGCGCGCTTCATTTCAGACGTTCCTTCCATCTAAAAACATCCCCTTTGATCTTCACTCCGGAAGTCAAGGCGTCGAGGAGAGTGTTCGCATGGTGAACTACAATTCAAGCCGTGCAGAGTACATCCGAGACCACGGTGCGCCGATTGGCGGACTCCGAATGTGCGGCTTGGAACCAGTATCTCGCGCAACGGGGACCCGGCTACCTTTTTCATCGTGCAGAGTGGGATCGGGTGTTCGCTGCGTACGGACTCCTCACCATACGACTCGCAGCCTTTCGCCAGGGGCAGATTGTGGGCATTTTGCCACTCGTCTGGCAGCGCAGTGTCCTTTTCGGGAAACATCTAGTCTCCCTTCCCTGGTTTGACGCCGCAGGGCTTCTGGTCGATGACGGCCTTGCACAACGCGTACTGCTGGAAGAAGCCGCTCGTTTGGCAGATGCCTATCGCGTTCAGACAGTGCAGCTACGGCAACTGGAAGAGGGGGTGGGGACCTGCCCCCTCTTCCAGTCCGAACACCTCCGCACCGACAAGGTGCTGATGCGTGTCGCGCTGAGTCCAGACCCGGAGGTCATCTGGCGCGGCCTGTTACCCAAGGTTCGGAACCATGTTCGCAAAGCAGAGAAGTCCGGTTTAGTGGTGAGTTGCGGCGGTGCGGAACTCCTGGGCGATTTCTATCGAATCTACTCGGAAAACATGCGCGACTTGGGAAGCCCACCGCACCATCGTCGCTTCTTTCAAGCGATACTGACCAACTTCGAGGGCGAGTCGAACATCTACGTCGTCCGAATGGGCACCGAAACAATCGGCGCCGGGTTCACGATGACCAACGGCGGCGTACTGGAGATTCCGTGGGCATCCAGTCTGGAGCGTTACAACCCATACTGTGTAAATCACCTGATGTACTGGCGCATCTTGGAGTCAGCGTGTCGTCAGGGCTACGCTTGGTTCAGTCTCGGGCGCAGCTCCCCGGGCTCCGGTCCTTACACGTTCAAGAAAGGGTGGGAATCCAAGGAGATCCAGTCGGGACGCGAAGAGAGCAAAGAATCGCAACTGTACTGGTACTACCTGACTCCAGGAAAAGCACAGAGGACCCGGCACGGGAGTGCCGTCACCCACTCCCCTACCGCACAGGAAAGTTACGGCTGGGCTGTTCGCATTTGGCAACGCCTCCCCGTATGGCTATCAAACTTCCTCGGACCTCGAATTATCGCCAAGCTCCCCTGAGGAAAGTCTTTTGGAAAGGCTCGAATACCAACCATTGAATAATACGGTCGAGAACTCGTGTGGCGGTCACTCTCTGAACTGTCGGGCAGTCAGTGTCAGGAACTAGAGGCAGGGAAATGTTTCAACTGAGAAAAACACTAAGAAACATCTACCAGTTGTTGCCCGAGCCGCCGTCAACCAATTATCTCTATCGGAAGATAACGCCGAATCCCTATGACTTGCTTCCGCCGGCGCCGGTCATCTTCGACATCGGATCCAAGGAAGCTCGAGGTTCATACGCCTTTGGAGCGCCGCCCGGGAACGCCAAAGTTGTTTGTGTCGACATAGAAGATGGTCCCGGTGTCGACTTGGTGGCTGACATCCACGATCTACACATGGTGCCCAACGACAGCGTGGACTGCGTGACCAGCGTGAGTGTTCTGGAACACGTCCGCTATCCGCAGAAAGTGCTCAAAGAGATATTCAGGATCGTCAAGCCGGGCGGCATCATTTACATCAACGTCCCATTTATTTTTCCTTTTCACGCAGATCCTGACGACTTCTACCGATTCTCGTACCAAGGCATAAAGATCCTGTGCGAGAACTTTGAATGTATCGACAGCGGATTCAATCGAGGGCCTGCGTCAACCATGCATCACCTTCTGGTGCACTTCATGGCAATGTTGTTCTGCTTTAACAGTAAGACGCTCTATGGGATCAACGTCGACGCATTCAAATGGCTTTTCTTCTGGATCAAGTATCTGGACAAATTCATGGCACGCTATCAAGTTGCTCATGTAATACACGCCGGCTCATATTTTATTGGTCGAAAGCCTGCTCAACGGGCACCAAACTAGCTCAAGAGCTTGGCCGTTGTCGGCATGTTCCCTCTTCCTTACGCAACATGACTGGACAGAAGAGTGACCTTCATGATGACTGATAAGCGCCGCGATCTGCTGAAGCTGGGCGCGTTCGGGTGTGCGATTACCCTCGCGGGTCGTGTCCGAAGCGATGCGGGCGAACCATCGATTGCGAAGGCACGGCCCGTTTCACCCACAGTGTGGGATCCATCGCCCTGGCTGGTGTTTGCCGCTACAAGGCACCCTGTTAGGGTTGATTTGTCACAGACATTGCCGAGCGGCGTAAGCCGGGGTGGTACGTTCAGCCTTGCCTCAACAAGCCGTTCACTGCCCAGCGGCGTGTCGTTATCAACGCAAGGTGTTCTCACCCTTGTCGATCCCATCGCGGGAATAACGAGCAACATAATATTTGCCTACGCAGAACCCGCCGCGTGAGGTTGCAGCAGCACCGCCACTCGCGGGCTGTGTAATAGGGTCTGGTTGATGAAGCGACGGCAGTTTTTAACTCAAGTAAGCGTGGCTGCGGCTACAGTGCTTGATGCAGGCGGCGGAAGAGCAGCGGAACCGCTCGCTGCGGCGACGCCGGGCCCCTCTCAGGCAAGAGGGCCTGCCCCGGCCTCCGCCTCGGGTCTGCCGACCCTTATGCTGCATCCATCTTCCAGCGGCACGCAGCCCTATTTTGCTGCCGTGTATCCGCTCGAGGGAGCGGTTGCGTCAAACCAGACGCTCGAGTCCGAGGACGATCCAACCCTTCGCGGATCGGTCTTGTCGCGCTGGCCCGATGGTTCGGCATCGGTCGTCGTGCTAGGCGGAGAAATCGCGGTCACTGCTGGCAGCGCAAAGTTCGTACGCTTGCGCCCCGGCAATACGACCGGTACTTCACTCAAGCCCGCACGGATTGGCCAGTTGGTTTCCGATGTGTCGATTTCATTCGGCGCTCTCGGCAATGTGCTGCTAACCGATTTCTCGGTGCCGCATAAGATCTGGTGGGCGAACGAGCGCCTGATTTGTTGCCGCTATCGAGTGCCGATAGGTAGCGACGCAACCCTCGAGGCGCTTATCGACATTCATGCGTTTTCGTCGAACCACGCATTCGTGGAGATCGTGGTCGAGAACGGCAAGGTGAACTCAAGTTCATCAGCTCCGAGCGCGCCGGCGAACAAGTCCTACACGGCGACTGTCAGTGTCAATGGAAGCGCCATTGCCACGGTCACTTCGTCATCGGGACCAGGAGGAGTGCACCAGCCGTTCCGCGCGTGGTACGCGTCGACGTGGGTCAATGGCGACCCGGGCATCGCGGTGACACACGACGCGGCCGCAATGCAAGCGCATCCGATGCTGCACAAGGTCTGGAAAGCGGGTAACAGCAAGGCCGCGTACGCGACCGATGCGTATACGCCGTGGACTGCAGGAAGATGGCCGAAGTCTGAGATGGATGCGGGAGGTGACAGCCCACAGATCGGTTCTCTGACAAAGTGGGATTCGGACTACTTGCAGACGGGTGACGCGAACGCGCGCAATGGCGTGATCACAAATGCTCTGGCGCTGCTGTCGTTCAATCTCAACTACCGCGACTCGACCACTGGCCTGGTTCCCAGCGCCGCCCAGACAATTGGCAAACGGATGGCCGGGCAAGCGAACTGGCCCGCTACCTACCGTGAGCCACAACACCATACGAGCAATCCGCTGGCGTGGGAAGTATCCCATCACGGCGCTGCCGGATTGATTGCATTTCTGTGCCGTCCATCTCCGGTCTTTATCGAAATCGCCCAGAAGATCGCAGCATTCAACGGTGCAAACATGTCGACCAATTGGGTGCACGGCGTCGCCAACTACCAATGTCGAGGCGTCGCCTGGTGCGCGCGAAGCCTTGCACATGCCATCTACCTGACGCCAGATGCATTTGCGTCAGGCGAACTCAGTTCCTGGAAGCGGTCTGCGAAGGAAGCCTTGTACCGAAACGTACAGTACTGGACTGCGACGAGGGCGTTGCCCAACCCCAAGGGAAACTGTCCACTGGGTTTTGTCCTCGAGTACAGCGTGGACTCAGGTCCGGATCTGGATCCGACCAAGCCGGGAATGCAGCGGTCAACCTTTCAGGACGAGTTTTTCATTACCGAGGTCTGCAAGGTTGCCAATTCGAAACTCTTGAGTCGCACGCAGCAGGTCGAACTCAGTGCGATTGCGGATGCAGCGTGCCAGTTCCCAATAAGGTTCGTCAATGAATCCATCAATTGCGAGTTCCGCGCGATCGGCGCGAGCCAGCTCACTGTCAGCTCGCACCCGGAGGTGTACGTCGAGTCGAACTGGGCCGCAGTACAGGCGTTTCAGTTTCCCGGTGACCCTCCCCCAGGCCCGGGTAAGTGGCTCTCAGGCAGGAATGTGTCAACCTATTCCGCACTTACGCCTGAGGACTCATCGATTGTGGCAGGAGCCACTTCGTACGGCTCGCTTTTCTGGTCTGCCTTTTCAACTGCGGTAGAGAGGAACGTGAGCGGAGCCTCTACAGCTTGGGACAAAGTGGTGACAAATGGTGGAATCACCAATCTGTCGACGTGGGCTGACGGCTTTGCCGACGATCCTCGTCATGGCTTCTATCCGAGAACCAAGTGATGGCTAGCCTTACTTCTATTCCAGTCGCCATCAAGGTAACGCCGGTACCGGTCTATGTCAGCGGCCTTGCGACATTTCAAAGCAGGGAGCTTGTTGGCGCATACGGACCGTCTGGCTCGTTTGGAAAAGCACGGCCGCTCGCTTCTGCTTTGCAGGGATGGGCGACGTCGAAGGGCGGTGCGTTCAACCAGTTCAACACCGCGCGCATTTGCTCCGACTATTCGGGCGGCTGCGAAGATCGCACGAACAAGCGCATCCATTGGGGTGGTGACGGGGGTCACGCCTCGACCGCCTGCAACGGTGCGTTTTTCTATGATGTGCGTGACGACGGCACGGGTAGGCCGAGGGGTGCGTACGGAGTGCCCGGTACGTTCAGTGCGCTAAGTGACGTGCCGTCCGCGCCTGTTCCGGCCATCTGGCCAGATGGGCGACCCAACGCGGCACACACCTATCTGGCCCGTGGTTACTGTCCGACGAACAATCGACATTACAAGTTCGGTCACTTGTCAGCGTACACAGCCGGGTCTGGTTCGGCGGTCTCATCGCCCGCGTGGTGTAACCCTGACTCTACATCGCATTGGCCAACAAACAACTGGCACACGTTCTCAGGGCCGTCTTTCGCCTTCGATGGCGAAGGTGATTGGGTGATGGTCAGCCCGGACGGAACCAAGGCGCTGTACGGAATCCTGAAGGATGGAAGCCAGCCCGCCAGGTTCTACGACATGGTGAACGGCACTTGGGGCGCACAGGAAAAGGTCACAAACAGTCCGCAGTGGAACGGCAATATGCAAACCTATGTATGGGACAGCATCCGGAACCGTGCCTTGCTGATTACCGCCGGCATCGGGGCTCAGATGGATGTGGACTGGGTCGCCGAAAGGCTGAGCAACCAGACAAGGATCACACGCGCTGGTGATCTGCTGGGTCTCGACCGAAACACACAGTCTGTGTGGTTTGACGCGGACCGTCATTACCTTGGCAAAGCGGCCAACACAAAGGGTGTCATTTGGTGTTTCGGCGGTCGCAATCCGCAATCGAATATGAACGACATTACCGAGTTCGATCCCGTGAACTACACGGCGGTTCGTTACCGATTGAGCGGGCAGATTCCGCAGCAGGCACAACAAAGTGGCGGCTTGTATCAAGGGCTCATGAACAGGCACGTGTTTATTCCGGAGTGGCGCACGGTGTTCTTTGTGACCGATATGGAGCGTGGCGCGTACGCAGTGAGACTGCCTGGCGCCGCGGAGGACACTTCTCTTCTTGCTATTTAGAGAAGAGGGAGTGAATAGACGGTCGGGGGCTGTGAGTTTCGATCAGCAGCCAGCATGCGAATGTATCTGTTCCGGTTCTTGTATCTACTCGCGCCAGTGGCCAGCCTTTATCAGCTTCTCGCGCAAGCCGGGGAGTTCGATGCCCGCACCATAGGCTCTTGCTGCGTATGACCGCGCCCGCTCGTAGTCACCCAAATCAACCAAGACCAGCCCCATGTTGTAGAGAAGTATTGAATCGTCCGGAGCAAGTTTTTCGGCCACTTCGAATCGCCGCAAAGCATCGGCTTGGCGACCAACGCGTGCTAGATAGGTACCGTATAGCTTCGAGACCACCGGGTCATCCGGCCGAAACTCGACGCCCCGCATCAAGTAGCACTCGACGGGCATACTGGCACCTGAAGGTTGGGGCTTCTGATCGCGGAACGACAACCTGATCAGAGAGTTCAGAGCACGCGGGTGGTTCGGAACGTATCGCAAGAGAAAGTCGATGTCGACCCCCAGTGAGCCACTTTTGCCCCTGACCAAGGCCTCCACATCGCGGTCGAAGTGATTGCTTTCGATCTGCTTCACTCTTGGCTGATCGCGAGCATCGTAGTAGTCGAGACGCTCCTCCATCCACACCGGCGAAGGGCACTCCGCTGGCGCGAAACGCACCGATTGGCCGTAGACTGAATCGGCAGCCGTAAAGAAGGTGAAGACTGCGCCGAGCGCGCAAACGAGACTCTGCGGAATGAGCTTGTCTGACATGTGTCGATCTACTGTAGGTCGGTGCTTATTGCTATCCACACTTGAGCGCACATCATTGACCACCCCGATTAAACCAGCGCAGCAGGTCATTGCCCAGTCGTAATAACGGTAGGGTCCCGCCGTTGGTTGGCCACGCAACCCAGCATTTTTCGCACCCTCTGCGCAAGTGACGCGCAGGTAGCCATAGCTCCATGGCTCACCCGGTTGGAAAAATTACGCAGGCTCGTTGCCATCGATAGAATTCTCCTGCGAAACCTGGTCCAGGTCTCGCGTTAAGGAACATCGAAAAGGAAACATGGGGCCAATGCTTGAGCATCTGAAAAAGACTCTTAAGAGCGCGGTATTACGTGAACTCCACCGGCGCAACGAATTGCTGCGCGACCGTCTCGGTCAGGTCGATGGAATTTCGCCGGCCGCGTGGGGAGCCAGTCGCAACTCCGCAAGCGAATTGGTCATCGGCGGTTGCAGCGTACCTGCCCTCGCTCGCGAGTTTGGCACGCCGCTGTACGTTGTCGATAAGGCTCGCCTTAAGGCGGACTTCGAGGACTTTGTCGGCAGCTTTCGGAATATCTATCCAAAGATTGAGGTCGGTTATTCCTACAAGACTAATCCGCTGCCCGGGGTGCTCGCAGAACTACACCGGTTTGGAGCGCTCGCAGAGGTCATTTCTCACTTTGAACTCTGGCTCGCACTACGTTTGGGAGTTCCGCCTGAACGCATTCTCTTCAATGGCCCAGGCAAGACTCCGGAAGCCATCGGGCTGGCGGTTCGAGAAGGTGTCTCGTTGATCAATATAGACGGCTTGGCAGAGATCGATGAAATAGCAAGTGCAGCGGCGCGTTCTGGTCGACGGCAGGCGGTGGGCGTTCGTATCGTGACTTCCGTCGGTTGGTCAGCGCAGTTCGGCCTCAGTGTGAAGTCGGGCGATGCATTCGAAGCATTTCGCCGAATCGCGACCCATCCTCACTTGACAGCGACTGGACTTCACTTTCACCTTGGAACCGGTATTCGTGAAGCGCCCATCTATCTGAAAGCGGTGCGAGAGATGCTCGACTTCGCACATCGGCTCAAATCGGAGCTCAAGATTGAAATCATGCACCTCGATCTTGGTGGCGGGTTTGGAGTTCCGACCGTGCGTCCGATGTCGATCTGGGATCAACGTCTCATCGCGAACGGGATGCCTCCGGGGCCTGTTGATATGGAAGCCGCAGCGCGACCGAGCGACTACTCGCGAAGCATCATCGATCTGGTTCGACAACACTACCCGGGCCAAGACTCGTCGCTGCCCATCATCTATTTTGAGCCTGGGCGCGCATTGAGCAGCCGAGCCCAGTGCCTCATCCTAAAGGTGCTGGCGGTCAAGGAGAGTGGCGGCAGCCGGCTCAAGGTGATACTCGACGGAGGCAAGAACATCGCGATGCCGACCGGCTACGAAGTGCACGAACTGCTGCCAGTGAACGGTGCAACCAATGCTGGGCACGAGAACATCGACTTCTTCGGACCCCTATGTCATCCGGGTGACCAACTTTTCGTCGCGAAGCGATTTCCCCGTCTTGCCCCTGGAGATCTGGTTGCCGTGATGGACGCCGGCGCGTACTTCGTTCCAAATCAGATGAACTTTTCTCACACTCGACCGGCGGCGGTGATGGTTGCCGAAGGGCGACCGCATGTATTGCGAGACCGAGAATCGTTTGGAGATATCGTAAGGCTTGATCGGTTGGATGCAACAGACCGGTTGCTTGCCGCGTGATCTTCCTTTCGCTACACCGACCGAGCGGCTTTGAAAGACAGTCGCCGACATCAGCCCGACCTAACGCAAATACCACAACGCGGCCAGAATCCCAAAGCTCAGCCACGCAAGCGATGCCATTGTCCTGAGCACTGGCACACTGCCCGGCTTGAAGCGACGCGCGGCGCCGATCACCGCTTCCTGTAGTGCGAGGATGATCAGAGCAAGCATCGTCACTCGGTAACGGTAGAAGGTGAGGTCGCGCACCCCTGGAAACTCGCGCATCGCAGCCTCGTAAGCCGAAACAATTTCCCGACGACGTGGCTCGATGTCTGCTGAAGCCACGAGCTCCACGCTTTCATCGCGGCCGTCGGCAAATCGAATCGAAAGACGGTCGTTTACACGCCGCACGACTAAATGGTCTTGCTCACTGTCCACCGAAATGGTCCACTGGGTCTCGTCTCGCTCGGCGCTCTCCATGCGGATCGACACTCTCTGTTCTCCGAGTTTCAGCACCGTGGCGACGGGCATCCGATCCGCACGTTGCTGCACCTCGATTGCGGGTGCGGGCGTCGGCTGTCCTGCGCGGACGATCCACCCACCGAAGGGTGTGAGGCTTCCCACTCTGATTGAAGGTGCTGACGCAAGAGGGCCAGCAAAAATCAGACGAGCCGCCGCCGTTGAATCGAACGATCGCAGCAAGAACTCCTTTTCACCCGTGGCCTGTACTTTGATTTCGGGCATCATCGTCCATAGACTTTCGACGAGTTGGACTTGGGGAGCCGCCGCGGAATCCAACACGATCCACGTGCTCCCGTTGATCTCCACGATCTGTCGACGCACCGATTCGCCCTGCAACAGCCTGCGTTCGAGGTCAAATGCCGAAACCGAACGCGAGGAACCTGCCCCCCGCAGTACAGTTTCGCGGACGACTCGCGGTGATTCGCCGTGAAAGTGAGGCGCGTTCGAACCACGCCAACCGTTGGCGTCTTCAAAGCCTCGAGCGCCGTATGGCCAGTACCCCGAGTTGGTCAGCCACGTGCGCCCTTGGGCCCAGACCGCGATGGCCATGTCGTCTGCAAGCTTGTGCGCGCGAGAAGGGAAATTTGACCAGGTCACAACGGTCTGACTGAGGCTTTGCGGCCGCGGCCAAGTTTCAACGCCCCGCCATCCGACAGCGAAGCCCGCGACACCGTACAGTCGGCTCGCCGGTATCGGAGCGCTTGTCGGATCAACGCTATCCTCGATTGTCCGCGGCGAGTGATCGGTATTTCCGTACACGGGGAGCGTTCGGTCCGGCCGCTGCAACAGATGCGAAAACTCGGTAACGCGCTCAAGCAGGCGGGGCCAGTCCGGAGGAATAGGACATCCGCTCAACTCGAAAACGCGCATCGTCTTGATCAGCAGATCACGACCAAACTCGTGGTAACCCGCCGAATGTTCGAGCACCGGTCCTTCGGCGTCTATGTAGTAGCGCATCTGCTTCACGGTGCGTGTGCAGCCTACGGTCTTGAAGGATTCAGCGCGAGGCAGCGTCGGAAACGCGATCGCAAGCTGAATCAACGCAATGTTCTGCATGATTCCATGGTTGGTCCGGCTGTTGTAAAGCGCGGGCTTCGCCAATCTCGCTCCGGTGCGGTCTGCCAGCTGCAGTACCGAGCGCGCTGCGGCTGGATCAAGATCGTTCCGCTCCCGTGCGAAAGACCAGAGCAGAGCTAGTGTTGGAACACGCGCAGCGAGCGCGTGGTCGTTCCATAGCAGTCCTCGCGGCACCAGACGCCAAGCGTCGACCCGGTCGAACGCGAGCGTCTCATCAACCGCCGCGTCGAGAAATCGCTGATCGCGCGTTGCCGAGTAGGCGCCGAGCAGGAGGCGGACCGTCCCCAAGCTCGCAATCTGAAGCGCGTGGAAAGGCAAGCCTGCATCCAGGTGTGACGCCCGAAACGGAAACGGCAGCACAGCCATCGGCTGCCCGGCGAACTGTACGTTGCCGGAAAGGACTCCTTCCCCAAGTTGTCGGAGCCGGCTCGGATCCCGCATGTCCGGCAAATCGATGAGCGTGATCAGAGACTGCTCACCGATCTCGGCCAGCGTAAGAAGCGAGGGGGCAGTTCTGGCTCGCGAAACATCCTCGTCGGAAACCTGCGTCGGTCCCGTCCAGTACAGACGCACTTCCGGCACCCAGATGAATGCAAATGCCAGCACGACACTCAAGACATTTGCCGCCAGCGCAAGCCTGCAGAAGGTCAGAAGCTTGCCACTCTGAACGCCCCTCATGTCCGCATCACTTGTTTCCGGGGCGATCGCCGTCGCCGACGATTGCATCGAATAGTGCTGCAAGTTCTCTCGCTCCTTGGCGCCGTCCATGCTGGGCCAGGAGTTCTTGCGACGGCACATGGGCGGTTCCGGTGCGACAGTCATTCAGGAACGTGCGCAGCACCTGTTCAATTTCATTGCTTCGCGCCATGTCGGCCATGTACGGCACGCTCCATTGCCGGGCCAACAGATCATGCGTATCGCCACGCGGGTCGCACAAGCCAACGATCGGTCGGCGACATGCAAGATATTCGTACGCCTTGGCCGGAATCTGCCGGTTGCAGGCTTCCCCCTGGAACAGCAAGAGGCCGCTGGCAGAACGCATCTCCTTGATCGCCTCGTCGTGCGGCACGCGCGGCTCCACTCGCACGAAATCGCTCAGGGCCAGCTCACTGATCTGTCTTGCATACGCGTCATCACGGCCCGTCGCACGAAGGATGATTTGAATATGTGCCGGGTCGATCTCGCCGCGAGCACGCATGGCCGCAAGCGCACCCAATAACGCGCTAGGGTCCCGATCAGGCATTTCCATCAGGCCGCTGTGCACGAGCTTAATGCACTCCTCCGGGTTCGCGCGAACAGGAGCCGTTGGAAACTGCACTGCGTCGTCATCGACACCATTGGCAATGACGCAAAACCGCTCTGACGGTAACTCCGGATAGCGCTCCAGATATAGGCGACGTGCTCCTGGCGTGGTGACAACCACTTTGCGTGCGGCAAACACCGCCATGCGTTCAAGCCAGGTATGCACACGTCGGCTCAACGCGTCGACCGGCCAGTGTTCGTAGACCACCGGATCGCGCAGATCGATCACGAGCGGCAGTTTGGTCAGTCGATGCAGGCCAATCGCCACTAGTAGCGCGCTCGGTATCGGAAACGTTGCCCATAGCAGATCGGGCGACCGGGTGCGCACCACGCGCAGGCCTAGCCAGCATGCACAGACAGCCCATGCAACCCAGCGGTCAGGAATTGCAAGCCAACGCGGATAGCGGCCGCCAATCGATAGATCCCGCGCAACATCCAGACCACCCGCGCGCACTACCTCGGTCGATGGGGGGATGAGGCTCACACTGCCTGCATCGATCTCGGTGAACAAACGCTCACGCGCAGTGAGTACAACGGGATGCCAGTTATGCGTCGGCAAATGGCGTACGAAGCTGAGTACGCGTTGACTGCCCGTGCTCTGTGCAAACGGAGGAAAGTAGAACGCCAGCATCAACGCGGTGCGTTTCATGGGCATATCGGGACCAGAGCGCGGCTCGGTCCGCATCGAGCGTCATCGCAGAGGATTGGCCGTGTCTCCGAAGCTCTAGGCGCCTCGGCGTCTCAACGAAGCCAGAAACGGCGTCGGATCGCGCCAGTCAAACAGCGCGAACACATTACTTCTAAGGACTGAAGTGGCGTAGGCGCGCGCTGCCAATCGCCCGTGTCGAACCTCGCCAACCGAACGCGAAAATGCGTTGAACAAATCGTCGTACAGATTGATCCAGGTCTTGCCGAAAGTCACTCGTTTCGCGGCTTGCGTGCTTGGAAGGTTTAAGGTCAGCCCGAGGAAGTCATGGCCCGATGCCGGCGCCAGAGCGTACTGGATCCAGGGCCGAGCGTTGATCTCAATGACATAGTGCTGGCCGCTGGACCGGTCATGCAGAATCTCCATCTCCCCGACGCCAAAGTAGTTGAGTCGCTCGGCTGCAACCCGCGCAAGTTCTTCCGCGACCGGGTCGCTGTGTAGCTCAACGCAACTGCCGACGGAGCAGCGTTCCGGTCTCGGCCGCACTTTGCGCGCCGCAAGCACAAGCATGTCAGAGCCGCGCCGCGCGAAGGAGATGGAGCCCTGTTCAAGGTCGCGACCAAGCAGCGATTCGCTGATCAACGCCTCGATGTTCTTCTCGGCGTAACGCGCCAGCCAGGTGTCAAGCTCGCGTTCATTGTGAACTTCGAGAGCTTTCGGCAGGCCCAGAAGGCCGCGGTCGTGCAACGTCCGCGCAGGCCTTAGTAATAGCGGAAACCGAGGCTCTCGGGGTCCGCCTTCCCGACCGCCGATCCAACTTGTTGGTGTAGGCAAATCGTGTCGAACACACCAGCGCGCGAACAATGACTTGTCGAGGCAAATCTCGAGCGCTTCGTTGCCTGGATGCAGTACCGAACCGTAGGCACCCTGCAAAACGGTCCGATGCTCCATCAGGAAACGCAGCCAGTGATCAGCTGTCGAAATCAGCGCCGAGCTCGGTCCTGCCAAGTCGACGAGTTGAGCCAGTGTACGTTCGGAGTCGGAACCATAGACCCGCACCGGAGACACCCATCGGCAGGAAAATGCGGGCCCGGCGTCGGTATCCACCACCACCGGTCGCAAACCGTGCGCGTGCGCATCACGCGCGACCGCAAGACCGGTGATCGAACTCCCAAGAATGACGAGCGTGTCCACCAATTTCAAAGGTTCGTTGAACATGCTGTGCGACCCTTGATGGCACAGCACCAAAGCAAAAAGACCTCTAACGGCCTCAAGTCCTGCCTCTGCCTGACTGCCAGTCTTTCGCAGCGCGAATGATACGGAGTCCGAACGATGGCGCGTCACCCAGCGCGAGTGAGTTGTCGCGCTTCGTCTATGCTATTCGCGCCAGATCCATGATCGGCTCTGAGTGTTTGAACCTTGCATGCAGCTGATTACTCCCGTCACGTGAGCCGAAAGCGATCCCAGGCCTGCGCCCAACCTGGCAACCACCCCGATGATTGATCGACGCATGGACGACCACCTCGATGCAGCTCGAACCGCGGCACCCCATGCCACTTCGAAGCGCGCGTCGTTCGTCGGCTGGCTTGATCGGAATGATGTCCTGAATGCGCCGCGCTGCGTGCCGAGCGTCCATCAAACGTCAACCAGCGGACGAACACTCATCGAGGCTTCGGGAATGCAGTTCGCGTTTGATCCGTCCCGTGTGCAGGTTGCGCTGACCGACGATTCCGTGACCTTGGTCGCAGGAGAACCACGAAACGAGCATCTTGATCCCGTCAGTTCAACCGACATCGCTCGTCGTTTAGGCCAAACCGATCGTTCCGTGCCGGCGTCATGGCTCAGAGGTCACTACTCCGTTGTCCATATCGACCTCAGGTCGGCTCGCTGCGTACTCATCACAGATCGGTTTTCAGTGTTTCCGCTCTGCTACGCAAGCGAGGGAGCGCGGTTTGCGTTTGCCGATCGTGCTGACGCGGTGCCTGTACTGGCCCGCAAAGTGGACGTGCAATCAATCTATAACTATCTCTATTTTCACGTCATCCCGGCGCCCCGCACGATTTTCCGCGAAGTGCTCCGGCTTGAGCCGGCGTCGCAGTTGCATGTGGACGACCGCGGAATGCAGTACCTATCGACCTGGACCGTCGCATTTGGCGACGGCGCAGGCTTCGACAAGCGCGCGGCCGCTGAACGATTTCGTACTCTCTTGCGGGCTGCCGTCAAGCGCGAGACATCATCGGCTCACGTTGGAGCGTACCTAAGCGGAGGCACGGACAGTTCGACCATTGCCGGAATGCTCGCCCATGTCACTCAGGACCGAACTCATACGTTTTCGATCGGATTCGACGCCGCCGGTTACGACGAGATGGCATATGCGCGGATTGCGGCCAAGCATTTCGGGACCGAGCATCACGAGTACTACGTTACTCCCGCCGACGTGGCGTTCGGCGTTCCCGTAATCGCCGCTGGCTATGACCAGCCATTCGGCAATTCGTCGGCGTTGCCTGCCTTTTTCTGCGCCAGGATGGCGCACGACCATGGAATTGATCGACTCCTTGCCGGCGATGGTGGAGACGAGGTTTTCGGTGGCAATGTACGGTACGCGCGGCAGAAAGTTCTTGAGGTCTACCATGCTGTGCCGACGTCATTGCGTTCAATGTTGATCGAGCCGCTGTTACTCGGCTCCACCCCGCTGCGACGTCTGCCCGGGTTACGAAAGCTGGCCAGTTACGTCGAGCAAGCGAGAACTTCGATGCCGGCGCGTGCGGAGTTTTATAACCCATTGATCCGAATCGGCGCTGCGAGCCTCCTAAGTTCCGAGTTACTTGCGCGGATTGATGCGGACGAACCGCCGCGGTTGCAGGCACGGATCTATCGGCAGACTGTGGCAGCATCCTTGGTAGACAGCATGCTTGCGTACGATTGGCGCCTTACGCTGGCAGATAACGACCTACCCAAAGTAGTCGGAACCGCAGCATTGTCAGGAATCAGAGTCGGGTTCCCGCTGTTAGATGACGCGTTGGTCGAGTTCTCGATGACACTGCCGGCCAACCAAAAGGTGCGGCGCCTGAATCTGCGCCACTTTTTCAAGGAGTCACTACAGGGATTTCTCCCCGCAGAGATCATCCGAAAGAGAAAGCACGGCTTCGGCCTGCCGGTTCGCCCCTGGCTACTGCGGGATTCCGAACTGAACAGGTTGGCAGAGAACGCTGTATCACGGCTGATCGAGCGTCGCCTGGTACGACCGGAGCTTGTGCGCGGGCTGGTATCGGCCAAACTTACTGAGCACGCTGACTTCTATGGCGAAATCGTTTGGGTGCTGATGATGCTCGAGTATTGGCTGGCAGCGCACACACCTGATTTCGCTCTCGATCCATAGGCAAGAACGAAGTGGCCCTGCGCGATCTGTTGCTGTTCGGCATCGTCTTTGGCTCCATTCCATTCATTCTGCGCCGCCCATGGATCGGCGTGCTGATGTGGGTCTGGATCGGTGTGATGAACCCGCACCGGCTTTCATGGGGCATTGCCTATTCCTTCCCGATGGCCCAGGTGATAGCAGCCGCCACGTTCGTCGCTCTGGCTTTCTCTCGGGAACCGCTCCGGCTGAAAGGCGGTTTCGCCGCCGTCGCTCTGGCGTTGTTCGTTCTATGGACGTGCGTAACCACTTTATTCGCGCTGGTCCCGGAGTCGGCCCAGTTGATGCTCGAACGGGTGCTGAAGATCCAGCTGTTCACGTTCATCGCACTACTCGTACTTCACAAACGAATCCATGTCATCGCCCTGATCTGGGTGCTTGTCCTTTCTATCGGCTATTACAGCATCAAGGGCGGCCTGTTTACTTTGCTGACCGGAGGCATCTATCGAGTATTCGGTCCTCCCGACAGTTTTATCATGGACAACAACGCGCTGGCGGTCGCGGTCACCATCACCCTCCCGCTCTGGGCCTATCTGTTCATTGTTCACCGGCAACGGTGGTTGCGAATTGCAATCGCCGGTGCGCTGCTGCTTTCCGCGGTCGCCGTGTTAGGCAGCCAATCGCGCGGTGCACTGCTGGCGATTGGCGCGACTACGCTTTACCTTTGGCTGCAGTCGCGCCGAAAAAAAGCCGCGGTGGCTATCGTGCTCGTTGTTGCCGGCATCTTGCTGGTCTCATTCATGCCGGACACGTGGACCGAGCGCATGCTCACAATGAACGTCCCGCAGACCAGCGCGACGCTTCCGCGCGCGGACGCCTCGATGCATGGGCGATGCTCACCAACCTTGCAATGGATCGTCCGATCGTCGGGGGCGGGTTCGACCCGTATGCGCGCGAGGTCTGGAATCGTTATCACCCGCAGTACGATCGCCCCTATTCAGCTCACAGCATCTATTTCGCAACTCTTGGCGAACACGGTTTCGTCGGACTCATCCTCTTTCTGACATTCTGGCTCGCAACCTGGTTGCTCGCTCGCCGGCTTGCAAGAGACACGGCAAATCGGCCCGAGGACGGCTGGGCACATTGGCTGGCACGCATGTCGCAGGCAAGCCTGATCGCCTACTTTGTCGGCGGTGCATTCCTTGACCTTGCTTACTGGGATGTTCCCTACTACGTTTTCGCGGCCATTGCCGTAGCGCGCTTCATCGTTGCTCAACCGAAGCCGACGGCGGCGCCCGTTGCAGAACGCGTGATCAGCTCTCCTGTCGGCACTTCTTCTTCTGGCTCACGGAAACCCGGACAACAGCCCCAAGTACGGCCGGACTTTCTGCGCCGATAGCGAGATGTCAACGACCGAATACTCGCCAAACCCCGATGAACTCATGGCGCTGTTCAAGGAAAAGTATGGCCGTCGCGCCAAGCTCGGCCCAGGCCCCGAGCTGCGGCTACGTTACAAGTACTTCACGCCAGATGACCACTATGAGGCTCTGGTCAAGCGTCTGCTCAAGCCCGGCGAGATTTGGTGCGACGTTGGGTGTGGGCGCGACATCTTTCCCTCTAATGCAGCATTGGCACGAGAGCTTGCCGATCGCAGTGGATACCTCTATGGCGTCGACCCAGATGACAACATCAAAGACAATCCGTTCCTGAGTGAAGGTTTTCAAGGCATCGTCGAGGATTGCCCGACGACTCGAAGGTTTGACCTTGTAACGCTGCGCATGGTCGCCGAGCACATCGTTGATCCTGCGCGGGCTTTGGGACGTGTCGCCCAACTGCTGAGGCCTGGGGGCCGTCTCATCATCTATACGCCGCACAAGTGGGCGCCAATGTCGATCGTTGCGTCGATAGTCCCATTCTCGTGGCATAACACCCTCAAGCGACTGCTTTGGGACACAGAGGCGCGCGACACCTTTCCGATTCAGTACAAGCTGAACTGCCGGGAGGATCTGCTACGCCATTGCAGTGCGGCTGGACTACAGGAACTGCACTATGAGCGAATCGACGATTGCCGTGTCACCAATAACTACTTGGCTTTGAACCATATCGAACTGCAAGTGCGCCGTTGGCTCCGAACTGCGAGACTTGCTTATCCGGAGGCTTGTATCCTCGCCGTGTACGGGAAGCCGCCTGGCGAAACGATCACGGGATGATCTATCTGCTGCCTATGTGTCCGCACCAGTCGCCGGGCGCCTCGTCTTAATAGCAAATAGCGCCGTACCTCGCGTCAGTACGTGCCCGAAAAAGCGCACGGGCCCTACCGCGCGCGCCATCCTGAGGAACAAGCGCAGCGGCGCTCGCATGCCGTCCTGATTGATCATGTCGAATCGATCAAGACAATCGAATCCGAGCGGCTCCAGGTAATCGCGCAGACCATAGAACGTAAACCAATTGACGGCAGGGTATTTTGCGTAGTTGGCAAGTGAAGGCCGCGTCGTCACGGCGAGCCGCTCGCAGTAACGCTTTGCGAACTCGGGATACCAACTGTATAGCGGCAGATTAAATTCGCTTTGAAGCGGGCACAGCACATTGGTCGTGCTGACATAAAGTAACCCGCCTGCGTCAAGCGACCTCGCGGCTTCGCGCAAACAAGCTTCCCAATCGGGGACGTGCTCGAGCAACTCTGGTAGCAGACAAACGTCGACCGAAGAGTCTTCGAGCGGCAAAGCTGTGGCCGTGCCGACACGGAAGTCAACCGAAACTTCGCTTTCTGCGGCACGCTGCCGTGCCACTTCTATCAGAGGACCGTTGACATCAAGGCCTAACACGGAGTGGCCGAGTTCGGCCCAGAGAAGCGACTGAGTGCCGGCCCCGCAGCCGATGTCTGCCACTCGCAGATGTGCGGTGTTGCGTCCGCGCGCGGCAAGAAGCGTCAGAGCCTTGTCACGTATGGTGCGAGATCGCTGCAGCGTTGCTTCGGAGAGACTGGCCTCCTCGTAATAAGCGAGGAAGTGCGGATCTGACCCGTGGTCAAGGGACGTAGCGTTGTCATGCGACTGCAGCGAATTCATCGCATCACTTTCTCGCAGATTTCTCGACCGCGCGGGCGACGTTTGCAGTAAGCGTCGATGGCACGCTGCGCTCTTGCCCGGCCGTCCCCCTCCCTGGCGTGCAGCCGCTTAGCTGACACGCCAGTTCAAGCACACGCTCGGCGTTGCGCTCCCATGTCAGTTCGCGTTCGGGAATCGTATTCAATGCTGCAACCGACAGACGCTGCCGCGCATCCACATCGTTGAGCAGCCGTTCGATCGCGCGCTGCATCGCGCCCGGCTCGTTCGGATCAAACAGCCAGGCGTTTGCGCCATGCGTGAGCACTTCGCGCAAGTTGGGCTGGTCCGGCGCCAGAACAACGCGGCCCAGCGCCAGATATTCGAAAAGCTTCAGCGGTGACGCATAAGGATTCGCCGCCGGCTGCAGCGCGATATCGAATGCGCTGACCAGGGACGGAATCGCGTCGCGCGCGACGACGCCGGTGAAGATCACCCGCGAGGCCACCCCGGCAGCCCGCGCTCTGCGCTCGAGCGATGACCGCGCCGGACCGTCGCCGACGATCAACAACACCACCTCGGGCTGCAAGCGCGGCAGCAAATCCACTACCTGCTCCAGTCCATTCCAGTCGCGCACAAAGCCGGTAAAGCCGAGCACCGTTTTGCCTTCAAGATGAAGTTTGTGCTTGGCTTCGCGATCGATCCGATCGGGTGCGAACAGCGCGCGATCAACTCCGTTCGGCATCACTTCGATCGGACCGCCGTCGCCGCGGATGCTCGCAACGATGTCTGCCAGCACTTGGGTCACCGTCACCACTGCATCGGCGCGGCTCCAAACCCAGCGCTCGCTGCAGCGCGCCAGCGAGCCTAGCGCAATCCCGCCGTGCCTGGAACGTTCGATAAAAAGCGGCGAGTTAACCTCTTCGATAATGGGTACGCGAGAGCGACGCGCGGCGACGATTCCGGAAAGCAGATACAGGTTGTTGCGCTCGTAAATTACGTCCGGGCGATGCCGTGCGATCGCTGCTTGCAAACGCAACCACTCAGGAACGTTGTAAATCAGTTCGAGCAACTCGTGCAGCCAGCGCGGAAGCATTCGCCGCAGCGACGTTGAGCTTGAATTGGTTACAACTGCGGCGCTACGACGCGTGGTCGGCGGCTCGATCATCACGACTTCGGCGCCAAGACCGCGTAGCGCGGACGACAGGCCCTCAATGTGAACTGCGCTGCCATCGCTAGCTGTCGTTCGATGGTGATAGAGAATTTTCATGATGAACGGCCAGATTGCACTGCCGTCCGCGTTAGTTCCGATTTCCCATTGTGCATTTCTTCTTGTGTTCGATCACGTCACCGACGCTTCGACCGCAGGATTTGCGTTCAACAGGTTGAGAGCCATTCTTGCGCCGAATGCCAAATCGCCACGGTCCCACGGCGTGAAGCGCGGTAACTGGAAGAGGTCTGCATCGCTCCCCGCTACGCCGTGCGCAGTCGTGAAGGCAGCCGCAAAGCCCAGTTGTCTCACCAGTTCGGTTGTGTGAACGGTGTAGTCCTCGCCGGGTCGGCCGTTAGGGTAAGCGAACAAACGGACGGGACTTCGGGCGATCTCTTCGAGCCGCTGGCGACTGTGATGAATCTCTTGCCGCGCGTTGACTGGATCCAGTCGCGCCAGGATCGGATGGCTCACTGTGTGCGCGCCGACACCGAAATCGTCGCGGGCGAGAGCGGCCACCTGCGATGAGGTCATCATCAAGTCGTCTGGCGGAACCACCTCCGCGAGCTGGCAAATGCGTTCAGCCGTGGCGGCGCGACTCGCGGGATCAAGGACTTTCACCTGCGGCAATAGCACCGAGATCGCACGGCGGCGTTGTTCGAGCGATTCAAGCGAGTGAATCCCGAGTCCGAGCTCCGTCAGGTCGAGGTTGCCGCGCTTGCAGTCGCGCAACGCAGCGATGATCGAATCGTTGAACATGCGGCCGCCATCCAGGTAGCCGCTCGCGATAAAGAATGTCGCAGGCAGCCCGAGCTTGGTCAGAATCGGCGCCGCAATCTGCTGGTTGTCCGCGTAGCCGTCATCGAAAGTGATGGCCAACGATCGCGCGGGAAGCGTGCGGCTCTGAAGTCGCGCGACCGCTTCGGCGAGCGGGATCACGTTAAAGTGCCGCTGCACCCAGCGCATACGCTGCTCGAATTCTGTGGCAGTCGGCTCATCGGGCAGCAGCGGATCGGGCGCCGCCAGCACTCGGTGAAAGATCAGCGTTGAATGCCGCGCATTGGCGCCGGCCGGCGCCAATGTCGAGTAGATCGCTCGCGGCATGCTATCGAACATTGCCAATCTCTGCGCCTGCCTGCGCATGTTCGTCTCGGCCGCGCGACAACAGTTGGTGATACGAGTCGATCAGCGGCTGCATACGCCGGTCCCACGAGTTCGACTCGGCATAGGCTCGGATTAACGGGCGGTCCCACGGCATACGGAGCGCTTCGTCGATCGCTTCTTGCAGACGGCGGGTGTCGCCGAAAGGAACAAGACGTCCGAGAGAGCGGTCATTCACGACCTGCGCGTTACCTCCGACATCGGTAGTCACCACTGGCAACCCGCATGCCATCGCTTCTAGAAGCACATTCGCCCATCCTTCATAGGATGTCGCAAGCACGAAGACATCGGCGGCAGACAAAGCCACATTCAGACGGTCGTGCGGAAGCGGCCCGAGAAAGTGAACCCGATCGTCGAGGCCAAGCGTGCGCACGATGCTCTTGAGCTTCCCCGCCCATGTCGCCCTCGGGACCCGCACCTCCGACAATCACCAAATGCAGCGACGGGTGCGCTGCCAGCAACCCAGGCAGGCATTCAATCACACGATGGAAGCCCTTGCGCTCTACCAGCGTGCCGACCGAAACAAGCACTTCCGCATCTACCGGCAGGCCGAACTTCCGTCGCGCGTCCTCGCGCGAGACGGAAGCGAACCTCGACAGATCGACGCCGTTGCCAATCACCTGCACGCGCACCGGGTTTGCACCGTGTTCAATGGCAAGCGCTTGCAAGGCGGCGGATACCGTAATCAGCTGATCGGCGCCGTTAATTGCCCGTTTAAGTGCAGCAGCAACGTCAGTACGCGATTGACGCGCCTCCTTGCCGCGCAACGTGAGCATGACCGGCAGCTGCAGCCAACGTCCCAGCAAAACCGCCGCATAGCCGTCCGGGTAACCGAAGTGGGCATCGATGATATTGGCGTCGATGCTCGCGTGCGATTCGACGAACGGCGAAATACGACGACAGCGCCATGAACAGGCCATCGGTCCACTTCAGGACGCCTGGTATGCAGAAAAAGCGCGGTCGATGCACCACGATTCCGTCCATCACTTCGCGCGTCTGTGCCATCGGGCGAAAGTGCGGGCGAAACCATCGAATCAGCCCCTGCCCTGGAAACCAGGCCTGCGGAGCGACGACAACAATGGGCAGGTGTTTCCCAACCCGAAACATCCGTTCGCGAATAAACAAACCGGCGTTGGGCTGGGCCGCACTGGGAAAGAGCGACGAAAAAACCAGCAGGCGCGGATTCGTGAGATGCATCATCGACAAACTCACCTCAAGAGCAGTTGCGGAGCGGCGCTCGATTGATGCCGCACGCGCGCGCTGCCGTCACTGCCTGTCGTTCGATGGTGATAGAGAATTTTCATGATGCAGCAGCGCGCTCGCGAACTGCGCGGGACCGCGACGCGTTCGTTTCGGCTCGAGCAACAAAGCGCGAGGTCAAGATGGCAAGGTCGTCGCGACGGTACGTCGAAAACAGCGGATCGACGCGTAGTCGCTCAAGGTCATGAAGCGCACGCGGGTCCGGCACCGAGCAGTCCTCGACAATTTGAAACCCGGCACGCTGCACCAGATGCAGATAGTCGCTGTGCCTCAAGCGATTCTGATAGTCGAGCGGGTTAATCGCGAACCAGCGCCAGCGCGATTCGGAGTATCGAAGGAAATTGACTCTGCTTAGCCGCGCGTCGACATGCGACCAGTGATCCGAATTGTCGACGATATGACACGTGCCGCCGTCTGCGTTCAGTACGCGACGCAATTCAGTGAAGATGCGCGCGAGAGTCACCGGCGGAATGTGCTCGAACACTGCGCGCGATATCGCGATGTCGATCGAGCCGTCGTCCAGTGCAAGCGCGGTCGCATCGGCCGGCGCCAGATAGACCAACCTGAAATGTTCGAGCAACTCTGCGAGCGGCGCGTTAGCCGAACAATCAAGCGTCGCCCGCACATGAGCGGCATCGACGCCGAGCCGTGCCGCGATCACATCCGCCCGCTCGCGCAATTTGCCGGCAATTCCGCGCAACAATTGAACATCGAGTAAACGCTGCGTATCGACCAGGTAGACGCGATGAGCGCCCGCAAGCCGCATCATCAGAGGAATGATCGGCCACCAACCGCTGCCCACTTCGAGCACCACACGTCCCGCGCGGATGCAGGCCGGCGCGGTCGAGCATGGCGATGATCTCGAACGCATTGTCGAAAGTCAGGCCGTCAAGCTGCACCGGATATGGGACGAACTTGCGTTTGATCGTGCGCAGCCACGTACTGCCGGGCAGCAAGGCAAATGCAGAACTGCGCAAAAACTTCAGCTGCCACCGCATCTCAGCAGATGGTTCTAGTCCAGAACTTCGGCACGCATCTGCCTCGAATGTTCGTTAAACACGGGCCGACCGCAGGACTCATGGTATTGCTGCGTTCAGGCCACTTTAAGCAATGATGGCAACGATGCCGCACATGAACGATTCAGCTTTCCGCCGAGGGCAAGTTGGATACCGAACGCGCCGCTGCACGACGGCTCGCCCGAAGCTCGGCGAGATACAACTCGTGGTAGCTGTCCACCATGCGGTCAAGGCTAAAGCTCTTTTCGACCCGATTGCGGCCAGCGCGACCATGTTGCCGTGCCAACGCGGGATTCTCGAAGTAGCTCATGATCGCTTGCATCAGAGCGACCGGGTCGGCAGCGGGCACCATTCGGCCGGTAATCTCATCTTCCACCAGTTCCGCATTGCCGCCGACGCGGGTGGCAACTACCGGAAGAGCACAGGCCATTGCTTCGAGAATCGTGTTGGAAATGCCCTTCGCCGAGCGATGGCAGCACGAAGCAGTCAAGGCCGCGCATGATTTCCGGAATGTCGCTGCGCTCGCCGGCGAACCACGCCAGTTCACCGCACGCCACCGTCGTTCCAGAATGCGCTCGGCCTCGGCACGCAGCACGCCTTCGCCGACGATCACCAGCCGCATTCGATCTCGCGCAGACGGATTCATTCGGAGCGCCGCACAAACGCGCGCGCCAGCGTGCTTTGATCCTTCACATGATCCATGCGACCCACGGTGCCGACCAGCCAGTGGGCGGGACTGCGGAACGGGCAGTCATCGATTGCCGAGGTGTGCGTCCACGACTGGATGGAATCGATGCTGAATCGACCCCGTTGTAGAGCTGCACGATACGGTCGGCCGCGATACCGACACGATTCCGTAAATAACGCTCGAGATCCTGCGACAGAGCAACATAACGCGACACGAAGGGACTGTAGGCCCGGCGCACCCATTGATAACGGCGCCGCGCGCCGTCGGGGTCGATAAAGTTGCGCCCGTGTTCGCCGTGTATGCGCGCCGGGATGCCAGCTGCCCACGCCGGCACGACGGCCTCCAGCGCTGCCAGGTTGCGAGTGTGGACCACTGCCGGCTGCAGTTCTCGAAACATTCGCACTAGACGCGGGTAGAGCTTCCAAAGGTGGCCCGGAGATTTGTGCAGCGACAGGTACTGCACGTCTTGCCGCTGCACACGCTGTGTGAAAGCGGGAGAGACTTCGGTCAAGGACAGGACAGCGTGCCGCCAGCTTGACTCCGGCAATCGATTAATCAAGTTGACAACGCCGTTTTCTAGCCCGCCAATGTCGAAGCGATACACGACATGCGCAATTAACAGTTGACGGTTTGGGACGGTCATCGCTTGGCCGTCGTCTCTAGCGCGTTATCAATCGGGCCCGACATCGCTTCGGCAAATGCGCTCAACCTGCGCGCGCCCGCACCAACATCGTCACCGACCCGCGTGTAGACCGCGACCCAGGCTGCGGTATCAGACGCGCCGGTCAGCCGCTGCACTGCGAGCTCGACCTTCGCGCGAACGTCGCTGCTGGTGGTGTGGCCGGCAAGCCAATACCAGTGCCAGATCAGGAATTGTTCGCTCGTGCCGCGTACAAGCGCTGTTCTTATCGGCGTCTTCTCGCCGTTCAAGCGAACCTCGAGGCTTCCACTTTCAACGAGCCGCCAGCGTTTGCGTTCAGTGCTAACAATCTGGTTCTGCATGTTGACAAGCTCGGAGCCCTGCTTCTGGTCGCGGTACACGCCAAGATAAACACCGACGATGCCTTCGCCACGGGCAAAGGCTTGAACGTCCACGGCGCTGGGTGCGACAAGTTCCGGCGCCCAATCGTCGGCCGCAACTGGAGCGATTTGCCAACCGCCGCGCGGGGCAATCGCTTCAATCCGGATCGGGCGCACGTCAACTCGGGACTCGAGCCGCCCAGCCGCGACGGGCCACGCTGCAACCGTCAGCAGACTTGCCGTCAGCACGGCAAAGATCGCAAAGAAGGAACCTGGCTGTGCGCGGCTCCGCGGAGCCCGCGACAAGGTTGAATCACCTTCCCTGTCGCGCCAGCGCATCGCGATAGAAAACAAGCCGAACATGGCCGCACCGAAGATCAACCAGCCGAAGAGATTATGGTCGATGATGCCTGTACCAATCCGGTTGTTCGAGAGATGTCCCATTAGAACGATCGCATACGCACGCAGCCAGTTGCTAACAAGCGCCACGGCAAGTGCCAAGCAAACAAAGACAACGCGCTTTGTCCACGTGCGATAGTGAAGCCACGCAAAGATACAGCCGACCATGAATGCCGCGATCAAATAGCGCACACCCGAGCACGCTTCGACCACCGACCAGGCGCCACTTGGAAGAACAAAGTAGTTGCCCTCTCGATAGACCGGGATTCCAGTCACGCGCAGTGCCCCAACCGTGACGTCAGCAGTCCACTCCATCAGGATCGGCAACAAGCCTTCTCCGAAAGGCACCGCGAAAAACAGGAACCCCAAAGGGAAAGCCAATTGGCGCGCCCAGGTCCGGCCGAACACCGTTAGCACGGTTGCGACAACCAAGCCGATAGCGGCAAACTGAGTGACGACGGCGACACTGGCGAGTTCACCCAGCAGCCATACGAAGCCGATCGCGGCAATGACCACGAGCCCCAGCCAGAACGGACTCAGTGGCACAGAAGCGAGCGCGGCAGATTCTCGCCATGCCATCCATACTGCCACCGGTATCACGAGATAGCAGTGGCCATAGGCAGAAGATTGCTTCCAGATCTCGACCATCGATCGGGTCGTCGGCCAGAGCACGGTCAAGATCGAAACAACTACCAAACTGCAAAGAGCAGCGTGACCAGGATGCGCTCCTTCGTCACCAGGGCTTGCTCGGTCTGCGTAGCTGGCCGCGCGTTAGCGTGCATTTAGATTTTCAATGGCAACTTCGGCACCGCCGCATGGGTCCGGCTTGAGCAATTTCTGGAACGCCGATAGATTGCGCTCCCAACAGTAATCGGCCACGATCCGCGCACGGGCGCGCTGTCCCATCGGTTGGCCTACTTCGGGCCGCATCACCATCAACAACTTTCGGCAAAATTCTTCGGAATCGACGGCCGTCTCGAAGTCGATGCCGGGCACTGCCGTCACTCCGCTCGCCGCCGCAGACGACGCGACCACCGGTTTCGCCATGGCCATCGCTTCGAGGATTTTGTTCTGTATCCCGCGCGCCACGCGCAGCGGAGCGACCACTGCGGCCGCATGTTGGAGATACGGCCGCACGTCGGGCACTTTGCCGGTGACGATGACGCGTGAGTCCGTCGCGAGCGCGCTGACGGTCTTCGCCGGATTCATGCCGACGATATAAAAGCGGGCATCGGGTCTTTGCTGCGCAACTGCTGGTAGCACTTCGCGCGCGAACCAATAAACCGCGTCGATGTTTGGCCAGTAGTCCATCGCGCCGGTAAAGACGATCGGCGCCTCGTTCGCGGCGTACGGCGACGAATAATCATCGTTGGGTGCGAAATAGCTCGTATCGACACCGTTTTCGATCACCTCCAAGCGGCTACCGAACTCCGGTGCCAGGCGTGTGAACAAGTCGGCCTCACTGCGCGTCACGAACACAGTTGCTGCCGCACGCTCTGCCGCGTTGCGCTCCACCGCCAGCAACTTTTCGCCCTCACGCCGGTATATGAATGAAGAAGGCCAGGCGTGTCGTTCGGAATACTGCGTCCATTTGGCCGAATCGACGTCGACCAGATCGAGCACCACTCGTAGGTTTGGTAGCCGCTCGACGTACTGCGCCATCGCGGATGAAAAAACCACGGCTGTACGGATACGGTTTTCGACAATTGTCCTTTCGACCCAACGGCGCAATTCAACGCTGCGGTAATACGGCAACGTAAGCGGCTCACCGGTTAAAAAGCCCGCGATGCTTCGCAATTTTGCCGACCGCCGATCCAACGTCACAACGCAGTGCGAAGCACAAAGTTCATCGAGCGCATGCACGTAGTCGGCGTCAGCAGGGTTATCAATGAACGTTCCCAGATGCACGCGATAGCGCGCCGCAAGGTAACGCAACAGGTGATGCGACCGGATCTTGTCACCCTTATTCGGCGGAAAAGGAATGCGGTGCACGAGAAACAGAATGGGCTCCATTGCGCGCTCGCTCTATCCGAGGTTGCGAACAATGGAAGGCCAGAGCGTATTTACCATCGGCCGGTGCAGGCGACGCCACAATCTGAGCAAGGCCCGGTACTTGGGATTTGACGGATCGTTCCGCAGCACGAAATGGCTTTTCAGAAGTTCGTATTCGTAGTGCAAGGGTTGCGGCTCAAAGCCCCAGCATTGCTTAAACAAATGACGCTCACGCCGCACGGTCGCCCTGTACGAGCGGTCGGTCCGTAAACAGCCAAGCGCCAGATGCGTCA
>CAWBRQ010000009.1:0-119238 GCA_963791315.1 uncultured beta proteobacterium
TTTTAATCCATTGATGTGACTAAACTTCAAGCATTTGCCCAAACCGGAGCGACAGGTTTGGGAATTAGATGTTCACTTTGCGTCCTTCGAGCCGCGCCACGGCGGCGCTCGCAAGCCGCGCTTGATCGGCGTCGCGAGTGTAGCGCTCGGCCTCGGAAAGCGTCTTATGGCCCAGCACTGCCATTAGTTCGCGCGACGAGCATCCGGCCTCCGCGAGCCGTCGCCCTGCGGCCTTCCGAAGCCCGTGCGGCTGGCAATCGAGCGGCAAGCCCCGCCGCCTTGATGGCATCGCGCATGAAGCCGCTGAACCCGTCCACAGTGAACGGGCGACCGTACTCGGTCGTGAGGATGGCGACATGCGTGCGCTTCGTTTCCGCTAAGATCGCGCGCAGATCGGATGCAATGGTATGGTGAGCTTCGCCCCGGTCTTTTGCTGAACGACACGGATCGTGTCGCCTGTCACGTCGGCCCAGGTCATGCGATAAACGTCGCTCCGCCGCTGCCCCGTGTTGAGCATCAAGGCGAACGCAAGCCGCTGCTTCGTGCCGATCCGCCAATGCGCCTCGAACTGCATCAACTCGGCATCCGTCCATGATCGCACCTCGCCCTGCTTGGGCCGCTTGATGCCGAGCGATGGATCGTGCTGGAGCCAGCCGAGCATGATGGCGTGCTTGATCAGGATGCGGAGCATCTTGAGCATGGAGAGCGCCGCGCCGGGACGGTCGGCATACGGGTCAAGGAACGCTTTGACGATGCGCTCCCGCGTCATTTCGGCGACAAGCCGGTGCCCGTGCTTCGTGCGGATCGTTTCCAGCCGAGACGCGTAGCCCGCTTTCGTTGTTTGCCGAAGGTCGCGGTACTCGCGGCTTTGCATGTAGCTGCGCACCAAAGCCTCGATGGTGCCCTGAGCGGCAACCGCAGGACGCGCGAGCGTCGGATTAGACAGGCGACCAGCGAGCGCGTCCTCATAGGCGCGGTTGAACTCCGGCGAGCCGACGACACCCGGTAAGCGGATGCGCGGCAACCGTCGATCCTTCCGAAAGTAGAGGCGCGGCTTGCCATGACGGTCGCGAAAGAACTCCACGAACGGCGGTCGTTTACGCATTGTCGATGTCCTCCCATGTGTGATCGGCTTTAGCGCGCAGCATCGGCATCGCGCTTCCGTTCGTGGCACTCGTGCATTGCAAGCGCTTGAACGCGGCGCGAACAGCTTCAAAGTCGTACAAGCACCGCCGACCGAACCGTACCGGCCCCGGCATGACTCCTCTGTCGCTCCATCTCAAGATAGGTGTTGGGAGATACGCCGATCAGCGCCGCCGCTTGTTCAAGCGAACCGGCAACTGGCGGCAGGTTCGACGGCAGGACCTCGGCAGCCCGCTTGCGCTCGGGCACGGGCGTCGTGGCCGCCGATCCCGCCTCCAATCCCGCCGTGTAGCCAAGAGCGAAATTTTCGCTGCCGGTATCAAGCCCATGAAGTTGGACGCCGTGTTGCAGCAAGCGAATTGCCTTCCCTTTTGACAGGCGCATATTAAAGCAGTTAAGTCCCGGAATGGAGCAGGCCGGAAATGCGCCTTATTAACAGGGCTGCTGCCCCGCCCATGGCCGAGCGGCGGCTAGCGGCGCTCCCGGTGCTCGGAATGCTGGCTCTTCCGCAAAAGCACCCGGTGCAGAACACAATCCAACCTAGCCGAGCGCAGCGCGCCTTCGGCTAAACCCGGCGGGAGATATTGCACCACGCCCAACGGCGATCGCCTGTGCGGTTCGAATTCGGCGCGCAGCACACCGTTGAGTATTTCGAAGCGGACGAGCGACCTCTCCGCGCCGAGCGACGGCGGATCGGTGAATTTGACGTTAGAACCCGTCGGAAGATTTTTCAAAGTGCCCGGCTCTAGCCCGCCTTGAAGATCTTCCCGCAGCGTCCGCGGGCTGGCCTTCGCCGAATGGAATGGTGCCGTCGTTGACGTCGTGGGTTATGAGCCCGCATAACATCGTGGAAATCTGAAGTTTGACTCCGAGCGCGTCACTCGCTTTGTCGAGTTCGAATAACTTTAGAATCATGGGGGCCAGCTAACTTAGAGCGGTCACGCGAGCTCCGCGAACGAAAAGAATTCCTCCGGCAAAGCGCGGCGCCGATAGCTGCCGCGACTGACATATGGAGAAAGGCAATTCGTTTTGTCAGATCACACGCTGCAGTTGGGTTATTGAACTACACAGTTTTTGTCGCTGACGTCGAAGAGCGACCTTTCAGCCCGTGCGCGCCAATGCACCGCGCCGGCGCCGGTCCGCTTCGTTCACAATCCGAAAAAACAATTGTTTTCCGGGCCCGCCTAGTCGCGCCGGCGAAGATCTCCGTCGGATGTTTCTTTTTGTCTGGCGCGTCGGCGTCTCCGCAAACATCGGATCGAGCCGGTCGAGAGGCAGATAGGTGATTCTCGACCATGGCCGGCGCGGGCACAGCGTGATCAAGGCGTTGACGGCGACTCGGCAGAGCGAGAGCTCAAGTCCCGCGCTCGCTCCTTACTATCACGATGCGCTCGCGGCCCTAATCCTCGCCGATAAATCCTTTCACTCTCTCATCCGGCTCGGCCCGCACAGGCTCTGCACCGCCCTGCGCACCTGCAACGGTCTTCACGGCCGCCCCGCCTGCCGGTGCAGCCTGCGGCGCGCCTTTGTCTGTCGCCTGCGCACTTTGTTCGCCCCCTTGCTTTTTCATGTCTTTTACTGCCGCGTTATAACCTTCGCAAAAACCGTATTCGCGAGCATCGACAAGGCGTCTCTGACCATCTCGGCCGACGACGGTGTATTTCAGCCGCTCCTGGCTGCGGTGATTTTCATCGAACACCAGCCGCGCCGCGTGTACGTTGCCCTCAGACGCCAATTCCAGCATCTTGTGCATGATGAAATCGTAAAGACTTGGCAACATGGGCTCAGCGTAAGCCTTCGCTTTCTCCATCATTTCCTTTTCTCTCAGCGTTTTCGTGTAACGCCGAATTCTGCCTAGTCGCCGGGTCATCTCGTTACTCCACTGACTGAGTGCGCTTCGAAACATCCCCCCTCTTTACTCCCGGGTCAGAATCGACATCGAAAGCAAGAATTGCCGCCCGTCGACGCGATCGCGCCTGCCGCTCGTAGCGATCAAGGCGTGGGTCTGGCAGGAGCGGACCGATGCGGTGTTCCAACTCCGCTGTATGTGCGATGTGAAGGCGCTGCGCGCGACGTATCCGGGCGAGGTCGATCACGACCTCTGCGACGGGTCGCGCGAGAGCGAGACGTTGCTCGTCTGCATGAGGGCCGGCGATGCGGGCGGTCAGCGCCGCAACCACCGGCTCATATTGCGGGTCTCGTCCAATCGGGACCGCAAGCCCATGACGCAAGGCATTCTTCGAGGAACGTGCTTTTCCCAAGGCAGTTCTTGGCCCGGCACTGCGCCTGCGCGGTGCTTGCGTTGACTTTGCGGGTGACGGAGAAGTCATTCCGTCTCCTCTGGCTCATCAGCGTTCGCGACCGGATTTTCGGCGTGCTCCACTCCGTCGCGCTTCGCTGAGGGATTTTCGATTTGCAGCGGGGCTTCGCGCAATTGAAACGCCACCACCTCCCGGTGACGTGCGATCTCACGAAGTGTGAGGTTGCGACGAAGCTCGGCCTTGGCGATCGCATCATCAATGGTCGAGACTTCAACTATGATCGCCATCAAGGCTTTTGCGGCGACGGCTCGGTCGTCGAACCCCACTTGAGCAAGCGCTCGGCGGACCTCCTTGATCGCAGAGGGAACGCTTTTATCCCACCCATGGGCGAGGGAGGATGCGTCCCAGGACGTGTGCCCAGCGCGCTGCAGAACGCTGGCGAGCTCGTTACAAGCTGCCTCGCGAATGCATTTGGCTTTCGCCTGCCGCAGCCGCCAAACTTCCCAGGAAAGCTCGGTGTAGTCGGCTATCAAAATTTCATCGATCACGTCTTTCGGTGCGACGTAATCGCGGATGCGTTGGTCGAGCTGACGATAGGCCGCCTCGTCCTCGCCAGGCCATAGCGGCGGCGGACCAAAAAGATCGCGAAGATCGGCCAAATTCTTAAGCGAGCTAGACCGTTCAGACTTACGGCCGCGACTGCGCGAAGCGCGACTTGCTTTCCGGGGCATAGTTGTCATCTCCACAACTGGAGTTACGATCCACCCCCGGACGGATCGTGAGCCTATTTAAAATCGAACGCGCCGACTGGCAAGCAGCCCCCCTAATTTAGTGAAGATGTGTGTCCGTTTTGCCGCCATACGCGAGTTCGAATCCTGCAGCCCCAGCCCCCCAGTCCGGCTAATTCAGGGATCTCCGGTCGCCGGAAAAAAGGCCCCGCAATTCCGCGACTTTGCGAACGGCCCTTGCAGGCGGAAACTGAAAATTCGGGATTTTCGGCCATTCGGCGCGCTAACGGCGCTTCAGTCCGCCGCGCGAGCTCATTGCGAGAGCTATGGCGAAAACTATCTCGCGGCGGAAATGGATCGCCTAGAGGCTTTGTTGCTGCAGCGCGCGGGCGCGCCCACCGAGTTGATAGAACAATGCTTGGCCAAGGCCCTCGACACGGCGCGCCAAAAAGCAACTCGACTTTTCGAACTCCGTTCCGCCACCGCGTTGGCCCGCATAATTGCCGAACACAATGAACATAAGGCGGTCGACATCCCCGCGCCAATTTACAACTGGTTCACCGAGGGGTTGGACACTGCAGACCTAAAAGAGGCAAAGGCGCTCCTCGATCAGTTGACGTGATGTGGTTTTTTCTTCTCGTTCAGCCGCTCCCCGCCCTGAGCATCTGGAAGAGCGCAGGAAGCGCGTGGCGAAGTTGCTATCTCGGAGCAACAAGGCGCTGCGCTGACGGCATCCAGCTCAGCCAGGCGATCACCGGAGACGGGTCGCCATTTTTCGTCATGGGTGCTGGATGGACCTTGAGGGCATCGTCTCGAAGCGCCTCGGATCGCGGTATGTGAGTGGCCGGACGCGGGCATGGTTGAAAACGAAGGATCCGGATTTTCAGCGACGTTGACGTCTGTGCCGGCACACTGCGGACTAAAGGCGACGCTGACATGTGCGCCAGCGCACTGCGGACTAAAGGCCAGGAGAGCACACTCCATCGATCGGATGCGACATCCGATTAGCAGGAGGGCATCATGACCCGTAAGTTTTCTCTGCTCGCAGCCGCATTCGTCCTTGCGACCGTCCTTTTCGGCGTTCGGATGGTGACCTCTCCCCCAGTGTCGGAAGCCGCCCTGAACGCTGGCGTTGACGTGACCCAGATCGAATTCAATGCGCCGAAGAACTTGCCGTCGTTCGCCGACAAGTATCAGCGGGGCACTGGGGTGCTCGACGTCTTCATGGGACCGATGACGATCGAAGAGGCATTTAGCCGTTAAAGCCGGGTGGTTGGGTAGCCACCGACCGGCATGGCTTTCATTTCCAGCCGTACCGGGCCGAGGTCACGCATCCTATGGAGACGCCGCTAGCATGGCCTGAGCGCGTCGATTTATTCTTGGTAAGCCCCGCGTTCCTTTGGCCGGTGAGGACTGTCATGCTCTGGCGCGTTTCCCGGCCGATCCGAACCCGCTCTAAGCCTGTCGGCTTCATCCCGCCTTGTCAGCCTGCGCTCGCCGATAAGCCGCCGTCCGGCCCCGGCTGGCTGCACGAAATCAAGTTCGACGGCTATCGTGTCATTGCCCGCAAGGATGGCGAGCAGGTGCGCCTGTGGGCCAGAACGACGAGCGACTATTCGAGCGCTTTCACGCGCATCCGCGATGCCGCCGCGGCGCTGGCGGTGCGGTGAACGATAGCGCGGCGGTTATTCTGCGCGTCGATAACACTTCCAATACGCGACGCTGAGATTCGCCAAGGGCAGCAGAGGCGGGCGAGGTCCACAAGCTGAAGGGCACTCGGCGAGGAACGGCGCAGCCGAGGCGCCGCGGTCAGCGATTCGGCACCGGAAAAATGCAGGGGGGTTGCAGAACGGTTCGGTTCAACCGGCGTTGGCGGGCTTCAATAAGCGTGCATTGGCCGCGCGCTCGGTGGCAGCGCCTCCATGGTGGCTGCCGAAGCACCGGCCGCCGCAGGCATCAACGCTGCGGTGGCCGAGGCTTCGTTTTGGCCTCGGGCTGACGCGCGATCGGCACCGGGAACACCATGATGCGCAAGGCGTTGATACACGACTCCGCCGCGCCGCTCGCTGCGCATCGTCCGGCAGCAAGAGAGAAAGCGGCCGCTGCGGCAGCCGGCCCCGGCCGAGCTCACCGTGCCCCAAGGCCGAGCCAGCCGGGGTCTCGATCGACGGGCTTCCAAACAGCCCCGCTGGCGCGATGGGAGGAACTTCCCGCATTCCGATCGCGTTTTCGGCCATGCGCAACCAGCTGCAATGCACGACATGGCGGCCATTGATCTAGAGGCGCGGCCTCTCACCGCATCCGAGCATCAGGTCCAGCTTCGCCGCGCCGTGATCGCCTCCACGATCGGCACCGCGATCGAGTGGTACGATTTCTTTCTTTACAGCACCGTCACCGGCCTTGTTTTCGCGAAGCTGTTTTTCCCGCATTCGGACCCTTGGGTCGGCACGCTCGAGGCCTTTGGCATTTACGCCGTCGGGTTTATCGCGCGGCCCGTCGGCGCTGCCATCTTCGGCCATTACGGCGATCGGATCGGGCGCAAGTCGACCCTTATCGCGACGCTCTTGCTGATGGGATTGGCGACCTTTGCGGTCGCGCTGGTCCCGACTTACGCAAGCATTGGCGTCTGGGGCGCGGTCATTCTCACCATCCTCCGCTTTATCCAGGGTGTCGGCGTGGGCGGCGAATGGGGCGGCTCCGTATTGATGTCGATGGAATGGGCGCGCACGGATCACTCGCGCGGGTTCATCGCCTCATGGCCGCAGTTCGGCGTTCCGTGCGGGCTGTTCCTATCCAATCTCGCCGTTCTTGCCTTCAGTCAGATGTCCGGCGAGCAGTTCTTAGCCTGGGGTTGGCGCATTCCGTTCGCGCTCAGTCTGCTTCTTGTGGGTGTCGGCCTGTACATCCGCCTGGGTATCCTGGAGACGCCGATCTTTGCCAGACTCCTGGCCGACCGAAAGGTCGACCGCACACCAATGCTGACGGTTATCAAGCGACATCCGAAAGAAATTCTCCTTTCCGCCTTCGCGCGGATGGCCGAGCAGGCGCCGTTCTATATTTTCACGGCCTTCATCTTTTCCTACGGGATCGAGACGCTGCATACGTCTCGAAACTTTCTTTTGACGGCCGTCTTGTCCGCTTCGGTCTTGTCGTTCTTCTCGATTCCGTTCTTCGGTCACGTCTCGGACCGGATTGGACGCAAGACGATGTACATGATCGGAGCGGTAGTGACCGGCCTGTTCGGCTTCGCCTATTTCGCAATGCTGAATACCGGATCGGCCACCATAATATTCATAGCGGTGGTGATCTCGCTCGTTCCGCACGATATGTTATACGGCCCGCAAGCCGCGCTCATCGCGGAAAGCTTTACGGGCCGCCTTCGGTATAGTGGCTCATCGCTCGGATATCAGCTTGCTTCGATCATCGCGGGCGGCCCCGCGCCGCTGATCGCGACATGGCTCTTCGGTACCTATCATTCGTCAATCCCGATCGCTATCTACATCGCGCTTTGCGCGGTGATTACGTTGGGTGCGACGGCATTGATGACGGACTATACCGGCAAGGATATTTCCGGCGAGTACGCCTAGGTGAGAGTCGCGCGGAACTGGCCAACAAAAAGCCCAGCGTACCACCGTCGAATTGAGCCGCGGTCGTGAGCGCCGGCCACGCTTCTGTTGCACATGCGACCAAACCTAAACTAACATCATATCCGGACCACTTAGCGTAATCGCGCGGGATGCCTTCGTGGAAAGACGGCAGCTCACCAACGGCTTCGGCAATCACCGAACCAAGCGCAAGAGGGAAGTCATGACCAGCTATGCTGCACTGGACGTGTCGCAGGAGACCACCGCGATTTGTGTTGTCGACGAGAATGGCCGAATCGTTGCCGAGAAGATTGTAGCGACATGCCCTGACACGATTGCGACTTGGCTACTTAAACATACTAATAAGCTCGCTCGTGTCGGCTTGGAGACCGGTCCCTTAGCCGTCTGGCTCTGGAATGAACTGCGCGAACATGATCTGCCGGTCATATGCCTTGACGCGCGCCACGCGCATGCGGCGCTCAAGATGCGCTCCAACAAGACCGACCGGAACGCCAGCAGGACACGCCCTTTGTCACCACCTTGCATGGAAGACTGGATATGCCAGAGCTGCAACCTGTATTCGAGGCGTTTCCTGATGTAAACCTGATCAGTATTTCGAACGACCAACGCAAAGGGCTGCCAAAGGCACGCTATTTGGGAACTGTTTACCATGGTATACCAGCCGGGCTGCTCGTAGCTCAGCCGGGAGTGGAACCAAAATACCTCGCCTTTCTCGGTCGCATTATGTGCGCTGCAGACGCTCGGTGATCCCTCCGGCAGGCTCGCCAACAATGATTCGTGTGCCGTTGGTGTGATGCACCTCGCCTGGTGCGCGTACCTCGGCGGCGATGTGAACGACACAACCGAGGATGTGACGCGGCGCGAGAGTCGAGAACATCGAACCGTCGGGATCCAGCGCGCGCAGCGTCGTGCCTTCCAGCGCACCGCCTACGCCATGGAAATACCACCAAGGCAAACCGTTGATCGCCGGGACGACCACGGTCTGATCGGCGATCAACGTTCGCATGCGCGGCAACATCGCACCGATCGCGTGCGCCTTGAGACCGATGATGACCAGCTCCTGCGCGCCAAAGGCAGCGGGATCATCGCCAGCAGCAAGGCGATAGTTGCCAGAATGCTTGCCGACGTGATCGACCAGCGTTAATCCATCACTGCGAATCGCCGCAAGGTGCGCACCGCGCGCGATCAGAGTCACTTCATGCCCGGTGGCGGCGAGCTTCGCTCCAAGCACGGCGCCGATCGATCCGGCGCCGACGACAGCAACCCGCATCAGCGATGAGCGCTTGCAGCGCGCTCACGCCGCCATTGGCTTTTCCGCTGCGTCCATTCGTCGAGCCGCGCGCGCGCCGTCTTGCTTTCTTCCTGCATCTGCATTTCGGAGGCGAGCTGCGCAGTCAGTTCGAGACGAATACCGTTCGGATCGAAGAAATAGATTGACTGAAAGATATGGTGGTCAGTAACGCCAAGCACTTCGACGCCGTGCGCTTCCAGCCGCGCCTTCAAGCGAGCCAGCTCTTCGACGCTGTCGACGCGCAGCGCGATGTGGTTGACCCACTCTGGAGTGTTCGGTGACTTCTCTGCGGCAACGTCGTCGCCCAGATCGAAAAACGCGATGCATGAGCCGTCTGTCATCCGAAAGAAGATGTGCGTGTACGGGCAATACTCGCCGGTCGACGGCACGACGTCGCTTTGAATGATGTGATACAGCGGCAGCCCGAGGATGTCCTCGTAAAAATGCCGTGTTTCTTCCGCGTCCTTGCAGCGGTACGCAAAATGGTGCAGACCGTTGATCGGCGCGGCTGGGGGAGCGAGTGACATAGGAGCCTCCGTCATCGATGCCAGCAGTTTAGCGACGCCGCGCTACGTCTTGAACGCTTCCTCGATGCGACGCTTGTCCCAGCCGGGCACCAGCGTCTCGATGAACGAGTAAACGAACCCGCGCAAATAGGCGCCCTCCTTCACCGCAAGCCGCGTGATATTGCGCCCGAACAAGTGGCCACAGGGAAGCACGACCAGTCCGTCGCGCTGCGAGTCGGCTGCGACCCCGGCGACGATTCCCACACCCATGCCGATTTGCACGTAGGTCTTGATCACGTCGGCGTCGATTGCTTCAAGAACGATCGACGGCGCAATCCCGGCGGCTTCGAACGCGGCGTCGATCTTCGAGCGTCCTGCGAACTGGGGCTCATAGGTGATCAGCGGATGCCGCCCGAGATCCTTCAGCGTCAGCTTGCCCGGATTCGTTGCAAACTTCGCGAGCGGATGCCCAGGCTGGACGATTGCCACGTGCTGCCAGTCATACACCGGTATCGACAGCAGCCCGTGCTGATCGGCCAGCGACTCGGTCGCTACGCCCACGTCGGCTTGACCATGAATCAACATTGCTGCGATCTGCGGCGGATTGGCTTGCAGCAGCTTCAGCCGGACTTGCGGATACTTGGCAGCAAAGGCCTGCACGACGCTCGGCAACACATAACGCGCCTGCGTGTGCGTGGTCGCGACGCGCAGCGTGCCCTCGGGGCTGCCTGCGTAGTCGCGCGCTAGCTTCTTGAGGTTGTCGACGTCCTGCATGATCCGCTCGGCGGCATCGAGCACCATCTGCCCGGGCGCCGTCAGGCCCTTCACGCGTTTGCCGTGACGCGCAAAGATCGGCACACCCAGCTCAGCCTCCAAATCGATAATCGCTTTAGATATGCCAGGTTGCGACGTGTGCAATGCGCGGGCGGCCTCGGTTAGGCTGAACTTGTGGCGCGCCGCCTCGCGCAGGAAACGAAACTGCTGCAAGTTCACGATGAGCCCTCGCACCGGTAGAAGAAGATTGCGCTAACGAATGATGTCATTCCGATCGCGGCATCCTTTTCTTCGCGCGGGAGCTGTGATCACTTGTGACGACGAGTTCGTTGACCACCTTCTCTACGTCGTCAATCGACCTCACCAGCTGAACCAGCGCTTCCGACTCGGATTTTGAGCGAACGCACCCTTTCAACGTGACCCAGCGCCGCTGCCCTTCCGCCCAAACGCTGGTGTCGGCGAACCGCCCGTCGGCATCGATCGCTTTCTTCACACGCGAAATAATTTCCTGGTCGTACAGATACGAATTCGGCAAGCGACAGCGGCCCGACAGGTAGCATCGCGTTCCGCGTTCTGACCGTAAGTGCGACTGGACTCGCACCTCGTCGGGTGTGAGCGAGGGTGCTTCAGGTACCGTGCAACCCGCCAGGCCGTTTGTGACCTTCACGAAGGGATCGTTGAAGTAATTGGCTCGCTCCTGCGCATACGCAGTGCCCGCCAGGCATGCGATCGCTGCCACCGCAACACCGCCCACAACCCGGTGAGCCTGATCGGTGTTGTACGCGCCTCGCACAGGAAGCTGCTGCAAGTTCACGCAAAACTTTCTTGTTGATATGACCCAGAAGCGAGTTTATAGGGCCGGCATTGTGAGAAAATTTGGCCTTAGCGGAGGCAGCAAATTTCATGAAGCTTGACAATGCCCAGCTGCTGCTCGACGAGCAGCCGATCTCGATAGACGTACTGCTCGAGAAATACGCCAAAGGCGACGAGCAGATCGGTCGACGAAGTGCGCCGCCGTGTCGCGCGCGGGCTGGCGCAGGTCGAGAAAACCGAAGCTCCGTCGACATCGTGGGAGCAGCGCTTCTACGACGCGATGGTCGACGGCTTCATTCCGGGCGGCCGCGTCAACTCGGCGGCGGGCACCGGGATCGCGGCGACGCTGATCAACTGCTTCGTGCAGCCGGTCGGTGACGCGATCAGCGGCATCGACGACGGAGTGCCGTCGATCTATCTCGCGCTGAATCAGGCGGCAGAAACGATGCGGCGCGGCGGCGGCGTCGGTTACGACTTCTCGCCGATCCGCCCGAAGAGCGCGCGCGTGCACGGCACGCATTCGCGCGCCAGCGGCCCGATCTCCTACATGCGGGTGTTCGACAAGAGCTGCGAGACGCTCGAGTCGGCGGGTGCGCGCCGCGGCGCGCAGATGGGCGTGCTGCGCTGTGATCATCCGGACATCGAGGAATTCATCAACGCCAAGCGCGACGGCTCGCTCGCCAACTTCAACATGTCGGTCGCGGTCACCGATGCCTTCATGCGCGCGGTGGAAAGCGATGGCGAGGTCGAGCTCTGGCACGCCGCCGAGCCGTTCGACACGTCGAACCGGCCATCAGCGCGCCGATGGCACCTGGATGTATCGCAAGCGCACGTGCGCGCGAGCTGTTCGATCAGATCATGCAGTCGACCTACAACCACGCCGAACCGGGCGTGATCTTCATCGACCGCGTCAATCAAGACAACAATCTGTCGTACTGCGAGACGATCGCTGCGACCAATCCCTGCGGCGAGCAGGCCGCTGCCGCCCGTACGGTTGCTGCTGCCTCGGCTCGATCAATCTGACGCGTTTCGTCAACGATCCGTTCGGCGAGCAGGCGTCGTTCGACTTCGAAAAGTTTCTGCCGGTTCCACAGGTCTCGATCCGCGCGCTCGACAACGTGCTCGACGCGACGCTGTGGCCGCTGCAGGAGCAGGCGCGAGGAGGCGGCGAACAAGCGCCGTATCGGCCTCGGTTTCACCGGGACTCGGCAACACGCTGACGATGCTGGGCCTGCGCTACGACAGCGACGCAGGACGCAGCATGGCAGCCGACATCGCACGCACGATGCGCGACGCGGCGTACGAAGCGTCGGCGGAGCTCGCGCAGGAGAAAGGCGCATTTCCGTTCTTCGACGCCGACAAGTTCCTCGCAGCAGCCGCATTGCGCTTCGCGCCTGCCCGAGCAGCTGAAGAGCGAGATTCGCGTGAACGGTATTCGCAACTCGCATCTGCTATCGATCGCGCCCACCGGCACGATATCGCTCGCGTTCGCGAGCAATGCGTCGGGCGGCATCGAGCCCACTTTCTCTTGGACCTACGTCCGCAAGAAGCGCATGCCGGACGGCACCAAGCAGGAATACATGCGGTCGAGGACTATGCGTACCGGCTGTATCGGCGCATGGGCGGCGACGAGCGCGATCTGCCGGATGCGTTCGTCAGCGCGATGCAGATGTCCGCGCGCGATCACATGCGAGATGAGCGCGACGGTGCAGCCGTACATCGACGCCGCGATCAGCAAGACCGTCAATGTGCCGGAGGACTATCCGTTCGAGGAATTCAAGAGTCTTTATCTCGAAGCGTGGCACGCTGGGCTGAAGGGCATCACGACCTATCGGCCGAACAATGTGATCGGCTCGGTTCTCGAGGTCACCAAGGATTGGCGGCACGCACGCGAGCCGCAGGACCTGAAGGACGATCCGGATCGCCGTGTGCGGCTCGACTCGGCGCCGCAGCCTGCGCGTTGAGAGTCTCAAGTGGCCGGGCCGTCCGGATCTGGCCGACGGCAATCTTGCGTGGACCTACATGGTCGAGATTCCGGAGCGCAAGGAGTCGTTCGCGATCTTCATCGGGCAAGTCGGCGAGCCACCGGTGCCGTTCGAAGTCTGGGTCAACGGCGCCGAACAGCCGCGCGGCCTCGGTGCGATTGCGAAGGCGCTGTCGATGGACATGCGCAGCGAGGATCGTGCGTGGCTCAAGATGAAGCTCGACGCGCTCGCGCGCGCGCGCGACGAGCAGGGCTTCGCGATTCCGATGCCGCCCGACGGCGAGCGCCAATGGCAAAGCGGTGTCGTCTCGGCCTTCGCGAACATCGTGCAGCTGGCGCTGCGAGCAGCTCGGCGTGTTCGACGGATCTCGACCAGCACGCCAACGCCGATGCTGAACGCGCTGTTCTCCAAGAAGGAACCGAAGGCTGGCCCGCTCGGCACGATGAGCTGGACAGTCGATATCTCCAACGCCAACACCGATGATGATTTCGTGCTCGGCGTCAAGGAACTGCATCTGCCCGACGGCAGCCGGCGTCCGTATTCGATCTGGCTCGCCGGCGAATATCCGAAGGTGCTCGACGGCCTGTGCAAGCTGATCTCGCTCGACATGCGCGTGGTCGATGCCAACTGGATCGGGCTCAAGCTGAAGAAGCTGCTTGAACTTCGGCGAACAGAACGGCGAGTTCTGGGCACCGGTGCCGGGCGCGGAACGCTCGACGCAATATCCGAGCACCGTCGCTTACATCGCGACGCTGCTGCTGCATCGCTACAAGGTGCTCGGCATCCTCGACGACGAAGGCCGCGCGATCCAGTCGGCCGGAATTCTGGCGCTGACCGAACGCGGTCAAAGCTGATCGATCACGAAACCGCGCCGATCAAGGGCAAGGTGTGTGGAGCTGCAGTGCCGCGGCCGTCATGATCAAGCGCGACGGCTGCGAGTTCTGCACCGCGTGCGGCTTCACTGGCCATTGCAGTTGAGGCGCATGCTCAGGCGATGACCGTGCTGGTGATGACGCTTTCATCCGCAGCTCAGGTGCGCTCGCCGCGATAAAGCGTTGCCCAGTGACCGCCAGATGGTGCAGCACCCGCGGGGCATCAAATGCTGCGCGGGCGCTTCGGTGGCGGCAGGGGTGGTGCGCGACGCACCAGCGCACGGCCTGGATACCCGCGTTGCACATGCGCCGCCAGCTCGTCGATGAACGTGGCGGCATGGCGCGCCAGCAGACGCCGCGGATCTCGCGCCAGCACGGCCCAGCGGCCGATCGAAGCGTTGCGGTGCAAGAGCGCTACGGCGCGCAGGCCGTCACGCGGCACGGTCACCGGTGAGGGCACCATCGCCACACCGTGACCATCGCGCGCCAGCGCCAGCAGCGTTTGCGGTACTGCGCTTTCGGCCAGCACGCGCGGTTTGATGCGGGCCACTTCACAGGTGGCATCGAACCAGGTGCGCGACGCGAACTCGCGGCCGAGCAACAGCAACGGCTCGTCGGCGAGCTCGGCCAGTTCGACCGTTGCGCGCCGAGCCAGGCGGTGCCGAGAGGCCACCACCGCGATCAGGTGCATCGGGAACAACGGCCGGCACTCGAATGCCGCTTCGCCTTCGGGCATCACCGCGAGTTGCACGTCGCTGCGCTCGAGGCGGTGCGGCAGCCGCGCGCCGCCATCTTCGACCAGCTGCACTTCGGTGCCCGGGTGGCGCTGCCGGTAGCGCTGCAGAAAGGGCGACAGCAGACCTTCGATCACCTGCGGCGTGGCGCCGATGCGCAGCACGCCGCCTTCGCCCTTGCGCAGCGCCCGGGCGCGCTCACCGAGCGACTCGAACTCGAGCAGCACACGCCGGCAACGCGGCAGCAAGTCTTCCGCCTCGGGCGTGAGCTGCACGCCGCGCCCCACGCGATCGAACAGCGCGACACCCAAATCCGATTCGAGCGCGTGGATCTGGCGTGATGCGGCGGGCTGGCTCAGGTGCAGCTTGGCGGCTGCGCGCGCCACGCCGCCGGCGTCGACCACCGCCACGAAGGTACGCAATTGACGCAGCGACATCGCGACCTCACCTATCCGCTTTTTGCATCAACAGGCTAACCAAAAATGCATTGGACGGATGATACGGCGGCTTCTATCTTGTGGCGAAGGTTCAACCAGGCGAGGTGATCATCATGCAAGCGATCAACCGACTCCCATGGATCGTGCCGGCGCTGCTGGCCTGCGCGGCCGGCGTGGCGCGCGCCGACGTGGTGACCGACTGGAACGTGGTGGCGCTCAACGCCAGCGCGGTGCCGCCGAACTCGATCGTGCAGTCGCGCACGCTGGCGATCGTCCATGCGGCGGTGTACGACGCGGTGCGCGCGGTCGAGCGCAGCGGCCCTGCCTATGCCGTGGATGCACAGGCGCGCCAGTGGCACGTCGGTGGAGGCCGCCGTCGCAGCCGCAGCGCACGCCGCGCTCGAGCGCCTCGCCCCCGCCGCCAAACCGATGCTCGATGCGGCGCTGAGTGCCACTCTCGCCAAGATTCCCGATGGGCAGGCCAAGACCGATGGTGTGAGCCTCGGCAAGCAGGTGGGCGAGCAGACCGTCGCGCTGCGCGTGGGTGACGGTGCCGATGCCAAGGTGGCGTTCAACCCCAAGCCGGGCGTCGGCGCGTATGTGCCCACGCCACCGCAGGCGCTGCCGGCCATCCTGCCGCAATGGGGCGCCGTGACGCCGTTCGTGCTGCGCGGCAACGTCGCATTGGAGTGGAAGGGCCCGCCGGCACCCGGCAGTGCCGCGTTCGCGCGCGACTACGATGAAGTGAAGAGTGTCGGCGCGCGCCAAAGCAGCACGCGCAGCGCCGATCAGACCGCCGCGGCGGTGTTCTGGACCGTGCAGACCGCGGTGCCCTGGCACGCCGCCGCGCGCGCCGTGTCGGCGGCCAAGGGCTTGTCGGTGTCGGACAACGCGAAGCTGTTTGCGATGCTGTCGATGGCCACCGCCGATTCGCAGATCGTGGCGTTCGCCGAGAAGTACCGGCACCCGCACTGGCGGCCGATCACGGCGATCCGCGCTGGCGTGAGCGCCGACGGCGGCAACACGCTGCTGGAGCGCGATGCGAATTGGGAACCGCTGATCGGCACGCCACCGCATCCCGAGTACCCGTCGGCGCACGCCGCGTTTTCCGGTGCGGCCGAGGTGGTGCTGCGCGCTTGGCTCGGTGGCGACGACGTCGAGGTCAGCGTGACGAACCCGCCCCTGTTCGGCCTCACGCGAACGTACCGCAGGCTGTCGCAGATCAGCGAAGAGGTCGAGAATGCGCGGGTGTGGGGCGGCATCCACTTTCGCAGCGCCGACCGCGACGGCACCGAGGTGGGCCGCACGATCGGAGCGATCGTCGTGCGCGATTTCCCGGCCCGGGGCTCGCTCTGAGTGAACGTGCCCGTGCGCAGCGACTTCGACCTTGAGCGCTTTATTGGCCCTTACCCGCCGTAAGTGCCGTTGTCGCATGGTTTTCGTGGCCGCAAATTCTTGATGCAAAAGCGGCGTCAAAGCAACTTATGAGGAACCTCACAGGACCCGGCACCGAAAACCTCGTCGTTATGCTGTCCGAGGGCGGGCGGATCGCGACGGATCGGAAAGCCAGTACCTGAGAAGCGCAATGGCGATCCGAACGTGCGCGTATGCACGCCGGACGGCAAGGTGATCGGCTGCACCCACTGCATGTGCTGCACCTGGTCGTCCGCCAGCGCGTTCGAGTAAGTGTTGATCGGCGCGCATGGCACGCCGGCTGTGCGGAATTTGTCGAGCAGCTGCTGCGCCGAATGAATCGCGAATTCCTCTTCGAGGATCTCCTTCAATACCGCCTGATGCTGTGCGCGCAGTGAGGTCGACGCGAAACGCGGATCTGTGGCCAAGTCGCTCCGGCCAAGCGCGGCACACGCGGCACGCCACAGAGTGTCGTTGCCCGCTGCCATCGTGAAGTAACCATCCTTCGCTTTGAACGCCTGATACGGTGCGTTGCGTGGATGCGCGCTGCCGAGCTTTGCAGGATCGCGTCCGGTCCCGAAGTACTCGCTGGTCTGTAGCGCGGCGATCCCGAGCGAGGCGCCCAGCATCGAGACATCGATGTGTTCGCCCGTGCCACCGTTGCGCACTCGCATTAACACCGCAGCAATTGCATAGGCGGCGTAGAGTCCTGCGCAGAAATCCGAGACGGGTACACCGCACTTCACCGGCGTACCACCGGCCTCACCGGTGACGCTCATGATGCCGCTGACTGCTTGCACCGTCAGATCGAATCCGCCCTCACCAGCGCGCGGGCCTTCTTGCCCGAACGCGGAGATCGAGCAATACACGAGCGATGGCAGGTCGCGCTTCAGCGCTTCGTAGCCAAGTCCCAGCCGAGTCGTCGCCCAGGGGTCGGTTGTTCTCGATCAGAACCGCTGCACTGAGTACCAAGGCGCGCGCGCGCTGCTGATCTGCAGGCTGTTTCAGGTCGAGCGTGATCGAACGCTTGTTGCGATTCAGCGCTGCGAAGTTCTCGCTGTATCCGTCGGTGATCGGCGGCCATGCGCGCATCGTGTCGCCGCCATCCGGGTGCTCGACTTTGATCACGTCCGCACCCATGTCGGCCAGCAACATGCCGCAAAACGGACCGGCGGCCACATTGCAGAACTCGATAACCCGCACGCCGTAGAGCGGCAGCATCGAATGAGTATCTTCGTTCATTGCGGATCGAGCCAGCGATTCCCGGATCTTAGGGGAAGCCAGAGTGCGTCCTGCCTCGAGGCTCGTCTAAGATGCTCAGGCTCCGGCCAACGTCCGCCAAAGAGAAGCCGGCCTTCACCATGGACAAGGAGAGCGTCATGAAATCCAGCTTGGTCGTCTTGCAGGTTTCGTTGTGCTGGCTGCTGTGGCTGCGTTACCTGCCTCAGTCGCGCTGGCGCAGAGCAGAAGGTCCTCAAATTCGTGCCGGAGGCGGATCTGCGCAGCCTGGATCCGATCAGGACGACGGCGTACATCACGCGCAACTACGGCTACATGGTCTACGACACGCTGTTCGCGGTGAACGAAAAGTTCGAGAGTACAGCCGCAAATGGTCGACAAGTGGACGTGAGCGACGACAAACTCACCTACACGTTCACGCTGCGCGACGGCCTCAAGTGGCATGATGGCCAGCCGGTGCAATCGGCCGACTGCATCGCCTCGATCGAGCGCTGGAGCCAAGCGCGATGCGCTCGGCCAAAAACTCGCGGACTCGACCGAGCTCATGGACGTCCGTCGACGACAAGACGTTCACGCTGAAGCTGAAAAAGCCGTTCTCGCTGACGCTCGACGCGCTCGCCAAGCCCTCGTCGAACGTCCCCTTCATCATGCCGGAACGCATCGCCAAGACTGACGCGTTCACGCAAATCATCGAGATCCGATCGGCTCCGGTCCCTTCAAAATGCTGAAAGCGGAGTGGGTGCCCGGTAGCAAAGTCGTGTTTGTGAAAAACACCGACTACCTGCCGCGCAAGGAGGCGCCGTCCTGGGCGTCGGGCGGCAAGATCGTGAAGGTCGACCGCGTCGAGTGGGTCTACATTCCCGATTCGGCCACGGCTGCCGCCGCGCTCAGCGCCGGAGAGGTCGATTGGTGGGAGATGGTGCCAGCGGACCTGGTCCCGCTGCTGTCCAAGAACAAGGACATCACAGGTGGAGAACACCGATCCGATGGGCTCGATCGGTTTGCTGCGCTTCAACCAGCTGCATCCGCCCTTCAACAACGCAAAGATGCGCCAAGCGCTGCTCTATCCGGTCAACCAGCAGGACTATGCGCTCGGCGATCGCCGGAGATGCCAAGCAAGGCAAGCCCTGCCCGTCGTTCTTCACTTGCGGCACGCCGCCGAAAGCGAAGTCGGCGGCGGACGCGCTGACAGGCAAGCGCGATCTGGCGAAGGCGAAGCAGCTGATCAAGGAAGCGGGCTACAAGGGCGAACGCATCGTCATCGTCGATGCGACGGACCAGCCGATGGTGCATGCGCAGTGGCTGGTGACGCTCGAGTTGCTGAAGATCCGCGGCCTCAATGCGGAAGTGCAGGCGGGAGACTGGGGGACGCTGATCACGCGACGCGCGGTCAGAGAGCCGCCGGAAAAAGGCGGCTGGAACATCTTCCACACCTGGATCGTGGGACCGGACATGGTGAATCCGGCCGTGAATTTCCCGATCCGCGGCACCGGCGACAAGGCGTGGTTCGGATGGCCGACCGATGCCAAGCTCGAAGAGTTGCGCGAAGCCTGGTTCAATGCGACCGATCAAGCCAGCTCCAAGAAGGCGGCAGACGCAGTGCAGGCGCGAGCGTACGAATTCGTACCGTTCATTCCCACCGCGCAGTTCATCCTTCCAACGGCGTATCGCTCGAACATCTCAGGGGTCATGATTGCGCCGATCGCGTTCCTGTGGAATGTTGAGAAGAAGTAAGGCGCTGGCACATCGGTGTTCGCGTATGTAGTGCGTCGATTGTTCGCGACCATCGTCGTCATGGCGGTGGTCGCGTTCTTCGTCTTCTCGCTGCTTTACCTGACGCCGGGCGATCCGGCAGCGGTGATCGCCGGCGACGCCGCCACGAGCGACGACATCCGGCGCATTCGCGCCAACCTCGGCCTCGACGAGCCATTCCTGGTGCGCTTTGGCGGTTGGGTCTGGGGGCTTCTGCACGGCGATCTCGGCATCTCGATCTTCACCAACCTGCCGGTGACGCGGCTGATCGCGCAGCGAGTCGAGCCGACGGTGGCGCTCACCTTATGCACGCTGCTGGTCGCCGTTGCGGTCGCGGTACCGCTCGGCGTGATCGCAGCTGCCAGGGTCGGCACCTGGATCGATCGCAGCGTGATGGTATTTTCGGTGCTCGGGTTTTCGGTGCCGGTGTTCGTGCTCGCCTACATCCTGATCCTGACGTTTTCAATCGAGCTCGATTGGCTGCCGGTGCAGGGCTAGTCGAAACTTCGACGAAGGCGTCTGGGCGTGGCTGCGGCATCTGATCCTGCCGAGCATCGCGCTGGGCACCGTGTACATGGCGCTGATCGCGCGCATCACGCGCGCCAGCGATGCTCGACGTGCTGGCGCAGGACTACGTCCGCACGGCGCAAGCCAAGGGTCTGGCGCCAGCACTCGGTGCTGGTCGGGCATGCTCTCAAGAATGCCGCAGTTCCGATCGTGACGATCATCGGAATCGGCATTGCGCTGCTGATCAGCGGCGCGATCGTCACTGAAACCGTTTTCGCCATACCCGGCATTGGCCGCCTGACGGTCGATGCGATCCTGCGACGCGATTACCCGATCATCCAGGGCGTGATCCTGATGTTCTCGGCGACTTATGTGCTGATCAATCTCGCGGTTGATCTCTCCTACATGCTGTTCGACCCGCGGATTCGGTACTGAGATGGCGGCGCTCGCGCTTGATCCGCCGCGATCCGTGTCGCCGACCTGGCGCGCGCTTGAACGGATGCACTGCGGCGCCATCCGACTGCGGTGCATCGGCGCGGCAGTGCTGACGATGATGATCCTGATTGCGCTCTTCGCGCCGTGGCTCGGCACGGTCGACCCGCAGGCGGTGTCGCCGATCCGGCGCTTGAAGCCTCCGTCGGCCGAATTCTGGTTTGGCAGCGACATGCTCGGGCGCGATGTCTACAGTCGCGTGCTCTATGGGGCCCGCGTCTCGTTGATGGTCGGCTCGCGTCGCGTCTTCTCAGCACGCTCGTAGTCGGCTCGCGATCGGCCTGGTGACGGGCTACATCCGCTGGCTCGATGCGATCGTGATGCGGGTCATGGACGGCCTGATGTCGATACCGTCGGTTCTGCTCGCGATTGCACTGATGGCGTTGACCACGGCGAGCATCGAAAACGTCGTGATCGCGATCACGCTGGCTGAGGTACCGCGTGTGGTGCGGCTGGTGCGCAGTCGTGGTCTTGAGCTTGCGCGAGCAGCCCTACGTCGAGGCGGCGATCGCCGCGGCACGGCCTGCCGCGGATCACTCGTGCGCGCACATTCTGCCGAACACGGTCGCGCCGCTGCTGGTGCAGGGGACCTATATCTGCGCCTCGGCGATGATCACCGAGGCGATCCTGTCGTTCATCGGCGCCGGTACGCCGCCGAACATTCCCAGCTGGGGCAACATCATGGCCGAGGCGCGCAGCCTGTTTCAGATTGCCGGCTACCTGATCCTGTTTCCCGGGATTTGTCTGTCGCTGACCGTGCTTGCCGTGAATCTGCTGGGCGACGGCATGCGCGACGCGCTCGACCCGCGCCTGGCGCGGCGCATGTGAGCGAGATGGCGAGCACCGCTGCTCGAAGTCGAGGGACCTGAAGACGTACTTCTTCACGCGCGACGGCGTCGTGCGCGCGGTCGACGGCGTGTCGTTCTCGGTGTACAGCGCGGCGAGACGCTTGGCGATCGTCGGCGAGTCCGGCTGCGGCAAGAGCGTCACTTCGCTTTCGATCTTGCGACTGATCGCATCGCCGCCGGCCGCATCGTCGGCCGGCACGATCCGCTTCGACGGCCGCGACCTGCTGGACTTCGCCGGAGCGCGAGATGCGCGCGATCCGCGGCAACGAGATCTCGATGATCTTCCAGGAGCCGATGACCTCGCTCAATCCGGTGCTCACGATCGGCCGGCAGATCGCCGAGCCGCTCGATGCTGCACCGCGGCCTCGCGCTGCGCGCAGCGACGCAGCGCGCGATCGAGATGCTCGACTGGTCAACATCCCGGAGCGCGAGCGGCGCGTCGACGCAGTATCCGCACCAGCTTTCGGGCGGCATGCGCCAGCGCGTGATGATCGCGATGGCGCTCGCGTGCGATCCGAAGCTGTTGATCGCCGACGAGCCGACCACCGCGCTCGACGTGACGATCCAGGCGCAGATACTCGATCTGATGCGCGAGCTGAAGGGCAAGACCGGCGCTGCGATCATCCTGATCACGCACGATCTCGGTGTGGTCGCCGAGATGGCGCAACGAGTCGTCGTCATGTACGCCGGCCGCAAGGTCGAGGAGGCGCCGGTGGCGACGAGCTGTTCGCGCAGCCGCGCCATCCGTACACGCGGGGGCTGCTCGAATTCGATCCCGCGGCTTGAGACAGACGAGGCATCGCCGCACAGACGCGCGACTCGCCGAGATTCCCGGCGTGGTGCCGTCGCTGCTGCAGGAGCCGATCGGGCTGCATCTTCGCGCCGCGCTGCGCCTATCGCGATCGAGCGCTGCCGCGTCGAGTACCCGCCGTTCGAAGCCAAAGCGCCGGCCATTTGGCGGCCTGCTGGGAATCGGATCGCGTAGCCGGAGGCGGACTGAGCGTGAGCGCCGGCCGACCCAAGCGTCCGACCACGTGCGGGCAGGCGCGTAGCGACCGGCGGCGCACAGTCGACTCGCCTACTGCTGCATGTCGCAGGTATCGACCTGACCAAGCATTTCCCGGTCCGGAGGGGCGTGTTCGGCCGCAGATAAGCGGCCAGGTGCATGCGGTCGACGACGTGAGCTTCTACGATTGCCGAAGGCGAGACGCTCGGACTGGTCGGCGAGTCCGGTTGCGGCAAGTCGACCGACCGGCAAGACGATCCTGCGAGCTGCATCGAGCCGACAGCCGGCACAGTGCTTATGGCGCGGGCAGCGCATCGACCGCCTGCGCGGCCGTCGCGATGCGCGCGGTGCGGCGCGAGCTGCAGGCGGTGTTTCAGGACCCGTATTCGTCGCTCAACCCGCGCATGCGCGCCGCCGACATCGTCGCCGAGCCGATCCGACAACTTCGAGATCGCGTCGCCGGCGCAGATCCGCGATCGCGTCGCAGCGCTGTTCGACAAGGTGGGGCTGCGCGCCGATCAGATGGTGAAGTATCCGTACGAGTTCTCGGGCGGCCAGCGTCAGCGGCTCGGCATCGCGCGCGCGCTGGCGCCGTGAAGCCGCGGCTGATCGTCTGCGACGAGCCGGTATCGGCGCTCGATGTCTCGGTGCAGGCGCAGGTGATCAACCTGCTGATGGACCTGCAGAAGCGAGCTCGGACTCTCGTATCTGTTCGTCGCGCACGATCTGGCGGTGGTCGAGCACATCAGCCACCGCGTCGCGGTGATGTATCTCGGCAAGATCGTCGAGCTCGCCGACGAAGCGTCGCTCTTCGCGAGCCCGCAGCATCCGTACACCGAAGCGCTGCTCTCGCGGTGCCGGTGCCCGATCCGAAGATCCAAGCAACAGCGCGTGATCCTCGCGGGCGACGTGCCGAGCCCGATCGATCCGCCGTCGGGCTGCCGTTTTCACACGCGCTGCCCGTACGCCTTCGAGCGTTGCCGCATCGAAGAGCCGCTGATGAAACAAGTTCGGCCTGCGCACTGGGCAGCATGTCACTTGCGCGATGCTGTTCCCGCGCCGTCTACGCCGCTTGCGGTGGACGCCCGATCGGGTTGAGCTCGGCGATGAACTTCGCGCACCCGAGAATGCGCGGCTCTGAGCAGCGCGGACCGATGATCTGGATTCCAACCGGCAGCCCCGAGCTTGTCATGCCAGCCGGCACAGACGCAGCAGGCAGCGCAACGAGCGACACGATAAAGGCCGGCGCAAACCACGTCGTGTAGTTGTCGAGCTTCCTTCCGCCAATCTCGGTCGGATGGTTCTTCTCGACCGGAAACGGCGGCACTGGCACTGTCGGCGTGAGCAGCAGGTCGTACTCATCGAAGAAGCGGCGCAGTCGACGCCAGATCTCGGCGCGCTTGCGCTCGGCGACGGCGATGTCGCGGCTCGTCAGCATCAAGCCTGACTCGATGTTGCCAGCCAGGTTCGGACCGAACTCGTGCAGGCGATCGAGCCGATCTGTGTACTGCGCCACCATCGATTCGCCGCGCAGGACTTGATAAGCATCAACACCCTCGGCGAGGTCGAGCGTCAGTTCGGTCACCAGGGCGTGTGCTTGGCTAAGCCGAAGCGCCGCCGAGCGACACACGCGCGCCACTTCAGCATCGACACCCAGCCCGGCGATGTCGGCGACATAGCCGATCGACAGACCTCTCAAGTCGCGCGTTTTCTTCGATCATTCGCACCAGTTGGCCGCGCCACGGCGGGTCGAATGAAATCGGCGAGGACGCGTGTCGCACCCGCCATCGCGTCGAGCATTAGTCCCACATCGCTGGCGCTGCGTGCAACCGGCCCATGCACGCAGGTCGGATCCCAAGGCATGGGCTCCGCCGAGTTCGGTACCAATCCTGCCGTTGGACGCAGGCCGATGACGCCGCAGTACGCCGCTGGCACTCTGAGGCTGCAGCCGACATCGGTCCCTTCGGCAAGCGGCAGCATGCGTGCCGCCACTGCGGCAGCGCCACCGCCGGTCGAGCCACCCGCCGTCAGGCGCAAGTCCCACGGGTTGCGCGTAGCGCCGAACACGTTGTTGACAGTGTTCGCCCCAGTCGCGAACTCAGGCGTATTTGTTTTTCCGACGACGATTGCGCCAGCGGCCTTGAGGCGCGTCACGACTTCTGCGTCTTCAGTGGGCACATGCTCGGCGTACAAAGGCGAGCCATAGGTCGTTCGAATGCCGGCGGTCGGCGTGACGTCCTTGATACCGATCGGTACGCCATGCAGCGGGCCCAGTATGCTTCCGCGCATGGCTGCGTCTTCGGCCGCTCGCGCCGCCTCCATCGCCTGCTCTGCAGCAAGCGTGCAAATCGCGTTGATTGCGGGATTGGCGCGCGCGATCGCATCGAGATGCGACTTCAGTATTTCCACCGGGCTGAGCGCCTTGCTGCGCACCGCTCGCGCGAGATCGACGGCGCTCATGTTATTCATTCAAACTCTCCAAGGGCCATGGCCTGCACGTTACCTTCAATGTTGAATACGATGCGACTATGGGCCAGAAAACTTGCACTACGGTGCGCCTCTTAACGCAATGACCTTGCAACAGCTTAGGCATCGAGCTACCGATCATTCAAGCGCCGATGGCGGGCGTGCAAGGCAGCGCACTCGCAATCGCCGTCTCGAATGCAGGCGGACTCGGCTCATTGCCGTGCGCGATGCTGAGTGTGGAAGCGATGCGCAATGAGCTTGCAGCCATCAAGGCGCAAACCAGCAAGCCTTTTAACGTGAATTTCTTTTGCCACGTACCGCCCGTGCCGAGCGCGGAGCGCGAAGCGTCTTGGCGGACTGCGCTGTCACCGTATTACGCAGAGTTCGGGATCGATGCGAGCACGATTCCGGCTGGACCCGGACGCAACCCTTTTAGCGCCGAAGTCGCGCAGGTGCTTAGCGAATTCAAGCCGACGGTAGTGAGCTTTCATTTCGGCCTGCCCTCTGCTGACTTGTTAGCCCGCGTGAAAAGTTGGGGCGCGAAGATCCTCGCTTCCGCCACCACCGTCGAAGAAGCTCGCTGGCTCGAAGCGCAGGGCGTCGATGCGATCATCGCGCAAGGTTTGGAGGCAGGCGGTCATCGCGGGATCTTCTTGTCGGAAGACCTGACGACTCAAGTCAGTACGTTTGCGCTGGTGCCGCAAATCGTGCGGCAAGTGCGGCGGCCCGTCATTGCCGCCGGCGGCATTGCCGATTCAAAGGGCGTCGCAGCTGCGATGAAGCTTGGTGCGGCCGGTGTGCAGATCGGGACAGCCTACTTGCTCTGCCCCGAGGCGACGACGACCCCGATACATCGCGCAGCGCTGAAGAGCGATAGCGCGCGCCATACGGCACTGACGAACCTTTTCACCGGCCGCCCTGCCCGTGGAATTGTGAATCGCTTGATCAAAGAGCTAGGGCCCATCAGCTCCGCCGTACCCGCTTTTCCGTTGGCAACTGCCGCCATTGCGCCGTTGCGTGCGAAGGTCGAAAGCAAGGGCAGTGGCGAGTTTTCGCCGCTATGGGCTGGCCAGAACACAACCGGTTGCAAAGAAATACCCGCCGCTGAACTCACTCGACAGCTCGCTGCGGAACTTCACAGCTAGCCGGCTTAGGGTCGAACCACCAGGTCAGTCACCGACACCGCGCCGTGCGCGCATGGCGCGACCAATGCGCGTGAGGTCGTCATCCGTCAGCAAGCGCGCCGCCATCGGCAGCAGCTCGCTCTCTTCGCGCTCAATGTGCCGCTGATACAAACGCACCAGCGCTTCGACGGAATCCGAGTGCAGCAATACGGACTCCCCCGCAACCACACGCTCGAGCACCGCGCGCACGTCCTGCCAGCGTGCTTCGAGCTCGCGATGCTCTGCCGTTAGCGCGGCCGTCAATTCGCGCAGGCACACCGGGTCCGATCCCGCTACTGACTCGAGGAGCGCCGGGAAGAGATCCTGCTCTTCATCGGCGTGATGGTGCTTCGCCGATGTCTCGAAATAACGCATGACGTTGGTTGCCGCGACACGCGCCTCGGCCACCGTGCCGTGCTTCGCCAGGTACGGCACGAGCCGCCGCAACGTGGCGCATTGACTCTCAATTCGCGAGTGGCATGCGGAAAGCATCTCGAGCGGCACTTCGAATCCCGCCGCAGGGGTCGAATAGCCGGGCAGACTGCTGCTCATTGCGTGATGCCCAATACTGAAAATCCAGTCTTGACCGACTGCAACTCATCTCGATGAAGACGCGCCAGTTGCTCCAGGCACTCGTCTCCTTTTTTCGTTAGCTGCACTTCGACGCGACGCTTGTCGCCACGACTCGCGTTGCGCCTGACCAAACCCGCCTCTTCGCAGCGCGAGATCAGCGCAACAACGCCATGGTGCTTGGCCTGCAAGCGTTCGGCAAGCTCGTCGACATTGGCCCAATCGCGGCCCGGAAAGCCCTTGAGCTGAAGCATCAGCTGGTACTGCAGGGGCGTGACTCCGCCCTTGCGCGTCACCTCTTCGCTGAATCTGAGAAAGCGGCGCAGTGCATAGCGAAATTGCGCCAGCGTTTCGAAATCGGCTTTTGACATCGTGCGTGTAGACATCCGGTAGCTCCGTGGCCAAATGTATCACGTCGTGATACATTGACGCAATGAAACTTAACGTGCTGTCTGACCTGCACCTGAGCTTCGAAGGGATGGACAGGCCACGGAACGGTGCCGACGTGGTCGTTCTGGCGGGAGACATCGCACGCCCGCGTGAGTCGGCAGCGTGGGCTCTGGGCTTCGATAAGCCAGTGCTTTATGTGCTGGGCAATCACGAGTTCTATGGCGGCAGCGTCGAAGGCACGGCAGACGAACTCAAGCGTCTGTGTGCCGGCAGCCATGTGCACGTGCTGGACGACGACCAAATCGTGATCGACGGCGTGCGCTTTGTTGGCAGCACGCTATGGACCGACTTCATGCTGTTCGGCGACGGTGACGCCAAGGACGCAGCGATGGCCGAAGCGCGCCTGTTCATGCGTGACTTCAGCCGCATCAGTACGGGTGATGCATCGAATGAGGTGTTCACTCCGGTGGATTGCGCGGCTTTGTTCGCGCGTCACGCCGATTGGCTCCATCAGCGGCTTGCCGTTCCGCATCCGGGACCGACGGTGGTGATCACCCACCACGCGCCGTCGCGGCAGAGCATTCATCCGAGGTATGCCGACTCACTGCTGAACGCGTGCTTTGTATCCGATGCCGAATATCTGCTCGACGCTGCCCGCGCACCGTTGTGGATTCATGGTCACACGCATGACAGCTTCGACTACGCCGTGCACGGCACACGCGTTGTGTGCAACCCACGCGGATACGCAAAGGCGGGCGTGAACGAGAACCCGCACTTCAACCCGAATTTGATGATCGAAGTCGCAGCGGGTTAAGCGCGGCGAAATTTTTTTCGCACGCACCTGCATCCGAATTCGCTCGCACCTCGTAAGTGGCTATCAGAGGACGGCCCCGCCGTTCTTTGCTTATTGCCGCGGCCCGAAGCCCGGCAAACACTCACAAACCTATCGAAAAAATGGAGTTGAACAATGCATAAGAATAATGACGGGCCGAACCAGGGCCTTGAAGGGAAGGAATCAAAGAAGGGCCTCGCCTCGAAATCCGGCTCGGGAGCCGCGTCCATGCGCGCGCTTGGCGTCGGCTTGCTGATGGCCAGTAGCGCCGCCAGTGCATTCGCCGGCACGTTATCCGTGACCGAGGAAGTCGAACTGAAGGCATCACCGGCGCGTACATGGGCGGTCATCAACGATTTCCAGCGCTGGCAGACCTGGCATCCGGCGTTCGCCAGTACTGAAATCACCCAAGGCACCGGCAACACGAAGGGCACGGTGCGGGTTCTGGCAACTCAAGACGGCGCGAAGTTCACCGAAGAGTTGCTCTCGTACGACCCTGCGTCGCATTCGTACCGGTACCGGATCATCGAGTCGCCGCTGCCAATTAGCGGCTACGTTTCGAAGATCGAAGTCAAAAAGAGCCACTCGGGCTCGCGAATCATCTGGAGCTCTGACTTCACCGTGAATCCTGGTGCTTCCGCCGAGGATATGAAAAAGACGATCGCGGGCGTGTACCGCGCCGGTCTCGACAATCTCAGGACCAACCTGAACTAGTACTAAGAGAGCGTCTAACTGCCGCATCGATACCGGCCGCCCGGCGCGGATCGTGCGGCACGTTAGGCTCTTGCACACCCGGTCTCGTCACCGGGCTCTGGGCCCAAAATAACGGGAACGCAGCGCGTCCCCGCCGCATCTGATGACCAGAGAACAACTATGCAGACCGCTCAAAGCCTTAAACACGCGCCATTGCCCGCTGGGGCAACCGACGCCGAACTGGCCGAGCGCGCCGCAAAGGGCGACGAATCGGCCTTCGAACGCATCATGCGTCAGCACAACCGGCTGCTGTTTCGAACAGCACGCAGCATTTTGAAGAGCGACGCCGAAGCCGAAGACGCGCTGCAAGAGGCTTATCTTCGCGCGTGGCGCGCACTGTCGACGTTTCGCGCCGACTCCAAGCTATCGACCTGGCTGGTCCGCATCGTCATCAACGAAGCGCTCGGGCGGCTACGCGGTCGCAAAAGCGCGCAAGTCATTCCTCTGGAGTCCGTCATGGAATCGTTCGATCGGCCAACGCAGGAATCCACCGAGGAAGACGACCCGGACCGGGAGCCCGATCGCCTCGCGATGCGATCGCAGGTACGTCGGCTGATGGAAGCGCGGATCGACCTGCTTCCCGAAGCGTTCCGAACTGTATTCATGTTGCGCGCGGTCGAGGAATTGAGCGTCGAAGAAGTTGCAACCGCGCTAGAAATTCCAGAGACCACTGTGCGCACTCGTTTCTTTCGCGCTCGCAGTCTGTTGCGCGAAAGCCTGTCGCGCGACGTCGATATGGTGACCCACGACGCATTCTCGTTTGACGGCGCGCGCTGCGACCGCGTTGTCGCCAACGTGCTGGCAAAGCTTGCCGAGAGCCGAGATGTCTCCCGGTCCCCCTGAGCCCTTCTGAACACTATCTAGGAGATTGCAATGTCATCGTTCCTGCAAATGCCCACCCCACTCGCCGCGCGCCGAATGTTTCTCGGTCAATCGGGAGTGATGCTTTCCGGTGCAGCCGTCGCGCTGCTCGCAGGCAACTCCGCGCTGGCCGCCAAGGCAGACGGCGCCACGGCGAACGACGTGCAGATTCTCAATACCGCGCTTGGCGCCGAGCTCGAAGCGATCGCCGCCTATCAGCTGGGCGCCGAGAGCAAGCTGCTGCAAAAGCCCGTGCTCGATCTTGCGGTGACCTTCCAGGGCCACCACAAGGAACACGCCGACGTATTGGCCAAGACAATCGAGAAGCTCGGCGGCAAACCAGTTCTCGCCAAGCCGAAGTACAACTTCCCGGTCGAGCAACTCAAGTCGCAAGCCGACGTGCTGAAGTTCGCAGCCAAGCTCGAACAAGGCGCCGTCAGCGCCTATCTGGGCGCGGTGCCGTTGTTCGGCAACCGCGATCTGTCGAAGGCCGCCGCCAGCATTCTGGGTGATGAAGCAATGCACTGGGCGATCCTGCGTCAGGCGCTGGGCGAAGTGCCAGTGCCGTCAGCTTTCGTGTCCTAGTGATTCGCGCGCTGCTTGCCGGTGTGCTCGCGCTCGCCGCGACTGCTCCGGCAGCAGCGGCGCCAGCAGCCGCACCTGACGCTGCACGTGGTGAACAAATCTACGCACGCTGCACCGCGTGCCACGCGTTGACCTTCGATCGTGTCGGACCGCGCCACTGCGGATTGTTCGGGCGACGCGCGGGCACGGTGCCCGGATTCGAGTACTCAACGGCGATGAAGAACTCGAAGATCACCTGGAACGAAAAAACGCTGGATCGCTTTTTGACGAAGCCGCTCGCAATGGTGCCGGGCACCTCGATGACTTACGACGGTGTGCCCGATCCAAAAGAACGCGCTGACCTGATCGCGTATCTAAAACAAGCCAATCAGTCGGCCGAATGCAGTAAGTAGCGTGGTAACGATGAGTTCATACGACACACGGCTCAACCGACGCGTAGAAGTTGCCGAAGGCACGCTGGCATTTCATTTCGAGAAGCCGGCAGGTTTTGCTTTCAAGCCAGGCCAGGCAGTTGACGTCGTTCTGGTCGATCCCACGTTCACAGACGCCGCCAGTGCACGCCACACGTTTTCCTTGGTCAGCGCCCCGTTCGAAGGCGAGTTGGTTGTGGCCACTCGCATGCGCGACAGTGCGTTCAAGCGCGCACTCAGGCTGTTACCGATCGGAGCTCCTGCCAAGCTCGACGGGCCATTTGGGTCGCTCATCCTGCACAACAACCGCGCGCGGTCAGCCGTCCTTGTTGCCGGCGGCATTGGTATCACCCCTTTCATCAGCATGTTGAGGCAAGCCACGAACGACCAGTTGCCACAAGACCTGACGTTGCTGTACTCAAATCGTCGTCCCGAGGACGCCGCATTTCTGAGCGAGCTGCAACAACTGGAACAAAAGAATCCAAGAATTCGCCTGATCGCGACCATGACGCAGATGGACAAGTCGAGCCAGAACTGGACAGGCGAGACGCGCCTGATCGACGAAGAACTTGTCACGAAGGCCAGCCAAGGTCTGGCGGCGCCCATCTACTACGTGGCCGGTCCGCCCGCGATGATCGAGGCCTTGCGCCAGACACTGAATCGCGCCGGCGTTGATGACGATGACATCCGCAGCGAGGAGTTCCTCGGCTACTGACGAAGCGCCGTGATGCCCGGTCGTGCGTAGCTGCTGGCCTCGCTTACACGCCAAAACTCTCACCGCAACCGCAGCTCTGCCGTGCATTGGGGTTGTCGAAGCGCAGGCGGCGCGACAACCCTTCCTCTACCACGTCGAGCGTGGTGCCCTGCACGTACGGCAGGCTCGCGGCGTCGACCACGAGGCGCACGCCGCCGCTGTCGAAGACGCTGTCATCCACTTTCACGGCGTCGGTCGGATCGACGCGATAGCGAAAGCCCGAACAGCCGGAGGGAAGCGCTGACAGACGCACAGCCACTGCGCCCGGATGCTTCGCAAGCTGCGCCGCCAGATGCTTTGCAGCGCGTGCGCTGACAAAAACCGGACGCACGATCGCGTGGACAGGCGCTTCGCCGCGCGGAATGTCGACGACGAGCTCGGCCGCGCCTCGCACCTGACACGCGAGGCGCTCGTTCCGAGCTCTGCTGTCGGCCCGATCCAGCAGGTCGAGCTCCTCGGTGCTCGGCATCTGCAAGTGCTCGACCCCTTCGCGTATCACCACACGGCAGCTGGTGCAGGCGAGCATGCCGCCACAGTCGTGGGCAATATCGACGCCCTGCCCCAGCAAGCGTTCGAGAAGGACTTCGCCGTCCTGCAAACGCAATTTGAGATTTTCCATGTCGATTAGGACCGACGTCCGCCGTCGCGGTTCAGTTGCGCAGCGCGCTGAATCTGAAAACGGCTGAAAAAAGCCCGCGCGTTTCGCGCGGGCATCCCGTCTACTGATCAAGAATCGGCGCGAAGCCGCCGTAGATCATGCGCTTACCGTCGAACGGCATGTTTGCATGATCCGGCTTCATCCGCTCGTCTTCCATGATCTTGGGCCAGGCTTTGTCGCGCGTTTCTTTTGACGGCCACTCGACCCAGGAATAGACGACGCTCTCGTCCTTGGTGGCCTTGACTGCACCCTTGAAGTCGGTGACCTTGCCATCCGGCACGTCGTCTCCCCAAGCCTCGACAACGCGGGTCGCGCCATATTCCTTAAACACCGCCGCAGCCCTGGCGGCCATGTCGCGATAGGCTTTCCTGTTAGCAGTAGGCACGGCAACCAGGTAGCCGTCCGCATAGCCCATCTTTCCGCCTGCGCTTTCATCAACGATCGGCGCAAAGCCGCCGTAGATCAGGCGCTTACCGTCAAACGGCATCTGCGCACCCATCTGCTTCATGCGCGGATCGTCCCGCATCTTTTTGCTGGCAGCATCGCGCGTGGCCTTGTCCGGATATTCCCACCAGCTGAACACCACCACTTCATCGTCCTTCGCCTTAACGGCGCCCTTGAAGTCGGTGACCTTGCCGTCGGGAACGTCATCGCCCCATGCCTCGACGACGCGCGTCACGCCAAACTCCTTGAACAGGGGCGCCGCCTTGGCGGCGTGCTTGCGATAGGCTTCCTTGTTGGCCGCCGGGACAGCGGCGACAAATCCTTCAACATAGTTCATGAAATATTCCTCCCTTGATTTCGCCGGACTGGACCTGCTTCGTCTGGCGCAACTTTTTAGCGGGCAAGTTGGGTTCCTGCTCACGCTGGATCCTTATGAAATCAATACGTTCCGCACGCAATAATTTTGATGCGATCAGTAATGCCCTTCGAAGCAGCTTATGCTGCGACGCCTCGACATGCCCACCTTGTCTTAACGAACTCGACAATCAGATGACCGTATTCAATTTCAGCGCCGGCCCGGCTGTGCTCCCGAAAGAAGTTCTGCAGCGCGCCGCCGCGGAAATGCTCGACTGGCACGGCAGCGGCATGTCCGTGATGGAGATGAGCCATCGGGGCCCCGAATTCATTTCGATCGCCGACAAGGCCGAGGCCGACCTGCGCAAGCTGATGTCGATCGGCGACGACTACGAAGTGCTGTTCCTGCAGGGCGGCGCGATCGGCGAAAACGCGATCGTGCCGATGAACCTGCTCGGTGATCGCAAGACGATCGACTTCGTCAACACCGGCGAGTGGTCGAAGCGGTCGATCAAGGAAGCCAAGAAGTACGCGCAAGTCAACATTGCGGCGTCGAGCGAAGACAAGAACTTCACCTATGTGCCGGCGCGCCCGAGGTGGAATCTGTCACCCGACGCCGCATACGTGCACGTGTGCACCAACGAGACGATCGGCGGTATCGAGTATCAATGGACGCCGGACGTCGGCACTGTGCCGCTCGTGGCCGACATGTCGTCGCACATCCTGTCGCGCCCGGTCGACGTGTCGAAGTACGGCGTGATCTACGGCGGCGCGCAGAAGAACATAGGCCCTGCGGGTTTGACGCTGGTCATCGTGCGCAAGGACCTGCTCGATCGCGCGCTTCCGATCACGCCATCGGCATTTCACTGGAAGGAGCAGGCTGAGAGCGACTCAATGCTGAACACACCGCCGACGTACGCCATCTACATCGCGGGCATGGTGTTCGAATGGCTGCTCGCGCAGGGCGGGCTGGAAGCAATCGAACAGAAGAACATCGCCAAGGCGAAGCTGCTGTACGAAGCGCTCGACGCGAGCCAGCTCTACTACAGCCCGGTACGCAAGGAAGATCGCTCGCGCATGAACGTGCCGTTCAAGCTGCGCGATGAGTCGCTCGACGGCCCATTTCTCAAGGGCGCGCAACAGCGCGGCTTGCTGCAGTTGAAGGGCCACCGCTCGGTCGGCGGCATGCGCGCGTCGATCTACAACGCGATGCCGATCGAAGGCGTGCAGACGCTGGTCGACTACATGCGCGAGTTCGAGCGCGGGGTCGAGGTTAAACAGAGTCCAGAGCGATGAGCAAATATCAAATCCTCACGCTGAACAACATCTCGCACCAGGCACTGCTGCGGTTTACGCCCGACCGCTACGTCGTCGGCAAACACGTCGACCATCCCGACGCGATCCTGGTGCGCTCGCACGACATGCAAGCGATGACGATTCCCACGACCGTGAAGGCGATCGGACGTGCCGGCAGCGGAACCAACAACATTCCGGTGGCCGCAATGTCCGACCGCGGCGTGCCGGTGTTCAACGCACCCGGCGCCAACGCGAATGCCGTTCGAGAGCTCGTGCTCGCCGCGCTGCTGATCGGAGCGCGCAATCTGGTGCCGGCGCTGCAGTTTGTCGGCGAGCTGCCGCGCGATGCGAGCGACTTCGAGGCACGCGTCGAGGAAGGCAAGAAGCAATTCGCCGGCGTCGAGCTGCCGCACCGCACGCTGGGCATCATTGGCCTGGGCGCGGTCGGCGCGCTGGTCGCTGACACCGCGCTGAAGCTCGGCATGAAGGTCGTCGGCTACGACCCGGAAATCACGGTCGACGCTGCCTGGCGGCTGCAGTCGGCGGTCCGCAAGGCGCAGTCGATCGACGAAGTGCTGAAGCAGGCGGACTTCATCACGCTGCACGTGCCGCTGCTCGCGGCCACGCGTGGACTGATCGACGCCAAGCGGCTGGCGACGATGAAGCCCGGCGCTGTGCTGCTGAACTTTGCGCGCGATGCGATCGTCGACGAACCCGCAGTCGTCGAGGCACTGCGCTCCGACAAGCTCAAGGCCTATCTGACCGACTTTCCGTCGCCACTGCTGTCCGGCGTGCGCGGCGTGATCGCGCTACCGCATCTGGGCGCGTCGACTGCCGAGGCCGAAGAAAATTGCGCCGTGATGGTGGTCGAGCAGCTGCGCGAATTCCTCGAGAACGGCGGCATCAGCAACGCGGTTAATTTCCCGCAAGTCGAAATGGCGCGCGAATCGGCATATCGCATCGGTATCGCCAACGCCAACGTGCCCAATATGCTCGGTCAGATTTCAACCGCGATGGCGAAAGCCGGGCTGAACATTCACAACATGCTGAACAAGTCGCGCGGCGAAATGGCGTACACGATGGTCGACGTCGACAGCCCGGTCGCACAAAGCGTGATCGACGCGATTGCAGCGATTAATGGCGTGCTCTCGGTGCGGTCGATTCCGGTGGAGCAGCAGGCAGCCGAGAGTGCGCGATCCGAAGTGCCTGCGCGCTAGCGCAGCACATCCCTGCGCGCGGTTCGACTTTGCTTCGCTGCGATCACACATCAATCACGAGGAGATCTTTCAGTCATGAATGCCGAAGATCTGCGGTCTGTCCAGGCTCCGCTGAAGGAGCGCTATCGCGAAACGCCCGACGCGGCGCTGATCACTTTGCGTGCGCAAGGGCGCATCGGTGAGAACGTCAGCTGCAAGATCGAAACCGGCAAAGCGCTCGTCGTCGCCGGGTTGCATCCGGCCACCGGTGGCAGCGGACAGGCTGCGTGCTCGGGAGACATGCTGCTCGAAGCGTTGGTTGCCTGCGCCGGCGTCACGCTGAACGCGGTGGCCACGGCGCTCGGCATTGAACTGCGAGACGCTTCGCTGCAGGCGGAAGGCGATCTCGATTTCCGTGGAACGCTGGGCGTGGCGAAGGACGCTCCGGTCGGCTTCAAGAACATACGGCTGCAGTTCACGCTCGATACCGATGCATCGGAGGAACAACTCGCCACGCTGCTGCGCCTGACGGAGAGATACTGCGTCGTCTACCAGACGCTGGCGAATCCACCCGCTTTGGCGGTGACTCGCAAACGCGCAACTGTGTAAGCGCCTTGATGATCTACGAGCAGATTGCTACCGGCGGTTGTCAATCCTATCTGCTCGGCTGCAGCGAAACATGCGCGGCCGTGGTGATCGATCCGGAGGCCAGCCAGATCGACCGCTATCTTGGTCTCGCCGCGCGTGACGGGCTGCGCATCCGCTACCTGATTGATACGCACACGCACGCCGACCACTTTTCCGGAACGCGGCAACTAGCGCGCCAACTCGGCGTACCGGTGGTGATGCATCGCGAGAGTCCAGCGCCGTTCGTGGACATGCGCCTTGACGACGGCGACATGATTCTTGTCGGCCATCTGCGTCTGCGGGTGATCCATACGCCGGGCCACACGCGCGACTCGATGTGTCTGCAAGTGGAAGACCGCTTGTTCACCGGCGACACGTTGCTGTTCGGCGCCACCGGCCGCACCGATCTGCCGACGGGCGATCCGGAGGCGCTGTACGACAGTCTGTTCGGAGGCATCCTGCGGCTGGACGCGGCGCTCAAAGTCCATCCTGCGCACGACTACAAGGGCGGCGTCGAGTCGACGATCGCACGTGAACTCGCCGAGAACCCACGCCTGCAGAAGCGCGACCGCGCCGCTTTCGTCGAGATGATGCGCAGCCTCAATCTGAGCATGCCGACGCACATCACCGAGGCGCTACGCAGCAACATGAGCGGAGGTAAGACCGTCGCGCAGCTGCTCGCGGAAGCAACCTCCGTCGTGCCGTTCATGTCACTGGCCGAGCTGAACGCGCGCGTCGAAGCCGCGGATGAGAATCTGATCGTGCTGGATGTGCGCGAACGCGACGCCTACGACAAGGGGCACATCGCGCGGGCGCGGCTGCTGCCGCGCGGCCAGCTCGAGCTGCGCGTCAATGATGACCTGCCCGACCCGACCAAGCGCATCGTCGTGTGTTGCGAGTTCGGCCGTATTTCGACGCTGGCTACGGCGACGCTGCGCGAACTGGGTTATCAGCGCGCCGTGGCCTTGGACGGCGGCGTGAAAGCCTGGCGCGAAGCGGGCTATCCGCTCAAGTCAGGATCGGAGCCACGCATCGCAACCGACTAGTTGCGGGCGTCATGGACATGTTCATTCGGCTGTTCTGCGTTGTGATCGCCGTAATGGTGATCGGCGTGGAAGCAAATGGGCAGACGTTTCCGGAACCTCGAACGCTCAAGATCAACGAGCGCGTCTACGTGCTTCTCGGACCGATCCAGCACGCGAACAAGATCAATCAGGGCTACATGATCAATTCGACGGTCATCGTGGGCGACAAAGGCGTGATCCTGATCGACTCCGGAGGGTCGGACGAGGTGGGCCAGCACATCGCGACGGCCGTGCGCCGAATCACAGAGAAGCCCGTCACGCACGTGGTGAACACGCACCACCACGGCGACCACTACTTGGGAAACGTGGCGTTCGAAGGAGCCACGTTCATCAGCTCCGCGATGTGCCGCAAGATGGTTCTCGACACCGGTCACGAGTGGCTCGAGATCATGGAGCGCGATATCGGACACAAGCTGCCCGGAACGAAGCCGCTGGCCGCCAGCGTCACCTATGCCGCGGCGACGCGTACGGAGACGACGATTCACGGCGTGCGCGTTGCGTTCTGGGTTCCGAAGGGATCGCACACGATTGGTGATCTGATGGTGCATCTGCCCGATGACAAGGTGCTCGATCGCCGGCGACATACTGGTCAGCGGCGTCGTCCCGACATTCCAGGATGGTTTCGTGAAGAACTGGATCCAGACGCTCGACGAGATGCAAGCGCTCGGCGTCGAATACTTTGTGCCGGGACACGGAGATCTGATGACGCCGCGCGACGTCACTGCGCTGCGCGATGCCATGGTTGGCTTCTACTCAGGCGTCAAGCAAGGCTTCAAGAGCGGCAAGAGCGAGGCCGAGATCCGCAAGTCGCTTGATCTATCGAGCTGGGACACACTGGAACGCTCGTACGTCATCGGACGAAACATCAACCGCGCGTACCTGGAGATCGAGCGAGACAGCTTCGACGAGTGACCAAAAAGGAGAACGATGCTCGCCGTAGACCAATGAAAAGAGCGGCCGTTACGGCCGCTCCTTTAGTGAAATAGGCGCTTTGCGTCAGCGCTTGGCGCGACGCGATACTGCCAATCCCGCGATGCCGAGCGACAGCAGCAAGAGCGTGCCGGGCTCAGGTATTGGGTTCGGATTCGATCCCGGACCGGCCAATGGGGCGACATCGTCGATGTTGGCGAAGCTGACTCCGCCGGCATTGAAACGATTGGTCACGAAGTCGGGATGGGTGATATCGCCCGAAAGGTGATAGTCGATGAACGTAATCGCGTTCGAGCCCGCGACGAGAGCGTGGCCAAAGCCGTCGACCGCGCCCTGGTCGAAGTCGCCGACGCCGAAGATCGAGCCGCTGGTCAGCAGATCCGAGCCATCGGCGGCGTCCATCGTGCCGGTCCTTCCCGCGCCGAACATCGTGATGAGGTCCGTGAACGGATCGAAGACCAGCCCGTGTGCCGGTTGCACCGACGAATAGAGCCGGTCGGTGACGCCGGTTGCCAGGTCGATCGTGCCGAGATTTCCAAAACCATTCGGGCTGCCCTGCACGTAGAACACGCTACCGCCAGTGCCGAACGCGACCTGCGTGATGCCCGTTTCGTCGCCCGAGATGCTTCTCGGGGTGTTGCCGCTTCCGATCGGGATGGCCACCGTGTTGAGCCGGCCTCCGAAGTCGCTGGTGTAGACAGCGTTTCCACTCGGATTCAGCGTCAGGTGATAACTCGGCGTGCCGGTGTATTGTGTGTGGACGACCGCGCCGGTCGCTGGATTCACTTCGTAGACATTGCCGCTGCCCTGCCCGCCGATGAGGAGGTTGCCGTTCGGCGCGAAGATGATGCCGTCAGCGCCGTTCGTGCTCGCAATATTCTGGGGCGTGTTCAGGCTGAAGGTCTGTGACCCGTCGTCATACGAATAGCTCACGCGCCAGACGTTCGGAACGCCGGTGAAGTATGTGTAGTAGAGAGTTCCGGTAAAGGCGGTGGCCGAGACCTGCCCCGCCACTAGCATCAGGATTGATCCGACCAAGATGCTGGCAATGCGTGCACAGTTTGTTGCGAAAGATGTAAGGACCATGGACATCCCCGGTTGACTGCATCCTCCCCGCACCGCGTACGGCGGGAACTTGCGAGACGAAAGCATCGCGCGTTCCAGCGAGGAAATTCAGTGACTTAGCGCCTTACCGTCAACGATTTGTAAATTTTTTCGACATCTGCGCGCCGAGCGCTTGACAGTCTCGGTTTGATCGCTCGATCAATCGCTGCGAAGCGCTGCATCGACGACCTGCTGCGCCTCTTCGAGAATCTGACGCAGATGTTCCTCGCCGACAAAGCTCTCCGCGTAGATCTTGTAGATGTCCTCGGTGCCGGATGGCCGTGCGGCGAACCAGCCGCTGGCAGTCATCACTTTGATGCCACCGATCGGAGCGTCGTTGCCGGGTGCACGGTCGAGCACGCGGTCGATTTTTTCACCGCCTAGCGTGCTGATGCGCAACTGTTGCGGCGAGAGTCGTGCAAGCTTGCGTTTCTGCTCGACGGTGGCCGGAGCCTCGACGCGGTCAGCCACCGGTTCGCCAAGGTCGCGAGTGAGATCGCGATACAGCTCTCCCGGATCGCGGCCCGCGCGCGCGATGATCTCAGCGGCCAGCAGGGCCGGCACGATGCCGTCCTTGTCGGTGGTCCATACAGAACCGTCAATGCGGCTGAAAGACGCACCGGCACTTTCCTCGCCCGCGAACGCCAGCGAGCCGTCGAGCAGGCCGTCGACAAACCATTTGAAACCGACCGGCACTTCGACCAGCTTCCGATTCAACCTGCCAGTGACGCGGTCGATCAGCGCACTGCTGACCAGCGTCTTGCCGACAGCAGCATCCTTGCTCCAGCGCGGGCGATTACGAAACAGATAGTCGACCATCACCGCCAGATAGTGATTCGGCGGCAGCAGACCCGGCGCTCGGGGTGACGATGCCGTGGCGATCATGGTCGGTGTCACACGCAAGCACGATGTCGTAGCGATCCTTCAACGCAGTAACGCGCCGCATTGCGTACTCCGACGACGGATCCATGCGGATACGTCCATCCCAGTCGAGACTCATGAACGCGAAAGTCGAATCGACCCTTTCGTTGATAACGGTCAGATCGAGTTTGTAGCGTTCCGCAATACGCGCCCAGTAGTGCACGCCCGCGCCGCCGAGCGGATCCACGCCAATGCGGACGCGGGCACCACTGATCGCATCGAGATCGATTACGTTGACGAGGTCGGCGACGTACGTGTTCAGGAAATCGTGCTCGCGCGTCGTATCGGAGTGCCGCGCCTGATCGAACGGCATGCGCCGCACGCCCTTCAAACCGGATTCGAGCAACACGTTGGCCTTGGCTTCGATCCAATCGGTGACGCTCCGTGTCGGCCGGTCCACCGTTGGGCGGGTTGTACTTGAAGCCGCCGCTGTCGGGCGGATTGTGTGACGGCGTCACCACGATGCCGTCGGCCAGCCTCGTCTTGCGGCCACGGTTGTAGACCAGGATGGCATGCGATATGGCCGGAGTCGGCGTGTATTCGCCGTCGTGCGCAATCAGCACCTCGACGCCATTGGCGGCCAACACTTCGAGCGCGCTCTCGAACGCCGGCACCGATAGCGCATGCGTGTCGATTCCCAGAAACAGCGGGCCATCGATCGAATGAAGCTTTCGGTACAGGCAGATCGCCTGGCTGATCGCCAGCACATGCGATTCGTTAAAGGTTTTCTCGAGCGCCGAACCTCGATGTCCCGATGTGCCGAACGCAACCCGTTGCTCGGGTATCGAAGGATCTGGAGCGTTGGTGTAGTACGCGGCAACAAGTTGAGCGACATCGATCAGCACGGCCGGCGTCGCCGGCGTGCCTGCTAACGGAGAGACACTCATCGAGAACGCACCTGCGTCAGTGCGGCGGTGAAAAACACTGACCGCTCGACATCGAGCAGATCGGCGATTCGCCCGATGCTGATGTCAGGCGGCGGGTCGATTATCTGGTTCACTGACTCCGCAGCGTAGTGGCCCTGACGCACGAATACAGTGGTGAGCTTTTCAACGAGCACGCGCTTCATCGCTGCGAGCAGTTGCGGCTTGTCGTCGACCATCACGTAGTGTGACGCCGGAAAGCGGCGCTGCACCGCGTCGAGCATGTGCTCCTTGTGCACGTAGATCAGCACGCGACCTTCAACTGCATCCCATATGCCGGAGCGCTGGACCTTGCGCGGCTGGAAAATCACATCGCCGTCGGACAGAACGACCGGCAAGCCCAGCGTACGCAGGCGCTTGATCACATCAAGCGCGCCCGGATACAGCCGACTGGTGAAGGGATACTCGAGCATGAACGCCGACATTTGCAGCAGATCCGGACTGTCATCGAGCCCGGCACGAAACTTCTGCAGCGCTCCCACGTAATCGGCATAGCCGAGTTCGTCGCGCAGCGCGTCGTAGATCATCCAGTAACGCTCACGCTCCGCCGCGCCGAACGCCTGCTCGAGGCGTGCTCCGAGATCGGCAACGAAACGGTCGTTGTCGAGTAGCGTGTTGTCGACATCGAGCAGGAACACCAGCTCGCTTGGCTCTAGCACAGGAGCTCCTTGTGATGTTCGTTGTACATTGGTCGCGCGATGGTGGGCAAGCAACGTGCTCGCAGCGATCCAATGCCCGACGACAATCTCCGGAACCCGCGTGATTGCCTGCACGCCGATCGACGAAGCGCTGCTGGACGATCTACAGCATGCCGCGTTCGACTACTTCTTGCAGGCGGTGAATCCGGCGAACGGACTCGTTGCCGACACTTCGCGTGCGAACTCGCCATGCAGTATCGCCGTGGTCGGATTTGCGTTGTCGGTGTATCCAATCGCGGTCGAACGCGGTTGGATGAAACATGCCGACGCGGTTGCGTGCAGCCTCGCCACGCTGCGCTTTTTTCACGACAGCGATCAAAGCGGCAGCGCCGAGGCCACCGGCTACAAAGGCTTTTACTACCACTTCCTCGACATGCAGACCGGCGCGCGCGTCTGGCGCTCGGAGCTGTCGATGATCGACACCGCGCTGTTAATGGCCGGCGTACTGACTGCAGCGACGTACTTCACCGCAAATACGGCGGAAGAAATCGAGCTCCGTGAACTCGCGAACGCGCTGTATCGCCGCATCGACTGGCAGTGGGCACAAAACGGCCGTCCGACGATCAGCCACGGCTGGAAGCCCGAAAGCGGATATCTGAATTACTGCTGGGACGGTTACAGCGAGGCCATCGTGCTGTACGCGCTGGCGCTCGGTTCGCCGACATATCCGCTCGACCACAACTGCTATCACGCGTGGACGGCGACCTACCAATGGGAAAATCTCTACGGTCACGATTATCTGTATGCGGGACCTTTGTTCATGCATCAGTTCTCGCATGCATGGATCGATTTCCGCGGCATCCAGGATCGCTTCATGCGTGAGAAGCGCTGCGACTACTTTGAAAACAGCCGGCGCGCGACCGAGGTGCAACGCGAGTACGCGCGCCGCAATCCGCACAGCTTCGCCGGTTATGACGAAAACTGCTGGGGATTCACGGCGTGCGATGGCCCGAGCGACGATGACCCGCAAGCTACGAACGAGCAGCGGCACCTGTTCGGATATACGGCGCGCGGCGTGCCTTACGGTCCCGACGACGGAACGCTTGCCGGATCGGCGGCGCTGGCATCGTTGCCGTTCGCACCCGAGATCGCGCTGAGCGCCGTGCGCAGCATGGCCCGACGCTATCCAGAAATGCGAATCGGCATGCGATATGCCAGCGGCTTCAACCCAACACTTGCGACGGCCGATGGGCGCGCGTGGGTTTCTCCCGGCTACTTCGGGTTGGACCAGGGGATCGTCACGATGATGATCGAAAACTATCGCTCGCAATTGATCTGGCGATTGATGCGAACGTGTCCGTACATCATCACCGGTTTGCGGCGCGCCGGGTTTCGCGGCGGCTGGCTGTAGATGCCGCTCGACGCGTGACGAGCAGGAGCGGCTCGCCAACGTGCGGCCATCCTCGTGGCGCAATCCGCAGCCTGCTGACCGGTACGACTTCGTCGTCATCGGCGCCGGCCCCGCCGGGCTGGTCGCGGCGCATGGCGCAGCAGCGCTGGGCGCGAAGGTGGCGCTGGTCGAGCGCGAGGTGCTCGGCGGCGATTGTCTGAATATCGGCTGCGTGCCGTCGAAGGCGATCCTTCGCACTGCGCGTCTGTATGCCGAGATGCGCACGGCCGAGCTCTATGGCGCCCAGATCCCAACCGATATTCGCGTCGATTTTCCGGCGGTCATGCAGCGCATGCGCGGCATCCGCGCTCGCATCAGTCGCGCCGATTCGGCGCAGCGGCTGGTCGCGGCGGGCGTCGATGTTTTCTTCGGCGAGGCGCGCTTTACCGGCGCCGATGCGGTCGCGGTGGACGGCGCGAAGCTTCGTTTCAAGAAGGCGATGATCGCTACCGGCGCGCGGCCGGATACGCCTGCGATTCCCGGTCTGATCGAAGCGGGCTTTCTGACCAACGAGAACGTGTTCGATCTTGTCGAACTGCCGCGCCGCCTGCTGGTGATCGGCGGTGGTCCGCTCGGCTGCGAGCTCGCACAGGCTTTTTGCCGGTTCGGAGCGCAGACCACCATCGTGCAGGAAATTCCGATGTTCCTGCCGAAGGAAGAACGCGACGCCGCGCAGATTCTGTCGGATGCCTTTGCGCACGACGGCATCGAAGTACGACTGAATACGAAAGCCGTCAACGTGCGCGTCGAAAATGGACTGAAGCTCGTCGATCTCGTCAGCGACGACTACAAGAGCACGGTGGCGGTCGACGCCATTCTTACCGGCGTCGGCCGGCTGCCGAATGTCGAAGGCCTCAATCTGGAAGCGGCCGGCGTCGATTCCGAAGCTGCGACCGGCGTGCGCGTCAATGATTTTCTTCAGACGAGCAATCCGCGCATCTATGCCGCCGGTGACGCCTGCCTCGAACACAAGTTCACCGATACCGCCGACGCTTCGGCGCGCATCGTCGTGCGCAACGCCCTATTCCTCGGCCGCGAGCAGACTGAGCGCGCTAACGATTCCCTGGTGCACTTACACCGATCCGGAAATCGCACACGTCGGTTTGTATGTCCGCCAGGCGCGTGAGCGCGACATTCCGGTCAAGACTTTCACCATTCCGATGCACGATGTGGATCGCGCGATCGCCGACAGTGAAGAAACAGGATTCGTGAAGGTCCACGTCAAGGAGCGCACCGATCGCATTGTCGGCGCGACGATCGTCGCGCGCCACGCCGGCGACATGATCAACGAAATCACGTTGGCGATGGTCGCCGGCATCGGTCTGCGCACGCTGGCGCGCGTGATTCACGCGTATCCGACGCAAGCCGAAGCGATCAGAATGGCAGCGGACGCCTATAGCCGCACGCGATTGACACCGACGATCCGATCGCTACTGCAGCGCTGGCTCGCGTGGTGAAACACTCGCACCGATCAAGCAGTCGGGCCACGAGCATGCAAATGAAAGCCATGAATCCGTCGATTCGGTGCAGCTGGGCACGAACTCCTCTCGGCATTGCGTATCACGACGCCGAGTGGGGCGTGCCTGTACACGACGACAGGATCTTGTTCGAGTTTCTGACGCTCGAAGGCGCGCAGGCCGGTCTGAGCTGGGAGACCATTCTGAAGAAACGCGAGGCCTATCGCGACGCATTCCTGGACTTCGATCCGGCGCGGGTGGCGCGGTTTACGCCGGCGAGAGTCGAACGGCTTCTTCAGAACGCGGGGATTGTCCGCAATCGGCTCAAGATCGAGAGCACAGTCAGTAACGCGCGCGCATTCCTCGCTGTTCAGAAGGAGTTCGGCAGCTTCGATGCCTACGTCTGGAGCTTCGTCAAGGGAGCGCCTCTGAACAACCATCGGCGTTCGCTGGAAGCGATTCCCGCGCGTACATCGGATTCAGACGCGCTCAGCCGTGATCTGTTGCGCAGAGGATTCAAGTTCGTCGGCTCGACGATCTGTTACGCCTTCATGCAGGCGGTCGGACTCGTCAACGATCACGCGACCGACTGTTTCCGTTATGCGCTGATCGGGCAGTTGGCACGTGACGCACGTCAAGGGCGATCATGATCGGAGAACAACGCGCTACGCTGCTCCCTGACGCAAAGGTACTGCGTCGTCTACCCAACGCTGGCGAATGCACCCGCCTTGGCAGTTCGCCCAAACGCGCAACTGCTCATCAGTACGCTCTCAACAGGAAATAAAAATGCTTGCGCAAATGAACAAATCAAAACTGATCTTGTGGCCCTTGACCCGGCGCGTTGAAGGGCTCAAATCGGCAGGCCTCGTATGGTGCGCAGGAGCACTGATCCTGCTGTCTGGCTGTACCGTAATTCCCCGTCTCGACGTGCCATTCGATAATGATCCGCTGGGTGTGCCGTCTGCGACTCCGGCGCCGACGCCACCAGGTGATTCGCTGAACTGGCGAACACAGTTCGTGGCGGCGTCGGTAGTCAACGACCCTGCCGGTGGACGCTTGGCACGTGTCGCGCCGCTGCCTGCATTCACGGCGTCGCCCGACGACCGGCACGTATTTCTAATCGCCGTCTCGGAGCCGTTCACGACCAGCCCGCCAGCGAACATACGCGGCAGCGTGCGACTTCGCCTTGTTGGCCTGGGAACCGTCGGCCTCGGCGTGCGGCTGCTACAGGGTGAACAAACGCTTGACTTCGTCGGTGGCCTCGAGCTCTCAAATTTCCTGCCTCCGTCCGGTGGAGCGGTCAACGTTTTGGAAGGCTTCAGGGGTGAGAGGCTCAACGACCCTTTCGCGTTTCGGTCGATCGGCCAGATATCAAGTTACCGCCCCGGCAACGTGATCGACATCAATTGGACGCTTGATCAGCCGTCACGTACGTTTTCTGTCAGTGTGTTGGGAGGTCCGTCGCAATCGACCGTATTTCCCGCCACTTCGGGAGCAGTCGCGACGACACCGGTTCAGAGACTCCAAATTTATCTCTGGATGCAGAAGCCAACGACAGACACGGTCGTGTTTATCGACAATTTGCGCGCTGAGGAGTATCGATAAGGAATCGACATATGCGCTGCCGCGGAGGAGAACGATGATTCGAAAGCTTCCTTCAGGTGGATACCGGTTGTACTCGCGAAAGAAGGATCCGAAGACCGGCAAGCGCCGCAATCTCGGAACCTTCAAGACGCGCGCAGCAGCCGAAAAGCACGAACGCGCAGTTCAGTACTTCAAGCGCCACGGTTAGGAGTCGCGAAGTTCACGGACATGTCACCTACGGTCGAGCGAGTACTCCTTTGATCGCACTCCAGGAACTGATATACCGCTGAGCACGATGACAAACATCCTGTGGGTAGGTCTTGGAGGGTTCATCGGCTCGGTGGCTCGGTACAAACTGGGCGGCTGGGTGTTGCACCTGACCGTGCAGGAAAAGTTTCCGTTCAGCACCTTCGCCGTCAACGTTGTGGGCTGTCTGGTTGCGGGCGTGCTGGCAGGCTTGGTCGAGAAGCACGAGCTGTTCAGTCCGGACGCGCGGCTCTTCCTGTTTACCGGCCTGCTGGGTGGGTTCACCACTTTTTCAGCCTTTGGATTGGAGACGATGTCGCTGTTGCGGCGTGGCGAGCCGTGGGTTGCAGCGACGTATGTGGGTGCAAGCGTGCTGCTCGGTGTCGCCGCAGTGTGGCTTGGCCTCAAGTTGGTTTACGTATTGCGTTAGGCGTAACAGCGCGGGGGAATGACATGACAAACCCAAATGCAATCGCCGACCATTGGGGCCGAGGAGATGTCTACAGCCGGATCGTGTCGGCGCTGAACAAGGCGTCGAAACCGCTGGGGAGCCTGACGGTGGAAGACCTGGCGCCCGTCGACCACTTTCATGCGCGCGGCCTTGCCTGCAACCGTGGAACTCGCGGATCGACTTCAGATCAAGGCGGGCCAGCACGTCGTCGATATCGGCTGCGGAGTGGGTGGCCCTGCCCGTTACATCGCCAAACGGTTTCAATGCACCGTCAGCGGTGTCGACATCACGCAGCCGTTTGTAGACACGGCCAACATGTTGACGAAGCTTGTGCACATGGAAGGGCAGGTGAAGATCCAGCATGGCGACGGTCAGCACCTGCCTTATCCGGATGCCAACTTCGATGGCGGCTACACACAACACGTCACGATGAACGTACCCGATCGCGCGACATTCTTCGCCGAGGCCTATCGAGTGCTGAAGCCTGGTGCCCCGTTTGCGCTGACCGAGCATGGGTTAGGTGCGAAGGGACATCCGCACTATCCGTTGCCATGGTCGGCTGACGGCAGCGGCGCTTACCTGGCTACGCCAAAGGAGACTCGAGCGTTTCTGGAAGAGGCAGGATTCGAAGACATCGTCGTCGAGGACACCGGACCCAAGTATGCCGCCGGTTATAAGGTGATGATGGAAAGAGCCGAGGCAGGCACTTTGCCGCCGCTCGGTATACACATACTGCTGGGCGAAACCTGGTTGCAGAAGATACGCAATGCTGCGCGCAACATAGAGGAAGGCCGCACGCATCCGATTCAGGTGATATGTCGCAAACCGCGATAGCAATAATGCGTCGGGCGATACTCCTTCTCCTCGGCGCGCTCGCCATGCCCGTGTCGGCCAATGATCTGCTCTGGGAGAAGCTCAGGACCGAAGCAAATCTCGTCGTGCTGATGCGTCACGCACAGCCTGCAGGTGGTAATCCTCTTACCTGGGACGAAAGCGGGAACTGCAAAGGTGAATCGATGTTGACTGCAGCGGGCAAGGCACACGCTCGGAAAATCGGTGACGAGTTTGCCAAGCACGGGATCAAGCCCACCGTCATCAGCTCTCCGATGTGCCGCTGCCGGGACACCGCGCGAATTGCATTTGGCGATGCAGTCGTTACCGATGCTGCCTTGCGCGAGATCGCGAGTGCCGATTCAGAACGCTCCAATGTCTTCGAGCGCAAGGCCCAGTCTCTGATCAGCAGTCACCGCGGTTCGTCACCCGTCGTGTTCGTCAGTCATCGGCCAAACATCGATCTGCTCAGCCTGGAGTTGATCAGTGAAGGAGAGCTGCTCGTGGGCCGCGCGAACGAAAGGGGTGAATTCGACTTATTGGGCAAAATTGCCGTGCAGCCTTGACCATGTCAGAACAGCGCAAAGACAACTGGGCGGCCGGCAACCTTTACGAACCCTATGTCGGTCGTTGGAGCCGGCTCGTGGCCAAGGACTTCCTGCAGTGGCTCGCGTTGCCAGCGCAGCTCGATTGGCTGGACGTCGGATGCGGAACCGGTGCTCTTACGCAAACCATCGTGCAGCAGATGCAACGCCACGAAGCGTCACGGGCATCGATCCGTCGGCGGGCTTTGTCGACTATGCAAAGGCGCATGTCAGCGACCCAAGAGTCACATTTGAAGTGGGTGACGCTCAGTCGCTCCCACGTGGAATCGGCGCGCTTCGATGCTGCGGTTTCGGGCCTGGTGCTCAACTTCGTTCCCAAGCCATTGCTCGCCGCGCAGGAGATGGCGCGCGCCGTGCGGTCGGGAGGCACGGTTGCAGCGTACGTCTGGGACTACGCCGGCAAGATGGAGATGATGCGCTACTTCTGGGACGCGACGGTGGAATTGGATCCAGCGGCGTCCAAGCTCGTTGAATCGATTCGCTTTCCCATTTGCCAACCGGATGCTCTGGTGGCGTTGTGGAATGAAGTGGAACTGCGCGAAGTCCATTCGCGGGAGATCGACATCCCGACCACGTTTCGGGACTTCGATGACTACTGGAATCCGTTTCTCGGCGGTCAGGGTCCGGCGCCGAGCTACGCAATGTCGCTCAGCGAAGAACGTCGCATCGCCCTGCGGGATCGGATTCGCGCGATGCTTCCGATCGAACCCGACGGCTCGATCCCGTTGATCGCGCGCGCATGGGCCGTACGTGGACGCCGGCCGTAGTATCAAAGACTGGAGACATCGATGAACGAAGAGACATTCAATCTGAGTATTCGCAAGTTTCTGAAGATGGTGGGCGTCAATTCGCAGCGCGAGATCGAACAAGCGGTCGCAAAGGCAAGTGCTGATCGCACCATCACCGGGGCGGAATCGTTTCCCGCAAAGATGACGCTCGAAGTTGCTGGCCTGAAGTTGAAGGTCAGCTTTGACGGCGAGATCAATCTGAATTAGCCGAAGTTGCGCGCGCCACAATTGCGGCGCGTAGCATCGAGTCAGGCAGGCACAACCGAGGCCGTGCCGCCGCTCTGCAGCCTTTCATGTGCCTCGAACGCCACCAGGAGGAACTCACATGGCCACTTACATTGTCCTCACGAACTTTACGGATCAAGGCGTTCGAACCGCTAAAGACACGACCAAGCGGGCGGATGCTGTCAAGGAGCAAGCCAAAAAATTCGGGGCTACGGTGAAGGAGTTTTACTGGACCCTCGGAAGCTACGATGTGGTTGGAATATTCGAAGCACCTGACGACGCGTCGATGACCGCGCTTGGATTGGCGATTGGTTCCGGGGGAAACGTCCGGACCCAGACGATGCGAGCTTTCTCCCGAGAAGAGATGAACGGAGTTCTGGCGAAGTTGGCATAGGAAGTCCGCATGGAACTCGGCATGATCGGTCTCGGACGCATGGGCGCCAACATGACACAGCGGCTGGTGGACGGCGGCCATCGCGTCGTTGGGTTTGACTTCAAGCCGGACGCACGCAAGCGTATCGAACGATATGGTGCTGAGTCCGTGGCCTCGCTCGATGCGCTAGTGGCGAAACTCGCAGCACCGCGGACGCTGTGGATGATGGTGCCATCGGGCGAAGCGACCGAAGTCACCGTCAATGCACTGCTGCCGCTGCTGGCGGGAGGCGACACCGTCATCGACGGTGGCAATTCAAATTACAAAGACACGCAGCGACGCGCTCGGCACTTCGCCGATAGGCAATTGAACTACGTCGACTGCGGCACCAGCGGCGGAGTATGGGGGCTGACCGAGGGCTACAGCATGATGCTCGGCGGCGAAGCGTTCGTCGTCAAACGCTTGCGACCGATCTTCGAGACACTGGCGCCGGCGCCAAATCGTGGTTGGGGTCGCGTCGGTCCCAGCGGTGCGGGTCACTTCACGAAGATGATTCACAACGGCATTGAGTACGGTTTGATGCAGGCCTACGCCGAGGGCTTTTCGATCATGCAGCGCAAGACGGAATTCGGGCTCGACCTGAACCAGGTCGCCGAGATCTGGCGCAATGGAAGCGTCGTGCGTTCGTGGCTGCTTGATTTAACGGCCAACGCGCTGAAAGAAAACCCGACTCTGGATGGCATCGCACCGTTTGTTCCCGACTCCGGCGAGGGACGGTGGACGGTTGCCGAAGCGATCGACCTGAATGTGCCCGCGCCGGCGATCACCCTCGCGCTGATTGCACGCCTGGCATCGCGCGATTCGGATTCATTCGCAGCGAAGATGTTGTCGGCAATGCGCAATCAGTTCGGCGGGCACGAAATCAAGAAGCAATGAGTGCGAAGCGGTGAGTGCGTCGGCAAGCGACGTACGCTGGCTCCCCGTTGCGAACGTCGCTGAATTAGAGCGGGCTGCATGCCGCCGCATCATCGACGCCGCCGAGCGCGCCATCAAACAGCGCGGCGAATTCTTGATCGTGCTGGCCGGCGGCAATACGCCGCGTGGCGTATATCGATGGCTGCGCGAACAAGACGCGGACTGGGCGCACTGGCACGTGTATTTCGGTGACGAGCGCTGCCTGCCGGCGGACGACGTCGGGCGCAACAGCAAGATGGCGGCTGACGAGTGGCTCGACCATGTGCCGATCCCGAAAGGTCAGGTGCATCCGATTCCCGCCGAGCTCGGTCCGGCTGCGGCCGCCCTCGCCTACGCGGAGACGCTGCGCGACGTCGGCGAATTCGATCTGGTGTTGCTGGGACTCGGCGACGACGGCCACACCGCCAGCCTGTTTCCGAATCATGACTGGGGCACCGCTCCGGATGCACCTGCCGTGCTCGCGGTGTTCAACGCTCCGAAGCCGCCGCCGGAGCGGGTGTCGTTAAGCGCAGCGCGGCTGAGCGACGCGCGTGAAGTGTTGTTTCTGATCGCAGGCGAATCCAAGCGCGACGCGGTGAAGCGCTGGCGCGCTGGCGAAGATATTCCCGCGCGAGCGATACGGCCGCGCGCCGGTGTCGATGTGCTGGTGGACTCGAAGCTGCTTTCTGAGGCCGGCTACGACATTCGCGCGATGTAGTGTCGTACAGGTTTCAATTCATCGAGAGTTGGCGCACTCGCCAACGCTGTCTGCGAAGAGCACCACGGGTAAGGCAATCGCGAAAGCCAGCTCATGACGGGGGCGAGGGTGTCCGGCGCAAGTAATTGCATCTGTTCAATCGTGATCGCGAGCCGCGTCGCAAGACGTGGCACCTCCGAGCGAAACTGCCAGTCGTAACGTCCGCAGGCGACGCGAACCATTCGGCTGTCTTTCTCCGACATTCCAACCAGCCAATCACACGAGAAACCGCTTTCGGCTGTTCGAGGAGGGGCTGCAAGGCAAAACGTATGGACATTTTCGTAGGACTGCGCGAATCGACGCACCAAGACATCTGTAATTGACTCGAGCCCCTGCGAGATCGGTGGGAAGGAGATTGTTTCTGTCCTTACGACCATCTCCAGCGTCGCGTCCTCCGCGAACGCGCGCGCCATCAGATATGGACGGTTTTCGTCCTTGGCGCGGATGTATGCCGCGATCGAATCCTCAGCCGAGTTCATAGGGACGCTCGCGACATCCGTACTCGCCCTGCGGAGGGCGCGTCCTTGCTCGCGACGTGTAGACGCTCGGAGACGTAACGGGACGCTTCTGCAATGTCCAGCTGAGTGCCCGCCAGCCCGACATGGCCGTCAGGGCGCAGCAAAAAGAAAGACGGCTGCGGAATGTGCCGCCGTGCGAGTTCCTTGTCGTTGACGGGATCACTCGGCACCACATGGATGCGTAGTAGGTCGCGCAACCCGGCCACGCTCAACCGATGCAGGCGGTTGCCCGATCAGAAGCAGATTGAATCGCGTGTCGTCGAGCTTGGCGAACAGGTCTTCGACAGGACCGTCGGGCTGCAGCTTGACGCGCAGCCACGGAAAACGATCTCCTGCGAGCGGCGCGCCTTCATGCCAGCGCGCCAGCGATTCCGATAGAGAGGCTATCGCGGTATTCGATGCCGATCTGGGAAATCGTGCGAAATGCCAGCTTTCGTACTCTGTCGAAGCGCATCGCAACAGCCGCAGCGTTCGCCAGCACGCGCGTGCGGAAGAGTCCGGCCACCGCGTTGTCTGAAACAATGAGCTGGAACGCGCGGTCGGTGGTGCTCAACAGCCGCTTTGCGACCGGCAAGCGTTCGGCTTCGTACGAATCGAGTAGCGCGGCATCCGCTCGCCCGGACACCACGAGCGCGAGCTTCCACGCCAGGTTGTATGCATCCTGCAGACCGGTGTTCATTCCCTGCGCGCCGACTGGACTGTGAATGTGTGCCGCATCGCCCAGCAGGAAGCATCGGCGGTCACGAAAGCGCGCGGCACAGCGATGATGGATGCGATAGGTCGAGTACCAACTGCACTTTTTGAACGACAAATCCGCGCCCGCTTCCTGCCGCACCGACGGCATCACGTCTGCAAACGTCAGATCTTCTCTGTCGCGCAACTCAACGGGCAGGATCCCAACGACTCGCCAATGGTCGATCCCGCGCATCGGGAAGAACAAGTGAAATCCTTTGCGCCACAGATAGACGTTGAGCTCGTCCGGAACCATCGGTCCCGTCATTTCTGTATCGGCGACGAAGAACACGTGCTCGTACGGTGCGCCTACAAACTCGATCGCGTTCATCTCGCGTACTGCGCTGCGCGCGCCATCGCAACCTGCGACCCATGCAGCCGTGATCTCGGCGAGCGATCCGTCGGGTTGCTTCAACGCCGCCTTCACGTGGTTGGCGTCCTGCTTGAGCGCGACCAGCTCAGTGTTCCAGCGGACGGTCATTCCATGGCCACGCAATGCGTCGCCCATCAGTCGCTCGTTGTCGTCCTGGCCGAGAATCAGCAGAAACGGATACGGACTCAGGTCGCGCCCAATATCGCCGACCGGAATTCGCGCGGTGCGCCGCCCTTCGGCCCACAAATTGGCACCGGTCGCGCGCTTGCCGAGCTCGAGTGCGCGATCGACGATGCCGAGATGCGCGTAGATCTCGAGTGTGCGCGCCTGCACGCCCAGTGCCCTCGTCTGCAAAGACGGCCCTGCGTGCCTGTCGATGATCAGCGCACGCACGCCGCGTCGCGCAAGCTGATTCGCGAGCATCAGGCCGGTCGGCCCGGCTCCGACAATGAGGACATCTGTGTTCAGGTACACGTTATCGATTCGTCGAGTGCATTGCCGCTCAACGCGGAGCAAGACGCAGGCCGGACGCGACACGCTAGACATTGCCGCTCGCCTGCATGACGGCGCCCAGCGTTGCCCATCGCAAACAGCAAGACGGTGACGCCGTCCGCAACGAGTTCCAGAATCATCAAACCCTGCGCCGCAACCTCGCTCTCCGGTGCCTTGTGCTTGATAAGCGCACGCGCGGCGATCAACAGCACCTGCAGCGCCAATCCGCCGAGCACTAGGGTCTGCGCGGAACCCGAAGCCTCCCCGCCAGTCGCTGAATCGAGAACACTCGATCGCGAAAACAGAAGTGTCCATGCGGCCACGCCGTAGCCGATCAGCGCCGAGCGTATGACGCCATAGCTTCGTTGCTGCCCAAACGGTGTGCGTGCGAAGGTCATCGAATAACAAAGGTAGGAGCTGCACGAACGCTCATTAGCAGCAGCCGCGGAACCCCAGCTAGAACACCTTATTCACTCGCTGCTCGCGGCGCAACCGAGGCGCCATCGATGCGGTGCCGCTCGAGCGCCTGCGCGACGAAACCGGAAGCCTTCATTTCCTCGACGAACTCGCGCAGATACTTCACGCCCGCTTCGCCTCGTCCCTTAGGTGTACCCATCGCCTGGTTGATCACCATGAAGCGTCCGTCGAGCAGGCGCAAGCCGGGGATGCGCCGGGCGTCGGCCTCGAGCTGCTGCTTGACGCCGGCCGCGACTTCGAGCTTCTGCGCGACGAACATATCGGTGACGGCCGGAGACGTCGGTGCCCGAACGATCTTCGCTTGTTTCAGGTCTCGCGTGAGGAACAAGTCGTAGGCGCTGCCAGCGCCGACGACGACGTGCACGTTGGGGCGATCGACTTCGTCGTTGCTGCGAATCGGAGAGTTCTGCGGCACCAGGTAGGCGCCCTCGATCACGACGTACGCCGCGGTGAAGCTGATGTCGACTGCGCGTGCCGGATCGATTGCGACGTACGCAACGTCCCAAGCGCCGGCCTTCAAGCCTTCGACTACCTTGCCAGCAGCGTCGTAGGTGACCAGCTCGACCGGAACGCCGAGACGCCGCGCAAGCTCCCGCGACAGATCGACCGACACGCCACGCGGCTCGCCGGTAGCCGGGTCCTTCATCGCGAGGATCGGATTGCCGAAGTTGATCGCGGCGCGCAGCTTTCCCGAAGGAGCAAGATCAGAACGCGCAGCAGCGGGCACTTGGGACGTAGTTGCGCAAGACAACAGCAACCAGAGAGCGACCAGTCCGATCGCGCTTCTGAACACCGTTTTCCCTAGAAGCAGGGGTCAGCTCAGTGAAGGTGAAGGTGGCTTCTTGGGTTGCTTAGGTTTCTTCGCTTCCTTGCGTTGCCGATCGCGGTTACCCATGGTTCACTCCTTTGGTAAGAACTGTGCGATACGCGGTGCGCGAATCGCCTTCGCTATATTCTTTGGACCCTACGTGATCATTCGGTCGAAAGCAACTACAGCTTAGCGAGAAATATTAATGGCCGAAGCATTCATCGTCGACGCTGTTCGCACGGCCGGCGGTCGCAAGGGCGGCCGCTTGAGCGGGTGGCACCCAGCCGATCTTGCCGCGGCGGTACTCGACGCGCTGGTTGCGCGCACCGGCATCGATCCGGCGGTGATCGACGATGTGATCATGGGATGCGTTGGCCAGGCGGGGGAACAATCGAACAACATCGCCCGCAACGCCGTCTTGGCATCGCGCCTCCCGGAATCGGTACCGGCTACGTCGATCGACCGGCAGTGTGGATCCTCACAGCAGGCGCTGCATTTTGCGGCGCAAGCGGTGATGTCCGGGAGCATGGACGCGGTGATCGCCGCGGGCGTTGAAAGCATGACTCGCGTGCCGATGGGGCTGCCGGCAACGCTCGCATTCAAGCACGGCTTTGGCAGCTATATGAGCCCCTCGATGCAGGCACGCTACCCGCACGTTCAGTTCAGCCAGTTCGCAGGCGCCGAGATGCTGGCTGTCAAGTACGACCTGACCAGGGATGAGCTCGACGACTACGCACTCCGCAGCCATCAGCGGGCAAGCGAAGCGACTCGCGCCGGAGATTTCAATGCCGAGATCCTGCCGTTGCAGGCACGGACGGCGGAAGGTGTCGCGACCGACCAAGTGCACGCAACCGACGAAGGCATTCGGTTCGATGCGACGCGCGAAGGCATCGGCGCTGTCAAGCTTCTACAGGAAGGTGGCCGCCACACGGCAGCCACTGCAAGCCAGATCTGCGATGGCGCTGCGGCGTTACTGGTGGTCAACGAACGCGGACTGAAGTTGCTGGGCGCATCCGCGAAGCCGCTGGCGCGCGTGCATCAGATGACCGTGCTCGGCCATGACCCGGTGATCATGCTCGAGGCGCCGCTACCGGCAACACCGATCGCTCTGCGTAGGGCAGGATTGCGGCTGGACGAGATTGATCTGTTCGAAATCAACGAAGCCTTCGCGTCGGTGCCGCTGGCATGGCTGAAGGCCACCGGCGCCGACCCTGCCCGGCTCAATGCAGCGGGCGGCGCGATCGCGCTCGGCCACCCGCTCGGCGCCTCGGGCGCAAAACTGATGACGACGCTGGTGCACGCGCTGCGTCGCACCGGCAAACGCTATGGAATGCAGTCGATGTGCGAGGGCGGCGGGTTAGCGAACGTGACGATCGTCGAGCGGTTGTAACCGTTACTTGTACATCTTCGTTGCTCCGCCAATGGCTTTCCACGCCGAGTGGCCGCCCTTCATGTAGCGCGCGTCGAAGCCGGCATCGCGCAACGCGACGGCGGTTTGGCATCCGACGTGAAATCCATAAACGCAGAAGGTGACCACCGGATCTGACTTCGAAAGCTCGCCGGCCCATTCCTGCACACGATCGGGATCACGCCACTGAGCGCCTTCCATGATGTCCTGCGTGCGGGAAACGTAATACTGCGGTCGGGCATCAATGATCTGGACGGGTTTGCCGGCATCGAGCATCGCCCTGACCTCTTCCGGAGAAACGCCTGGTACATCAGCGAACTCCTCTTGAACAAGCGGGCGTGGCGGTGCGACCTTGGAGGCATCTTCGTAACGACCCTGCACCGCTTTCCAGTCAACATTCCGCAGGAACGCTTCGATGTACGCCTTTGCGTTGGCGCCGAAGTCGATGTGGAAAGCGTGCTCGTACATGTCCAGTGCAAAGATCGGAATGCCGCCCGCGATTGCCTGGCTGTGATCGGATGCGTACTGGTTGATGAGCCGACCGTCGCGCGGCACGTAGACGAGCACTACCCACCCCGAACCGCCTGCCAGTCCGTTCGCCATTGCAACGAACTCGTTGCGCCAGCGATCTACCGAACCAAAATCCCGGGCCAGCACCTGCTTAAGTGTCTCGGTCGGTTTCCCATCTCCGCCCAGGCACGCGAAATACAGCTCGTGCAACAGCGTGGAATTGAGAGCGATCAGTTCTTCGCGCTTCAGAGTATTGACGATGTACGGTGCAGTACTGGCGTAATCGAGCGACTCGAGCTTCTCCGTCACTGCGTTCAGCTTGCGCAGGGCGCCGCCGTAGTTGTTTTCATAGTGGCTTTCGATCAGCTGCTTCGACAATCCGTTCAGCAGCCATGGGCGACAGTAGATAGGTGCCAGCTGGTATCGCATCTTGTCCCTCTTCTTCAATTTTCTCTGTAGAGATCGATACAGTACAGTAATAATATCTACAAAGCAATAGCTGCCGCCACGCGAAAAGGGAAACCACAGGCGAGCCTGCTGTTGGTTACAGCGATGACGATGCGAGCTGCTTGACCCGCCAGCAGCGGCGGACGCCCTGCCGGCGTCGATCAGCGGACGATCAGAGCGGCGTGATTTGCACCTTGCGGAACTTGACCACGCCCGCCGCGTATTGCAACGCGATCGGGCCGCTGGCGAGCTTGCTGTCCTCAATCTCAGCGGTGCGGACGCCGTTCAATGCAACCGTCACGCGCGTGCCCTTGACCGTGATATCGAACGTGTTCCATTTTCCACCGGCCTTCGGCATCGGCGATACCGCAGCAAGATGCGTGATGGCGCCGGTGCCATAAGCCGGGTCCGGGCGCTGGTCGAATATGTTGGCTTCGTAGCACAAGCGGTCGGTCAGGTTCTTAATGTCTGCGCAGCGCATATAGATCCCAGAATTGGCGTCGTCGCTGACCCAGAATTCGGCGAGGATTCGAAAGTCGGTGTAGGAATCTTTCGTAACAAGAAAACTGTTCGCCTTGTCGGTCTTCATGTCCGCTTGTATCGCGCCGTCCACCGCGCGCCAGTTCGCGTCGCCGACGCGGATCCAGTTATCGAGGCCGGTGCTGCCGTCGATCAGCGTGACCCATTTGGTATTGCTCTGGCTCGATGGAGTTGCGCAACCCAACGCCGCGAACAGGACGGCAAGCAGTGTCGCGACGATCGAAAAGTGCCGATTCATGGTGTCTCCCTAGTTCCGAGTTGTCAGCGATATATTGGCAAGTTGAACGTTGTCCGGCAAGGGAGCAAGCAACATGAGCATCCGGTTCAACCACACCATCGTCTGGTGCAGCGACCAGCAGCGCTCCTCAACGTTTCTGGCGGAAATCCTCGGTTTGGCCGCGCCTACCCGCTTCGGACCATTTCTGGTCGTCAAACTCGACGATGGGGTGTCGCTCGACTTTGATCAGATCGATGGAGACGTTGCGTTTCAGCATTACGCCTTTCTGATCGACGAAGACGACTTCGATTCCATCTTCGGCCGCATTCGCGAGCGCGGACTGCAGTATTGGGCCGATCCTGGCAAGCGCGAGCGGGCGAGATCAATCGCAACAACGGCGGGCGCGGATTTTACTTCGACAGTCCGGACGGCCATCTGCTGGAGGTCCTCACGCAACCCTATGCGAGCGATTCGTGACGCCGTTCGCTCACTCGCGTAGCGCACGGTAGCGGCGGATCAACGCGTTGGTCGAACTGTCGTGTCCAAGCGTGGGCTCAGAGCTGCCTGCAAGTTCAGCCGCCGTGCGCGTGGCAAGGGCTTTCCCCAGCTCGACGCCCCATTGGTCGAAAGAATCGATGTTCCAAATGGAACCTTGCACAAAGACGCTGTGCTCATATAGAGCTACCAGCGAGCCGAGCGTATGCGGCGTTAGCCGCTCGGCAAGAATGCGTATTGCTCGGCTGATTGCCGGCGAACGAACGGTGCGCCACCAGCGCATCGGCCAGTGCCTTCGGCCCTCACCTCGTCGGGCGTCTTGCCGAATGCCAGCGCTTCGCTTTGCGCGAACAGATTTGCCATCAGCAGATCGTGCTGGTTGCCGAGCGGATTATCGGTGCGGCAAAAACCGATGAAATCACTCGGCACGAAACGCGTTCCCTGATGAAGCAGCTGGTAGAACGAATGTTGACCGTTGGTGCCAGGCTCACCCCAGATAACGGGCGCGGTCTGCCAGTCGACCGCGGCGCCTTCGACGGTGACGCGCTTGCCGTTGCTTTCCATGATCAGTTGTTGCAGATACGCGGGGAAGCGTTTCAGATATTGCTCGTACGGAAGCACGGCGGTCGTCGTCGCACCGAAGAAATTGTTGTTCCAGATGGCGAGCAGCCCGTGCAGCCAAGGCAGATTGCGCGCGGGGGGTGCGGTGCGGAAGTGCTCATCCATCGCACGGAACCCGGCAAGCATCGCTCGAAATTGATCGGCGCCGATCGCCAGCATGATCGATAGTCCGACCGCGGAGCCCATCGAATATCGGCCGCCGACCCAATCCCAGAACTCGAACATGTTGCCGGCGTCGATGCCGAACTCGACGACTTCGGCCTTGTTGGTCGAGACCGCGACGAAGTGTTTCGATATCGCGGCTTCATCACCGATTGCATTCAGGCACCACTGGCGTGCTGCGCGCGCATTGGTCAATGTCTCCAACGTAGTGAACGTTTTGGAGCAAACGATGAACAGCGTTTCATCGGCTTCCAGATCGCGCACCGCTTCGATGAAATCGGTGCCGTCGACGTTGGAGACGAAGCGAAACGTCATGTCGCGCCGGCTGTAATGGCGAAGCGCTTCATAAGCCATTACCGGGCCGAGGTCGGAGCCGCCGATTCCGATATTGACGACGTTGCGGATGCGTTTGCCGCGATGGCCCTTCCAGTCACCGTTGCGGACACGATCGCTGAAGCCCGACATCCGGTCGAGCACTGCGTGCACGTCGGGCACCACATCGTGCCCGTCGACGAAGATGCGTTCGCTGCGTGGCGCTCGCAACGCAACGTGCAGAACCGGACGCTGCTCGGTCACGTTGATTTTCTCGCCGTTGAACATCGCTTCGGTACGCGGGCGAACACCGCACGCTTCGGCGAGCTCAACCAATAGCCGCAGTGTTTCGTCGTTGAAGCGGTTCTTCGAATAATCGAGATACAGGCCGGCCGCTTCGGCGGCGAAGCGCTCACCACGTCCGCGATCGTCTGCGAACAGTTCGCGCAAATGTTGCGGTTCGATTTGCAGGTAATGCAGCAGCAGCGCACGCCACTGCGGACGCTCGATCAACGACGGCGCAGGATCGGCGCGAACTGCGGTCGGCACGTCAATACTTAGCGCTGGCTACGGCGAGTGCTTCACTTTTTTCGGCGATGCGCCGCAAGAGCGCGTTCCACGACTTGACGAACGCCTGCGCACCTTCTTGCTGCAGTTGTGCGGCTAGCGCGTCGACGTCGATGCCTGCTTTGACAAAGCTTGCGATCACCGCCTCGGCGTCGCCGCCATCCTCGGGCATCACGCCGCGCAACTGGCCGTGCTCGCCAAAGGCAAGCAACGTTTTTTCGGGGATCGTGTTGATCGTGTCGGGAGCCGCAAGCGCCTCGATGTACAACGTGGCCGATGCCTGCGGATCCTTGGTCCCGGTGCTGCCCCATAGCAACCGTTGCGGCTGCGCGCCGGCGTCGGCGAGCCTGCGCCAGCGCGGAGATGCCAACAGCTCGCGATACGCACGGTAGGCGCGCCGAGCTATTGCGATGCCGAGGCGGTTGTGCAGCGGCGCCGGCACCTTGTCGCTGACTGCCCGATCCCAGCGGCTGACGAATACCGACGCCACCGAGCCGACCCCCGCATCGAGTCCTGCAGCCAACCGTCGCTCGATGCCGCGCAGGTAAGCCTCGGCTGACGCCAGATATTGTTCGCGCGAAAACAGCAACGTGACGTTGATCGGTACACCGGCGAAGATCGATTCCTCGATCGCCGGGACGCCCGCGGGCGTGCCGGGAATCTTGACGAACAAATTGGCACGCCCTGCCTGCTGATAAATCTGGGCTGCTGCCTCGATGCTGCCTGCAGTGTCGTCGGCCAGCAGCGGCGATAACTCCATCGAAACCCAGCCATCGACGCGATGGGTGGCATCGAAGATCGGCTTGAACAGATCGGCCGCTCGACGCAAATCTTCCAGCGCCAGCTCGACGAACAGCGCTTCGCCCGATTTTCCCGCCGCTGCCTTGGCGCGGATACCCTCGTCGTACGTGTCGCCGGCGCCGATCGCTTCGTCGAAGATCGTCGGATTCGATGTCAGCCCGGTGACCGAGAACTCGTCGACGTAGCGCCGCAGGGTCCCGTCGTCGAGGATGCGGCGTGAAATGTTGTCGAGCCAGATACTCTGGCCAAGAGCGTGCAGGCGTTGCGTGTTGTTCATTCCACTTCCAGTAGAAGATAAGGTGCAATCCAGCCGGTCGCAGGAGTGCAGTGAACTTCCGTCTCTCGCAATGCTAGCGCTTGCGGTTGTTGGATGCGACGCGCCTGTCTAGCACGGCGGCGCCTCGCGCTGCGGATCGTGCCAGCCCTCATGGTCGGCAATCACCTTCGCCGCCTCCGGCGGACCCCACGTGCCTGGGTCGTATTCATCAACCGGTGGAGGATCGCGCAGGATCGGATCGACCACGCACCACGCGGCTTCGACACTGTCGTCGCGGGTGAATAGTGATGTGTCGCCGGTGATTGCGTCTCCCAGCAGTCGTTCGTACGGCAAGTCCTCGCTCGCCGGGGAACGGCGCGCAACCAATTCCACTGGCTCGCCCTGCATTTCATCGCCTGGACGCTTGACTCGCGCGCCAATTGAAATCACGACCTCCGGACTGAGCCGGAAGCGAAAGTAGTTCGATTCATTAGGGTCAGTACGGTCGAAGATTGCCAGTGGTGGAAGCTTCAGGTCGACTTTTACTTCGGTGGCGGTTATCGGCAGGCGCTTGCCCGTTCGGATGTAGAAGGGAACACCGGCCCAGCGCCACGTATCGATGCGCAACCTCAGTGCGGCAAAAGTCTCGACCTGTGAATCAGGCGCAACGCCCGGCTCGTCACGGTAACCCCGAAACTGTCCGCGCACGACTTGCTTCGGATCAAGCGGCCGCATCGCGCGAAACAAGCGCAGCTTTTCCGAGCGCATCGACTCAGGGTCGCGCCCGACCGGAGCGTCCATCGCCAGCAATGCAATCACCTGCAATAGATGGTTCTGCACCACATCGCGCACTGCACCGACTTCCTCATAAAAACTACCGCGGCCTTCCACGCCGAAGGTCTCGGCCATCGTGATCTGCACGTTGTCGATGTAATTGCGGTTCCAGATCGGCTCCAGGAACGAGTTCGCAAAGCGAAAGTACAAAAGATTCTGGACCGCCTCCTTACCGAGGTAATGATCGATACGAAACACCGACGATTCGGAAAAGACTTCGTGCAATGTGCGATTCAGCGCCCTCGCGGAGGCGAGGTCACGTCCGAACGGCTTCTCGACGATGACGCGGGCATCGGTGGCGCAGCCGGCGTGCGCCAACCCCTGAACGACGGTGCCGAACATGCTGGGAGGGATCGCTAAATAATGCAGCGGTCGCTTGGCGTCTCCGAGCGCCTGCCGCAGACGCGCATACGTGTCAGGCTCCATATAATCGCCATCGACAAAACGAAGCTGAGCTGACAGCTTGGCGAATGCGGCCGCATCGACTCCGCCATTGTTCTGCAGCGACTCGCGCGCGCGCGCACGCAGCTTGTCGAGCGACCAGCCGGCGCGAGCGATACCGATAATCGGCATGTCGAGCTCGCCGTGCCGGATCATCGCCTGCAACGCCGGAAAGATTTTCTTGTAGGCGAGATCGCCGGTGGCGCCGAAGAAAACAAAAGCATCCGATTGGGGCGGTGGCATCTCGATCCTGCTAACTGGTACCGGCTAGGATAGTGCAGCGCCAACGGCAACTCGGCGCTTCGAAGCAGACACTAGCAACTTGGTATCCTGCCGCTTCGCACACCAACGTGTTGGACGTCTTAATTGAGGGCGAGCAGCAGTTCCATCCTCGGGCACCTGACCCAATTTAAGACGCGTTTTTCTACTGGCGCGTTATCGCTTGCGTCGTCCGTCGAAGAAGCGCCATTGCGATCGGAGCTTTTTAGCGCCGATCAGATGGAGCAGTACGGCAAGACGCTCGCCGCCACACACAAGATCACGACGCGGCGGACGCGCGATCCGCTGCTCGCGCGCCTGGCCGACAACGAGAACAAGCTGATCGAAGTCTGCAATCTGCTGACCGAGTCGTTGTCGGTACATCAGCGGATCACGCCTGCCGGCGAATGGCTGATCGATAACTTTCATTTGATCGAAGAGCAGGTCGCGACTGCAAAGCGGCATCTGCCGCGCGGCTACAGCCGAGAGCTTCCGCGTCTGGCCAGCGGGCCGTCCGCCGGGCTACCACGCGTCTACGACATTGCATTGGAAACAATCTCGCACGGCGATGGGCTGGTCGACGCGCACCGCCTGAGCCGATTTGTCGCTGCCTATCAGACCGTGACCGCCCTAAAGCTCGGCGAGCTGTGGGCGATTCCGATCATGCTGCGGTTGGCGCTGATCGAGAACCTGCGCCGCGTCGGTGTGCGGATGGCGGCGGCGCGCGCCGATCGCGATCTGGCGAACGTCTGGGCCGACCAGATGATGGAGATGGCAGAGAGCGATCCCAAGAGCCTGATTCTGGTGATCGCCGACATGGCGCGGTCATCACCGCCTCTCGGCAAGCGCGTTCGTGGCGGAGCTGACGCGTCGTCTGCAGGGCCAGAGCCTGGCGTTGGCGCTGGCGCTAACGTGGATTGAGCAGCAGCTGGCCGAATCGCATCTGACGATCGACCACTTGGTGCAACTGGAAGCCCAGGTGCAAGCTTCGCACCAGGTGTCGATCAGCAACAGTATCGGCAGCTTGCGCTTGTTGAGCGCGATCGACTGGCGCGAGTTCGTCGAACAGATGAGCGCCGTCGAAAAGATATTGCGCGACGACCCTGCCGGCGTTCACGCGTCGATGGAATTCGCAACGCGCGATAGCTATCGCCACGCGACTGAACAGATTGCAAGGCGCAGCACCTCGTCAGAATCCGAAGTAGCCGCCAAGGCCGTCGAACTCGCACGAACGCGCGTTGACCCCACCGATCCGCGCACCGCGCATGTCGGTTTCTACCTGGTCGACGAGGGTTTGCCAGCGCTCGAGAGCGCCGTGGCATTCAAGCACTCTCCACTCGACGCACTGCGCTCTTTTGGCCGTCGATACCCGCTTCCGATCTATCTGGGAACGATCGTTGCGATCACAGGCGCTCTGACCGCCGCGCTCGCTACGCGCGGCTATCCGCGCCTGGTCGAATCGACCAACGCAGCCTCGATCGCACTGCATGCGTTGGTCATCTTGCTGTTGTTGCTGGCGACCAGTCAACTCGCAGTATCGCTCGTCAATTGGCTCGTCACATTGTTGGTCACGCCGCGGTCATTGCCGAGGATGGATTACAGCGAAGGAATCGCACCCGACGCGCGCACGTTGGTAGCGGTCCCCACTTTGCTCACCGACATCTCCAGTGTGGAAAGCCTGATCGAAGCGCTCGAGGTGCGCTTCCTCGCCAATCGCGATGTGAACTTGCATTTCGCGCTGCTCACCGATTTCCCCGACGCAGATCAGGAATCACTGCCAAGCGACGCACCGCTGCTGCAACTTGCGCGTGATGGCATCGATGCGCTCAATCGTGCTTATGGCGGCGAGAAGGAATCACCTGCTGACATTTTTTACCTGCTTCATCGTCCACGCCGCTGGAATCCGCAGCAGCGCGCGTGGATGGGCCGTGAGCGCAAGCGAGGCAAGCTCGGCGACCTGAATGCACTGCTGCGAGGTCATCCGGGGGACGCCTTTTCCTTGATTGTCGGCAACATTGAACCGTTGTCGCAGGTGAAATACGTCATCACCCTCGATACGGATACGCAGTTGCCACGAGACAGCGCGCGCCAGCTCGTGGGCGCGATGGCACACCCGCTCAACTCGCCGCAGTTCGATCGGCCGCGCTTCCCAGCACATACGGACCCGGCACATCAGGATCGCCCCAAGGACATCGTGCCCCGGCATGTCGTCACGACCGGCTACGGAATTCTGCAACCGCGCATTGCGGTCAGCCTGCCGGAGACCCGCCGCTCGCCGTATGCGCGGCTATACAGCGGCGAGCCTGGGCTCGATCCGTACACCCGCACGGTATCGGATGTGTATCAAGACGCACTTGGTGAGGGCTCATTCATCGGTAAAGGCATTTACGACGTCGATGCGTTCGAAGGTGCACTTGCCGATCGATTTCCCGACAACCGCATTCTGAGTCACGACCTGCTTGAAGGTTGTTTGGCGCGCTCGGGTCTGCTGAGCGACGTTCAGCTCTACGAGCAGTTTCCGTCGCGTTACAGCGCGGATGTCGCGCGCCGACACCGCTGGATCCGCGGCGACTGGCAACTCGTCGGCTGGCTGCGCCGGCGCGTACCCATGCCGGATGGACGTCGCGTGCCCAATCCCCTGTCATGGTTGTCGCAATGGAAGATCTTCGATAACTTGCGGCGCAGCCTCGTGCCTGTGTCATTGTTGTTGATGTTGCTGGTGGGCTGGGCCGCGCTGCCGCATCCGTGGCTATGGACCGCGCTGGTCCTCGCAGTGCTTTTATTGCCCGCGCTCGCCACTGCGTTGACCGACCTGTTACGCAAGCCCGACGAGACGCCTATCGAGCAGCATCTTGTGGCGGTTGCGCGTACCGCGCAAGTGCAGTTTGCGCAATCGCTGTTCGCGCTCGCATGGCTGCCTTATGAAGCGTTTTATTCTGGCGACGCCATCGTGCGCACGCTCTGGCGAACGTTGATCTCGCACCGACGTCTGCTCGAATGGGAGCCTTCGAGCATCGTTGAACGTCAACTCGAAGAGAGCCACGGCAGCGATTTGGCCGCGGTCTATCAAACGATGTGGATCGCGCCGGCGATCGCCGTGCTGACGTGGACGGTGATGCCTGCAATGAACGCCTCGGCGTTGAGGATTGCGGCGCCAATTCTTTTGTTGTGGCTGGTGTCGCCCGCGCTGGCATGGTGGATCAGCCGGCCGCTCGGGCCGCGCAGCGACGATCTGTCCGCTGTTCAAATACGGTTTCTGCGTCGGCTGGCGCGCAAGACGTGGGGATATTTTGAGACTTACGTCAACGCGGAAGAAAACTGGTTGCCGCCGGACAATGTGCAGCAGAAAAGTGGTGTCGTCATCGCACATCGCACGTCGCCGACCAACATGGGACTGGCCCTGCTTTCCGATTTGACAGCACACGATTTGGGCTATCAAACGGGTGGACAGTTCGTCGGGCGCACGACGAACGCGCTGCGCGCGATGCAGTCGCTAGAGCGTCATCGAGGCCATTTTTTCAACTGGTACGACACCCGCGCGCTCGCGCCGCTGACGCCCAGATACATTTCGACCGTCGACAGCGGCAACCTTGTGAGCAGTCTGCTGACGCTGCGCGTCGGACTAGCTGCGCTTGCCGATGAGCCGATCGTGCACCGACGCTGGCTCGAAGGCATCAGCGACACCTTCGACGTTCTGCGCGAATCGATCGGCCAGCAGCCACCGCGCGTAGTCGTCCGTTTCGCTGCCGCGCTTGAGCGCGCAGTTGCGGAGCATGACGGCTCGCTCGCATCTGTGTGGAGCCACGTCGATCGACTCGCCACGCACGCGACCGAAATCGTCGAACATTATCTGGCGCTGCCGGTTGCGCTACCAACGCCTCCTGTGTTCGCTGGCCCCGAGGTGCCGGATGTCGCCGATCAGCACCTTACGGAAATTGATGGCTGGGCAGAGGCCCTCGCGCGGCAGTGCGCCGGTTTGCGCGATGAACTGGTCTTCCTTGCGCCATGGCTCGCGTCACCGCAGAGCGAAACCAGCGGCGTTCCAGTCATCGATGCAGGTTCAAGCGCTATCACGCTGCGCACGTTGGCGGCGATGCACGAAACAGTCGATGCGACGCTGCCTGAATCGGCCTCACTGCCAGCGCAGGGCGCGGCACGCGCTCGCGAAAGAATTGCAGCGATTGACGAGCTGATTCAGCAGGCTGGTGCGTTCGCGCAGGTCGACTACAGTTTCCTGTTCGATAAGGTGCGCCGCCAGTTCGTCATTGGCTACAACGTAGGTGATGCACGTGCCGATGCGAGCTACTACGACCTGCTCGCCTCCGAGGCGCGACTGGCAAGTTTTGTCGCGATTGCGCAGGGCAGGCTGTCGCAGGAAAGCTGGTTCGCGCTCGGACGCCTGCTGACTTCGGTCAGCGGTGAGCCCGTACTGCTGTCATGGAGCGGCTCGATGTTCGAGTATCTGATGCCGCTGCTGGTCATGCCGACGTACGAGAACACGTTGCTCGATCAAACGTACATCGCAGCCGTCGAGCGCCAGATCGACTACGGGCGCAAGCGGGGCGTGCCGTGGGGCGTGTCCGAGTGCGGCTACAACGCCGTCGATGCGCACGACAATTATCAATATCGCGCCTTCGGCGTGCCAGGGCTCGGCCTGAAGCGCGGTCTCGCGGACGATCTCGTGATCGCGCCGTATGCCTCCGCGCTGGCGTTGATGGTGGCGCCGACGGCAGCGTGCGCGAACCTGCTAAGGCTGGCCGAGGCAGGGTTGTATGCGCGCTTCGGGATGTTCGAAGCGATCGACTACACGCCATCCCGCCAGCGGCGCGGCGAGTCAAGCAGCATCGTTCAATCTTTCATGGCGCATCACCACGGAATGAGTTTGCTCGCGTTTTCGCACGCGCTGCTGAACAGGCCAATGCAGAAGCGGTTCGAATCCGACCCATTGTTCAAGGCCACGTTGCTGCTGCTACAGGAACGCATACCACGCGCAACGAATTTTTATGCGACGTCCACGATTGCACCCGACCTCGCCGTCGGTCAGGCAAGCGCCGAACCACCGATACGCGTGTTGCCAACGCCAAACACGCCTGTGCCCGAAGTACATCTGCTGTCCAACGGCCGCTACCACGTGATGGTCACCAACGCGGGCGGCGGCAGCAGCCGCTGGAAAGATTTCGCCATCACGCGCTGGCGCGAAGACACGACGTGCGACAACTGGGGAATGTTCTGCTACCTGCGCGACGTTGCGAGCGGTGCGTTCTGGTCGGTCGCGCACCAACCCACGTTGCGCACCACCGAGCAGTACGAGGCGATCTTCAGCGAGGGCCGCGCCGAGTTTCGCCGACGCGATCTCGATATCGAAACGCACACCGAGATCGTCGTTTCGCCCGAAGACGACATAGAGTTACGTCGCGTGCGCATTACCAACCGCAGCCGCTCGCGCCGCACGATCGAAATCACCAGCTACGCCGAAATGGTGCTGGCGCCGTCCGCAGCCGACGCGCTGCATACCGCGTTCAGCAATCTGTTCGTGCAAACCGAGATCATCGCGGGCCGCGCCGCCATCCTGTGCACGCGCCGGCCGCGCTCGCGCGACGAGCACACGCCGATATCGTTTCAATTGATGACGGTGCACGGCAACGCCGGTGCGGCTTCCTTCGAAACCGACCGCGTGAGATTTATCGGGCGCGGCGGCACGCTGGCCGCACCGAGCGCACTCGTAGGCAGAGGTGCGTTGTCGGGCTCCGCCGGATCGGTGCTTGATCCGATTGCTGCGATTCGTCAGCAAGTCACGATCGACGCCGGTGACTCGGCGACGGTCGATATCGTGTGCGGAGTGGCCGATACGCGCGACACGGTGCTCGCTTTGATCGAAAAATATCAGGACCGCAGACTCGCCGACCGCGTATTCGACTTGACGTGGACCCATAGTCAGGTGGTGCTACGTCAACTTAATGCGACCGAAGCCGACGCGCAGCTTTACGGCCGCCTCGCAAGTTCAGTGCTGTACGCGAACGCATCGCTGCGCGGAGCGCCGAGCGTTCTATTGCGCAACCGGCGTGGGCAATCGGCCCTCTGGAGTTACGCGATCTCGGGCGATCTGCCGATCGTGCTGCTGCAGATTTCAAAGGCGGCGAGTATCGATCTGGTCCGGCAACTGGTGCAGGCCCACGCGTACTGGCGGCTGAAGGGGCTCGCGGTCGACCTGGTGATCTGGAACGAAGATCACGACGTTTATCGGCAGCAGCTGCAGGAGCAGATCCTCGGTCTAATTGCGGCAGGTGTCGAAGCGCATTTCGTCGATCGCCCCGGCGGAATATTTGTGCGCCACGCGGAGCAGATCTCGAACGAAGACCGTTTGTTGTTCGAGTCGGTGGCGCGCGTGATCATCTCGGATGCGCGCGGAACGCTGGCCGAGCAAGTGAGCCGTCGCGCCCCGGTCGAGGTGCGCGTGCCGCGCCTGACGCCGACGCGCACCCACCGCCCGGAACCGCCGCTGCAGCCCATTGTCGACGACCTGATCCTTTTCAACGGCCTCGGCGGCTTCACACCCGATGGGCGCGAATACGTCATCGCGCCGCCGGGGGGTGAAGCAACGCCGGCACCTTGGGTCAACGTGTTGGCCAATCCAAACTTCGGAACCGTCTTGTCCGAAACCGGGCAGGCCTACACGTGGAGCATGAATGCACATCTGTGTCGCCTGACGCCTTGGTACAACGACGCGATCGGGGAAGCGAACGGCGAAGCGATCTACATCCGCGACGAGGAAACCGGGGAGTTCTGGTCGCCCAGCTCATCCGCCATCTCGGCCGCAGATGAGATCGCACCGACCGTCACGCGTCACGGCTTCGGCTACAGCGTGTTCGAGCGCATCCAGGATGACATTCTCTCGGAACTGACGATATTCGTCGCGCTCGAAGCGTCGGTTAAGTTTTCAGTGCTGAAGATCACTAACCGGTCGGACCGGCCGCGCCGGCTATCAGTGACCGGCTACGTCGAGTGGGTACTGGGCGATTTGCGCACAAAGTCCACGATGCACGTGACCACCGAGGTCGACTCCAAGTCCGGCGCCATTTACGCCCGCAACCCATACAACAACGAATTCGCCGAATGGATTGGATTCTTCGACGTCGACGACGCTGCCCGCACGGTTACCGGCGATCGCACCGAATTCATCGGGCGCAATCGGAGCTGGCGCAATCCGGCGGCACTGCGACGCACGCGCCTGTCGGGTCGAGTCGGGGCCGCGCTGGATCCGTGCGCCGCGCTGCAGGTGTCATTCGACCTCGCGCCCGAGCAGGAGCGCGAGATCGTCTTTCGTCTCGGCGCTGCCAACAATGTCACGGCAGCAAACGCACTGGTGCAGCGTTTTCGCGGCGTTGCCGTCGCGCATGAAGCGCTCGAAGCAGTGTTGCAGCATTGGCGGCACACGCTGACCGCCGTGCAGGTGGAAACGCCCGACGCAGCGCTCAACGTCTTGACTAACGGCTGGCTCATCTATCAAACGATGGCGTGTCGCCTGTGGGCACGAAGCGGCTACTACCAGTCGGGCGGCGCCTACGGATTTCGTGACCAGCTGCAGGATGTGATGGCGCTGGTGCATACCGAGCCGGCTGCGATGCGCGCGCAGATTGTGCTGCATGCGAGCCGTCAATTCGTAGAGGGTGACGTGCAGCACTGGTGGCACCCACCGTCGGGCCGCGGCGTACGGACGCATTGTTCCGATGACTACTTGTGGCTGCCGTTGGCGGCCAGTCGCTACGTGCTCGCTACCGGCGATACATCGATTCTCGACGAGACATCGCGCTTTCTCGAAGGCCGGCCGGTCAACGCCGAGGACGATTCGTACTACGACATGCCGGTGCGCTCCGACGAGAGCGCCGATGTATACCAACACTGCGTACGCGCGATCTTGTACGGCCTGAAGTTCGGCGAACATGGATTGCCGCTGATCGGCTCCGGCGACTGGAACGACGGCATGAATCTGGTCGGCATGCGCGGCAAAGGCGAAAGCGTATGGCTCGCGTTTTTCCTGTGCCACGTGTCTGCGGCAGTTCGCGCCGATCGCGCGGATGCGGGGCGACACGTCGTTTGCGGCGCGTTGCGAGCACGAAGCAGTGCAGCTATCAACGCGAATCGAAGAGAACGCCTGGGATGGCGACTGGTATCGCCGTGCCTACTTTGACGACGGCACGCCGCTCGGCTCGAAGAGCAATACCGAATGTCAGATCGATTCGATCTCGCAAAGCTGGGCGGTGTTGTCCGGTGCAGGCGATGCCGAGCGCTCGCGCCGTGCGATGGACGCGGTGCATGCGCGACTGGTGCGGCACGAGCACGGGCTGATCCAATTGCTCGATCCTCCATTCGACAAATCGGATCTCGATCCCGGATACATCCGTGGCTACGTGCCCGGGGTGCGCGAAAACGGCGGCCAGTACACGCACGCCGCCATCTGGACCGCGATGGCATTCGCTGCCCTCGGCGACAGCCACCGCGCATGGGAGTTGATGTCGATGATCAACCCGGTGAACCATGGGCGATCGGCACAGGCAGTGGCGATCTACAAGGTCGAGCCGTACGTCGTTGCCGCCGACGTGTACGCGGTGGCGCCACACACTGGTCGCGGCGGTTGGACCTGGTACACCGGATCGGCAGGCTGGATGTACCGGTTGATCGTCGAGTCGTTACTGGGACTGAGACTCGAAGCCGATAAGTTGCACATTGCCCCGTGCCTACCGGCCGCCTGGAACGAATACAAGCTGACGTATCGCTATCGCGCGACCGAGTACCGTATCGCGGTGCGGCGCTCGGAAGCGACCGAGGGACCACCCGAGACTACCACCAGCGTGACGGTCGATGGTGTCTCTCAAGTCGTGGACTACATTGTGCTCATTGACGATGGTCGACCGCACAAGGTTGACGTGCACGTATCTGCCGCTGCCATCGCGAGCGCGCCGCTGCTCGCCAGTTGAGGCGCCGGCCCGGCTCTGCAGTGCACTAGATCCGTAGCTGCGCCAGCCGCCGCTAGCGCCGCTCGATCCAGTACAACGCCCCGATCGCCGTTGACAACACGACGAGGCTCGGCAGCGCCGAGACGACGATCGGCGGCCAGGTGTTCAGCAGGCCGATGTGGGCAAACAGCTTGTTCATACCGTAGAAGGCGACACCGATCATCACGCCGGCAAAGATCTTGAAGCTGACGCCGCCGGCGCGTACGTGCAGGAACGCAAACGGCAGCGCCAGCACCATCATCACCACGACGGCCCAGGGATAGAACAGCTTGCCCCAGAACGCGATCTCATAGCGCTCGGTTTGCTGACGGTTTTCCGCCAGGTGGCTGGATGTACTGCGCGAGGTCCCAGCCGGCCATGCGCTCGGGCTGCACGATCAGCACGCCGAAGATATCGGGCTTCAGGTCGGACTTCCATACCAGTTGCGGCATGCGTACGACTTCGGTTCGCGCGTTCATTTCGGCAGCGATCGCTCAGCCGGAGATCCGCGGCAACCGCGTTTCGACCACGTCGAACAGCGTCCCATCCGTACGCCGGTCCGGTAGGTGCCGACGTCGGCGGTCAATGATTGACCGCAGTTTGTAGTCACCGTCGAACTCCATGATCCGCCAGCCCTTGGTGTGCCGACTCGGGAGAGACTTGCCGCACGTTGATGAAGCGAAAGGCCGACGACCTCGCGCCACCGGGCTCCTTGACGACGTCGCGCACCCACACCCCCGAGCGGAAATCGCGCACGCTGATCGGCGCGCCGCGCGCCTGCAGCCGCGCTCTGTTGCGCCAGCCGCTCCGCGGGCGGCGAGACGAATTCGCCGAGCAGGAAGGTGAGTGCGACGATGACCATGCCGATGCCGAGCAGGCTGTACAAGCAGCCGGCGCGTGCTCATGCCGGACACGCGCATGATCGTGAACTCAGAGTTCGCCGCAAGTTTGGACAACGCGTAGATCGTTCCGATCAAGCGCTGCGATCGGCATCAGCTTCGTACGTGCGCGACGGCAAGCGAGAGCGCGACATAGAAAAGCGCATGCCGCGGAAGCGAAACCCACGCTGCCCGATCTCGTCGAGCTGCGCGACCATATCGAAGAACAGAAACAGCGACAGCAGCGCAAACAGCATGAACAGGTCGCGCCTGCGATCTCCTTCCACAGGTAGACGGCGGAGTGGTTTTCATGCGGCGCGTCTTCCGGCGTCCGCTCGGCTGATCGTACCAGATCCGGCAGCCACCACGCTGCATGTAGACCCGACGCGCAACAGCACCATCACGAGCGCAGAACCGACGCATGCACCACCCACACGCCGATGCTGAAGCTGAGCCTGCTCCTGCTGCGACGTAGGCCTGCACGGTATTCAGCATGTTCATGTAGATCGCGAACAGCAGTACCGCAACGATCAGGTTGAACGAGCGTCCCACCCGCGGGTTGACGTACGCCAGCGGAATCGCGAGCAGGCGTCACCAGAAGCGCCACGATCGGCAAGCCGATGCGCCACATGAATTCTCCGCCAGGTTGAGTGCGTCGGTTCGGACAAGAGCTGCAGTTCAGCGGCAGTGCTTTTGCGCGCTCGCTCGGACGATCGGCCGGTCGGCCGCGACTCTCAAGACGGATCGAATAGCGATCGAACTCCATCGTTCGATATTCGAGCTGAACCGGGCCGGCCCTCGTAGCGACGCCCTTTTCGAGCACCAGATAGCGATCGCCGTTCGTCGCGCCAGTTCGATCACGCCCTTGGCCGCGACGATGACACCTTCGCGGCCCTGGCTGCGCATGCTGACGAAGACGTTGCGCACCTGGCCATCGAGAAGTTGACCGACTCGACGAAGAACACGCGATCGGCGCCGCCGGATTCGATGAAACGGCCCGGCGCGACGCGGCTGACGTCATCGCGCTTGGACAAAGCGTCTGGCGCATATCCTCGATCTGCCGAGTTCGACCACGGCGTCACGAACATCGAGAGCAAGCGCGACTCGATACGACGATCGGCCAGACAAAGCGAAGCACCGGTGCCGATCCAGGCCGTCAGGCTGCGGCCGGCGGCGAACCACACGACCATCTCGGAATCGCGATAAGCGCGTGTCAGCGCCATCAGCACCGACATGAACAGCGTCAGCGTCAGCATGACCGGTAGCCACAGTGAGCGGCCGTCAGCGCCGACGAGCTCGAACACCGCCTGATTGTCGACCCGACCGCCCGCGGCCTGGCCGAGGATGCGCACCAGACCGACTGAAAAAAGAATCGAGAACAAGCACGGTGAATACCGCACTCGCGGTGCTGGTCAGCTCCGACGACGATCGAGCGCCGGAAGATCATCAGTCGCGCAAACCGCAGGTGCGCCGGCGGCGGATCAGCAGGCGATGCCGCTATATACTGCCCGCCCGCTCGCGACGACATCGCGCTGGACACGATCGCGAAACGCCGAGAGGCAACGCGGCCGACAATGCATGCCATCGCGAGACAGGCAAGAAGGAAAACGCAATGGAATTTAGCATAGCGATCGGCGCGCGCCGAGGCAGTCAAGAGCGGATGCCATCGCTGGTCGGCGTACTCGCCGATGGCGAGCTGACAGCGAGCGCGAAGGCTATCGACAAGGCGGCAACGGCGCGATCAAGGCCGCGGTCGCGAGCGGCGACATGACCGGCAAGCGCGGGACGTTGGTGCCGCTGCGTGGGCTACGGCGGTATGGCCGCGCGGCGCGTGCTGCTCGTCGGCCTCGGCAGTCGGGACGACTTTAACGAGCGTCACTTTACCGACGCGGTCCGAGGCAGCGGCGCGCGGCTGTCCCGGCGTCAACACGATCGACCGTCGCCGCGACCGATTGGAGCGTCAAGGGCCGCGACGCCGAGTGGCAGGCGTGCAGTTCGCGATCGCCGCGCGCGAGACCGTGTTCCGCACCGACGAGTTCAAGAGCAAGAAAGAAGGACATCAACGGCACCGACACGCGTGGCTGCTGCTGAAGTCGGGCAACGCCGGTGCGGAACGCGGCCTGCGATAGGGCACCGCGATCGCCAACGGCATGGCGCTGACAAAGCGGCTCGGCAACCTGCCGCCGAACATCTGCACGCCGGCTTTCTTGGCCGACGAGGCGCGCAAGATGGCGAAGGAGTGGAAGCTCGAGTCGAGGTGCTCGAGACGAAGCAGCTCGAGGCACTGAAGATGGGTTCGTTTCTGTCGGTCGCGAAGGGCTCGGCGCAGCCACCGCGACTGATCGTGTTGAAGTACAAGGGCGCGGCCAAGGGCGCGCCGATGGTGCTCGTCGGCAAGGGCATCACGTTCGATTCCGGCGGCATTTCGCTCAAGCCCGGCGCTGGCGATGGACGAAATGAAATTCGACATGTGCGGCGCTGCCAGCGTGATCGGCACCCTGCGCGCGGTGGCGGAGACTGAAACTCAAGCTCAACGTGATTGGCGTCGTCGCGGCGTGCGAGAACATGCCGTCGGGCACCGCGGTCAAGCCGGGCGACATCGTGACGTCGATGTCGGGGCAGACGATCGAGAGTTCTGAACACCGACGCCGAAGGCCGTCTGATCCTGTGCGATGCGCTGACCTACGCGAGCGCTTCAAGCCGGCGGCGGTGATCGACATCGCGACCTCGACCGGCGCGTGCGTGTCGCACTCGGAAGCGTCAATTCGGGCCTGTTTCCGAACAACGATGCAGCTGGCCGACCAACTGATCGATGGCGAGCCGCAGGTCGGGCGACGCGGCCTGGCATATGCCGCTCGACGACGAATACCAGGAGCAGCTGAAGTCGAATTTTGCGGACATGGCCAACATCGGAACGCCGAGCAATGCCGGCGCGGTCATCGCCGCCTGCTTCCTGGCGCGCTTTACGAAGGGCGTATCCGTGGGCGCACTCGACATCGCCGGCACCGCGTGGAAAGAGCGGCACCGCGAAGGGCGCCACCGGCCGACCGGTGCCCTGCTGTCGCAGTTCCTGATCGAGCGAGCAAAGCGCGCTAGTCGTCGCGGTGCATGACACGCATCGACTTTCACTTGAAGCAGAGCACCGCTGCACTATGCCTGCCGGGTGACGCGCAAGGCGCGCTCGGCGCAGAAAGCGGCTCGTCGTCTAGCACGCGCGACGTGATGCCTCGGCCAGTTCGACCAGACGCTGTGGACGTTTTCCGCGATCGATTTTGTGCCGCACGTCTACGTCGAGTTCGCCACTCGCGCCGCCACTCCGGTGCTTCTGACGTCCGACGCGGCGATCGCACCGGCCAGCGACGTGCTGCTGACCTCGATGACGACGCGCCGCCCAGAGTTCGGAGCTTTCTTCGCGCGCTACGAGCGGGTGATCGAAGTCGTGTCACGACTCGACGACGATCGGCACCGTGCCCGCGCGCGCTTCAAGGTGCTATCGTGATCACGGATTTCAGCCGACCGCACATCGAAGTGTCGGCCGATGAGTGGCAAAACCAATCCGACTCGAGCGGCTGACGCAGCCCGGTGGCAAGGTAATCTCCGACGATGCCAGTCGATCCCGTACTGACCGAGCGACTGACGCTACCCTCGCTCGATCTCGACATTTCGCTGCCACAGCCACCGCCCCCGGGCGCCGCTCCGGACAGCCGTCGCCACGCCACCGCCGTCGCCGGCGCTGCCGCCACCGACAGCCACCGGCCGCCGCACCGAACGCCGGCAGCCGCCACTCCGCCGTGCGGCAAACGGCGCCGCCGCCGTCGACCTGTCGTCGCTGCGCAGGCGCGCGCTCCGCTGCACGAGCGGGAGCTCTCGACGGTTCCATCCTCAGCCTCGACGCGGCTCCGGTCGCGGCCGAGATCGACTGGGCACAAATCGAAGCGTCAGCTCCGCGAACGGCTGCTGCGCGAATTGCAGCCGCAGCTGGCTCGACGGAGCTCGAGCGCCGGTGCGCGAACGGCTGCAACCCACGCTGGACCGCGCGCTCGATCGCGCTGATCTCTGATCTTCGTCCGGCGCTCGATACGCACCGTGCGTGAAACGATCTTGCGCGCGCGATTGCCAGCGAGATCGAGCGGCTGCGTAATCGCAGCTGAGCGCGTCTCGGCCGTTGCAAGTGACATTCGTCCTTTGCCCGACAGCCGGGCCTGCTGGCAGTGCAATGAACGACACCGCACCGAGTTCCACGCCGCTCGCCAAGAGTTTCGACCCCGCCTCGATCGAGGCACGCTGGACGCCGATGTGGGAATCGCGCGGCTATTCCGCTGCAGGTACTCGATCCGTCGACAAGCCGTCGTTCTCGATCCAGCTGCCACCGCCGAATCGCGACCGGCATGCTGCACATGGGCCACGCGTTCAACCAGACGATCATGGACGCGCTGACTCGCTATCACCGCATGCTGGGCTTCAACACGCTGTGGCTGCCGGGCACCGACCACGCCGGCATCGCGACGCAGATCGTCGTCGAACGCCAGCTCGAAGCCAAGCGGTATCGATCGGCGCGCGATGGGCCGCGAGAAGTTCGTCGAGGAAGTCTGGAAGTGGCAGCACGTATTCGGGCGACAGCGATCCTGCAGCAGATGCGACGGCTCGGCGATTCGGTCGATTGGAGCCGGACGTACTTCACGATGGACGAGAGCCTGTCGCAGGTCGTCGTCGAAACCTTCGTGCGGCTCTACGAGCAGGGACTGATCTACCGCGGCAAGCGGCTCGTCAACTGGGATCCGAAGCTGCAGACCGCGGTGGCCGATCTCGAAGTCGAGACCGAGGAAGAAGACGGCACGCATCTGGGAGATTCGCTATCCGGCCGTCGACGGCGACGAATCGATTCGTCGTCGCGACGACGCGGCCCGAAACGATGCTGGGCGACGTCGCGGTCGCCGTTCATCCGAGCGACGAACGCTATCGCACCTGGTGGGCAAGTCAGCTGACACTGCCGCTGACGGATCGCACGATCCCGGTGATCGCCGACGACTATGTCGATACGGAGTTCGGCACCGGCGCAGTGAAGATCACGCCCGCGCACGACTTCAACGATTTCGCGCTCGGCCAGCGCCATGAGCTCGAGCCGATCTCGATCTTCACGCTGACAGCAACGATCAATGACAACGCGCCGGCAGAAATATCGCGGAATGGATCGTTATGTGGCGCGCAAAGCCGTGCTCGCTGATTTGCGCGCAGCCGGTCTGGTGATCAGCGAGAAGCCGCACAAGATGACCGTGCCGCGCTGCGAGCGCACCGGCGAAGTCGTCGAGCCGATGCTCTCCGAGCAGTGGTACATGGCGATGAGCAAGCCGGCGCCGGCGGGAACGCTCCATCCGGGGCAGTCGATCGCGCAGGTCGCGCTCGATGTCGTCGCGCGCGGCGAGGTCAACATTTTTCCCGAGCAGTGGAAAACCGATTTACAACCAGTGGCTCGAGAACATCCAGGACTGGTGCATCTCGCGCCAACTGTGGTGGGGCCATCAGATTCCGGCGTGGTACGACGAGCGAGGCAACGTGTTCGTCGCGCGCAGCGAAGCCGAGGCGCGCGCGAAGGCTGGCGCCGAACGCGCGGCTCACGCGCGACCCCGACGTACTCGATACGTGGGTGTCATCGGCGATGCTGCCGTTTTCGACACTCGGCTGGCCGGACGTCAAGGACAAAGCCGCCTACGACTTGTATCTGCCATCGACGGTGCTCGTCACCGGTTACGACATCATCTTCTTCTGGGTCGCGCGCATGATCATGATGACGACCCACTTCACCGGTCGCGTTCCGTTTCGCAACGTCTACATCCACGGCATGATCCGCGATGCCGAGGGCAAGAAGATGTCGAAGAGCGAAGGCAACACGCTCGACCCGCTCGACATCATCGACGGCATCGACCTCGAGTCGCTGGTCGCCAAGAACACCAGCGGACTGCGCCGGCCGGAAGACGCACCGAAGGTCGCGGCGAAGGTGCGCAAGCATTTTCCGAATGGCATTGCGCCGTACGGGGCCGACGCGCTGCGATTCACGATGGCGGCTTCGGCCACGCTCGGCCGCACTGTCAACTTCGACATCAAGCGCTGCGAAGGCTATCGAAACTTCGGCAACAAGCTGTGGAACGCGACCCGCTTCGTGCTGATGAACACCGAAGGCCACGATTGCGGAATCGATGAAAGCCTTCCGGTGAACTTGTCCTTCGTCGATCGCTGGATCATCGGCGAGCTGCAGCGTACCGAAGCCGAGGTGGCGAAAGGTTTTGCCGACTACCGATTCGATAACGTTGCCAACGCGATCTATTCGCTTTGTGTGGAATGAATACTGCGATTGGTACGTCGAGCTCGCCAAGGTGCAGCTCGCTGCCGGCGACCAAGGCAACGATGCGCAGCAGCGCGGCACGCGCCGAACGCTGGTACGTGTGCTCGAAGCCGCATTGCGTCTCGCGCATCCGATCATTCCTTTCGTCACGGAGGAGCTGTGGCAAAAGGTTTCGTTGCTCGCAGGCAAGCGAACGGCCGACGCAGCAGACGTCGATCATGATCCAGCCGTATCCGAAGAGCCAGCCGGAGAAGATCGATGCGCAGTCCGACGCCGCGATCGAGCTTGTTGAAACGCATTGTCGATTCGCTGCGAAACCTGCGCAGCGAGATGAACCTGTCGCCTGCGCAGAGAGTGCCGTTGGTCGCGTCCGGAGATGCGACAACTCTGGCGTCGTTCTCGCCGTATGTCCAGGCCTTGGCGCGCTTGTCTGACGTCGAAGATCGTCTCCGATGTAAATGCCGCAGCCAACGGCCAAGCCGCGCCGATCAAGGTCGTCGACGACTACCGCCTGCTGTTGAAAATCGAGGTCGACGTCGATGCCGAGCGCGACCGGCTCGACAAGGAAATCGCCGCGGCTAGAAAACGAAATTCGCAAAGCTCGAAGGCAAGCTCGGCAACGCCGGCTTCGTCGAGCGCGCTCCGCCGGCCGTCGTCGCGCAGGAAAAGGAGCGATTGACCGGCTTCGGTGCGAACCTTGCAGAAGGTCAGAGAGCAGCGGAAGCGCTGCCGCGCGATTCTGTGAGAAGCTGCACGTCTATGCGGCCATCGCCGTGCGCCGCTCGGCGCGCGTCGATGCAAACGCACTACGCCCAAGCCAGCGCCACAGTTGCTTTGCATCGCGCGCCGGTCCGATGACCCTCAACTCGCGGCTGCCCAGGACCTCTGAAGGCTCGCGCTCCCCGCTCCACACGTCGGTCAGTGCCAGCACGCTCGATTCGACGATCAACGTCACCTCATGCCCGGGATCATCACGGCACAGGTCCGCGCTGCCATGTTCGACGACCAGCCACCACACACGCTCGCGTGGCCGGGCATCTGAAAAGCTGAACTGAATCACGACCCGGCGCTCGCGCGGGAACTCGTCGAGCTTCGCGAAACGTCGCACATCCCACATCAGGAAACCGGCATCGAGCTGACCGGGCTGCAACCGGCTGCCGATCCACCGCGCGCCCCAATGGCCCAACGCCATCACGATCGGCCGCAATTCCTCACCGGCCGCAGTCAGCCGGTATTCATTGGCGCTGCCGCTGCGAACACGTTCGACAACACCGATCTCTTCAAGCTTGCGTAGCCGTTGTCCAAGCAACGTTGCGGACATGCGTGGAACGCCGCGGCGAATATCGTTGAAGCGCGTGCTGCCACACAGCAATTCCCGCACGACCAGAGGCGTCCAGCGTTCGCCGAATACCTCGGCACCGCGCGCGACGGTGCAGAACTGTCCGTAGTTGATCATGCGATGAAGCCTAGAGCCGCCACCATGGCGCGACAAGTCCAGATTATTGACTAGACACCGCAGCGCACAGGATCGACGCTTCGTTCCTCACTTCTGAGGAGGCTCATATGGACGACCGACCCGTTTTCGATGCGGCAAAATTCAAGACCACGACGCGTGCGCAATGGCAGGCCGCGGCCGATGCATGGCGCCAATGGGGACCGTTCTTGGGTGAATGGCTTGGCGCTGCCACCGAGCAAATGTTCGACCTTGCACATATCAAGCAAGGCGGTCGCGTACTCGATATTGCAGCCGGTGCCGGCGAACAGTCGATCGCTGCGGCACGACGGGTCGGTGCCGAGCGGCCACGTGCTGGCAACCGACATCGCGCCGGCGTTGCTGGATCACGCCCGCGCCGATGCGCGCGCAGCCGGCCTGTCCAACGTCGAGACACGCGAGCTCGACGGCGAAGCCCTGAGCGAGTTACCAGCCGCCAGCTTCGACGCCGCAATCTCGCGCGTAGGACTGATTTACTTTCCGGACCAGCAGCGCGCATTGGCCGGCATCCGGCATGCGCTGAAGCCAGGCGGCCGTTTCGCAGCGATTGTCTATTCGACGCCCGACAAAAATCAGTTCTTCTCGATTCCCGTCGGCATCATTCGTCGGCGTGCCAAGCTTCCACCGCCGCAGCCGGGCCAACCAGGCCCGTTTTCACTCGGCGGCGACGGCGTGTTGGCGGCGGCGTACGAGCGCGCCGGCCTGCACGACATCGAAGTGCGCAAGGTCGACTCTCCCGTGCGGCTGCCGAGCGCAGCTGAATGCGTGCGCTTCGAGCGCGAATCGTTTGGCGCTCTGCATCAGATGATGAGCACGCTGAGCGAAGCCGAGCGCGCCGAAACCTGGGACGAGATCGAACGTGAGTTGCGTCAGTTCGAAACCAAGAGCGGGTTCGTCGGTCCGTGCGAAATGATTGTGGGTGCCGGCACGGCGTAGGCACCGCGAAGGGAACGCCGATCGCCCACGGGTGCGTCTAGTTCTTTGCCGGGGGCGCATCGGGCGCGGTCGGTGGCACCGCGGTTGGTGGTGCAGTTGGCGCCGACGGCGCCGACTGCGTCGAAGGAGATGTAGCCGGCGGGCTTGGAGGAGTCGCAGGCCGGTTCGGCACGACGACTCCCGGCGCCAGCGGAATCTCTTCAACCTGCAGAACGGTGGTGACGAAGTGCCTTGTCTCGCCAAAACAGCTGGTCGGCAGCCCAACCTTTTCTTCGTAGTGCAACGTGACGCGTTTGCCCATTACCTTATTGATGCTTTCGGCCACCGCGTCGTCGCGTACCGTGAATAGAAATTTTTCGGGAATCGCGCCCGGCATCGACACCATCGCCATTTCGCCTTCCCATGTCTTGCACAGCCATCCCTTACGACTGAGCTTCTGGACCCACCCGGCGCGCTCGCCGGTCGAGTAATTCCAGTTCAGTACGACCGCGAAGTAACCGACGATCAGCAAGATCGGCACCAACAGCAGCCAGAACATCATTTTCAGCGCCGAAGTGCGGCGGCGCGGCGCAACCGTCGTGAGGGGTGGAGTCGGCGTGCTCATCTGCGCTTCAGGAAGTGAATGAATTCCTTATTGACCGCTTGCTGCACGAGCAGCTCGTTACCAGTCTGCTTGCAGAATGCCTGAAAGTCACGCATCGAACCGGGATCGGTCGCAACGATCTTCAAAACCTGGCCCGTGGTCATGTCTGATAACGCTTTCTTGGCGCGCAATATTGGCAACGGGCAGTTAAGCCCGCGCGTGTCGATCTCTTTGTCGGCGGTGATGGGTTGCAGCACTGGGATTGGCGGGTAAGTCGCCCGATTCTACGATGCCGTCATTTGCGAAGGGCCGCGATCGCTGGCGGCAGCGGACGCCTCGGGCCGTCGATCGGCGCCCCGTTTTGGGCAGCCCACTGCTTGATCGCCGCGATTCGGTTTTCGGTCAACGGATGCGTGCGCAAGAACTCGATCGCCGCTGCTTTCGGTTCGCGCTGCTCGTTTGGTAGACGCGCCAATATGTCGAACAGGTCGATCGCGCCGCCGATGTGCCCATACTCGGCCTGCAGCGCGCGCAACCCAGCCTCGTCGGCTTGGCGCTCCTGGTCGCGATTGAACGACAGCAGCGTTGCCACGCTGGCTTGGCTCAGTACGCCGGCCGCGGCATTACGGCCCAGCTCAGCCGACACGACCGACAAGAGCACGCCGACTGCCACGCCACGGCCAAGTGCAGCCGACGCGTGGCGATACTTGAGGTGCGCGAGCTCATGCGCCATCACCATCGCAAGTGCATTCTCGTTGTCCATCTTGGTCAGCAGTCCGCGAAAGAACACCGCCTGGCCGCCGATCGTCGCGAAGGCATTGACCGTTCGATCGTCGCGATAGCCGATGCGTACCACCATGCCGTCGGGCATGCCGAGCCGCGCTGCGAGCCGATCAGCCAACTGCTGCAATTCCGCTTGCACTTGACGACCCGCTTCGTTGTCGGGCGCGGTAGCGAATGGCGGTAACGTCGCGGCGAGCTTCGCTTCGTAGCGATACGGTATGCGGGGAGCAATCCACTGTGCCGCCAGCGACGCGACGATCACCAGGCCGACGATGACGCCGAGGCTGCCCGCCAGCAGCCATCCAAGCTCGATTAGCGGATTCTCAGATGAAGAATTGATGCCCTCGGCGGGCGCGCGGTTTTCGAATTTCACGCGTGCGAACTAAGCCGGCACGGCGGATCGAGCTCCGAACGCAATCGCAGCATTGCGCTCAGGAATCAGCGCTGTGCCGAAAGCGAACACTTCGATTGATGCCGCCCAGCCGGTCGTTATCGTTGTCGTTTCGAAGCGCACGCAGATGACCAGCTTTGCGCCCTGTCGTCGCGCATCGTGCTTCAACCGCAGCAAGGCTTCGCGCCGCGCGCGCTCCATCAGCGTTTCATAGGTGCGCAGGTTGCCTCCGAACAGGTTGCGCAGGCCTGCGACGAACGTCTTGAAATAGTCGGAGCTGATCACGACCGTGCCATGGACCAGAAATGCGCGCTGCGGAGTGACGCGATCCGGTGGAAAGCGCACCGTAAATGCGAGCACGTCCGCGTACTCGCGCTCGCGCTTTCGAATCGAGGCGTAGTGGCGCCGTTCGACGATCGAGCCGGCAAAGAAGCCGACGATCAGCATGACGATGAATAGGCCAAACTCGATCAGATCCGCCACGGATCAACTCCCGTCAAGCTGGACCGCGCTTCCATACGCGAGTATCTCCGCCGCACCGGCGGCGATTGACGTCGTCGCGAAACGCACGTTCAGGATTGCGTTGGCGCCCATCGATTGGGCCTCGGCGATCATGCGCTCAACCGCTTCCTGCCGCGCTTCCTGCATCAGTTCGGTATAGCCCTTCAACTCGCCGCCGACGATGTTCTTCAGTCCGGCGAAGATGTCCTTGCCGACATGTTTCGCACGCACGGTGCTGCCTTGCACGATGCCGTAGTGCGACACGATTCGACGGCCCGGTACGAGTTCGAGGTTGCTGACAAGCATCGGATCTCCTATTTAGTGCAGGCTGCGAATCACCGGGGCGTGACCGCGCCACCGATTACTTTGGCAGTCCCGACGACCACATCGGTCGTGACGCCCACCGCGGTGCTTGCAACCGATACGGTCGCCGATCCGACCGCGACGGCGGCGGAACCGACCGCAGTACCGACGGCCACAACCGCACAGCCGGAAAGTGCAATCACAAGCGACAGCAACAAAAGTATTCGCATTGAGGTCCCGTTTCTCGATATCGAAGCTAGCGCGGTATCTGCGGCGGATTCGGATGAAAGCGTGCCATCGCATGCGTATCGACGTACATGCCGTCGCGTAGCGCGTGCGCGCGATGCGTGCCTTCCAGTTCGAACCCGAATCGCCGATACAGCGCGATGGCACGTTCATTATCCGTGTAGACATTGAGCTCGATGCGTAGATATCCTGCCCAATTGTCCGACCAGTCGAGCAGGCGCCGCATCAGCTCCGAACCCACACCTTGCTTTTGCCTTTCCAGGGCGACACAGATACCAAGGCCTGCGACATGCCGGCGGCGCATCCTTGGACCGACGCCGTGAATCCCGCCACTTGCGATGACGTCTCCGTTATCAATTGCAAGCAAGTGGAGGCCGTCGTTCTGCTCGGCCTGTTGCTCGAGATGCTTGCGCCATCCTTCGACACTCGGATACGGCGTCTGCAGCAAACCGGCAAAAACCTGCGGGTCGCTCATCAAGCGTGTTAATGCCGCCGCGTCATCCGGCGATGCGCGTCGATACTCGATTACAGCCGCTGCTGCGCCCATGACTGCACGCTGGCGAGTGCGCTCATCAGTTTGCTCGGGTCGCTGCCGCCGGCCATTGCCATATCGGCGCGCCCACCGCCCTTGCCGCCCACCTGCTGCGCCACGAAGTTGACGAGGTCGCCTGCCTTGACCTTGGACGTCGTGTCCGCGGTCACGCCTGCGGCGAGCTGGACTCGATCCCCTTCGACCGCACCCAAAACGATCACCGCGCTTTTCAATTTGGCCTTCAACTGATCCATCGTCTCGCGCAGCGACTTCGCGTCGCCGCCTTCGAGCGACGCCGCCAGCACCTTGACCCCATTTACATCGATCGCCTGCGACGCAAGATCGTCACCCTTGGAAGCCGCGAGCTTGCTTTTCAGGCGCGTCAGCTCGCGCTCGAGCGACTTCACGTTGTCCTGAATCTGCGTAATCTTTTGCGTAACTTCCGATGCCGGTGCTTTCAGCAAGAACGCCGCGTGTTGCAGATCGCGGTCAAGCGCCTGCACGTAATCGACTGCGCCGCGGCCGGTGACTGCCTCGACGCGGCGCACGCCCGCGGCCACTCCACTCTCTGAGACGATCTTGAAAAAACCAATGTCACCCGTGCGCGCGACGTGCGTGCCGCCGCACAGCTCGGTCGAGTGATCGCCCATTTGCAGCACGCGCACCTCGTCGCCGTACTTGTCGCCAAAAAATGCCAGTGCGCCCGCCTTGATCGCGTCGTCGTACTTCATTACGTTGGCCGATACCGGCGCGTTCGAGCGAATCGCCGTGTTGACGATGTCCTCGACCTTGCGTATCTCTTCGGGCGTCATTGCCTTGTCGTGCGAAAAATCGAACCGCGTGCGCTCGGCGTCGACCAGCGAGCCTCGCTGCTGCACGTGCTTGCCCAGCACGCCGCGTAGCGCAGCGTGCATCAGATGCGTGGCCGAATGATTGTTGCGCGTGCGCTCGCGCGCGAGCGAATCGACTTTCGCCTGCACGATGTCGCCAACGCTGAGCGTTCCGGACTCGATTGTCCCGTGATGGCCAAATACATCGGCCTGAATCTTTTGCGTATCGGCGACCGAAAATCGAACGACATGCCGATCGTTGATCGACTCGAGCACGCCTTTGTCGCCGACCTGTCCGCCGGACTCCGAATAAAACGGGGTGGTGTTCAGCACGACGATGCCGTCGGCGCCCGTTTTCAGCTGTTGCACCGGCGCGCCGTCCTGATAGAGAGCGATCACCTTTGCATCCTCCACCAGCGATGAGTAACCGGTGAATCGCGTCTTGTCACCCGAGTATTCGAAGCCGCTCGCCAGCTTGAAGCGCGCGGCCGCACGCGCCTGCCCGCGCTGCCGCTCCATCGCCTCGCCGAAACCCGCGTGATCGATCGCCACACCGCGTTCGCGGCAAATATCACCGGTGAGATCGACCGGAAATCCATAGGTGTCATACAGCAGAAACACCGTTTCGCCGTCGAGCATCGGCGCATCACCGGACTTCATCTGTCCAAGCGAGGCGTCGAGAATTCTCATGCCGTTGGCCAGCGTCTCGCCGAAGCGCTCCTCTTCCTGCTTCAACACTGATTCGATGCGCGATTGCTGCTCGATCAGTTCCGGATACGCGGCGCCCATTTCGGTGGTCACGTCTTTGACGATTCTGAAAAAGAACGGCTCGGACTGTCCCAGCTTGTAACCGTGACGCAACGCTCGACGAATGATTCGCCGCAGCACGTAGCCGCGCCCTTCGTTACCCGGGATGACGCCATCGGCGATCAGAAACGAACAGGCACGTATGTGATCGGCAATCACCTTCAGCGAGTTATTGCTCAAATCCTTGGTACGCGTCTCGCGCGCCGCGGCTTTGATCAGGTTCTGAAACAGATCGATGTCGTAGTTCGAATGAACATGCTGCAGGACTGCTGCCAGCCGCTCTAGACCCATGCCGGTATCGACGCACGGTCGCGGCAGCGGCGTCAAAGTGCCCGCTGCATCGCGATCGAACTGCATGAACACCAGGTTCCAGATTTCGATGTAGCGATCACCCTCCGCGTCGGGCGAGCCGGGAGGACCACCCTCGACTTCAGGGCCATGGTCGTAAAAGATTTCGCTGCACGGCCCGCACGGCCCGGTGTCGGCCATCTGCCAGAAGTTGTCCGATACATACTTGGGCTGACCAGGCTTGTCGCCGATGCGCACGCAACGTTCCGGCGGCACGCCGATCTCCTTTGTCCAGATGTCGTACGCCTCGTCGTCGTCGATGTAGACCGTGGCCCACAGCTTTTCCTTCGGCAGCTTGTAGCACCTCGGTCAACAGCTGCCACGCAAAGCGAATCGCCTCGCGCTTGAAGTAATCGCCAAAGCTGAAGTTGCCCAGCATCTCGAAGAACGTGTGATGCCGCGCCGTGTAGCCGACGTTTTCCAGGTCGTTGTGCTTACCGCCCGCGCGCAACGACTTTTGCGAGGTGGTGGCGCGCGTATAGGGCCGCTTTTCACGCCCGGTGAACACGTCCTTGAACTGGACCATGCCCGAATTGACGAAGAGCAAGGTCGGATCGTCCGATGCCGTGAGCAGGCTCGACGCGCGCACGATCGTGTGCCCGTTCGACTCAAAGTACCGCAGGAACTTTTCGCGGATATCTGCGCTTTTCATGAATGCAGGCGCACTGCGCGCCTCGACTGATCAAGCGCCGGATGATACTGGCGAGCCTAAGTGCTCAGCTTGTTTCGCGTAGACCCAGTCGGCCCGCCCGCGCGCGCTTTGCTGCGCCTTGTCGGATGTCGTCGCTTCGAAGCAATCGAGCAGCGTTGCCGAGGACCAGCAACGCACTACCCGCGGTACCGGCCACCGCAACCGCAGGCGACGTGATTCCAAGCGCGGCGAGTGCGATAAAACTCATATTGCACCCGAGGGCCAAACCAAGGTTCTGATGCACAACGCGCATCGCCCGGCGCGCGACCGTGAATGCGTATGCAATATCCGCCAGCCGGGAAGATTGCACGATCAAATCAGCGCGCTGCTGCGCGGTCGCCGATCCATCGGCCAACGCGATCGACACGTCGGCGCGTGCCAGCGCTGGCGCGTCGTTGATGCCGTCACCCAACATTGCGACTTTGTTGCCGGCCCTTTGCTGACCCACTACCCATTCGCATTTGCTGTGCGGCGTTTGATGCGCAAGGGCCCGCTCGATACCGAGCGACGCGGCGACAGCGTGCACGGGTGCGCGCCGGTCGCCCGAGATCAATATGGGTTCAACGCCGCGCTCGGCAACCGTGTCGATCATCGACGCCGCGTCATCGCGCAACCGCTCACCAAAAACGAACAGCGCCACCGCGCCCTCGGCATCCGCCAGCACGATCGTGCTGGCTGCGTGCAGTCCTTCGCGCGCGGCAATGGCCGCGACGTCGGCGCGCTGCGCGGCCTGCTTGTCGACCAGCGCGAATTCCATTTTGCCAAGCCGGTAGCGGCGGCCACCGACCGTGGCTTCGATGCCCGCGGACGCTTCGACACGTCCGTCGGTCAGCGGCGGCAGCGACTTGCCGAGAGACTGCACCGCGCCGATCAGTGCGCGCGCGTAGGGATGCGTCGACAATGTCTCCATCGCAGCAGCGATCGCCAGTGTGTATTCCGGATCCGCAGTACGTAGCAGCAACTGCCGCAACAAGCGGGGTTCTCCGGTTGTCAGTGTGCCGGTCTTGTCGCAGGCGAGCAGATCCGCACTGGCAAGTGCTTCAATCGCGCAGTTACGTGCGACCAGCACACCGCGCCGAGCCAAAACCGATTGCGCCGCCGCGGTGGCAGCAGGCGATGCCAGCAGCAATGCACAGGGGCAGGCAGCGATCAGCACCGCTATCAAGCGCGACACGGCCTGCGAAGGATCGACCAGTAACCACCCAAGCAAGGTCATTAATACCGCTGAGCCCATCAACCACAAGTAGGGCGCGGCGAATTGCGCGGCAAGCTCATTCGTACGCGGGCGCTCGCGGCCTGCCTCTTCGGCCATCCGCTGCAACGCTAGCGCACTCGATTCGGTGCCACTGCGGCCGACTTCAATCACCAACGGCTGGTCGAGGTTGATTGCACCTGCCAGCACCGGCGCTCCGGCCGACTTCTCGACCGGCAGCGATTCGCCGGTCAACGACGCCTGTGAGGAGCTCGAACGGCCGTGCACTACCACGCCATCCGACGGCACCGCTTCGCCGGGTGGGATCAGCACTCTCGCGCCGGGCTTCAACTGCTGCGCGGTGACTGATTCAGTGGCGAGCGATGACGGAAACGCAACCAACCGCAGCGCGCTCGTCGATTGTCGGCGCGCAGCGTCGACGTGCGCGCGGGCAGCACACACACCGCCTGCAAGCACCCAGCGCGACGTGATCGCCAGCGCGATCACCAGCGCAACCGCATCGAAATAGATCGCACCGCGTCCCGTGACCGCACCAAAGGCGCTTGCACCCACCGCGACGCTAATAGCCACTACGGTGGGCAGCTCGAGCCCGATGGCGGCCATGCGCCACATTCGAAGCTGACTCCACGCGGCCCGATAAAGCGGCTGCGCTGAGAACAGCAATGCGGGCAAAATGAGCACGAAGCTCGCGCCCTGCAGCAGGCGCTCGATTTCCGCACTGATGGCGCCCGGCGTTGCCACGTACAGCGGCAAGGAAAGCATCAACACCTGCGTCGCCGCCAGCCATGCGATCACAACTCGCAGCAGATCAACGCGGCGCACCTGCGCTTCGATTCGCGCGTCGTCGCGCGGCACTCTGCCTGCGTCGTATCCAGCACGCTCAATCGCCCGCTGCAGCTCACCGCGCGTAACCAGCTTCGGATCGAATGCGATGTACGCCGTGTGGGTTGCGAAGTCGACGCTCACCTTGGCCACACCGGGCACGCGGCGCACGCTCTGTTCGATCATCAGCGCGCAAGCACTGCATACCATGCCGCGAATCGAAAGCTGCAGATGCGAACCGGCCGCGGTGGCGGCCTCGATAGCCGCGGAACTCGCTTCGGCCTCGGCTGCGATCAACGCATTCAACAATGCGCGATCGCGGGTACCTGCTTGCGCCAAAAATAGCTGTTCCGCGATGAACGCGCAGCCATTGCAGCAAAATGCGCGCATTGTTGCGCCGACGGGGCGCCGAACAACTCGCAAACCTGCCAACGAATCACCGCACTGATCGCACGCTGCGGAAATGCCTTCCGCGTCGGCGCCGGCCAGCGTTGGCACCTTGGCTTTGCGGATCAATTCAGACGCCATTAAGAGCAGTCGAATGCAATCGTGATGCGCATCGGTAACGTCGCCAGCGTAACTCACGCGGGGCCGGAATGAACACTCGCGATTGACCGCTCACGCCACCGAATTCACTAGTTTTCCGGATGATCGTTTGCGTGTAAGTATCCCGCGAGGTGGCTAATGGTGTCGGTCGATGCGGCGTACTGTCAGAATGCCCATTGAAACGCTATCTGAAACTGATTCGATGACAAGGCTCAACACACGCCGTCGGTGCCTCTGGGCCGCTGTTCTAACGGCGTCGCTTGCAGGCTGCGGCGGCGGCTCCGATTCGGGGCCGGCACCGGCCCCGCCGATCCCACCTCCGCCAGCGCCGCCAAGCGTGGTGCTTCCACCGCTTATCGGCGACACGCCGGTGCGCATATCCGGTGACACGCCCTTTGCGGCAAATTGCACCGGCGGAGGGCTCGGAGGCATCGAATACCGCAACGCAGAGGTCGAGCCATACGCTGCCGTCAATCCGGTCAATGCCGCCAACATCGTTGCGGTCTGGCAACAAGATCGGTGGTCCACTGGACTTTCCAACGGATCGGTGGCCGCCACAACGCTCGATGGCGGAGCAACCTGGTCACGCGCCACCGCACCGTTTACACGCTGCGCCGGAGGCACTGTGGCTAATGGCGGCGATTACGAGCGCGCGACCGATCCGTGGGTGACTTTCTCCCCGAACGGAAATGCGTTTCAAATGGCTCTTGCGACGCAGGGCGCGTCGCTCGCCCCCGGGTCGGTCAGTGCGATGCTGGTCAGCCGCTCGACCGATTCGGGTCGAACGTGGAGCAACCCGTCGACGCTGATCCGCGACGGCGCCTCGTTCTTCAACGACAAGAACACGATCACTGCCGATCCGACCGATGCGAACTATGTTTACGCGGTATGGGATCGGCTTGGTGCCACCAGCGGCGGCCCGTCATTTTTTGCGCGCACGACTGACGGCGGCAACACATGGGAAGGGGCGCGCTCGATCTTCGATCCGGGTCCGCAAAGCCAGACCATCGGCAACGTGATCGCCGTGCTGCCGAACGGAACACTGGTCAACCTGTTCACGCAACTCGATCAAGGTGCAGGCGGTCAAGTCACTTCGACGCTCAACATAGTGCGATCTAACGACAAGGGAGGAAGCTGGAGCGCTCCGATTCGAATCGCGGACATCCTTGCAATCGGCGCGCGGGATCCTGAGACCGGCACTCTGGTTCGTGACGGCGCCGGCCTTGGCCAGATCGCGGTTGCGCCCAATGGCGAGCTGTTCGTGATCTGGCAGGACGCGCGATTTTCTGCTGGTGCACGCGACGGCATCTTGCTGTCGCGCTCGCTCGATGGCGGCGCAACGTGGAGCGGGCCGATGCAGATCAACTCGGCACCCAATGTGCAGGCATTCACGCCCAGCGTGCACGTGCGCGCCAATGGAACAATCGCTGTCACGTACTACGACTTTCGCTCCAATACCGCCGACCCCGCAACGTTGCCGACCGAGCTGATTTTCGCGCGCTCCACCGACGGCGTGACATGGCAGGAGAATCGCCTGACGGCGGCGTTCGACCTGGCGACCGCGCCTTTTTCGCGCGGATTGTTCCTCGGCGACTATCAGGCATTGACCAGCGCCAATAACGTCTTCGTTTCGGTTTACGTGCGCACCAATAGTGGCGACACGGTAAACCGCAACGATGTGTTCGCGGTTCCCATGCGTTCGCTACCGTTGGCGGCTGCCCTGAGTGCTCGCACGTTTCGTGCGCAGGCATCGTCGTCTGTCGCACCGTTCGACGCAGAGTTTCGACAACGCGTGCACGAAAATATCGTGCGGACGATGGAGCGACGAATTCCGGGTTGGGCGCAGCGGCTCAGCAGCCGTTAGCTCGATACCATCGGGGCCGCCTCCGGCTCTACACTTCGATTTTGTTCTCCGCAGAGCCTGTAATGGACACCATCGACGCCCGCCGCGGCACCGTTCGCTCCCGCATTGAAAAGCTACGCCGCGCCATGCAGCGCTACGGGGTCGCGGCAGTCGTCGTGCCATCGAGCGACCCGCATCTTTCCGAGTATCTACCCGAACGCTGGCAGGGCCGCGAATGGCTTTCCGGCTTTACCGGCTCGGTCGGAACGCTGGTGGTGACCGAGGACTTTGCAGGTGTGTGGGCCGATAGCCGCTACTGGGCACAGGCGGAAGGGCAATTGGCGGGTACCGGCATCGAATTGATGAAGATCGGCGGAGCAGGCAGCTCTGCGCATCTTGACTGGCTCGCGGAGAACGTTGCGTCTGGCGGGCAAGTCGCAGTCGACGGCGCGGTGCTCGGGTTGGCAAGCGCGCGCGCGCTGCAGTCGGCCCTGAGCGAGCGCGGCATCGAACTGCGAACCGATCTGGACGTGCTCAACGACGTGTGGGACGACCGCGCCGCTCTGCCGGCACAACCCGTCTACGAACACTTAGCACCGTTTGCGGTGATTTCGCGCGCCGACAAGCTGGCTACCGTGCGTCAGCAGATGAAACAGCTCGGCGCCACGCATCATTGGGTCTCGACGCTCGACGACATCGCGTGGCTTACGAATCTGCGCGGCGGCGATGTCAGTTACAACCCGGTGTTCATCTCGCACCTGTTGCTCGATGCCAAAAACGCGACGCTGTTCGTCGCTGAGGGCAAGGTCAGTCCAAAGCTTGCATCACGCCTGGCGACAGACGGCATCACGCTGGCGCGATACGACCAAGCTGCTGCAGCGCTACAGGCGTTACCTGCCGATACGAAGTTGCTCGTCGATCCACGCCGTATCACGCTTGGCTTGCAGCAGTCCGTACCTCCCGCCGTGCAGATCATCGAAGCCATCAATCCATCGACGCTTGCGAAGAGTCGCAAGACCGATGCGGAAGCGCATCACATTCGCCATGCGATGGAGCAGGACGGCGCGGCGCTTGCGGAGTTCTTTTCGTGGTTCGAAGCGGCGCTGGGGCACGAGACGATCACCGAAATGACGGTCGGGCAAAAAGTCGTCGAAGCGCGCGAGAAGCGTCCCGGCTATGTCTGCCCGAGTTTTCATCCGATCGCGGGTTTCAACGCCAACGGCGCGCTGCCGCACTATCGAGCCACGGAAGACTCGCACGCGACGATCTGCATGCGCGGCACCGTGGGCAACGGGCTGCTGCTGATTGATTCAGGCGGCCAGTACGAATATGGAACGACCGACATCACGCGCGTCGTGCCGGTTGGCCAGACCACCGCTGAGCAGCGTCGCGACTACACGCTGGTGCTGAAAGGAATGATCGCGTTGTCGGTGGCGAAGTTTCCGCGTGGCACGCGCAGTCCGATGCTGGACACGCTGGCACGCGCGCCCATCTGGGCCGCCGGTGTCGATTTCGGCCACGGCACGGGTCATGGCGTTGGATATTTTCTGAACGTACACGAAGGTCCGCACGGCATTACGCCGCACCTGCCGCCCGAGCCGCAGACGGCGATGGAACCCGGCATGGTGACTTCGAACGAGCCGGGTATCTACCGACCGGGGCGCTGGGGAGTGCGGATTGAAAACCTGGTTCTCAACGTGCCGGCGACGCTGAAGGAGCCCAGCGAATTCGGCGAATTCCTGCAGTTCGAAACATTGACGTTATCGCCTATCGACACGCGTGTGATCGAGCGCTCGCTGTTGCATGACGGTGAAGTCAAGTGGCTGAATGCGTATCACGCCGAGGTGCGACGCAGAGTAGCGCCGCATGTCAGCGGCGCAGCGGCCGCCTGGCTGCAACTCCGCACGGAGGCGATCTAACGCTACTCGCATCGCTACAATCGCGCGTTTTGTCGACGGCGCGTTAGCAGCATCGATGGATAAGCGGGCCGCCAGCGGCGGCAAGGTGGGTAGCAAAAGCGGCGGTGGCCGCGGCAAGGCGGCGGACGACAAGTCCGCCGGCCAGGCAACCAACTTTATCCGCAACATCATCACCGAAGATTTGCAACGCGGCACTTACGAGCCACGCCAGTGGGCCGGGCATCCGGGGCCGTACGACGTGCATGCACACGCGCCGCACGATCCGGCAAAAATCCGCACGCGGTTTCCGCCCGAGCCCAACGGTTATCTGCACATCGGCCACGCGAAGTCGATCTGCCTGAACTTTGGCCTCGCGCGCGACTTCGGCGGGCGTTGCCATATGCGATTCGACGATACCAATCCGGTCAAAGAAGACCAGGAGTTCGTCGACTCGATCCTCGAATCGGTACGTTGGATCGGATTCGACTGGGAGCACGGCACCGAATCGAACCTGTATCACGCGAGCGACTACTTCGAGGACATGTATCGCTTTGCGGAGTACTTGATCGAAACGCGGTTACGCGTATGTCGACGAACAAAGCGCCGATGACATTCGTGCCAATCGCGGCACGCTGACGCAGGTCGGCAGCGACTCGCCGTATCGTGACCGGCCGATTGCGGAATCGCTACGGCTGTTCCGGGAAATGCGCGCCGGCAAGCATGCTGAAGGCACGCATGGTGCTGCGCGCGAAGATCGACATGGCGTCGCCCAACATCAACATGCGCGACCCGGTCATTTACCGCATCCGCTTTGCCGAGCATCACATGACGGGCACGAAATGGGTGGTGTACCCGCTGTACGCGTATGCGCATCCGATCGAGGATGCGTTGGAGAACATCACGCACTCGATCTGCACGCTCGAGTTCGAAGATCAGCGTCCGTGGTACGACTGGGTGCTCGAGCGCATCGTGCCGCTGCTGCGCCGGCCGCAGTACGAGGCTGCGCAACGCCTGCTGGGCAAGATCTACGACGCCGGCGAGGAATCACGCCGCGCGTTCGCGCTGCTGTGCAGCCGGTATCGCGACAAGCTCGGCGCGAGCCGTTACGAGCGGCGCGCCGATGCGATGTTTGCATCGTGGACCAAGTCCGATCTGGCCGCGCATGATGCCGACGAATTTTTCAAGCTGCTGCGCGAGCAGACACAGTGCTTCACGCCTCTGCTGCAGGCCGCGCTTGGACGAACGCAAAGCCAACCCGTTTCTGTTGCCGCACCAGTACGAGTTCAATCGGCTCGCGGTGACCTACGTCGTCACCAGCAAGCGCAAGCTGTTTCAGATGGTCGATGAAGGAGCTGGTCGACGGCTGGGACGACCCGCGCATGCCGACCATCGTCGGGCTGCGCAGACGCGGCTACACGCCGCAAAGCCTGCAACTCTTTATGGACCGCACGGGCGTCAGCAAGATCGCCGCAGTGGATCGATTACGCGCTGCTCGAACAGGCGCTGCGCGACGATCTCGAAGCCCACAGTGCCGCGCGCCACCGCGGTGCTGCGGCCGATCAAGCTCGTGCTCGACAACTTCCCCGTCGATCTGACCGAGGAAACGCAGGCACCGGTGCATCCGCACAAGCCGGAACTCGGCACGCGCACGCTGCGCATCGGCCGCGAAATGTGGATCGAGGCCGACGACTTCATGGAAAAAGCGCCGCCCGACTACTACCGTCTTGCGCTCGGCCCGGGCGGTGCCGGGCAGCCGGTGCGCCTGCGTTACGGCTATGTGATCCGCGCGCACAGCGTCGTGAAGGATGAAGCGGGCAACGTCATCGAAGTGCACGCCGAGTATTTGCCCGAAACCAAGAGCGGCTCGCCTGGCGCCAACAGCGTCAAGACCCGCGCCGCGATCCATTGGCTGTCAGTAGCCGACAGCATCCCCGCGGAAGTGCGGGTGTTCGATCGACTGTTCACCGATCCCGTATCCCGACGCCGGCGACAAGGACTTCCGTGCGCTGATCAATCCGAACAGCAAGCAAGTGCTACGCGCCTACGTCGAACCCTCACTGGCGCACGCGAAGCCCGACGACAAATTTCAGTTCGAGACGAAACGGGTACTTTGTCGCCGATCGAAAAGATCACACGAGCGAGAAGCCGGTGTTCAACCTGGCCGTGACGCTAAGGGATATGTGGACGCGATAGCTGAGGCTATCTAGAGTTGACTCCGATGTTCCCGCATGAGGGCTTCCATCTTGGCTCGGGCTCGTACGTACTCGAAACCCGCAGCGTCCTCCGACAGAAATTCGTCCAAATCTCCGTGCTCGTCCAGCATGCTGCGAACGAGTTTGGTGAAGACGTCAACGGTGTGCGCCTCGAATTGCTTTCCTTTGCCGCGCTCGAGCTCATCTAACGCCGCGTCAACCGACAGCGGCGATCGCCATGGACGTTGATGCGTCATCGCGTCGAAAGCGTCGCATATCCCGACAATACGAGCCTCCTCAGCAATGTCGTTTCCGCTTACGCCGGCGGGATATCCGCTTCCATCGTAGCGCTCATGGTGCTGCTCGGCGACCACGCTTGCCATATCGAGAATTTGCAGCTTCGATTTGCGCAAAAGCTGGGCACCGTAGTGCGCATGATCGCGAATGACGTGGCGCTCGCCGTCCGAGAGGCTCTTCGGCATCAGCAGTATTCGACTAGGGATTGCAATCATTCCGATATTGCAGAGCTGAGCTCCCAACGCTAACGAGACAAGTCGTTGTCGATCCCACATCAACGCCTCTGCAAGCTGGCGAGCTAGCTTCGCCAGCCGGAATGGCCGATAGGTGTCATGTCCGCTGCCAACCTCCGCGTTGATTGCGATCTCCAGTAGCCGATCAATACGGAACCGAACGCCAGCCTGCAGCGAGTGGGCTTTGGCAACGAGGCCCTCGTCGAGAAGAGAGTCACCGGTTTCAAGCTTTAGCGCGTCGCCTAGCCCGTCGAATTGCAGGGCATTTACTTGAGCATCGATTGACTGCTTCTTCCAGTCGACGAGTTCTTGCAGGTACGCCAACGCCCTGTCAAAGTCACCGGCCGCGTCGTAGGCATCGATGCACATAGACAAAGCGTCCGGCACTGTGTGCTGGTCGTCGCGCTTGGCAAATGCCAACGAACGATTCACCTTGGCTAAACCTGCATCGATGTCGCCGAGGCGAACACTTACAAGACCGCACACCGCTTCGGCAGACTGCGCGATGCTGTGATGACCTAGTGCAGCCGCATAGCGAGCGCCCTCGGCCGCTTGCGACTCAGCTGCCGCTATATCTCCGAGAAGAAGATAGACGCGCCCAAGGTTCATATGAAAACAGGCTCGGCTACGCCCAGTCATGCCACTGCCCTGTGACAGCAATGTCAAGGACTCGGAAGCCATACGGAGGCCCAGTGTCGGGTCTCGAAGCTGGATGGCGCAGTCGACAACATTATTGCTTGCAACACATTCAAACTCATGGAACCCGAAATCCCGAGCGACAACGCGCATGAGCTCGCAGTAACGCAGCGCCACGTTCCACTGTCCCATCGTCACGCAAATCGTGCTGAAGCCCCAGATTGCGCGCACCTCCCACTCCTTAGCTCCTAACTCACGCGCCAGCGACCATGCCTCTGCTTGCGCGACCGTAGCTTCGGTAACCCGACCCAGCTGAGTTAGAGCAAACCCCTCTTTGTTGCGTGCACGGCACAGGGACAGACGCTCACCGAGCGTAATCGCCATTTGAGATGCACGAGACGCCGCCTCGAACATGCTGGCCGGTTGGGCAACACGAGAGAAGTTGCTGGCAAGGTGAATCAATGCATCCGTGGTATCCGACGTACAGGAAGGAAGAGGTACTGCAAGCAGATGCCGCAAGATATTTTCAAGATCTGAATCGTCTATATCGTCCCGCCGTTCCGTGCCGTGGAGCGCCGAATCTATGCGTGCCTTGAGCTGATCACGCAGTTCTGCAAATGAGAGGCTAACCAGCTCGTTTGGGGTCATTCAGACTTGAAACAGTCACACTGATTGAATGTTTCGCGTAACCGCGCCTACTCGAGCACCACCCAAGCAGGCGCGTGATCGCTCGGCTTTTCGCGACCGCGCATCGCCTTGTCGACACCCGCCGCTTTCAGCCGTGCGGCTGCGGGCGTATTCAACAACAGATGGTCGATCCGAAGCCCCGCATCGCGCGGCCACCGGTTTCTGAAGTAGTCCCAGTACGTGTAGATCGCCTGGCCCGGATGCAGCTTGTGTATCGAATCGGTCCACCCCTGCGCCAACAAGCCGGCGATACGCATCCCGCGTCTCGGGCTGCAGCAGCGCATCGTCCAGGTAGGACCGAGGCGAGTAAATGTCTTCAATGCCGTCGGTCGGCACGACGTTGTAGTCGCCCGCGAGGACGACCTGTTCGCCGCTGTCCCACAATTGAGCCGCGTGATCGATTAGCCGCTGGAACCAGGCCAGTTTGTAATCAAACTTCGGCCCTGGTTGCGGATTTCCGTTCGGCAGATAGATCGACCCGACGATGATGCCGTCGACCGATGCTTCCAAATACCGGCTATGAGTGTCGTCGGGATCGTTCGGCAAGCCGCGCCGTCTTTCTGGCTGATCGGCTGTCCTTCGCAAGGATCGCGACGCCGTTGAAACCCTTTTGCCCATGCCATATCGCGCCATAGCCGGCGCTCTTGATCGCGAGTTCGGGAAACGTCGCGTCGGAGGTTTTCAGTTCCTGCAGGCAAACAATGTCCGGACTGGATTCCTCAAGCCATTCGAGTAGCCGCGGCAGGCGACTGGTGATGCCGTTGACGTTGAAGGTCGCGATTTTCATCAGTGCTCGCACGCTAACTTGCAGTGCTGCAGTTCTTCAATATTTTTATACATCTAGCTAGTACCGTAGCATCACTCCAAGGACAGTTGCCGGACAGCCGAAGGCATGACGCCTGACAACCTCGCCAATCTAGTACGTTGTACCGACGCTGCTCTCTCGCTAAAGGCGCGCCGTAAGACGAGTTGATCGCAACAGTCGATCTAGACGTTCGTCGAAGTCGGTCAGAGCACCTGATCGCCTTGACCAGGCTGCGAGCGCGCACACTCGCGATCAGCACCGAGGCACTGCAGACCTGCGCACTCAAGCAGCCAGCGGAGTACCGCGCTGCTCAGTCCCAGCCGAGAGCGCCGGCAAGATAGCTGCGCACGCTGCTCGTCTACGCGAAGCGGGGCCCGGATACAGATCGCACCCGCTGTGCGATCGCAGCGTTCATGTGCAAGGATGGCGCTGACGGAACGTTGGCAGATTTGCTGATGCTTAATGGCTACGAACGCTGAAGCTCTGTCAATCAGCCCTGGCGAACTAGACACGATGCGTCAAAGAGCGATTTGTTCCATTGGTGCCCTCGGCCAACTGTGCGTGGCGATGGCGTAATGGGATGTCGCAGCGCGCTAGCTGCGAGCAGGCACGGGATCTGTCGGCATCAGAAACATGAGGAGTCTTCAGGATCTCCTTAATCGCATCAACCTCGCCGATTGCTAGATACATCAGCTGCCGCGACGCAGCGTCTGGCCTGCGTGCACTCGGACGCTGCCGAAAAAGTGCACAGGTAGCCAAAGAGACTTAATTGGGTACTTCCGCGGACGATTTGAACACGCTTCGCGACGGCTAACGACTCGGCTGACAGGCGACGTCGAGGCCGCTTACGACTTCTCGCGGCGAAACGACTCCCGCCTGTCAAGACTCGTGCAGTGCTTCAGAGGCGAGGCTGTAAAACCGTCGAAGCGACGTTGGGTCTCAGTGATGTCCTATCGGACTCGGCGAGATGGCAGGCCTCTCGAGGATGGAACGTAGCTGCCGCCAGCGATCTCCAAGACTGCAGATACAAGACCGACGTTCCGGATCGTCTGGGAGTGTGCATCGATGCACTAAGCAAGCTGCGCGAGCGTCCGAATTCTGAAGCTATCGGGTTATCTGGAAGAACTGCTTCGAGCTGCGCAAGAAGTCCATTGCCGCGGACATCGCGCAGTTGTACCGCACAGTAAGGCGCGGTTGAACCCGTCCCATAAGTGTGTACTGAACGGTAACCCATCACTCTGTCGAAGGCGCATCGCTTGTAAAGGCATCAACTGCTCGCGAGCCATCGAATTGCAAGGCCGTCTCCAGCGCTCCGTCGCAACAGCAATCATTGCAGAGACTGCAAGCGGCCATGACCTATATGCGCGCATCTCGCGTGGCGATGCTCGCCCGCCAACTCGGAGCGGGCAAGCGGACCTAACGCAGCAGCGCTGCGCGCTCGCTTGCCGTCGGCACACAGCTCTGCAGCATAGGGCTAATGGCAAATCCCTGCACGATTGCTTGCAGAAACGCCGCGGCTCTATCGTGGCCGCTCGCCAACGGCTCTATCCATTTGCGCGATCACACCAAGCGCTGGAGCCTGAGAGCATTGCATCGGTTCGAAACTGCGCATGCTTGAGGCCGCGAGTTTCCGATCGACAGATGCATCACGCCAGCTGCTACGCTCGGCAGCGATTAGCCGCTAACGGGTCTTAGTGGCGCGCAAATTAGCGCAGAGAGCGTCGCATTGTCACGATCTGAGATTCATCTGACGCGATGTCTCACAGGCGCTCAATGCGCGATCACCAAGCGCTCAGCGCAAGCTCGCGCAAGTGAGAGATGAGCCTGGCGCAGCAAGTCAGTTTGACCCGATCCTGGCCGGCTTGTTTGTTCATCTTGTTCGTCGCGAGTTCTGGAAGCACTGACGACTTTGATGCGTTTCTAGCCAACGGGGCGCATGAGGACGAGTACGTGCGAGATCGCGCTCGCATCGAGAAACTTCTGAAGAACGACCGCACAGATCCTATGACAGCAGATGAGGGTCGGAATCAGAACCGCGACGCGCAGCCTTGCAAGACGTGCTTTTCGACGCGCAGTGTCACTCGCGCGCCGTAAGCAGTCTCAGATCTTCCGTCGGTGCACATTTGCGGAGTTACTTCGACGCGGATCGGCATGCCGTTGCCGTGGCGGATTGCACGTCGTATGTGCGAGGCAGCGTCTCTTTGGCTGTCTGCTCTGTACCAGCGGGCTTAAAGGCCGCGGGGGGAAGTTTTATCGAAACTTTGTCGGGCAACTCGAGCAGCGCACTGGCGTCGGTGACGACGAGGCGCCACGTCGGCGCCTCGACCGTTGCGAGGCAAGCAGGACATTGGATTGAATATCGCGCGGAAGCGTCTTGCACGACTCAACGGTACCTAACGCCCGCTGGAACTGATACACCGTTGCATTCGTCTTGCCGCGCTCACCGCGTGCTTCGACGTACAGCGGTTGGTACCGACGCAGCATGATCTGGCGAACGGCGCCGACACCTTGCCGTAGAGCGCCATTCGGCGTTTTGTCTTCGATCGGAAACAGTTCTCGGCCTAACACGGCGCCATTGCAGAACTGAAACTGCAAGACGCCGACTGCCACCTTCACTGACAAAGCCGCGCAGGTCCGCAGCGACGCCAGCCGTCGCGGTGAGCGTAAGCGCGCAGAAAAGAAAGCGCGCCGAACCACCTTTCGGCGGTCGCGGCGCGGTTGAGCTGTGAAGTTGATCAGGCGGTAAGGGACGGGTACCCCGTCTTCGCATTGGGGTCGAACAGGCTGATCCTCTCCGCCATCGGTACCCCGAACCCCAGCGCCGGGTTGGTTGGTCCGATTCCAAGATAGTCCTGGAGGGCCTGGTGCATGTGGCTCGCCGTGAGCCTTACGCCGTTGGGATCGACCGCGCCGGTCTTCGGATTGATTGCTAGTGCGGAGTGCATCGGGCCAGAGGCTCCAAAAACGCGATTGCCCATTCCCCAACCCGCAGGACCGATAATAAGGGCTCCGGCACCTTGGGGCTCGTGATCATTGCCGTTGCCACCATTCAGCGGACTGCGGCTGAATTCGCCTCCCACACGACATACAGCCGATCGGCGATCCCACGCCGAGCTGCCTCCTCGCAAGAGGAAGGTGACCCGATTGGTCGCTTGTGCAAACGAGCCATTGGCGCCGTCGTTGGCGGCAGTGCCGCCGTGCGTGTCAAACCCTCCGGTTTGAAGTTGAACCGACGCCGTGATGCCGGACTGAGCAAGCGATCATCGCAACCGTCGATATCCGGAAACTGGCCAAAGTCCGTAGGAATGTTCGCGGCGACGGCGAGCAGACGCTGACGCGCTTCCGCTCCAGCCAGGACTTGCTCGCTGATCAAACGCTCTTTCGGCAACATATATCCGCTTGCCCTGAGCGCTTCGATGCGGGCGGTGCGCGTCTGCACAACCTTGTTGAAGTGAGCCCGGTTGACAAAGTCGGTCGTGCCGTTCTGAGCGATCGGGTCGATGGACGCGCGCAGCTGGTTCTGATCCGGTAACGCGGTGGCTGGATAGACGCCAGTGGTCGTCGTGTCGTTATCCCTGAGCATCCATCCCGCCGCGAACGTAGCAGCGTACTTTGCCGCGTGCAGCTCGCATAGCGCCGGAAAGCCCATCTCCAGCTTGCCGGTGGCCTGGCGACGTGCACCGTCATTGTGGCTATTCGACTGCGTGGTGCCGCCGTTATAGGCCAGGATCTGATCACGGAACGTGGTGAAGAACTGCGTGTTGTTGCCGACCGGCGCCCAGCGCAAATTCCCGCTTCCGGGAATCGCCAGGCCCGCCTGCGAATACAGGTTGTAGCGCGGCTCAACTAACGGATCCGCGAAGTGATCCCAGACGGGTCCGCCGTCCATATGCATATAGACAAGTATTTTCGGCGCCGCCGTCTGCTGGCCATAGGCGGCGAGCGGTAGCAGTCCCCACGACGGGATTACAGCACCGGAAGCCTTTGCCACGTTCAAGAAGAAGTCTCTGCGATCCATTTAAGTCACTCCTTTAATCTGGCTCGTCAACCGGTTAGATAGTCAGGAACTTGTGGTCGCTGACGATGTAGATCAGCGCCATCGACAATGCCCGCCCCATGCCACTCGGGTCATTGCCGGCGTTGAACTGGCACGCCTGCGCCGTTGTAGGCATGGTGTTGCGGTCGTTGTAAACGTCGACCACCAGCTGGTACAAGCGCTGCACTTCCGGATCTGACGTCGTGACGCGAACGTTCCACAGTTTGTCGAACAGGTCGACGATAGTTGCCTGGATCCTGTCGCTACCCACCTTGTTGGCAGGCGTGTCGGTCATCGCCAAGCCGCCGAACAACAGGCGCATCGGTACAGCCTTCGCGAAGTCGTCCCCTACCCATCTGCAGGCATTCTGCACGGCAAACCCGTCGATGGCCGTCACCTGGCTGGACGTGAAGTTCTGCTCGAACTTGAGGCGAGCGATACCGCCATCGAAAGCAGAGAGTTGCAGTGCGGGTCCAGTAAACGGATTGGCGAAACCTTGGTGACCCGAACCCAACACACCCATCGCCTTCCGGTTCAGCCGTCCCGCTGAGAGCAGCGTGCCGCTGCCAATCTCGGCAAGAGCGGAAGCCCGCGCTGCGGTAACCGTACCTTCGATTCCGTTGGCGCGCGCCTGCTTGCTCAGCAGCAGGTCAACCAACAAGGGTTTGACTCTGTAACCGTCAGCCGCGAAGCGTGCAGCCAGCTCGGTGATCTCTTCCTGCTGCGCGTTGTAGGCAGCCAGGCGGGCAGCACCATCGGGTGCATTCGCATCCAGGACCGGTTGCAGCACCTCGCGCTGGAACACTATCTTGTAGAAGAAGCCCACCGCACCTTTGGCGAAACGGGAGTCCGCCGCAAACTGCGCGCCCAGCCACTCCGCTGCCTTCGGATTGTCGTAGGCACTCGGCATGATCGTGGCGCCGTAGCCCGGGGTCTTACGATCCCTGAACCACTTGTCGCCTGTGCCGCCCAAGCCGCCCATCGGGTTGTAGTACTCGCCACCCTTCGGCGTGTCCATGAAGTCGGTCGACTTGTAGTAGTTCGGCAGAATATCCGCGGCCATACCCTGGCCATTCGGACGGTAGCGATTGTTAGGCGCCCAGTTGTGCAACGTTCCTGCCATCGGATCCATGACGTCGTGACAGACAGAACATCCGGGGTTGTCCTGAACCGGATTTCTGAAGACACCATCCTCGAGCGGCCGCGATGCCAGCAACGGGATATACAACCCGATGAATCGCTTCGACATCTCGCTCACGGTATGACGATGAGCATTCGTATCCGTACTGGGGAAACGATCGAGGAAAGCCTGCGTCACTAACACGCCTGCCGCTTCCCGCAGACCGTCGGGCGACCGCAGGTTCGGCATGATGGCCGGCAGAAGCTCGTTATCGTCCGCCGGGTTCATGTAAGTACCTTGAACCTGCGCGCCAAGCGTCGTCGCCGTGATGCTGTTCAGGACGGTGTACTTGGCTGTGACGATTTGCCTGTCAGTCCAGATCGTTCTTGACGATGTACTTCAGGGTGTTGACCGGCTCCATCTGGATGCCTGTGGCAACACGCGCCCGCACACCCGCCGGTGCATTCTGGTTGTTGATGACTGCCGTAGCCGACGCCGGGTAGTCATCTGGCGTTCAGGCCTCTGTTGTTTCCGAAGGCAACGACGCCAGCCGACAGAAACTGGAGCTGACCGCCCTCTTGCAGGAAGGCATCAAACACCGGTCCGTTATCCATGTAGCCCGAGATCGTTTGGCGAAGCACTGTCTCGCCCCCGCCGGCGACTGCTGCCTTTTCCATTGGGGTTGGATTGCGTGCCTGGAAGAGGTTGGCTGCCTTCTGCAGCACCGTCGCGTTGTCTGCAAACTGCACTTTTGTCCAGAACTCTCCGGTAGCGATCACCTCGCTGCTGCAGCTTTCCTTCAGCTTAGGCAGCAACGATGCAAGATCTTTGTATTGCTGCGAGTTCGCATTGCTGAACGGCGCGCCGCCACTGTGCGTCGGCAGGCCGATCGTCTTCGACATCAGCAGGTCGCCGTTAGCCGCCGCAAAGGTCCGCAATATTCCGTAGTTCACTTCCGTCGTAGCGCCGGCCGCGAATACGAGTCGTGTGCCGCTGGCAACTGCGCCTGCGCGGTGACACACCACGCAGGTGCTGCTCATGCTTGGCCATACGGTTTGCGTAAAAGCTTGTGGCGGAGTTGCGCACGTCGACGCAGCTACCTGAGTCTGTGCCGGCGTTGTGGTGGTTCCAGTATCACCACCACCGCAGCCCGAAAGCGCTCCCACCACTGCAAGCAGCGGGATCGCGATACGTGCGTTAAGTCTGTCCGTCATTGTTCTCTCCCTAAGGGATTTGCAAGGCTTACCGGAGGCAAACTGTGCCTGCGTTCGAGTAAAAAATAACTCGTGGGGAAGGATGAGTGCGTCGCTACCCTTTGGTTTTCGGCGGCGCCGCTAAGGCCGCGTATTTACTGGGTTTTGGACCATCAGCTAATCCGATCGGATTAGCGTCAAATCAGGTCGGACGCTCGCTCGAAATCGCACGACATTTCCGCTCAATCCTTGGCGGTTTTCTGCGCCGCTCGCAGCAACTTGCGATGATAGATTCACCGCATGGCGATTTCACCCGCACTACATCGGTTTGCACTGGCCCATCCAAGCATCGTGGTCGTTCCTGCAGAACTACTCGATGAGCACGGACTGGAGCCGGAATTCGCCGAACTGCTGATTACTGAAGGCCGCTTGTCAGCCGCGCAAATTGATTGTCTCGAGCGCGGCACCGCGCTGTACTGGCAACGCTGTCGCGATCTCTTTGCGCGGGCGCCAGAGTCATGGTTTCCGCCGCGCCAGACAAATCTTGTGATCATTTCCGAACAGCGTGGCATCTTTCCGTACACGGACCCGTTCAACGGCACGTCTTCGCTGCTGTACGCAGTCCGACCTGGATACGCATCCGGAGTACGTCGCGTACATGTTGGTGCACGTGGACCGGTTGGCGCTGCTGGGTTCAATGCGATCTGCGCTCGTTTACAACCTGAGTTACTGGTTTGACCGCGATGATGCAAGCCGCAGCGCGTTTGCCAGCGCAGCAGCGCGCGCGAAGCGGCCGGATGCGCAGTGTTTCACTGCACTGGCAGATGCATTCAACTGGATCGATCAGCTGCTGCACATTCCGCTGCGCGAACCACAGCAGGACATTGGCGAGCCGTATTTGGAAGTGCTCGAGGGGGCCGGACTGTATGCGCCAACGCGCTTACAACCGCAGGTGACCGCCCTCTGCGACGCCGGCGAACACGCAGTTAACACTGCGATTCAAGTCACTGCACCGACCGCCGTGCCCGCGCGTTCACCCACGGTAGATGCCCTATGCGACTGGCTGCAGCAGACGCGGGCGCATGTCATCGTTGTGGCGCCCGACGGGACGACGGTGTGGTCGCCAGAGATGAATGATCCTCGGTGGATGAGGCGCGCGCTCGTCAACGCGAGCGATTCTGCGGTTGCGAGCTTGCACGGGGACCTGCGCACGATAGACGAGCGTTCGCGTCAATTTCTGGAACGCGTTACCGATGTTGGTGCGCTTCCAAGAAGTTACGGCGTATTGGCGTCGACAGGCGGTACCTATCTAGACCCAGCTCGACGCGCGGTGGCACACAAGCTGCAGCAGGAGAACTTTGACCGTCTTGCGGCCCCTGCGCCTCCGTACTTTCGGCTGGGCTTGGGCTCGCGCGTGATGCACGAATGGGGACATTTGGCGCACGCTGCAAAATTCCTGCGTGTGGCCGACGAGAACAAGGACGCCTATAGAGAAGCTCGCGCTGAACTCGGCGATTGTTTTGCGCGGACGATCGCGGCGATACCTGAAGTAGCGCGCGCCATGGATGCGGAAACAGCCGGTCTCGCACTAAGCTCGAACGAACTTCCGGCCATGCTCGCGCGCAAAACACTGTCGAGAGTCGGCGACTATCTGTCCAACCTGATGTGCTCGAAGATTGCTACCCGGCGAAGAAATGCAGATGTATGTCCGATCTAACGTGCGCCATCACTTCGACGAGAATCTGGGACTCGTCAGCGAGCTCGCCCGCTATGCGTACGAGGTGCACTACCTAGCACTGGCCGACCTTCCGCGGTCGTACTTCTTCAACACATCGCGCTTCATAGACTACTTCGTCCACAGCGGAATCATCACCGAAGACAATACGAACGCCCTGTTCGACGCGGTCGGACGAGTGCTTGCCTGCTATGAAATCGACGAGAGCAAGCTTTCGCTAGCTACTGCAGCAGTTTGTAGCTGAAGGTGTGACACTCGCCGAGGCCACATTGCAATATCACCGAGACTAGGTTCACCACGCAGATCAGGACGATGTAGACGCTCAGTGCGGATGCGAGCTTCCTGACGGCCGGAAACTCGGTTACATCGGCTGCGCGCAAGTACTCGTCGCCCCCTAAGATCGCAAGCTTGATTGCGTAAGCGGTCAGCAGGCACAACGCAATGATGATCGACCATACCGGCATATGGATGCCGAAGATCGCGCTGCCGATGTATTCGTGACCCGGACGCGGGTAGATGTCGAGCAGACTTTGGCGCACGGCAATCACCAGCAGCAAGATAGCGGACAGCAAACTGAATCCGGTGTTCTGATACGAAAATCCGCGCCGGAAGTTCAGCATGATCCCGAAGCACACACCCAACATCGCAACACGCTCGAGCAAACAGAGCGGGCAAGGCAACTCGCCGTTTACATACTGAAGCGTCATCGCAGCAGTGAGAATGCCTGCGATCACGAGCATCACGAGCAGTAGATAACACGTAGTTGAGCGACGCAAGCAAGCGTTGCGAAGTCATCGCCGATCTGGCGTTCACGATCCATGCCAGCGGCCCTGGCACACGTTCGAGCTGGGTCTGGATCCACGGCATTCGGAATCCGTACTCGGGACTGTAGATCTCAAAGAGGAACAGTCCTATCGACAGCGCCAGGCACAACGCGAAGAATGCAACAGCGAGCCAACGACGGCCTAACCACCCGAAGGTCAGGGCGAGCGACATCATGGCAAATACCGCGACCATCATGCGTGCGCCCGTTTTCCGCCGCTAACGATGAGCGCTTCCATTCTGCTGCGCACCCGAATGTATTCGAGCTCATCGGCGCCCTCGGCGAGAAATGTCTCGAAGTTATCGTGCTTCCAGAACTCGCGCTGAACAAAGTCGACGAAAGAGTCAACGAGGCCGGCGTCGAATTGGCAGCCCGCCTCTCGTTTGAGCTCGTTCAAGGCCGCTTGAATCGATAGCGGATCCGGTCGCCAAGGGCGACCGTGAGTCATAGCGTCGAACGCGTCGCAGATTGCAACCACACGCGCCTCTTCGGCAATTGCTTCACCCTTTAGCGCCCGAGGATAACCGCTGCCATCGTAGCGTTCATGATGCTGCTCGGCGACGACGGCGGCAACACTCAGGATCCGCAACTTCGATTTGCGCAGCAGTTCTCCTCCGTATTGAGTGTGCGCACGCATCACCTGCAACTCGCCGTCTGACAATCCTCGTTTCTTTTGCAGAATGCGCGCAGGGATCGCCATCATTCCGATGTTGCACAACTGACCTCCCAACGTGAGCGCAGCAAGCCGTTCTTCGTCCCAGCCAATCACGGACGCGAGGCAGCGTGCGAGTTTGGCGACCCGAAATGTGCGATAAAGATCATGCCCATTGGCCGCTTCGGCGTTGACGGACGTCTCAACAAGATGCTGAATCCGTTGCTGAAGCCCAGCCTGCAAGCGGTGCGATTTGACAAGCAGGGTGTCGTCGAATGCAGAGCTACCGGTTTGGAATTGCAGAGCATCTGCAAGACCTTCGTATTGCAGGGGCACAACTTCCGTATCCAGCGATTTCCTTTTCCACTCAACAAGTTCCTTCAGATACTCCAACGCCTTATCCGATTGACCCGCGGCTTCGTACGCGTCTGCACACATCGCGAGATACTCGACTACATGGACTTGATCGACTTGTCTGGCGAAGGCCAACGCCTCTTCAACTGCGGCCAACCCTCGTTCAACCGCGCCTGACTTCACGTCTATGAGGCCGAGCAACGCTTCGTTGCACTTTATTGTTCTGGTCACCCCCGCGAGTTTGGCCAGGCGACCCGACTCCTGCGCATGAACCGCGGCGAGCTAGGTCGTCGGTCAACCAATACAGTTGACCTAACGTGTCATGCGCATTTGCTTGTCTAAGAACGTCGTCCCAATTGCTAGGCGCATCCGTTACGAGTGGCGCCAGTGCGCGTAGCCCAACTACTGGTTCCCTTATTTGAATCGCGTAACCCGCCATGTTGTTACGTGACTCACGTTCCAGATCAATCAATCCATGCTCGGCTGCTAACTCGCACGCTCGGTTGAGATAACTCAGCGCCGCATCGAACTGTGCCATTGCTGCCCATAAATCGCCCACTCTTTTTATGGCCCACCCTTCCAGTTCGATGTTTCCAAGCATCCGCGCGAGCCTCCAGGATTCGCCATGCGCAACGGTTGCCTCCGTGAATCGACCTAGGTCGGACAAACACAGCCCTTCTAGTCCCTTTGCCTCACCCAGCAACAAATTTTCGTCCGCTAATGTGGCTAGTCGCGATGCGACCGATGCCGCCTGTAATCCTTCCATTGGCTGAGCTGCAAAGAAAAAATTTCTGCCAAGCTGAATCAACGCATCGATACTCTCCGGTGTATGTGCACCGTCCGGTAGGGCAGTCAGGTAGCGCAGTGTCTTGTTCAAATCAACATGTTGACTGTGACCGAGTTCCTTGGTGCGCGCCTTCAAAGCGTCCCGCAAATCGGCGAACGACAGACTGGCACCTGCGCTTTGCGTCATCTCAACGGTTGTCCACTATGCCATCGCAACTCGTCTTCGCCGGCAATCAATGCTTCCATGCGGCCGCGAACGCGTACGTACTCGATTCCATCTGTTCTGGAGCAGAAACCAGTCGATCCGGTTTCGAATACACCGATCTCGATGAACGCCTGCAATGCCGACGAAGGGCATTGATCACAGGCTGTTCTGCATGCTGCAATGCCGGAAGGCCGACTTCACCATCGACAGCGGCCTTCGTGACCAGGCTGTCGCCGATGCTCGACCTGCTGCAACCTGCTCGACATCGCCGACAGATCCGGCGGCGGCGGTGATGGTGAAATGCCGGTGATGTTGTTGATCCGCTGCACCGCCGAGGATCGCTGGCGCTTGTGCTGGTGGTGGCGTGCAGCACCATGGTGCGCACCCTCGACAGAGCACCAGGCCAGGCCGACTCGGCCGCGCACCGCCGCCGGCGAAGCGCGAGGCCGCAGCCGAGCGCAACGTGCTGGTACTCGGTGATTTAATGGCCCGACTGGCTCGCTTACGGTCTGGAAGATGCCTACACCGAGCAGCCCGATATGGGCGTCATCCGCAAGCACAAGACCGTTTCCGGCCTGATCAGATATCAGCCAAAGGGCGAGCCGGCCGACTGGGCCGCCGCCGCCAGGGGGCATCCTCGCGACCGAGAAGCCGGACGCGATCGTCGTCATGCTCGGTCTCAACGATCGCGCCTCGATCCGCGAGCCCGTCGCCGAGAAGAAGGATGAGAAGAAGGCCGACAAGAAAGACGACAAGAAGGACGCGCGCGCCAAGCCGGACGCAAAGCCCGGCAGCGGCGCCGACACCGCGGCCAAGCCTGACGACAAGCCGGTCGACAGCGAATTGTCGCCGGATGACGCCGCCGATGCGCCGCAGAGCGCAGCGCCCGAGCGTACCGCCCGTTCGGCGAGCGGCGTCTATGAATTCCGCGACGAACGCTGGGTCGAACTCTACAGCAAGAAGATCGAAGAGATGATTGGCGTGCTGAAGAGCAAGGGGGTGCCGGTGTTGTGGGTCAGCCTGCCCGCGATCCGCGGCCAGAAGGGGACGGCGGACATGCTGTTCCTCGATGCGCTCTATGGTGAGGCCTCCGCCAAGGCCGGAACGACCTATGTCGATGCCTCGGACGGGTTCGTCGACGAAGCCGGCCGCTTCATGCAAAAGGGTCCCGACTTCGAAGGCCAGCCTGGTGAGCTGCGCACCGATGACGGCGTGTTCTTCACCAAGGCCGGCGCGCGGAAGCTCGGACGTCGTCGAGCGGGAGGTGACGCGGCTCTGGCCGCGCGCTCCGGGCCGATCGCGCTGCCGACGACCTCGACCCCCGATGTCGATGCCGTGCCCGGCCAGCCGGCGCCGCGGCCACTGGCAGGGCCGTTCCTGCCTTCGTCGCCTTCCTCCGTCGGCACCGATCAATGCTCGGCGGCCCCGGCTCGCGGCCCGCCTCCGTCGATGCGCTCGCCGCGCGCATTACTGGTGAAGGGCGAGCCGCTCGCGCCGCCCGCCGGCCGTGCCGACGAGTTCGCCTGGCCACGCCGCGAGATCGGCCGCGAGCAGGCCAGGGCGAGACGCGGTCGCCTCCACCACGCCGGATGGCACCGCACCAGGGGCCGGTGCCGCCTCGGCACGCCAAGCCTCCACCGGAGAGAAGGGAGTTCCGGCCGGCTCAGCCCCAGATCCCGACCCAGACCCAGACCCAGACCAATATACGTCGCTACGGGATCTCTTCGGTTCCGGCGGCTCACCGCCACGGCAGCCGCAGATGGCACCGCCGCCACGGCCGCCGGGACCCTTCAGCGCCGCGTCCGCCGGCCAAGTCGGCCGATCGGGGAAGGGCCCGGCTTTTTACGAGATCGTCGTAGCCATTCCGGGGATGCGCCAGCACCGCAACCGCAATTCCGGCCCAACAATGTCGCGTAGAATTTCGAGATCCCACGGTCCACCTGTCGGCGTCGCCCGAGTGCAATTGCACATCGGGGGATGACGGGCGAGTGGTCATGACGCCTGACGGTACCGCCAGGTGACGGCGGCGGCGGTGCCGCAGGCCGTGTCAGCAGCAGCGCGAGCGCGAAGCCGATACCGCCGGCGACCAGCAGCGACCCCAGCGGATTTTCCTGTACCGTCTTGAGAATAGCCTCCTGCCCGCCGCGCAGCGTTTCGGCAGGTTTTTCGTAAGCGTCCTTGGCGTAGTTCATGGCCGTATCGGCCGCATCGCGCGCGGCATCCTTGGCCTGTCCATGCAACTTCGGACTGCTGGCCGCTTCGCGCGCGCGGCCCGAAGCCTCCGTTTTAGGGTCACCGGCGATATCGCCAACAGCACCTTCAACCTTACCGGCAAAATCCTTGGCCGAACCTGCAATCCGATCCTTGTCCATCTCGGTCACTCCTCATTGTCGCTGCAGGTGTAACCGGCGGCGCTCGCTCCGGTTCCTGCGGCTATAAAATCAAGCCGCCATCGACCACGAGGGTCTGTCCGACGATGTAGGACGACAGGGCGAGGCCAGAAACAGCGCGGCGACGGCCATGTCGGCCGGCGTGCCGAGCCGCTTCAGCGGAATGCTCCAGCGCGCCTTCCAGCCGCTTCGGATTTGCCGTCGTCACCTTTGTCATCTTGGTATCGACGAGCCCGGCGCGATGCCGTTGACGCGGATGCCGTGCTCTGCCCAGGCTTGCGCCAGCGTCCTGCGTCAGCCCGACCGCGCCGGTCTTCGAGGCATTGTAGGCCGGATTGCCCTTTGTCGCGTGATAGGCCGCGGTCGAAGAGACGATGATCAGTGAACCCTTGCTTTCGCTGAGCATCGCATGGAATTTGGTCGCGCACGCCATCAGGCTCATCAGATTGACTTCGAGCACCTTGCGAAAGCCGTCCATCTCGAATTCCCCGCGACGGTAAATCACCGCGCCCTGTGCCAGAACCAGCACGTCGAGTTTTGCAAGTGGCGGTTCGAATTGCGCGATGGCTTGCGCATTGCTGACGTCGAGTTGCGAATAGTCCAACCCTTCGAGGTCCGATCCGTCCTCAACTGAATAATCGCTCGCCCTGGCGCGTGTGCCGCAGACATGGACGCGCGCGCCCCTGGCGCGGAACGCTTGCGCGATGCCGTTGCCGATGCCGCTGGAGCCGCCGACCACCAGCACCTGCTTGCCGCCGAAATCGAGTTCGTTCATGGCGCGCTTGCTCCCGTCATGTTGTTGTTTGACCTGTCTGCGGATCGGTGCCAGCCTTGTCAATCCTGCAACACACCCCGCTTCATCTCCCAGCGAGTTCGATGTCAGAGAGCTCAGCCGTTCAGTGAAAGGCCTCACCGTTCTCGTCACCGGCGCCGCCAGCGGCATGGGCCGCGCCACCGCGCATATTTTCGCGGCTGAGGGCGCCAACGTCGCCGTTACCGACCTCAGCGCTGACGGCACGCAGGCGGTAGTGAGTGAAATCGCAGATCGTGGTGGCACGGCAAGAGCCTGGACGCTCGACGTTGCCAGGGCGGATGACATCGTCAAGGTCGTCAATGACGTCGCCGCGCATTTCGGCGGGCTCGATATCATCGTCAACAATGCCGGCATCTCCGTGCGCGTCGCGATCGACGATGAGGGTTACGACGACGCCTGGACCAGGGCACTTGCGGTCATGCTGACCGCGCATCGGCGTAATGGGATCGTGCTGCATTGCCGTATCTGCGCCGATCGAAATGCCCGCGGATCGTCAATATCGCCTCTACCGAGGCGCTCGGCGCTACCGCGTCGCACAGTCCCTATTCCGCGGCGAAGGCCGGCGTCACCGGGCTGACGCGCTCGCTCGCCGTCGAGCTCGGCCGCGAGGGCATCACCGTGAACTGCATCTGCCCCGGTCCGATCCGCACCGCGATCACCGAGCGGATTTCCGAGGAGCACAAGACGATCTACGCCAAGCGCCGCACCGCGCTCGGCCGCGACCTGGCGACCCCGAGGAAGTCGCGCACATGACCTTGAGCCTGTGCCTGCCGGCGGCGTCGTTTCTGACCGGCGCTGTGATCCCGGTGGATGGCGGGTTGATGGCGGAATGCCTGATCCGCGCGGGCGCAGCGAGCGTTGACTTGAGGACGCGGGCGAGTAGCCTTTGCGCAAACAGGGCGGACAACCGCCCGCCGCAATAAATTGAAGGTGCCAAGAAGAATACATATTAACACAGCTTCAAAAGAAGAAAAAGAGGAGCATTCAAAAAGAGCACAGAAAATAAATACTAGATAATCTTCCTGAGGGATTTGTTACAGCGTATTCCTAGATGAATCATTTTTCTTCTTTGATTCTATTGTACGAAAGGTATGGATTGAAAAGAAATACAAGGCCAATAGTTACTGTAACTTGTTCTCACAAACATTCTTGTCTTTTTGGAGCACTAAGTATAGTGAAAGCAGTTCTTCAGACAATACGACAAATTTAATGAAAATTCGTTCTTCGATTACCTAAAACAAATACATTACAAATTTCCAAAATGCTATCTGTTCTTGGACAAGGCTCCACAACATTATAAATCAAAGAAGGTTAGAGCGTATTTTGAAGAACACAAGAATAACTTGATACCAATATGGTTGCCAACAGCATCACCTGAATTCATGGTACTTGAAGAATGCTGGAACATTTCCAAGAATGACATTCTGATCCTCAACTACCATCATTCATTCGTAGATTTCAGGGATAAAATAACTGATTACTTCAGAACAAAACACTTCAATCTGAATATGAGAAACTATCTAGTTGGGAGTATGTCAGCATAGTTATCTTAATTGGTATAGGCACACTAGAATTACAAAAGCGCAAGCCGAAATATATCATACCTTGCCATTCTACAGGATGGATGCAGTTAAAAGTAATTCACCAGACTATGTTAGAAGGGTTCCTTCAGAGTAGTGTCGGCACAATTTATAATTTTTAGTATCCGGGATTCAAAGCAAATGACACTTTCAGATTTTTATGACATAAACTCATTAGCCATTTAATCTGAATCCGGTCCTTTTTAGATTAAATGGAATTAACAGTAGTGTCAAAATAGAATCTAAATCTAAACTAAATGATATCCCAAACAATCTCCGCTACCTCAACTGTCTCCACTTTTATCTATTTTGTCAAAAGGAGCAAGATTTGATCTTCGCTAGTGGTAGATATTGCAATTAGTTATCTCCATCAATGATTCAAGCAAATCAAGACTTGAACGAACGTACCTCCGAATTTCGGATTTTCAGAATACGACACAAGATCCAAGACAGATTTGACTTTTATTCCACCGATGTTGTATAGCGCCTGAAACTATAATATTCTAATTATATATATCAATAGTAGAAAACTAGAGGAGTTAGGCGTCGTAATTGCTTTATCAAAATCTGTGACAAGATTTGGATCTGCTTTAGCAATTAATTATAGTAGCCCTTTTTTTGACAAATAGGCAGGCATCTCGGTCTGGATGTAGAAAAGAGTAATGATCACTTGATTGATAATTCAAATGTATTACTTATCAAAAACCAGCTAAAGTCTTATAACCTGTCAAACAAACTCTTCTTATAATATCAATCCAAGTTTTATACTCTCTTTCGTCAAGACTTATTCCCATATGAATTAAAAATCCTCTTCCATATTTGATTGCAACTATAGGTAATAAATATCAGTCACATTGCCAATTCTATTATTCCAATTCGAACAATGATTAAAAGGTATAAACATCTTGAGACAATTTGCTTACTGGTCTGTAAACCTTGGCTTTGGTGGTTGTTGCTGGTTTATCTTGTTCTAATAATATCTTGTCAATTTCAATGTCTACTTCTTTTGGCTCCACAATATTATTCTCAGGATTATCCACCTGTGTTTCTAAACCAAATTGCCTTTTTAAAAGCAAAGCGTCAGAGGGAACGCTAACATTTTATTAGACATTTAGTGAACACAATAATTACTAAGAAATAATATGAGTGAAAAAGTTAATACCTAGTTTTGTCCGACTGGAATACTTTTTCATGTTGCTGTAGGCAGACGCTAAGTTAACAGAACCCTCTTCTGTGGCATAGGCACGATTTCTATGTGCCACTGTCGGCTCTCCTAGGTATCGTGTAATTCTCTTTCGATTTAGACTTACATCATTCATGGCAGAAAATGTTGTAATGGATGATAGTATACATGTTGAGCATTTGATATGTTAGGTTGTAAGGTGGATTTCGTAACGTTACAATATATTCTATGATTCGAGCTTTGATAAGCATTGGTTTGTCCGCATTTTTTAGTACTTCGTCAACTGTCTGCACTTTTAGATATTTCATGTATTTGTATAAGCCAAAATCATAGGATTTTTTGTAGCAGGTGAATGTAATGAATCAGCAGTTATGGTAGGCCTGATCCAACAGCTCTATCTGTTGCTGTTGTCGTTGCTTTGAATTCGAGTTTTTTTCGAATTCGTTTGAAGGTGAGGATGATGATGATGTCATATCCAAGCTAATGACATAATAAAGAGCCGTTTATTTAACATCTCTAAACAGTATCTAACATGCCTAATACTTTATTTTCGATAGTAGACACACTTTGTTTATCTTAGCTGTTTCCTTTCACTAACCTTTAGTCTTCTTTCTTTAACTAATATTACTGCTGCTATTACTATATATGGCGGCTTCTAGCAATATGGTTTCCATTCCTGTTGTGCTTATTGGCAAGGCTCTTCCTCCTGTTTGGATTTGGTACCCTTGTTATTGCATAAAGGACGATTAGCACCATAGTACCGCCTATTCCTATGTAATACCACAATCTTCCCCACTGCTTTATCATAGGTAATACCCAAAACAGTCCGCGCTAACCCTGCTACTATAAAGAATATACCAAACAATGGAGATCTATCAATTACATTTGACGCATATACAAGATGCAATATTCCAGCTATCGCAGTAGGAGCCGAAGTCGCCATATAGTAGTAAAGCTTCTGTGCATATGCTCTACACTCTCCTGTACTATAACCTTTCCTTTCTGCCACGGGTGCAATATACAATAGTAGTTGTATGTTCCGGCTCTTTCAAATGTTAATGTAAAGTCTGTGCTTCCATTAGGTGGCCCCATCCCCTTTGGGAATAGAAGACCGTGAGTTTACAAGTTTTTCATTGCCTTTTACAGAATAAGGCAGCATTATGACTTAGATGTGTTACATTACCCGCTGAAGCTATTACTACTGGATTAGATGCTATTGCGTTTGATCCGAGTATAGTACTCATTGATGGATTCTGACTATTTGGAACAATCACAGGTTCACTAGTAGAATTAGGAGGCATAGGCACGAAACTAGATGAATTCCGTACAGCGAATGTTGCACTTAGATCTGGTTTTGTCTGTCGTCCAAGGCAAATGTTACAGTATGTGGCTCTCCTACCTTCGATGGGTTATACCACATTACGCTCTGACCTTGTTTAACCTGCACACTTTGTGGATTGAATATGGTGTATGGTAGAGTGCTATTTCCTCCTCCGGGCTGGGTTTAACTGATGACTACGGTGCATACTACCACTACTACTTTGTGCCAATGCTACATTTGCTATGGCAATAGTCATAGTTATCCCAGTGGATGCTAACAATATTATCATAATCCTCACCTGTTTTTTGTTTTATCAATAATTTTATACAAGTCGACATACTATTTAAAATCGACCAGACGGATTATGCGGAGAATTAATCTAAATAAAAGGAAAGTCAATATGCAATCAATCATTTGGTTGTCAATGTGAAACTTCGTTAATCAAGTTGCTTTAGCTAATAGTCAAATTTTATAATAATAACAGCCAGCCAGTTGGCCCTTACTATTTCTTTTTGTATGAACTTGTTCCTCATATTACAGGCTCAGGATGACTATATTCAAGGGATAAATCTGAGTATACAATTCCATTTGAAGTTGTAAAAGATGAAACTAAACAAGAAGGTAAAATACAAGCGGATTTAAAAGGAGTCTAAGTTCAGATTGTCAACACCACTCTAATTTCAATTACCTATAGTATAGATTACCTATAGTATATGATATACTAAAGTGCGAATCCTGCTACTTCCTATCCAAACCATGAATGTGCTATATCTTATTTCTTATCTCTCGAATTCATTGCAAAATCAAAGCACCGCATGCTGCCATATTACATGGTTTTTATATTATCAAGAATAGATGGTTTTCGACAGAGCCATTTATCAATAAAAATAGCTCTTAAGTTGTAGTCCTCAATTCCTTGTTATTTTGATCCGTCAACGATGCTACTATGCCGAATACTGGAAGACCTTTGACGTGATCTTTTGTCTTTCTTTCATCTTTTTAGTATTGATTTTCCTGCTACATTAATGTAGAAAATGATTATTGACTTCTTATGGAAGAATGATCTACAATACTAATAGTTTGTTTCATCCATTTCATATATACCGAGTATTAAAACTTGGCTGATATTGACTGAAAAAGAACGTAATTTCCTAAAGGAAATCTGTTTGTCTGCTTTATCTGCAGATAAACAAAATGTGATGTTTGTACTGGCGGTTGATAATAATGGAAAATTACTTGCTGGATAATATAACAGACGTCAATTTTTCAAAATATCAACAATACTGTGATGATTAAATCAAGCATTTTTTACTTGCACTGCTTGATTCCAGCAATTAAACAGCAACAATTTAGGACAGATTGTTCTCCTCGAGACATTACCCACGATAACATGTTTTGTTTGAAACTAGAAGACCTAGGGAACAGTGTATATCTGGTGTTACTGCGTTAACAGAAAGAAAGATAGATTCCTGTGTATGTATGTGGAATCGTTTCCATCATCAAAAGTAATGTCTTATGGCCAAATAATTTCCAAGATAAGCAATACCTTTTAGGGAACTACCGTAGCTAAAAGAAAACGATCACATCGGCAACCAAGGGAGCAGAACGAAGGTATCGGCGCACATGATCAAGAAGCAGAAGCAATTTGCATCACAAAATTTCATTGCATGGTCCCAGTAGACCGTGATCTAGCGTTTCTGTAGACATTCTGAAATTGCAATTATCATAATTTAGGCCAACTACCTATAGATCTAAGATACTTTCTTACTGCGTTTATCAAATTCTCTTCTGTTTCATAGTTATGATTGGCACATACATCCTTCTTCAGATTTCTGTTCACTCTTGTCTCAACTGGGTTTAGATTTGGTGAACGTTTTGGTAGAAATATTACAGTCAACCAATCTTCTGATTGTTTTTCTATGAATCGTTCTGTCTTTTTGCTTACATGAAATGAAGCATTATCTATTACTAGGATGAATCGTTTTACTTTGTTTCTTTTCACATAAGGATCTTATGCTTCTAAGATGGTTTATGAAATCCTTACTTTTTCTGGATTTGGTTATTTTGAATTTGATTTTGTTTGAAGGATAGAGTAAGTGTTATGAATACGTTAATCTTTGAGTTTGAGCCTTTATGAAATATCTTTTGCTGGTAGCCTTTCATCATGTAATTGTTTGTTATATATGGCTGGAAGTGTAGCCATGTCTCATCTTCGAATCCAAGTAGAATCCTTTTTTAAAAGTGCTGAAGATACCTTCTTGTAATTGTCTATGGTTTTCTTCTTTTCTTCATAATCTGCCTCATGTTCAAGGATAGTTTTGGTTTTTTGGAGACTATGCCAAGGTCATGAACAATTCTCCATGTCTGCATTGGACTAACATTCATCCTAGAATTGAAGTAAGATATGCTGCTAATAAGTCTAATACTCCAAGTATTCTTCAGGTATCCAAAAGTTGTAGGAGACTTTGATATTATTTCTTTTATCATCAGCTTGTTCTTAACAGATGATATCTTTGGTATTCTACCAGCATTTCTTCTTTTGCTTCTTATACCATCTCAATCCATATTTTTTGTATTTTTATCCAATTGTATACGTTCCTGTAATTAACATCCAAGATTCTTGGCTATGGTTCTATATGGTATTCCTTCCAGCTTCTGTTTTATCGCAGATGCTCTTCTGTATTCTTCCTTGTTCTTTGTTTCATTCATGAAATCAAATAGTTCTTCTTTCTGAACCTTGGATAACACTAGATGTTCAGCTTTCACAGGTAGAATGGTAAATTACTATGCTAAAGCTGTTCTTATCTAAAATTATTAACATTCAGATAATTGTATGTTGATATAAAATGAGATACTTAACTTAG
>CAWBRQ010000010.1:0-76891 GCA_963791315.1 uncultured beta proteobacterium
AATCACCGTAGGCCTGGGGTTTTTCAGTTAGGTTGCTGCACTGCGGCGGACAAACTGGTTGGGACTTACGCGAAGTTCACCAAAGGTTCGTCACAGCGGGCAGCGCATTCAATAGAATGCGCGCCTGCGGCATTTGTTCTTGCGACTCTTGCAGTTGCCGCTTGCCAGGGGATCAATGGCGCTTTGACGGCCGACGTGGGAGTCGCACCAGTTTTTGACACGATAGTTGCACTACCTAGGAGACTTCATGAACTTTCTCAAAATAAAAGACGAGCAGAAGGACACAGCGTCCTCAGTCGGGAAACGCCGCAAATTTCTGTCCGGCGCAGCGGGCGCTGGCGCAGTGGCGCTCGGGTTTCCGATGATCGCAAAAGCACAAGGCCCGATCTCGATGCGTTGGCAAAGCACCTGGCCCTCGAAGGATATTTTCCACGAGTACGCGCAGGACTACGCGAAGAAAGTCAACGACATGACCGGTGGCGATCTGAAGATCGAAGTGCTACCGGCGGGGGCGGTCGTGCCGGCCTTCGGACTGTTGGACGCAGTGTCCAAGGGCACGCTGGACGGCGGACACGGAGTATTGGGTTACAACTACGGCAAGCAGAATGCGCTGGCACTTTGGAATTCGGGCCCGGCATTTGGTATGGACGCCAACATGCTGCTGTCCTGGCACAAGTACGGCGGCGGCCAGGAATTGCTGGCAAAGCTCTATTCGTCCATCAGCGGCAACGTCGTGTCTTTCCTGTACGGACCGATGGCGACGCAGCCGCTCGGCTGGTTCAAGAAGCCTATTACCAAGACAGAGGATTTCAAGGGTCTTAAATTCCGCACCAACGGCCTTGCGATCGACTTGTTCACGGCGATGGGTGCTGCGGTCAATGCACTTCCCGGCGGTGAGATCGTGCCGGCCATGGACCGCGGTCTGCTCGATGGCGCCGAGTTCAATAACGCCACCTCGGACCGCCTGCTTGGCTTCCCCGATGTATCCAAGGTATGCATGTTGCAGAGCTATCACCAGAGCGCCGAGACCTTCGAGATCACTTTCAACAAGCCGAAATACGATGCCCTGCCGGCGAAAATGAAGGCCATCATCGCCAATGCCGTCGAAGCAGCGTCTGCCGATATGTCTTGGAAACAGATCGATCGCTATTCCAAGGACTACATTGAGCTGCAGACCAAGGACAAAGTGAAGTTCTACAAGACCCCGGATTCGGTGCTGCAGTCGCAGCTCACCTTGTGGGACGGAATCGTGGCAAAGAAATCAGCCGAAAATCCACTCTTCAAGGAAATCGCCGACTCTCAGCGGGTGTTTGCTGAACGCGTCGTGAAGTGGGACCAGGACACCTACGTTAGCCGTCGGATGGCTGTCGGCCATTTCTTCGGAGCCAAGAAGGCTGAGCCCAAGAAGGCTTGAGGATATTTGCATCGGTCATCGGCCATCCGGGCAACGTCCGGGTGGCTGATTTTTTTGGGCAGGCCAAGACATGCAGAAACTGCTTCTTACGGTCGACAAGATCAGCACATTCGTAGGCCAGGCGTTTTCCTGGTTGATCGTTGCGCTCACTTTCATGATCACCTGGGAAGTGTTCTCGCGCTATGTGCTGGACCATCCGCATTCGTGGGCCTTCGATGTGATGATCATCATGTACGGCACCTTGTTCATGATGGCCGGCGCCTACACGCTGGCAAAGTCCGGTCACGTGCGCGGCGATGTGCTTTACGGATTCTTTCGGCCGCGCACGCAGGCGACGATCGATCTGATCCTGTTCATCGTGTTCTTCATCCCCGGCGTGTTCGCGCTGACCTATGCGGGCTACTTCTACGCGGCCGAGTCCTGGGCGATCCACGAGACCTCCAATATCACGGCCGAGGGACCGCCGATCTATCCGTTCAAGACGGTCATTCCGCTAGCAGGTGCGTTTCTGCTGGTACAGGGCATCGTTGAGATCATCCGCTGCGTGATCTGTATACGGCAGGGGGAGTGGCCTTCGCGCGAGGAGGATGTCGAGGAGGTCGACGTCGTCAAGCTGAAGGCGATGGTGCACGTCAAGGATGAAGACATCGACAAGCTCGATGAATTCGTCGTGCGCCAGGAGTCGCCCAAATGAAAATCCGCAAGGAACTGTGGTTCGGCTTTGTGCTAATGGCGGTGATTATCGTCACGGTGCTGATCTTCACGCCGTGGTCCAACTTCGTCGACGGGCACCTGAGCCGTGCAGATCTGGGGCATCTCGGACTGCTGATGCTGGCGCTGATCGTGGTGGCGATCATGCTCGGCTTCCCGACCGCGTTCACGCTGATGGGCATGGGGGTGTTCTTTGCCTGGCTCGCGTATCGCACCGTGAACCCTGACCTCGCCGTCCGTCAGGTCCTAGACCTGATGGTGCAGCGCGCGTACTACGTAATGTCAAACGACGTGCTGATCGCGATTCCGCTGTTCGTGTTCATGGGTTATCTGGTGGAACGCGCGGCGCTGATCGATCGCCTGTTCAAGAGCCTTCATCTGGCACTGGCGCGCATACCGGGATCGCTCGCGGTCGCGACCATCGTGACCTGCGCGATCTTCGCTACCGCCACCGGCATTGTCGGCGCGGTCGTGACACTGATGGGGTTGCTTGCCTTTCCTGCGATGCTGCGTGCCGGGTATGACATAAAGGTCTCGGCGGGAGCCATTACTGCCGGTGGCTGTCTCGGCATCCTGATTCCGCCGTCAGTGCTGCTGATCGTCTACGGCGCCACGGCTGGCGTTTCGGTTGTGCAGTTGTATGCGGGTGCATTCTTTCCGGGATTCATGCTGGCCAGGTCTATACGTCGGCTACGTCATCGTTCTGGCGAAGTTCAAGCCGCGATTGATGCCGCCGTTGTCGGCAAGCGAGCGCCGCGTCGCGTTGCCGGCCTTTGCGCAGACGCTGTCAGCGCGTGGCGGCAATGCGATCACGGGATTGGCGCGCGCTGCCAAAGGCTCCCTCGGTGTGCCTTCCGCGATCGCGCTCAGACAATTGTTCATTTCGTTCCTGCCGATTCTGGCGATCGCCGCAATCCTGGCTTTGACTTATCGAATGGCTACCGCACCGGCCGTGGTTGAAAACACCGCAGGGCTCGAGCAAGCGGGTGGCGCAATCGGAGCGGACGTCAAGGAGGAATCCACCGGTTTAGTAGGTGGCGTGCAGGAGCCGAAGGAGGAGGGGACGGGCCTGCAGGAGCCGCCCAGCAGCGAGGAGAAGACGGAAGCTGCTCCCGCGCCAGTGCAAGCCGAAAAGGCCGCTGAAAAATCTACTGCCGAGCCTCCACCCGCCGAGCGGCTTCCAGTGCCGATTTGGTTGTGGGCCGTTTTCGGTGTGGGCCTGGCATTGATCGCGTTGTTGGTCTGGACTTGGAACTGGCAACGGCACGAAGTGTTCAAGATGCTTCTGTCATCGTTTTTTCCGCTCGCGCTGCTGATTCTCGCGGTTCTCGGGTCGATCGTATTTGGACTATCCACCCCGACCGAGGCGGCCGCAGTCGGAGCCTTTGGCGGCTTCATTCTGGCTGCGGTGTATCGCTATGTAGCGATCGCGAAGACCTCGCCGGGTAGCGGCACGTTGGTGCGCACGCTCAAGGAGTTGGGGGTCATTGTCAAGGACTCGTCGTTCCTCACGGCGAAGACGAGCGCCATGGTGTGCTGGCTGTTCGTCGGTAGTTCGATCTTCTCGGCCGCGTTCGCGTTGCTTGGCGGCCAGGAATTAGTGGAGACGTGGGTGTTGTCGCTCGGGCTGTCGCCGGTGCAGTTCATGATCCTGGCGCAGTTCATCATCTTCATCTTGGGTTGGCCGCTGGAGTGGACAGAGATCATCGTGATCTTCATGCCGATCTTCATTCCGCTGCTGCCCAAGTTCGGAATCGATCCGCTGTTCTTCGGACTGCTGGTCGCGCTGAACCTGCAGACGGCGTTTCTATCACCGCCGGTGGCGATGGCCGCGTTCTATCTGAAGGGTGTCGCGCCCAAGCATGTGACGCTGAATCAGATCTTCGCGGGCATGATGCCATTCATGGGGATTCAATTAGTCGCACTCGTTCTTCTGTACATGTTTCCAGGCATCGGACTCTGGCTGCCTAGCGTGCTGTATGGGAGATAATTCAGTTCAGGCGTACGCGTCGACTGCGTCGATGATGTGCACCTGAACTGATTGGTGAGCGCGCGGACTTCGCCCGGGCGCCGCCAGCGCTGCCGCGAGACCCGCGCATAATTCGCGCCGCATCCCACTATGCGTGCGTCTGCCCGTTCAATTCTCCCCGTCTTAAACGTTCTCGGCTACGTCTTGATGATGTTCGCCGCGACGATGCTGGTGCCGCTCGCGTTCGCGATTGTTGGCGATGACAAGGCGGCGAAGGCTTATGACATCGGTGTCGTAGTCACTGCGGGCGCCGGATTGTTTTTGGTGTTCGCAACGCGGCCGCTTTGCGCGTGAATTGCAGGCGCGCGACGGTTTTCTCTTGGTCACACTGGCGTGGACCGTACTGCCGGCGTTCGCGACCTTGCCGCTGCTGCTGCATCTGCCCGCGCTCGGGTTCACTCGCGCGTACTTCGAAACGATGTCGGGATTGACGACGACCGGCGCAACGATCCTCACTGGCCTCGATGACCTGCCGTTGTCGATCAACGTATGGCGCAGCTTGCTGGTATGGCTTGGTGGCATGGGCATTCTGGTTCTTGCGGTTGCGATCCTGCCTCTGCTCGGGGTCGGGGGCGCGCAGGCGTTCAAGGCCGAGACGGCGGGGCCATTGAAGGAATCCAAACTGACGCCACGCATCGCCGACACCGCGAAAGCCCTGTACGCGGTTTATTTCAGCATCTCGATCGTTTGCTTCTTCGCGTATCGGTGGGCCGGCATGACGTGGAGCGATGCGTTCATGCATATGTGTTCCACGATGGGCCTGGGTGGCTTCTCGTCGCATGATGCCAGCTTCGGTTACTGGAATTCGCCGCTGATCGAGTACACGGCGGTGATCTTCATGACGTTGGCTGGCTTCAACTTTTCGATGCACTTTCTCGCATGGCGCCGTCGCTCGTTACGGCGTCTATCTGCGCGACCCCGAGAGCAAGGCGTATGTGTTCACGTTGTTCGCAGCTTCGTTGTTCGTCGCGGCGTTCTTGCTGGCGCGCAACGTCTACCCGGACTGGTCGACTTCGCTGCGCTATGCGTTGTTCAACACGGTGTCGATCGCGACGACTACCGGCTTTGCCAGCACCGACTACAACCAATGGCCGATATTTGCGCCGGTGTTGATGCTCTTCCTGTCTTCATTCACGACCTGCGCTGGCTCGACTGGCGGCGGCATCAAGATGATCCGTTCTCTGATTCTGCTGAAGCAGGCGCGGCGCGAGTTGACTCGAATTCTGCATCCGCGCGCCGTCAATCCAGTGTGCATCCGCGACACCGTGATCGAGAACAACGTGATTTTCGCGGTGCTCGCGTTCATGCTCGTCTACGGCGCAGCGATCGTGTGGTTGACCTTCCTGCTGTTGCTGTCCGGGCTCGACGTCATTAGCGCGTTCAGCGCGATCGTCGCTTGCATCAACAACATGGGTCCGGGCTTGAATCAGGTGGGTCCAGCCTCGAACTTCGGCGTGCTTAACGATTTCGAAATCTGGGTATGCACGTTCGCGATGTTGATAGGCCGTCTCGAGCTTTTTTCCGTTCTGGTACTCCTTACACCTGCTTTTTGGCGCAAATGAGCTTGCCGCAGGTTAGCGGTCACTTGCCGCCTGAACCGCACTGCTTTTTGGCACTTCGCATGACTTGATTCGCGCTGCCAGGTACCGATATTGCATATAAGCGGTTGAGGAGCGGCTGGACGCTCCGCCGATGGCGGCACCGAAAGGAATCAGGTCCCATGGCAGTTACCATGATCTATAACAGTCCGCAGTTCTGCGTGTTCGAGTTCGAAGGCGCCGCGCTGGTCGGCGATCGCCAAGTCGGTGGCTACGAAATCATGGACAAGCAGCTTCGCAAGGAAATTTTCTTAGGCGGGGAGAACGCCGCGGCATTTCGCAAGAGTGTGCAGGAACTGATCGAGCAAGGGCCGACGTCCGACGAGGTCGATGAGTTCTTGCAGGGTTTCAGCGGGTTAATGCATCAGCCCGTGGTTCTTCACTGACGTTCTTGGCCCCTTAAAGTCGAGGAACACTTCTAGTCAGCCGCCCCGCGCCGTTGAGTTAAGACGCGAGAATGCGCCCAGCGCGGGCGGCCGGTCGCTCGCACTCCTCGAGTGCATCCATGGAGTTTGACTACATCATCGTCGGAGGTGGCTCCGCAGGCTGTGTGCTTGCGGCCCGCTTGTCCGAAAACCCTTCGGTCACGGTCGCCTTGATCGAAGCAGGCGGCAACAACGACCGTGTACTGAACCGCGTGCCGACCGGCGCTGCAATTCAGATCATCAGGCGCAACGCGTGCAATTGGGCGTTCTCGACAATCCCACAGCCGGGTCTTGGCGGGCGGCGCGGCTATCAACCGCGCGGCCGTGGTCTGGGCGGCTCGTCGGCGCTGAACGCGATGATCTATCTGCGTGGCCAACGCGAGGACTACGACGACTGGGCTGCTAATGGCGCGCCGGGATGGGCTTGGAAAGACGTGCTGCCGTATTTCATCCGTGCGGAGAACAACGAGCGTGGCGCCAACTCGTTTCATGGAGATGCCGGGCCGCTGAATGTATCTGACCTGCGCTCACCGCATCCGGCAGCAGCGCTGTTTATCGAAGCAGGCGAACAGGCAGGCCTGCCACGTAATGACGATTTCGCGGCGGAAACGCAAGAGGGTGTCGGCTGGTATCAGGTCACACAAAAAGACGGTGAGCGTTGGAGCGCCGCACGCGCTTACCTTGCTCCCGTGCGTCAGCGGCCGAATTTGCATGTCCTCACCGATGCTCTCGCGACGCGGATCGTCATCGAAGCTAAGCGCGCGATCGGAGTCAAGGTGCGTCAGGTCAATGTCGAGCGCGAACTACGTGCGCGGTGTGAAGTACTCATCGCGGCAGGCGCGCTGCAGTCACCGCAATTGTTGATGCTGTCGGGCATTGGGCCGGCTTCGCATTTGCGCGAGATTGGCATCGAACCGCTCGGGGACCTGCCGGTTGGTGACAACCTGCACGACCATCCGGATATCACGATCAATCGGCGTGTCGCGAACACCGATCTGTTGGGGTTCTCCTTCATCGGCAGCATCAAGCTGCTGCGCGCAATCAGACGCTGGCGGCGCGAGCGGCGCGGCGTGCTGACGTCCAACTTCGCCGAAGCCGGTGCGTTCATTCGCACGCTGCCGGAATTAGAGCGCCCCGATCTGCAGCTGCACTTCGTCATCGGCATGGTCGACAACCACAACCGCACGTATCACTGGGGGCACGGCATGAGCTGCCATGCGACTGCACTGCGGCCGGCGAGTCGCGGAACCGTGCGGTTGGCGTCGAGCGACATGCGCGACTCTCCGCTGATCGATCCTGAATTTCTGTCGGATGCCAGTGATCTCGAGACACTGGTGCGCGGATTCAAATGGGTGCGCAAGATCTTTGCGCAACCGGCGTTTGCGAACTACGGAGGCGCGGATTTTTCGCGCGAATTGCATTTTTCGAAAGTGCGCAGCGATGACGAGATCCGTCAAGCCATCCGCGAGCGTGCCGACACGATTTACCACCCGGTTGGAACATGTCGAATGGGTTCGGACGATCGCGCCGTGGTGGATACGCAGTTGCGTGTGCGCGGCGTCGAGCGGCTGCGAGTCATCGACGCATCGGTAATGCCGACGTTGATATCTGGCAACACCAACGCACCAGTCATCATGATCGCGGAAAAAGCGGCGGATTTCATCAAGCAGGCCCGTCATTAGCTCATGCGATAGTGCGCGCGAACCGGCGCGTCGCTTCACCTACAATCGCCGGCCATGGTCCAAAGGCCCGCGATGAACACGCGTCACCTCTCCGCAGACTTGCAAACGAGCGAATCGCAGTTGCGCGAGCTCATGACACACCGCATCCTGATGCTGGATGGTGCGATGGGGACGATGATTCAGCGCTACAAATTGTCCGAGGCTGACTTTCGCAGCGATCGCTTCGCCGATCACCCGATCGACGTTCGGGGCAACAACGATCTGTTGTCGTTGACGCGGCCCGATGTCGTGCGCGAGATCCATAAGGCGTATCTGGAAGCCGGCGCCGACTTGATCGAAACCAATACGTTTGGCGCTACGTCGATCGCGCAGCAGGACTACGGTTTGGCGCACGTGGCGTACGACATCAATCTCGAAGCCGCGAAGATTGCGAAGAGTGTTTGCGCGCAGTACTCCACCAACGAGAAGCCGCGCTTCGTCGTTGGCGCCCTCGGTCCGACGCCGAAGACGGCGTCGATCTCGCCCGACGTCAACGATCCGGGCGCACGCAACGTCACCTTCGATGAGCTCGTTGCGGCGTACGGTGAACAGGCGCGTGGGCTGCTCGACGGCGGCGTTGATCTGCTGATCGTCGAAACGATTTTCGACACGCTGAATGCGAAGGCCGCGCTGTTTGCGATCGACGCCGAGTTCGAGCGTAGAGGAAATCGGGTACCGCTGATGATCTCGGGCACGGTCACCGACGCGTCGGGCCGCATCCTGTCGGGTCAAACGGTCGAGGCGTTCTGGAACTCGGTGCGGCACGCGAAACCGCTGACCGTTGGGCTGAACTGCGCACTCGGTGCAGCGTTGATGCGGCCCTATATCGAGGAGCTGGCAACATTGGCCGACACGTTCATCAGCGTGTATCCAAACGCGGGGTTGCCGAACCCGATGTGCGAAACCGGTTTCGACGAAACTGCCGACATCACGTCAAGCTTGCTGAAGGAATTTGCCGAGGCGGGCTTCGTCAACATCGCCGGCGGCTGCTGCGGCACGACGCCGGATCACATCCGGGCAACGGCGCTGGCGCTTGAAGGGTTGACGCCGCGCGCGGTGCCAACAGCGGCGCCGGTGATGCGGCTGTCAGGTCTGGAGCCGGTGACGATCAACGACGAGTCTTTGTTCGTCAACGTTGGTGAACGTACGAATGTCACTGGGTCCAAAGCGTTTGCACGGCTCGTCTTGAACGAGCAATACGAGGATGCAGTGACCGTCGCGCGGCAGCAGGTGGAAAGCGGCGCGCAGATCATCGACGTCAACATGGACGAAGCGATGCTGGATTCGGCGGCGGCGATGACACGGTTTCTGAAGCTTATCGGGTCAGAGCCAGATATCGCGCGCGTGCCGGTGATGATCGACAGCTCAAAGTGGAGCGTGATCGAAGCCGGGCTCAAGTGTGTGCAGGGAAAATGCATCGTCAACTCGATTTCGATGAAGGAGGGTGAGGCGTCGTTTGTCGAGCAGGCAAAGCTCGCGCGGCGCTACGGTGCTGCAGTGATCGTGATGGCATTTGACGAGCAGGGCCAGGCCGATACGTTTGAGCGCAAGATTGGAATTTGTGAGCGCAGCTATCGGCTCCTGGTCGATACGATCGGCTTCCCGCCGGAAGACATCGTGTTCGATCCGAACGTGTTCGCGATCGCCACCGGCATCGAAGAGCACAACAATTACGCCGTCGATTTCATCAACGCGACGCGCTGGATCAAACAAAACCTGCCACTGGCGAAGGTCAGCGGCGGCGTAAGCAACGTGAGCTTCAGTTTTCGCGGCAACGACCACGTGCGCGAAGCGATTCACACGGTGTTTTTGTATCACGCGATCCGCGCCGGCATGACGATGGGCATCGTCAACGCCGGGCAGCTTGGCGTCTACGAGGACATCGATCCCACATTGCGCGAAGCGGTCGAAGATGTGGTGCTTAACCGGCGCCCCGATGCCGGCGAGCGCCTGGTGCAGCTGGCTGAAACGATCAAGGCTGGCGGCAAGGAGCGTAAGGAAGACCTCGCGTGGCGCGCCGAGCCGGTAGAAAAGCGCCTCGCACACGCGCTGGTGCACGGTATCACGCAGTACATCATCGAAGACACCGAGCAGGCGCGCGCGCAGGTTGCCGAACGTGGCGGGCGTCCGATCGAAGTGATCGAAGGGCCGTTAATGGACGGCATGAACATCGTCGGGGATCTGTTCGGTGCCGGCAAGATGTTCCTGCCGCAGGTCGTCAAAAGCGCGCGCGTGATGAAGCAGGCGGTCGCTCATCTGATTCCGTTTATCGAGGCCGAGAAAACGGCGGCCGGTGGCGAGATACGAGCCAAGGGCAAGGTCGTCATTGCCACCGTCAAAGGTGACGTACACGATATTGGCAAGAACATTGTCTCGGTGGTGCTTCAGTGCAATAACTTCGACGTCGTCAACATGGGTGTGATGGTGCCGGCCGAGAAGATTCTCGCCACCGCGCGCGAAGAGAAAGCCGACATGATCGGCCTGTCGGGGTTGATCACCCCGTCACTGGAGGAAATGCAGCACGTCGCGCGCGAGATGCAGCGACAGGGATTCAAGCTGCCGTTGCTAATCGGCGGTGCCACCACGTCGCGCGTGCATACCGCCGTCAAGATCGCGCCGCACTACTCGAACGGCCCGGTGATTTATGTGTCGGACGCCAGTCGCTCGGTCGGTGTCTGCCAGAGTCTGGTGTCGGACGATGCGGCCGCGAAGTACATCGCGGACATCAAAATCGAATATGAACGCGTCCGTACTCAGTATGCGTCGAAGAAAGCACCCGAGCTGGTCACGCTGGCTGATGCGCGCGCCAACGCGCCACGCATCGACTGGGCTGGCTATGCACCGCCAAAGCCGAAGTTTCTCGGCCGCCGCGCGTTCAAGAACTATGACCTGGCGATGATTGCCAAATATGTCGACTGGGGTCCGTTCTTCCAGACGTGGGACCTGCATGGTCCGTTCCCGCAGATTCTGACCGACGAAGTCATCGGAGAGCACGCGCGCCAGGTGTTTGCAGAGGGCGAAAAGATGCTCGAGCGCATCGTCAACGAACGCTGGCTGAAGGCTAACGGTGCGGTCGCGTTCTACGCCGCGAACTCGGTCGGCGACGATATCGAGGTGTACGCCGATGAGTCGCGCAGCGAGGTGCTGTTTACGTGGAACGGGCTGCGACAGCAGACGAAGAAACCGGTGATCGACGGCGTGCCGAATCCGAATCAGTGTCTGTCCGACTTCATCGCGCCGAAGAGTTCAGGAATCGCCGATTACATCGGAATGTTCGCGGTGACGTCGGGCATTGGCATCGAAAAGCGCGAAGCGATGTTTCAGGCGAATCATGACGACTATGGTTCGATCATGCTCAAGGCTATCGCTGATCGTCTCGCCGAAGCGTTTGCCGAGATGCTGCACGAGCGCGTGCGACGCGACTTATGGGGCTACGCACCGAACGAGGCGTTGACCAACGAAGAACTGGTCAAGGAAACCTACCGCGGCATTCGCCCGGCGCCCGGCTACCCGGCCTGCCCGGAGCATTCGGTCAAGCGCGATCTGTTCGAAGCACTGCACGCCGAGGACATCGGCATGACGCTGACCGAGAACTATGCGATGAGTCCGGCGTCGAGTGTCAGCGGGTTTTACTTCTCGCATCCGCAATCGAAGTATTTCAACGTCGGCCGCATCGGTCGCGATCAACTTGAGGACCTGGCCAAACGCAAGAGCGAAGCGGTGAGCGAGCTCGAACGCTGGCTGGCGCCAAACCTCGGTTGATGCACGCGCGCATCGTCGCGCACGTCGCTGCCATCGCATTGGTTACGGCATCGATTGGCTGCAGCCGCTCCGATCCCGAACGCGAGCTGCGCTCGAGCGTGAGCGCAATGGCGCAGGCGATCGAGCAGCGGGAGCCGGCGGCGTTTCTCGATTCGATCAGCGACGATTTCGCACGCGAGTCCGGCGCGTTTGGTAAGCAGGACGTAAAACGGTTGTTGGTTGCAGCTTATCTGCGAAACGAGAAGATCAGCGTCAACGCGGTGGTGACGGACGTTCGAATCGACGGCGACCGCGCGCGTGCGAAGGTTCGGGTGCTCGCCACCGGCGGCGCCGGATTACTGCCTGAACGCGGCCAGAGCTGGGATTTCGATTCGGTCTGGCGTCGCGAGAACGGTCGCTGGAAGGTCTACAACGCAGAATGGACTGAAGCTTTGTAGCGTCTCCGGTATCGTGCCGCACTTTCGAAAAATCGGTCCCCACCCATGAAGCAATTTGTCGCTGTGCTCGCGCTCATCGCGACTGCCGTGGTTGCTCAAGTCCCTGCGCAACCCGAGGTGGTTGTGCCCAATTCGAATTTGCTGATCGAGGGGATTCCTCCGATCCCGCAGTCGCTCGCCGAACGAGTGGGTGGCTACAGCGATTTTCGAGGGCACGCGTTTTCGGACTGGCATCCGACGCGCCGCGAGATGCTCATCAGCCACCGCGCTGCCGGTTCAAACGTTAACCAGCTATTCCTGCTCACTGCGCCGGGCGCGTCACTCGCAGCGACTGACTGATTTCCCGGAGCCGATTGGCAGTGGCTCGTTCGATCCCCGCGGCGGTCGCTTCATCATTTATTCGCGCGATACCGGCGGCAACGAAGCCGCACGTATTTACAGGCTCGATCTCGACTCTCGCGCACACACGCTGCTGTCGGATCCGGAGACTCGCAGCGAGGCGACTTGGAATAAAGCCGGCAAGAAATTGCTTATCGATTCGGTGCCGCTTGATCGAACCGCGCAGGGTGGCCGGCGCGATCAGATAGGGGACACGCTGACGTTGATCGATCCGACGAAGCCGGTGGATCGGCGCGTGATTGCCGAATTGCCCGGCACCGGATGGTTGAATTTCACGTTCTCACCGGACGACAAGTGGCTGGTGATGATTCGGTACATCAGCCGCACCGAAACCGAAGTGTGGCGCATGGACGTGGCAAGTGGAAAGCGCGAGCGTTTGTTGCCCGTCAAGGACGGCGCGGCTCGTGCAACGTATTTCAGCCTGAAATTTAGTCCGGACAGCTCGCGTTTGTATTTGACGACCACAGCGCGCAGCGAGTTTCAGCAGCTGGCGGAGTATCGGTTCACGACCCGGGCGCTGCGCTATTTCTCTGCCGACATTCCCTGGGACGTTAAGAGTATTGCGTTGTCGCACGATGGCCGCCGGCTCGCAGCGGTTTTCAACGTCGACGGGCGCGACGAACTGCGACTCTTCGACCCGGTCAGCGGCAAGGAACTCGTGCGGCCGAAGGTCCCCGGCGGTCAAATTGCTGGACTAAAGTGGCACGAGAAGCACGTCGGTGAACTTGCATTTACTTTGAATTCACCGCAAAGCCCGGCGACAATTTTCAGCGTTGATACGGTCAGCGGAGCCGCACAGCGTTGGACCACCGCAGACACCGCGGGAGTTGACCCGGCCAGCTTTCGCGACGCCGAAATCGTTCGCTGGAAGAGCTTCGATGGCCGCATGATCAGCGGCGTGTTGACGCTGCCGCCGCCGCGTTTTACGGGACCGAGGCCCGTGATCGTGGCGATTCACGGCGGCCCGGAAGTGCAGGCGACGGTCAATTTCAACGCGAGGTTCAACTATTTGATCAACGAGCTCGGCATTGCGTTGCTCGAACCGAACGTGCGCGGCTCGAGCGGCTACGGAAAGACGTTTCTGGATCTCGACAACGGGGTAAAGCGCGAAGACTCGGTCAAGGATATCGGCGCGCTGCTCGATTGGATCGCCACCGATTCGCGTCTCGACGCGAAGCGCGTGATGGTTCAGGGCGGCAGCTACGGAGGCTACATGGTGCTCGCCAGCCTCGTGCATTACAGCGATCGGTTGCGCGGTGGCATCGACGTCGTTGGTATCTCGGATTTTGTCAGCTTCCTCGGAAATACAGAGAGCTATCGGCGCGATCTGCGTCGTGTCGAGTATGGCGACGAGCGCGATCCCGCAGTGCGTGCCGTGCTCGATCAGATCTCGCCGCTGGCCAATGCTGGAAAGATTCGTGCACCGCTGTTGGTCGTGCATGGCAAGAACGACCCGCGTGTGCCCGTCAGCGAGGCAAAGCAGATCGTGCAAAAGGTGCGCGCCAACGGAACACCGGTGTGGTATCTCGAAGCCGACAACGAGGGGCATGGCTTCGCGCGCAAGGCGAACGCTGACTATTATTTTTATTCCATGGTGGCATTCATCGAACGCCATCTGCTCGACAATTGACCGTGCCGTTGGGTCAGCGGCCGATCGCGGAAGTACCATTAAGTCGATCGATGCGACGCGTTCCAATGCGGAGCAGGGCGTTGCAGAATGACTTGACGGCATCGAGGCTTCCGCGATCGGCAGGGCGCCGACGTAAGGTGCTTGGCTCGCTCTCGGCGTGAGGTCCTTCGACGGGGCTCAGAGACACCGGCGACGGTCTGGTGCGTCCGATGCGAGCGTTCAGAGTGTTCGGCATCGAGCGCTCGCTACTTATCCACGCCCGCCAGTGCGAGCGAAGAATCGTTACGCACGTGCATCGGCAGGGTCGACCAGATGATGCCGTCTTGCGTGCGCGTCTCGAGTTCGATTGCGCCCGATGCGAGTGCCTGCAGTGCTGCGCGACTGGCAATCGGAATGACGTGCGCTACCGACGGTTCGCTTAGCACTCCGAGGTCGATGGTTTCGCTGGCTGCGCCATCGGGACGAAGCGTCAGACGTGTAGTACCTCGCGCAGAACGATGCGGCACGATGACAAGAAACCGCATATCGCCCTGATCGACCAGCAGCGCCTGTGATTCGACAGCCGTGAGCGCTGGCAGCGCCAGCCGGTACGTAGCGTCGTGCGATCGCGACAGCGATTGTGTTGCGATCATTTCGACCGATGCAGTTTCCCCGGGCGCGAGTTGCAGTGCATCGGCGATCGACTCGTCGACTGCAAGCTGCACATGCCCGGTGACATCGGCTTGCAGATCCTCGTCGTCGCTTTCCTCGTCGCCGCCGCACCCCGAGCCGAGCTGCAGCAGGTCGAAGACGCGCCCTTTGCGATGAATTCGAAGGGCATCGGTGTGTTCGTCAATCGCCGGAAGCCGCCCGGAGAGGTTGACTGTCTCGGTGCTGGTATTGCGAAATTCCTGGCTCACCCGCACGTCTGCCAGCGAGCCGAGCAGCCGCACATCAAACGCAGTTGAGATCAGATGCAACTCTCGCGCTCGCTCGTAGGCCGGTGCGCTCCGCGTGTGGTCGACGCTCGGCTGCTCGGCTGCCGACACAGGCGAAACAAACAGCAGTGCAACCAGTTCGGCTGCGGTCAGGAACCCGTCGATCACCACTTGCAGTGCGGACATCGTTTTCTCCTCGATCAGCCGGAGTTGGCCGACGAAGCGAAGGATCACCGGCCGGCAAGAAGCGCCGTTGAACGCAAGGGGGAGACTGTGTGAAAAAGCCGTGAACTACGGGTCGATTGTGCGGTAGCGATTCATCCGCGCAAACGGCACGATGGCATTGAAATGGATTTGTCAGGAGGATGCGATGCGATTCGATTTCACTCAACAGCAGGCAAGAGTGCACGAGAAGGTGCGTCGAGAGCAGGTGTGGCGAGTGGCCAGGGCTGTCATGGGCTCAGTAGTGGCGGGCAGTGCCGGGTTGATCTTCGCTTTCGCGATGGGTTTGCACGAGGCTCGTTGGTCCGACGCATGGACACAGGTAGGGCTCGCATCGTCGCTGTTTAGTCCGCAACAAACCGACGCCATCATCGCGCGTCACAGCTGACCCGACCGAGCGCGGTGCGCGCGAGTCGTAACCGCCGCATCGATCAGTTTCTGGTGCTCCGAGCCCTTGGTTGTCTCCCCCTTTTGCTCGGAGCTTTTTTTAGTCGTCGGTGTGTCGCGGCAGCGAAATCGTTGCGAGCGCGCCGCCGTCGGAGTGATTGACTAGACGCGCCTGGCCGCCATGCAGCTGCGCAATCTCGCGTACGAAGGCGAGCCCGAGGCCGGTACCCTTTTTACCGCTTGGCCGTGGCGTCGAGAAGAACTTTTCGAATGCTCGGTCGCTGGCGTAGGGCGGCAGGCCGGCGCCGTGGTCGCGCACCGTGATTTCGATCCGATCGCGCACCTGCTGCGCGTCGACGGTGACCGCGGTTTCCGCGGGCGCGAAGTCGATCGCGTTGCTGACCAGGTTCGAAAGTGCACGCTGCAGAAGAAATCGATCGCCGCTGACTTCAAGTTCCGGATCGACGTCGATGAACAGCTCAACGCCGCGCTGCGCGGCCACCGCCGCGAGCTCGGCGCGCACCGCGTCGGCGAGCGTCGCAACGCTGAGCCGCTCGTGCTGCGCGACGGTCGCTCGTCGCTCGAGGCTCGACAATTCGAGCATACGGTCCACCATGTCCTGTGCGCGCGCAACCTGCTCTTCGATATTGTCGGTAAAGCGCACGCGCGCGTTCTCAGGCAACGGCTCGCGCAATAGCTCGGCCGCGCCACGAATCGCAGCCAATGGGCTTTTTATTTCATGCGTCAACGTCGCAACGTATTCCTCAACGTAGCTCTTGCCGGTCAAGGCGTCGCGGATGTCGGCGAATGCCACGCGGAACGGGTTCAGAACGCGGCCTGCGCCACCGCGCTTGGATCGCACCGCACGCCATAAATCCGTCACCAACCCGAACGGGCGCACCAGCCACACGGTGACGATCAACAGCAGCACCGCAAACGCACCTGCTGACAATGCGCCGGCCGCGAGCAGGTTCTGGCGTGCATTGGCAACGAACGGCGAGAACGCAGCCACCGGCTTGCCGACGCTCAACATGCCGACGATCTGGTCGGTGCCCTCGGGCGTCGGCCGCTCGCGAATCGCCGCACCCACGTACATCACCGCCGACGAAGGATCGCCCGGCTCGGCGAGGGTGGTGCGGGCGCCGTACTCGCCGGCCAGCGTGCGTCGTACGTCGATCCACTCACGATAGTCCTTGCCGATGTCGCGGCCGGCAGAGTCGTACAGCACGATGCCGTTGGCATCGGTTACGTACACATGCAGTACGACCGCGTTCTTTTCGATCGCAAATATCTTGGCGTTTAGCGGGCGCTTCGCGACGTGTTCCAACGTCCGTTCGAGTTCCTCGGTCTGGATCACACCGTTGTAGGCCTGGCGCTCGAGCAGTGTCGCCAGCACATTGGCGGTGTCGACCAGCGACTCCTCGGCGGATTCGCGATAGCGCGGATCGATATCGAGGCTAATCCGGTACAGCAGGAACGCAACCGCGCCGATGTAGACGGCGACGATGCCGAGCAGGATGCGGGTGCGCTTAGACACGCTGGACAGCGCGTCGCTACGCGGAATCTTCTCGCAGCGAATATCCCAGGCCCCGGTGAGTGACGATCGGATCGTCATCGGGCGCGGCATCGCGCAGCTTCGCGCGCAATGCCTTCACGTGGGCATCGACCGTACGATCGAACGCCGACGCCGGATCGTCCCACGCGCGCTCCATCAATTCGTCGCGCGAAAACACGCGGCCCGGCCGCTCGATCAACACCTTCAGCAGCCGATACTCGGTGCGCGACAGATCGAGAGCGCGGCCATGCAAACGAATCAACTTGCGCTCATCGTCGATGGCGAAGCCGCCCGACGTCGCGACCGCAGGTGCATTCGGTGCGGACCGCTGCACGCGCCGCAGCACGGTACGCACTCGCGCAACCAGCTCGCGCGGAGAAAACGGCTTGGCAATGTAATCGTCGGCACCCAATTCGAGCCCGACCACCTTGTCTATTTCGCTCGAGCGAGCGGTCAGAAAGATCGCTGGCAACCCGGAGCCGATCTGCTGCAACTGCTTGAAAAGCTCGAACCCATTGATGTCCGGCAACCCGACGTCGAGCACGGCGAGTGCGAAAGGGCCGGTCCGCACCGCTTCCATCGCAGCCCCGCCAGTGGCGCACCATTGCGGCTCGAAGCCGTCGGTGCTAAGCGCATAGACGATCGTGTCCGCTATCGCGGGCTCATCCTCGACCACCAAAATACGCTGGCGTGACATCCGTACGCCAGCGCCTAGGCGACCATCAGTGGCAAGGTGACCTGCGGTTCGCGGCCGGCCACCATCGTTCGATTGCGCCCTGCTTTCTTGGCTTGCAACAGTGCCTGGTCCGCGCGCTGCAGCACTTCGGTGGCCGTCTCATGACCATCCCATGTTGCAACTCCGGCCGAAAATGTTTGGCGGTCGGGGACGAGTGGGCGCAAGCGATCGACTAATTGAGCCGCCTGATCGGCGTCGGTGCCCGGTAGAACGAGCGTGAATTCCTCGCCGCCGTAGCGCACCAGCATGTCGGTGGGGCGCAATTGCTTGCGCCAGGCCTGCGCTGCGCCGCGAAGTATCGCGTCGCCGGCAGGATGGCCGCGACGATCGTTGTAGCGCTTGAAGTGGTCAAGATCAATCATGACCAGTGTCAGCGGCTCTTCGCTTCGCTGCGCACGCGAAAATTCGACCGGCATTGCGTCTTCGAGTCCGCGCCGGTTGACGGCACCGGTGAGCGCGTCTTCCTGCGCCAGCTGTTGCATGTCGCCCAGCAGCGAGCGATTTTCTCGTAAGGTGCGCAGCGTCAACAGAATCGACAGCATGCCTAGGGCGAGTGTGACAGCAGAAAATGCGATCAGCGCATACCGTGCGACGAGGTTCAAGTCGTCCGCCCGGCGCGCCGCTGCGACAGTGCGCAGGCGCACGGCCCCCACCAGTGCAGACAATGAATTCGTGAATGCTTCGAATCGTTGCTCCGACAGGGCCGCCAGCTCACGTGCGGTGTTCACAGTTTGATCGTCGCGCCGCCGGGCGTCGACCAGCCGTGTGTTGATGTCGCCGATGCTTTTCAAGGTGTCCTTCAAGTCGGTCAGGCGCCGTGTTTCCTCGGCTGACAGTTGAAAGCCGCCGATCTCGTTGAGCTTGACGCCGAGCACCGTGACCGCGCCTTGCAGCTGCGCGGCATCGCGAGCCGGGGTCAGCAAAGTCATTTGCGCCAGACTGCGCGCCGCGCGCACCTGATCGTTGCGTAATTGCGCACTGGCCTGCTGCGTTTCCAGCGCAAGGTGCGAAAGCGCCAGCGCTTCCTCATACGAGGTACGCATTTGATCTTCAACGCTCATCGATTCGACAGCGAGCAGCACGCCACCGATCAGCAGCGCAAACGCCAGGACTACAACGGCGGACGGACGTATTTCGCCCGACAGCTTCGCCGGTGTGGGGCGCATCACTCGCGCTTGCGTGCCAATCGATTGATGCGCGGCGGTAGCACTCTGAAGCGCGGAACGCAGAGTCGCGCGCAGACTAGTTATCAGGCCCCCCACGTTACATCGGCCCCTTTTTTCTGCGCAGCGCGCAGCATTTCAATCAACGGAAACGCGCGCTGGCTAAACGTGACACCACGAGCCTGCAAGCCTTTGCTTTCGGACTCGTCATTTGCCGCGTCCCCAGAAGCCTTGTGTTGCGCCTTTTCCTGTTCGACTGCAGCCAGCAGGCGCTGCAGCGCATCGGGACCCTGTTCGGCCGTAATAACACCGCGCGCGGACTCGGGGCGCCCGATGATCTCGAAAATGCGACGCGCGCTTTCGGCGAACATCGTGATGTCCGCAGCCGCCTTAGAACGAAAAATTACCAGTGCCATCGGTCCACTCTGCCTCCTCTGGAACGCGGCATTGTATGTTGGCCTCTATACTGGATCGATCCCACGTAACGATGGAGCAACACTCAATGGGCAAAGGCGATTTGCGCAGTCGGCGCGGCAAGATTTACAACGGCAGTCATGGCAAGAAGCGGCCTGGCCGGGTCAAGAAAGCGGCGCCAGTCACGCGCACGAATGCGGCGCCCGCTCGCAGCGGCAAGCCTCGCTAAGGCGACGCGACGCCAGTTCGTTTCGGGATGCGTTGCACTGATCGTTGCCGCCAGCACCGGTTGCAGCCCTACCTTTAACTGGCGCGAGTTCCGCGCGCCAGACGGCTTCGCGGTGATGTTGCCGGGCCGACCGCAAACGGTGACCCGCGAAGTCAAGCTACCGGACGCTACGGTCCAGATGTCGATGACCTCGACCGGTATTGGCGCGACGCTGTTCGCCGTCGGTGCGGCGCAATTGCCTGGCGCTTTGAGCGCCGAGCCTGAGGCGCGGCAGCGAACGATCGCGCACATGCGCGATGCGCTGATTCACAACGTTGGCGGAAGCATCATCAAGACGTCGCCTGCAGCGTTGCCCGTTCCGGCCGGAGACTCTCGCAAGGTTTTGGCGGCCGAAGCCATCGAAGCGAGCGGGCGGGAATCAGGTCGCGCAGTGCAGCTTACTGCGCGTTTGTTCATCGTCGATGATCGACTCTTTCAGGTCGTCGCGTTGGGTGCCCAGGGTGAGATGTCGCCCGAAGCGCTCGACACGTTTTTAACGTCGTTTCGACTGATTTAGCAGCGGCGACAACACTGCGGGTAGTCGAGACTCGCCGTGCGCACACCTGCCGGCGAGTTTGTCTAAGCGCGCCGTCCGATCAGTTTCGGACGGCGTTCCCGTCGAGCGCCTTCAAGAACTCGGCCATCGTCGCCGTGCGTCCGTGCACGCTGGCGATACGGTCTACCGCGAGCGCTTTCTCCTTCAATTTTTGCGCAAAGCTGATTGTCGTCGGTTGCGGCGGCCCCACCGGCGCATCGTTGTTCGGCAGGAAGAACAAATCGCCTTGGAACAGGACGCGTTGCTTCGGCAGGTACGCGATCAACATCTCGCGCGCATGCGGGTTTGGACCCACGTCGATCAGCTCGACGGTCTGTTCGCCGTCGGTAACGGCGCGCTTGCCGCCGTCGACAAACAGGAATTCGGGTTTGCGCGGATTCTTCGATAGGCGATCGTTCTGAGGTGCTGCGGCCATCGTCTCAATGGTTCCGCGATTGGCGCGGGTCGTGATGACCGTCGCGCCTTCGGCGATGAAACTGCGCAAACCTCCGATGTGGTCGCCGTGATGATGCGTGACGGCGACGTAACGAATCGGCTTGCCGGGAATCGTCTCCTTGATGCGCTTGATCACGCTGTCGGCACCATCGCTACTGCCGGGCGCTTCGACTGCAAGAACGTAATCCTTGAATTCGACCGCCATCGTGTTCTGATTCTGGCCGGCTACGTTGTGAATCACATACACACCGTCTGCAAGCTTCTCCACGCTCGGCTTCAACGTCAGCGGAAGTGCCGCAACTTTGCTGAATCCTGTGTCCGCTATCTCGAAGGCCTTATCGATATCAGCGGCATTGAATTGCGCCTTGACCTTGTAGCGCGCGATGACGTCGCCTGCGAGACGCCAAGTCCAGGTTTGCGGCACTTTCAGTTTGCCGGCACTGGCGTAATCGGAAAAGATGATCTCGGAGGCGCTCTGACCACGCAGCGGATCGGTGAAGACGAGCTCGTACTTGGAGACAAGCCCGGTGTTGGCGTCGACATACAGCGCGACCTGCTGCGTATCGGGCATCACGAACGTAACGACACTGTGTTTGCGCCCGTTGAATTGATCATCACCCAGATAACGCAGCGAGTTAGCGCCATCGAGCGCTTGCCGCAGGATCAGATTCGGAAGCCGGCGGTAGTACTGGACGAACTGCTGCTGCGTTGTCTGCTCGCTCGGAATCGGAGTCATCGTCCGCGCGCGATGATCGTATGCGGTGCCTTCACCCGCCTTGATAACGACCGTGTTGTGGCCCTCGAACCCTCCACCACTGGTGCGCTGGTCGAGAGACAGCCGGTTGTCCTTTAGATCGAGAACGAGCGATTCCTGGAAAGCACCAGCTTCAAACGGAGGGTTCGGCGTGGGCATTTGCAGGCGTATCCAAGTTTCCCCTTCCAATTGCAGCTTCAGCGTTTCGATGCCTTGCAACGCGTCGCGGCCACCGATCGCCGCTACCGCTGAGTCGATGACCTTGCGGGCTTTGACTTGGGAGCGCCCGGTAAGGGTCGCCGGATCTTCTGCGGCAGACGCCAGTGATGTGCAAAGCATCAGAAGGAACAGGGATTTGCGCATGGTCGCCTCCACGAGTGAGCGAGGCAACTCTAGGCTTGCGTGCTGCACGCTGCGCGCGTAAATGACGAATCGGCGAACGGCGGGACGAAACGGCTGCCGCGCTGACGGAATGGCGGCTTACTGGCTGGCGGTGATGCCGCCGTCGACGTACAGCACTTGCCCGGTCATAAAGTCCGCTGCCGGAGCGCACAGGAAAAGCACAGGTCCAACGACATCCTTTGGCGCAGCAACTCGCCCCATCGGAATTCGCTCGAGCAAGTAGCGGCGGGTCGTCTCGTTGTCGAGCCAGTGTTGGCCCATTTTGGTCGCGACGACTGTCGGTGCAACTCCGTTGACTCGAATCCCGTGCGGTGCGAGCTCTGACGCATGCTGCTTGATCAGCATCACCAACGCGCCCTTGGTGGCACAGTACGCGGAATAGCCACGCCCGCGCATCGCCAGTTGCGCCCGCACCGATAGCAGATGGACCTGTGCTCCGCCGCGCCCACCGGCCACTTGGTGGCGCGCGCATGCCTGCGCAACGAACATCGCGGCTTTCACATTGACGCGATAGATCTCGTCGAACTTTTCTTCGCTGACATCGGCGAGCAGTTCTTCGCGCTGGATTCCGATGCAATTGACCAGCAGGTCGAGCCGCCCGTGCTCGCCGTGCGTCCGATCGACCGCCGAGCGCATTGAGTCGAGGCTCTTCTGCGTCTGCGACGGCACAGTCGGCGCGCAGCCCGGCGCTACGGATCGCCGCCGCCAGCGACTCGGCTTTTTCCGCGCTGCGTCCCACGATGACTGCAGTGGCGCCTGCGCAGCGCAAGCCCCCAACACACGGCTTCGCCGATGCCTCCGTACCCGCCGGGCACGAACGCGACCAGGTCGTCGAGACGGAACTGCGCGGCTAGCTCGCGTGTGTAGTCGATATGCGCCGTCATCCGTCAATCCATCAGCAGGCCGCCGTTGACGTCGATGATCTCACCGGTGATAAACCCGGCCAGTGGCGACGCGAGGAAGCGCACGACATGCGCGAACTCTTCCGGCTCGCAGAAGCGTCCGACGGGAATCATCGCGAGCAGCGCCTGACGCTGCGCCTCGGTCAATCCCTCGGTGACCATCGGCGTGCGCACGTACGCGGGCGCGATGCCGTTAACCGTCACGCCATCGGCCGCGAGCTCGCGCGCGAGTGAGAACGTCAGTGCACTCAGTGCACCCTTTGATACGGCGTAGGCAGTGCCGGCAGTGAGTCCGCCGGTTTTCGCGGCGAGTGAAGTCGTGTTGATGATGCGACCCCAGCGAAGTTGCTTCATCGCCGGGACTACCGCGCGTGCCAGAAAGAAGGCGGCATCGAGATTGATCGCGAGCACGCGGCGCCATTCGCTCTCGTCGGTCGCCTGCGACTTGGCGTTCGACAACACGCCCGCGTTGTTGACCAAAATCGCGACGCTCCCTAGACGCGACTCGATGCGGCCGACGAGTGCTGGGATGCCGTCGATCGAAGTCAGGTCGGCCGCGAAGGCAACGCTGCTTGTCACTTCGTTCGCAGCGTGCTCGAGTCGCTCGCCGGCCAGATCGATCAGCGCAACGTTGCAGCCCGCCTCCGCAAGCGCGCGAGCCGCGGCGAGTCCCATCGGGCCAGCCGCACCCGTGACCACCGCCGTCTTTCCGCTTAACTCGGGCCCGGCCAGCTCAGACATCGAGCACGCTTTTCTTGCCGGCGAGCCCGCGCGCGCGAAACGTCACGACGGCGATGAACAGTAGGTACATCGAAACGATCGCCCAGTCGCCGGCAAATGCGCCGGTCAGTCCGACCACCATGCCCGACCAACAGGCCGGCAGCCACCGCCCCCCAGAAACTGCCGACACCGCCGAGGACAATGATCAGAAACGCGGGCACGACGGCGTCGACACCGACCTGCGGCCGCACGCCCCAGATCGGCGCCAGCACGATCCCCGCAAGTGCGGCCAAGCGCAACGCCGAGTGCGAATACACCGAGCCGCAGCCGTGTCAGATTGATGCCGAGCGCACGAATCATTTCGCTGTCGTACGAGCCGGCCTTGATCTTCGCGCCATACGAAGTGCGCTCGATGAAAAGCCAGAGCGCGCCGATCGCCAGCGCCGCGGCGCCCGCCGCGTAGAACCGATAGCGCGCGAACAGCAAATCACCGATCACGACCGACCTTGCAGCGCGTCCGGCGTCGGCAAGTACGCGCTCGCGCGAACCCCATATTGCGCGAATCGCTTCTTCGATCACGATCGCCGCGCCAAAGGTCAACAGCAACGCGTACAGCGGATCCTTACCGTAGGTTCGGCGCAGCGCGAGCTCGAGCACCATGCCCAGCACGCCGACGATCGCCGGCGCCAGCACCAGTGCAATTCGCGTAGCGCACCGCGAGCGGCAGCGCGAGCCACCCCGCTGCGGTCTCCGGCGGCAGCGGAGGCGCGACGATCATCAACGCCACGTATGCGCCAAGCGCAAAGAACGAGCCGTGCGCCAGGTTGATCGTTTCCATCAGCCCGACGATCAGCATGAAGCCGAGCGCAAGCAGCGCGAACAGCAATCCGAGCGCGATGCCGTTGACCAGATGCGGAGCGAGCGTGGCGAGCATCGGCTACCAGTGAGCGTCGATGGCAGCAAATGACGGCGCGCGAGCTCGCCGCCACGTGCTGAGTTACTGCTCGTAGCGACGGCGTGGCCTCGTACGACTCGAGCTTGCAGGCACCGATCGCCGCCTTGTCTTCGACTTCGGCCGGCGGCACCCACGACATGATCTTGAAGATGTCGTCCTTCTCCGCCGGCGCGTCGTTGTAGCTCGCCATGTAGATCGTCTGCTGCATCTGATGCGTGGCTGGGTTCATGTACGCATCGAAGTGCTGCATGCGATCGCGTGCAGCTGACCTTCAGGTTTTCAAGCTGCTTGATGACCGCGATGTTGTTGGTGCTGCCGGCGCGCTCGCACGCGCGCAGCAATTCACGCGTGCGCCATGTAGCCGTTGTAGTAGACGTTGCCCGGCACGCGAATCGCCATGCCCGGGAAATGTCTTCTGATATTGCGCGACGAACTCCTTGACGCCCGGCAGGTCGAGCCGGTAGTACCACGTGGTTCCGAACACGCCGAACATCGCATCGGGGCCGAGACCGTATACGTCCGGCCAATCCTGCTGATTGTTGATCCACGCCATCGTTTTGTGCAGCCCGGCCTGGATCACCTGCTGGCGCATCGACTTCTGGTCATCGCCGCCGACCGCCGCCGCTACAACATCGGGCTTCATCTGCTGCAGCCGCAGCAGGTACGACGTGAAATCGCGCGTGTTCTGCGGCACCAGGATCTCACCGATGATCTTGCCGCCTTAGCGCCTCGACCAGCTGCGCGTGTCGCCTTCGAGGTGTCGTGCCCCCACACATAGTCGTTGGTCACCAGCACCCAGTTGTTGCCGTTGACCTTCATCGCGTTCTTGACGATCGCCTGCGCGAAGTTGCTGCCGTTACCGTCCCACACGAACTTGGTGCGGTGGCAGTTCTGACCGGCCTCGGTCGGCGAGCTCGAGTTCGTGTTCAGGTAGACGCAGCCGTATTTCTGCGCCACCTGCGAGATCGCGTTGGCGACGCCCGAATGCAGTGCGCCGATCAGAAACGCCACATTGTTGCGGGTGATCATGCGCTCAGCCACGCGCGAGCCGGTCGCCGGTGTCGTTTCGGTATCGATATGGATCGACTCGATGGGCCGTCCGAGCACGCCGCCCTTGTCGTTGAACTCCTTGATCGCGAGCATTGCGCCGAGCCGCTCGTCTGCGCCGCTGGCCGCGTACTGCCCGCTGACGTCCATCGTCAGACCGATCACCAGCGGTTTTTTCTGCGCCGTTTGTCCCCATGCGTGATGGTGTTTCCAAGGTCCGTAAAACGGCGCGACTCCATACAAGCCGGCAGTTGCCGCACCGAGCGCGCTTGCCTTCAACAGGCGACGACGGCTTGTTGCGCCGGCCGTGCTCGGCTCGCTCGCGGGTTGTTTCTGTTGCTTCGGTCGTTTCATTGTCGTCTCCTGTGCGTCCTACATGTCATTCGCCCACGCGCGCGGACGTGTTAGTGCTTAGCGCGGAACGATCTTGATACCGTTTAGCTTCTCCTGTGCCTCGATCATCGAAGGCATGAACCGATCGCCGAGGCCGAGTGCAGCGGCTTGCACCAGTGCCTGGTGCACCGCCTCGCCGATGTAACTGGGCGCGCCCTGCGATTCAGCCAGATGTGTGTAGTAGCTCATATCCTTGCGGCCGTTGGCGATCGTGAACTTCATTCCCGTCAGATCGCCGTCGACCGCCTTGCTTGCAATCATCTGAAACACGCCAGAATTGACACCGCCGGCACTGATGACTTCAAGCAGCTTGCGCAACGACAGCCCGCTTTTGGCAGCGGTGGCGAATGCTTCGGCGGTGCTGGTTGCGATCGATAGCGCGAGGAAATTGTTGACCAGCTTCAACACGTGCCCGTGTCCTGGCGGTCCGACGTGAATGACGTTTTCGCAAAATGCCTTCATCACCGGTTGCAGACGTTCGAAATTGGCTGCATCGGCGCCGACCATCGTGTTGAGCCGGCCTTCTTCGGCTTCCTTCGGTGTGCGGGCCAGCGGCGCGTCGACGTACACCACTCCGCGCTTGCCGAGATCGGCACGAATGCGCGCCGTCGAATTAGGCTCGCTGGTCGAGCAATCGACAACCAGCATGCCGTCGCGCGCCGCGGCCAGCAGGCCATCGGCGCCGTAGATGATCTCTTCAACCTGCGGCGAGCCGGTGACGCAGAAAAAGATGATGTCACTCGCGGCGACCAAGGCGCCGGTGTCGGTGACCTCGGTGGCGCCTGCTGCGGTCAGGTCGGCGAGGTTGGCGCGGTTGCGATGAACTTTGAACGCCAGCGAATAGCCTTTGGCTAGCAGGTGCTTGGCCATGCCGTGACCCATGAGGCCGATGCCGACAAATCCGATGCGCTCCATTTGTTTCAGTCCTGTTGGTTTAACTAGTGATTGAAGCGAGTGTCGGCGAAGCGTGTGATCTCACCGAGTGGCGAGCATCGGCAAAGCGCCGCACCAGTCGCAAGTAGCGCTGTGAAATCGCCTCGATCGCAGCAGCATCGTCGATTTCACCGTTAAACCACGCGCGCGCGGTTTCGCCGAATATCGTGCGTCCAACAGCAAAGCCGCGGCACAGTGGGTGTGTTGCAGCTTCCGCGAGTTGATGGGCTAACTCGTCGATCGGCGCATCCAAACCGAGAACGAGGACACCGCGGCAGTGCGCGTCTGCGCTGCGAATTGCGGCGCTAAGCCGCTTCCACCCCTCCGCACTCGTTGGCGCTGGAAGCTTCCACCAATCGGGCAACACTCCTGCGTCCGCAATAGCGGTCACGGCGCGTGCCAGCACTTCGTCCGCATCGCGCGCGTCGTCAGCGACCGCCGGCGGGATCACTTCGAGCAATAGCTCACGGCCTGAATCGTCACACGCCGTGCGTAGATCGAGCAGCGTGTCGATCTGCTCGCGCTGCAGCGTCTCGGGATCGTCGGCGTCAAACGACACCAGGCACTTGGCGATATGGCGCGCCGGCCACTCGCGCAACATCGCTTGCACATTGCGGCCATGTTCGAAGCGCAGCGGGCGCGACCCGGGGTCTTCAACCGGCCGCGCGATCCACCAGCCCGCTTCATCGAGTTCGGGAAGCAGATCGGCGCCGTAGCGATCGTCGAGTATCAGGCCATGCGCGGCACCGAGTCCATCGGCGCGGAAACTCGCCCGCTGTGCAGCGCGGGCGACCAGATGCTTGAACTGCGAGATGCGTGCTCGTGATGTATTCAGCTCGGAAGCGAGCTGCTCGAGCGGCGCGCGGTGATCGAAAGCCAATGCAGCGATCCAGGGCGGTGCCGGCCGGCGGGTAGTGGCTCGATGCAGTCGGTTAAGTGCGGTGTCTTCACGCAGGCGCGGTGTTGAAGAGCCGTGCTGCAGGAAATGTTCGAGCTCGACGACGGTCGGGATCGCCGGCGCGCACCCATGACGCGACACGACCAGCGCACCGCACGCATTCGCGCGCCGGCCGCATTCGGCCAACGACGCATCGCGCAACCATCCGCTGAGAAATCCCGCCATGAACGCGTCGCCGGCGCCCAGCACGTTGAAAACCTCGATCGGAAATCCAGGCACCTCGATCGCGGCTGCGCCGCGCAGCCCAGGGTAAATAGTGCAGCCCAATGCGCCGCGTTTTACTACCAGCGTGCAGGTCGACTTCTGACGCAGCGCGATGACGGCGGCGAGTGGATCGCTCATGTTTGCAGCGATGCAAAACTCTTCTTCGGTGCCTACGATCAAATCGCATGTCGCGATGATCGCCTGCAAACTGGCGCTGACACTGGGCGCCTGCACGTAACGCGTTTCCCCGTCGCCGAGGGGTGCCAACCCCCACAGCACCGGTCGAAAATCGATGTCGAGGATGACGCGTCCACCGGCCGCGCGTGCAGCGTCGATCGCTGCGCGGCAGGCAGCATAGGTACCCGGCTGCGACAGGTGTGTGCCCGAGAGCAACACCGAAGCTGCGCTGGCGATAAACCGGGGGTCGATGTCAGTCACAGCGAGCGCCATGTCGGCGCAGTGATCGCGGTAAAACAGCAGTGGAAAAGCGGTGCGGCTTCGGATGCTCAAGAACACGAGCGCGGTCAGGCGCTGCGGATCGAGTCGCACCTGGCTGACATCGATACCTTCGCGCTCCAGCGAGTCGAGCACGAAGCGACCGTTCTGCTCATCACCCACCCGCGTCAGCATCGCCGCTCGCAGGCCGAGGCGGGCACATCCGACGGCAGTATTCGCAGGTGAACCGCCCAGATAACGCGCGAATGTCGTTACGTCTTCCAGGCGTGCGCCGATCTGCTCGCCGTACAAATCGACGGCCGCACGTCCGATACAGACAACGTCGAGCGCTCGCGGCGTCACGCCGTCCTTCATCGGCGCGGCTCCTTCTTGGACGCTTTTCTGTTCGCGACGGGCTGGCTCGCGCGCCGGCTTGCGCGCTCTGCCATCAATCGATGGCCGACCGCGACGACCAGCGATTGCGCCAGCACGATCGGCTCGACGAGTGAGCGAAACGCGGCGCTACCGTCATCGCCGATCGCAAATGAAAGCGTCGCCACGCGCACCAGCGGAGATAGTTTGCTATCGGTGATCGCGATCACGGCAGCGCCGCGCTTGCGGCAACTGTCGGCGATGTCGACGATCTCGTCGGTGTAGTTGCGAAAGCTGATGGCGATGACGACTTCATCGGCATCAATGCGAGCAGCGAACTCCCGATTCATTCCGCCGACGTTGTCGAGCAATTGGGTGCGGACTTCCAGCTGATTGAGCGCGTACGCCAGGTAGGCGGCGACTGGAAATGAGCGCCTCGCGGCCAGCAGGTTGATCTGCGACGCCGTCGCGATCAATTCCACCGCCTGCGTCAACAGCCGGTCGTCGATCGCGTGCTGAAAGCGCTGTAGCTCAGCGATCGCTTGGCCCGCCTGCGTGCGAAATACCGTGCCCGGTGACGTGGCTTTCGGCGTGCGCGACTGCAGCCGCTCGATGCGTTCGCGATACGTAAGCGTGCGTGCACGCAACTGGGTCCGAAACAGTTGGCGCAGCTCGGAGAAGCCGTTGCAATCGACCGCCGCGGCGAATCGCACCAGCGCGGACGGCTGGACGCCGATCTGCTCGGCCAGCTGCGCCGCTGTGCCCAGCGCGAAATCCTCGGGCGCATCGAGTGCGAAACGCGCAATGCGCTGCAACTGACCGGGCAGCTGAGGAAAGCGCTCGGTGATTCGTCCCGCCAGCTCGTCATAACTGGTAGGTCGAGTCGTGGAGCGAGCGCTGTTCAGAACCGGCGCCTGCATGATTGTCGTGTGATCAAAGCCATTGCTTCCGGCAAGATTAGAACGTAGATTACGTTTTGTCCAGAAACAGAACAAATATTCTATTGCTTCGACGTGACGCGCTGAGGAATCGGTGGCAAGTGTCTTGAGTACGCAAGCGGACGCCGTGCCGTCATTCACTGTGGCGCGTGCGCCGGGATTCGCGCTCGGATACGGTGTGGTGCTGGCTATGTTCGCGACCAGCCCGATATGGCTCGGCGCGGTCGGCCTGTATCAGTACCTAGCGCTCGAAGTCTTGATCTGGAGCCTGTATGCGATGGGCTACAACCTGCTACTGGGCTACGGCGGTTTACCTTCGTTCGGACACGGCGCTTTTTTTGGCGTCGGCGCGTACGCAGCAGGACTTGCACTGAAGCAACCCGATGTCGGGTTGCTCGCAGGAATGGCGGCTGCAACTGCCACCGCAGTCGTTTTCGGCGCGTTCGTAGCTGCGTTCATTTCGCACCGGCGCGGCATCTACTACGCATTGATGACGATCGCCTTCGGCCAGTTGGCGTGGTTCGTGTCGATTAAGTGGCATAGCGTGACCGGCGGCGAAGACGGCTTGCTAAACATACCGCGCCCGCCGCTGGACCTCGGCTTTGTTCAACTGTCGCTCACTTCGCACGCCGCGCTTTTCTATTTCGCGTTGACACTGTTCGCGGTAATCGCATGGGCCCTTTGGTATCTGATCGACACGCCGTTCGGACGCGTGCTGGGAGCCGTCAAGCAGAACGAGATGCGTGCTGCGTACTGCGGGCACAACGTCTGGCTCATCAAGTTCACTGTGTTCGTGATGTCGTGTGCGATCGCCGGTCTGGCCGGCGGGCTGTTCGCACTTGCACAACAGTCGGCGTATCCGAACGTGATGAGCCTCAATAACTCTGGCTACGTGGTGATGATGGTGCTGATCGGCGGCGGACTGGTCAGTTTCTGGGGACCGGTTATCGGTGCGGTGTTCTTCATTGTCGCGCGCGACCTGCTCGGCGCGTACACCGAGACGTGGCTGCTCTGGTACGGACTGCTGTTCATGGCAGTCGTACTGTTCAAGCCGGAGGGAATTGCGGGGATGATTCAACAGCTGCGCAATCAGCTTCGCAGGCGCACGACCAATGCCGTTGCTTGAAGCACGCCGCCTGCACAAGCGCTTTGGACAGCACATCGTGCTCGACGACGTTTCGTTCGCGGTCGAAACCGGTGAGCTGGCCGGAATCATTGGCCCTAACGGAGCTGGCAAGACCACGTTCTTCAACGTGCTGACTGGCCGCTATCGGCCCGAGCGCGGGCAAGTGATTTTCGACGGAAGTGACATCACACGTGCCTCGCCTGCGAGCGTTGCGCGTGCGGGCATCTCGCGCTCGTTCCAGTTGATGAATCTGTTCGATAGCTATAGCGCGCTGGACAACGTAATCGTTGCGATGCGTCCGTTGGTCAACCGCGCGTTTCGGATGATCGGGCAGGTGCGCCGAGACTCGGGCCTGCAGGCCCGTGCTGCTCAGCTGCTTGCCGATGTGGGGCTTGTTGGAAAAGAACACGCAATCGCCAAAGGCCTCGCCTATGGCGACCGTCGATGTCTGGAAATTGCCGTCGCGCTCGCACCCGAGCCTCGGCTGCTGTTTCTCGATGAACCGACGGCAGGCATGGGCGTACAAGGTGCGAGCCGATTGACGGCGTTGATCGAGCGACTGCGCCAGCGCACAACGATCGTAGTAATTGAACACGACATGCCGTTTTTGTTTCGCATCGCCGATCGCATCTCGGTCATCCAATGGGGCCAGGTGATTGCGCAGGGCACGCCGGCTGAATTGCGAGCCGACCCATGGGTGGCGCGCAGCAATCTGGGCGCGGTGGCGTGATGCTGCAGATCGATGGAATCCGTACCTTCTATGGCGAAACGCAGGCGTTGTTCGATGTTTCGCTGCAAGTCGGCGCCGGTGAGGTCGTAGCGCTGCTCGGTGCCACTGGCGCCGGCAAGACGACGACGTTGCGATCGATCCTCGGCCTGACACCCGCGCGTCAGGGCACGATTCGCTTCGACGGCCGTGATGTGACACATCAAAGCACGCACTCAATCGCGCGTTCGGGCGTTGCCTGGGTGCCCGAGGAGCGACGCGTGGTCCCAAGCCTGACGGTCAGGCGCAACCTTGCGATTGCAGAGAAGCGAACCAAGTTTCGGCGCTGGACGATCGGCGAATGCTGCGAAATTTTCACGGCGCTCGAGTATCTGCTCGAGCGCGAGAGCGAAAATCTGTCAGGCGGTGAAATGCAGATGGTCGCCATTTCGCGCGCACTGCTGGGAAGCCCGGGACTGGTGTTGATGGACGAGCCAAGCCAGGGCTTGGCGCCAAAGGTGGTGCAGGATGTGATGCGTACAGTGCGGCGTTTGAAAAAGGAAGGCGTAAGCGTGTTGCTGGTCGAGCAGCACGTCAACGCAGCGCTTGAGGTCGCCGACCGGGTCGTCGTGCTCGATCACGGCACGGTTGTGCATCAAGGCCCCGCAGTCGAATTGCGCAACGACGCCGCACAGCGCGCGCGCTTGCTGGGAACCTAAAACGCAGCCATGGCAGATCTGCTTCGCGCGCAATCGCTGCGCAAGGAATACCGCAAGAGTCGTTGGGCACGCGCGCCGAGCTTTGTCCTGCAGGCCGATCTGGCTTTTGCCGAGCCCGCGATTATTGGCGTGCTCGGGCCAAACGGCTCAGGCAAGACGACGCTCTTCGAATTGATCACCGGCTCTAACGCACCGACATCGGGTTGTGTCGAGGTCGCCGGGCAGGATATCCACCGGGTCCGCCGCAATCAGCGTGGACAACTCGCGCGTCACTATCACCAGTCCTATCAAATCCGGCGCTTCCGGTCTTGGAAACCCGAGGCGATGCTTGAGCGCGCGGCGCGCGAAGAGGCGCTGGTACACCTTTTCGACGAGCCGCAGTTGAATACGCAAGATGGCTACATCGGCTTCATGCTGCGATTCTTCGAAAACCTGCGGCGCCGTGACCGGCTGCTGTTCGTCTGCCTGCATCCGCAGGAGCCATGGCAACTCGAGCTATTGCGCGAAATTGCCGAGAGCTTCGTGTTTGTTGAGCACGGCCACGTGACGCGGTACATCCAACGTTCGAGGATCTAATACGCGTGCCCGGGGCGCGCGATTACCTCGGCCATCTGGTGAGCGCAAAATAACCGGTCGCGGATCACAGAAATACGGAGCAGTTATGGGAAAGAGCGAAAAAGCACTGGCTGATATCACGCATTGGATCGGCGGCGGCCGAGTGGCCGGAATATCGACACGAACCGGCAAGGTGTTCAATCCAGCCACCGGCGAGGTCACCGGGTCGGTGCGGTTCGCCGACGCCGCTGCCGTAGACGCAGCGGTTCAGGCCGCGCTGAGTGCACTGCCAGAGTGGAGCGAAACGTCGCCGCCGAATCGGGCGCGCGTGATGTTTCGCTTCAAGGAACTGATGGAGCGCAATCTTGAAGCGCTGGCATCAACCATCACGCACGAGCACGGCAAAGTGCTTAGCGATGCAAAGGGCGAAGTCCAGCGCGGGATCGAGGTGGTTGAGTTCGCCTGCGGCGCGCCGCAGCTGTTGAAGACGCAATTTTCGGACAATATCGGCGGCGGCATCGACAACTATTCGTTGCGTCAGCCGCTCGGCGTCGTCGCCGGCATCACGCCGTTCAATTTCCCCGCGATGGTGCCGATGTGGATGTTTCCGCTGGCGCTGGTGTGCGGCAATACGTTCGTGCTGAAGCCATCTGAGCGCGATCCTTCGGTGTCATTGATGCTGGCCGAGCTGTTGAAACAAGCAGGGTTGCCCGACGGCGCGTTCAACGTCGTGCAAGGTGACAAGGAAGCGGTTGACGCGATTCTCGCGCACAAGGGAATCGCCGCGGTCAGCTTTGTTGGTTCAACGCCGATCGCCGAGTACATTCACAGCGAAGGTACGCGGCACGGCAAGCGCGTGCAGGCACTCGGCGGCGCGAAGAATCACATGATTGTGATGCCCGATGCCGATCTGGATCAGGCTGCCGATGCGCTGATCGGCGCCGCGTACGGCTCAGCCGGTGAACGATGCATGGCCGTTTCAGTATGCGTGGCGGTGGGTGACGTTGCGGATGCGCTGATCGACAGGCTGAAAACACGCATCGGTGCACTCCGCATCAAGAGCGGCATGGAGGCAGACGCCGACATCGGGCCTTTGGTCACCGGTGCTCATCGCGAAAAGGTGCTCGGCTATATCGATCACGGCGTCGCTGACGGCGCGCGCATCGTCTGCGATGGCAGAACGCACGAAGCGACAACACAAGCCGGATTTTTCCTCGGCGCAACGCTGTTCGATCACGTCCAGCCGTCGATGCGGATCTATCAAGACGAGATCTTTGGCCCCGTGCTGTGCGTCACCCGCGTGCCAGACCTCGCTGCGGCACTCGATATGGTCAACACGCACGAGTACGGCAACGGCGTCGCGTTTTACACGTCCGACGGTGGCACTGCGCGCGAGTTTGCGCGCAGTGTGCGTGCCGGCATGGTCGGCATTAACGTGCCGATTCCGGTGCCAATGGCGTTCCACTCGTTCGGCGGCTGGAAGCGATCGTTGTTCGGCGATTACCACGCGTATGGGGAAGAGGGCATTCGCTTCTACACGCGTTACAAGTCAGTGATGCAGCGCTGGCCGGACCCAGCCGCCAGCAAAGGACCGGAGTTTGCGATGCCAGTGCACAAATGATCGAACATACCAACGCGATCGCACGGATCCGCCGGCCGCTTCAGACTTCACGTAGCGAACGCCGGTATTGAATCGCTTCGGCGACATGTGAAGTTTCGAGGTCGCTCGCGCCGGCCAGATCGGCAATCGTGCGCGACACTTTCAGGACGCGGTGATACGCGCGCATCGACCATCCGAGCCGGACCGCAGCGGCGTGCAGCAGCTGTTTGACCGCGCCGGTAATGCCTGACATCTGATCGATCTCGGCCGGCTGCAAGTGATCGTTCAGCTTTCCTTGTCGAGCGAGTGCCTGGTGATAGGCCTTGCGCACACGCTCGGCGACAAAGCGCGTTGGCTCGCCGTCTCCCATTCTCGTCATCTCCTCCTCAGTGAACGAAGAGACCTCGACTCGCATATCGATGCGGTCGAGCAATGGACCCGAGATGCGGTCTTGATAGCGCGCGACGAGATCCGGCGTGCATCGGCACTCTATCGTTCGGTGTCCAAAGTAGCCGCATGGGCACGGGTTCATCGCGGCGATCAACTGAAACTTGGCCGGATACTCGACTTGCCGCGCCGCGCGCGACACCGTGATGCGGCCTGATTCGAGTGGCTGCCGTATCGCTTCCAGCACGCGCCGCTCAAATTCGGGCAGCTCGTCGAGAAACAGCACGCCATGGTGTGCCAGCGAAATTTCGCCTGGCATCGGTGGATTGCCACCGCCGACCAGTGCGACAGCGCTCGCAGTGTGATGTGGCGAACGGTAGATGCGGGTTGCCCAGCGCTGCGTTGCGAACTGACCCGCCAGCGATAGCACCGCGGCCGATTCAAGCGCTTCGTCCGTCGTCATCGGCGGCAGGATTCCAGCAAAGCGCTGCGCCAGCATGGTCTTGCCGGTGCCCGGCGGCCCTACCATCAGCGCGCTATGACCCCCGGCGGCCGCAATCTCGAGCGCGCGCCGCGCCGCCAGTTGCCCTTTGACATCGAACATGTCGGGATACGTGGGCGGTGTCAGGCGCACCATCGCCTGATGCACTTCAATCCGTCGCGCATCGGCGTCACCCGCGTCGGAGCGTAGGTGCTCCACGACCTGCAGCAGCGTCTTGGCCGGATAGATCGGCACCTGGCCGACAAGCGCGGCCTCATCGGCGCTCTCGGACGGAACGATGAAACCACGCATCGCCGTTTTCTCTGCGCCGCGCCGGTCGCTCGCAGCACCGGCGCTGGCGAGCGTGACGGCATACGCCATCGCCAACGTACCTCGCACCGGCCGCAACTCGCCTGACAGCGATAGCTCGCCGGCAAACTCGTAGCGATCGAGTACGCGCGACGGCAATTGCCCGGTCGCCGCCAGAATTCCCAGTGCAATCGGCAGATCGAAACGGCCGGATTCCTTGGGCAGATCGGCCGGGGCAAGATTGACGGTGATGCGCCGCATTGGAAAGTCGAAGCGGCTGTTCTGCAGCGCCGCTCGCACTCGTTCGCGGGCTTCCCGCACTTCGGTATCCGGCAGCCCGACCAGCGTAAAGGCGGGTAGCCCGTTGGCCAAATGCACTTCGACCGTCACCTCGGGCGCCGACATTCCAGACAAACCTCGGCTGCGAACGACGGCCAGCGTCATTGCAATGGATTCATCCGGCGAGTGGCAGTGCGAGCATGGCGCGCGATTCTATGGCGTACGCGAGGCTGCCATGCGTGCAGTCGCGACGGCCTACACCGTTCACGCGATCGGACGCTTCGGCCACAAGCGCACCCTATCCCTCGTTTTGGGTGTGTGACACCCTAATCGGACGAAGGAAAAATGACCCGTTTGGCCTGATATTCGTAGGGGGTGGTGTGCGTCGCCGTGGCACGATACAGTCACGGCTTTTAATCGATCCTTCTGCTGCATAACACAAGCGTATCTGGTGATAACTTTTCTTCTCTGCGTCGCAATTTTCGGCACGATTACCGGGCTTTATATCTGGGCGCAACGTCGCGCACGCGCGATTCGAGAACAATCGGCGAAACGCGAACAAAGTGCAATGGCGCTGATGCTCGCCGGCGGCCAGCTCGACGAAGAGCAGGCGACCGAATCGGACGAGCCCGTCAAGCCGAAGATTATGGGACGGTTGCTCGAGGATGACCCCGCCGAAAAAGCGGCGGCCGCGGCACGTCATGCGGCGGCGCGCTCCGCGGCCAAGGAAAAATCACGCGAGCTCCCACCTCTCGAGTTTGGTCATGGCAAGCGTGATTCGAAGTCACGCAGCAAATCGAACTCGAATGGCGCGCAAAACGGAGAACTCCGCGCGACGCCGGCCGAACAAGCTGCCGAGGGAATGGATCCGATCGAGGACCTGATTTCGCAGATCATGGAGCACGAGCCGTCGCCGCACACTCGACCCCACGCGGAAGCTACGCCGGCTGCACGTGCGAGCGATCCGCCGGCGCGGCGCAAGCCCGACGTGATTTCGCCCAACGTACCCCTGCGTGAGCTTGTGCTGGCCTGGTATGAGGCGCGTGGCTATCGAGGTTCGCCCGCTTCGCCGGCCGTCTGGCCGATCGAACTCGTCTTGCGCCATCGGGAAGATGCGGCGCGCGCCTATGCGTTCGTCGTGCAAAACGATCACGTCTCGGTCGATCGCATCACCGCGTTGATCGAACAGGCGCGTGAGATCGGAATGATGCGCGTGGCCGTCATTGCCGAGGCCGGATATGAAAGCGCCGCCAAGGAAGTTGCGAAGCGTCGCCATGTGCGATTGATCGATCGCCCGGCGATGGAAGCTGAGTTGTCCGAACTGCAACTGCCCACCGCAGCGAAAATCATTGCGCTTGCACGCAAGCGCTCGACCGCCGAACCGTCGCCGGCGTAACGCGTTAATTCCGCGCTTATCTAGCTTGTCTTGCCGCCGCGTGCCTAACGCGCGGTTCTGTTTTCAATTTCCGTCAGCCTGCGCTCGAGGCCCTCGAGCTTGGCGCGCGTTTTAGCGAGTACCTTGGTTTGAGTATCAAACTCCTCGCGAGTAACGAGCTCGAGACGCGCGAACTGCTGCGTTAAAAGCGCTTTCACGTTCTTTTGCAGATCGGCCGCCGGGGTGTTGCGCATCAGGGTGGCCAGCCGGTCCTGCAGTTCATCGAGAAACGAAACTTTGTCCATGATGCGAATTTAGCCTATTCAGCTCTTCGAGAGCGCACGCCCCGCGTACGTGCGCTCGTGCACTAGCGCCGTGCACCGAGCTCTGAAGATCGCCGTCTATTTGCACCGCGAGTGAGCGTTTTGGCACTGCAACAATTGGCATGCATGTTGCGTAGACCCCTTCGAATCTGTTTTGTCACATCAAACAATCTCGAGAGGGGAAGAAACATGAGAACAGCGCTGATTGCTTGCGCTATTGCGATCGGAAGTGCGCGCGCGCAGCTCGGCGCCACGGCGCAGCACGGCACCAGCAGCGGCAGCAAAACCAGAACCCGAATTCACATTCACCGGCAACGCCGGTCTGTTCAGTGATTATCGTTATCGTGGCTACTCGCAGACCGACTACAAACCTGCGTTCCAAGGCGGCTTTGACTTCGCTCACAAGTCGGGCTTCTATCTGGGCAACTGGAACTCGAATGTGTCGTCAGCGCTGTTTAACGGCGCCAGCCTTGAAATGGATTTCTACGGCGGCTACAAAGCGACGTTCGGCGACTTCGGTCTCGATGTTGGCGTGCTCTATTACTACTATCCGGGCACTGGCAAGTACGTGTCGGGCTTCGAGCCGGACTTCTTCGAAGGCTATATCGGCGGCACCTGGGGTCCGCTATCGCTGAAATACTTCTACGGCTTCACCAATTACTTCGACTTGAAAGCGCCGGGCGTCGACACCAAGGGGTCGCAATACCTGGATCTATCGGCTGCTTGGCCACTCGACGGCGGCTGGGCAATTCAGGGCCACGCCGGGTGGCAAAAGATCAACCACGGACAGCAGGTCGGGTTGATTGATGACACCTATTTCGATTACAAACTCGGTGTCACGTATGACATCGCCGGATCGGGCTGGCTCGCTGGACTTGCTGTGGTTGGCACCAACGAGAAGAAACTATTTCTCAAATCCGACGCTTCGGACGGTGCAGGCAAGACGAGTGTGGTGGTTTCAGTGACCAAGACGTTTTAAGCGACAGCAAGGAACTCAAGCCATGAAACTGATCACGGCCATTATCAAGCCGTTCAAGCTTGACGAGGTGCGTGAAGCGTTGTCCGCCGTCGGCGTGCAGGGCATCACGGTCACTGAGGTCAAAGGCTTCGGAAGGCAAAAGGGTCATACCGAGCTTTATAGGGGCGCCGAATACGTCGTCGATTTCTTGCCGAAGGTAAAAATCGAAGCCGCGGTGTCCGACGATATCGTCGAGCGCGCGATCGAAGCGATCGAAGGTGCCGCGCGTACTGGCAAGATCGGCGACGGCAAGGTATTTGTGTTTGATCTCGAGCATGTCGTTCGCATCCGAACCGGCGAGACCGGCAAGGACGCGCTCTAACCCGATGAGGATGACGATGAAGAAACTAATGGTCATGCTCCTCGCCGCAGGAGCGTTTGCACTCGGTTCGTCGACCGCCGTTGCACAAGGTGGCGGCCCCGCACATGGAGATGGTCCAAAGCCCGAACCGGCCAAGATGGAAGCCGCGAAGGCCGAACCGGCCAAGATGGAAGCCGCGAAGTCCGAGCCAGCGGTGTCTCAGGCAGCGCCAGTCGCCGCTCCGGCTGCCAAGCCGGCAGCGGGATCGCCAGCTCCGGCCGCGGCTGCCGCTCCGGCCGACGCGCCGAAGCCGCCGAACATCAACAAAGGCGACACCGCGTTCATGTACGCCGCAACGATGATGGTCATCTTGATGACCATCCCGGGACTCGCGCTGTTCTATGGAGGCCTGGTGCGCTCGAAGAACATGCTGTCGGTGTTGATGCAGGTGTTCGTGACGTTCTCGCTGATCGCGATTCTGTGGATGATCTACGGCTACTCGATGGCGTTCACAGCAGGAGGTCCGTTTATCGGCGGCCTCTCGAAGATGTTCTTGTCGGGAGTCACGCCCGAATCCGCGGGAGCGACGTTCAGCAAGGACACCTACATTCCCGAGCTGATGTTTGTCGCCTTCCAGTGCACCTTTGCGGCAATCACCTGCGCGCTGATCGTTGGGGCGTATGCCGAGCGTATGAAGTTCTCTGCGGTGCTGTTGTTCATGGCGCTGTGGTTCACATTCAGCTATCTGCCGATGGCGCACATGGTCTGGTACTGGGATGGACCCGGACGCAATCAAGGATGCCGTCACCGAGCAGGCCGTCAAGGACGCTGCCGGATGGTTATGGGCCAAGGGTGCGCTCGACTTCGCCGGCGGCACCGTCGTGCACATCAACGCAGGTGTTGCGGGCTTGGTCGCCGCCTACGTGCTCGGCAAGCGAATCGGCTACGGGCGCGAATCAATGGCGCCGCACAACCTGACGTTGACGATGGTAGGCGCCGCGCTGCTGTGGGTGGGTTGGTTCGGTTTCAATGCGGGCTCGAACCTCGAAGCCAACGGCACGGCAGCGATGGCGTTCGTCAACACGCTGTTCGCTACCGCTGCAGCCGTGCTGACGTGGACGTTCGCCGAGTGGATGATCAAGGGCAAGCCGTCGATGCTGGGTGGTGCGTCGGGCGCCGTCGCGGGCCTGGTAGCGATCACGCCAGCGTGCGGCTTCGTCGGAGTGATCGGCGGTGTGGTGATCGGTGCGGCCGCCGGAGGTGCTTGCTTCTGGGGTGTCAGTAGCTTGAAGAAAATGCTGGGGGCGGATGACGCGCTCGATGTATTCGGCGTGCACGGCGTCGGTGGCATCACCGGTGCGTTGCTGACTGGCGTGTTTGCTTCGCCGTCGCTGGGTGGACTCGGCGTTTGCAATTACGTGACCAACAAGTGTGGCGATATTGCCGATTTTCCAGGCATTGGTGCGCAGGTGTGGATTCAGCTGCAAGCCGTAATCACTGCAATTGTTCTATCGGCCGTCGTTTCGTTCGTCGCCCTGCTGATCGTCAAGATGGTCGTTGGCGTCAGGGTCAACGAAGAAGAAGAGCGCGAAGGACTCGATACGACGTATCACGGCGAATCGGCATACAAAATGTAAGAGAGGCGCGCGTGGTTAGGGCGCCACGCTTGTCTTCAACAAAGGTTGTGTCTCCCTAGCTCGCCGGATCGCATTGCGATCCACGTACCGAACGTACAGGCGGACTTTCAGGGCACCTCGGGCCGAGGTGCCCTTTTTTTGTTGAAGTATCGTTGCGCCTGCGCAAGGTGCCGCGCGCATAATTGCGAAGATCAAAAAGAACAACTGGGCGGATTTGTCACTAAGGGGATGGCTGAAATGTCGATCGAAGGTCAAGGTGAAACTGCGAATGCTGAGCGTCGTGCAGGGTCTGAGCAGACGCTCGTAAGGAACGCCATCGGAGCTGGATTGACTGTGCTGGGGATTTTCGCGTCTGGCCTGGCGGTTGGCCAGGAAGCCTGGTCCATCAACCCCGGGCTCACCGATGGCTTTACCCTCGAGATCGGCGCCTACGCTCCGACTGTGAAGACGACCGCGCATTTCGACAGCACGCTCGGTCCCGGCACATCGGTCAGCTTCGAGGATGACCTGGGGCTCGATGACCGCAAGGTCAATGTGGCGATTCTGGGCAAGCTGCGGCTCGGCCAGAGCTGGAGAATCGAGGGCGAGTACTTTTCGCTGAATCGGAGCGGTACGCGCGCGATCAACAAGACGATCAACTGGGGCGGCAACACTTATCCGATCGGGATTGTCGTTGACTCAGAGTTCGACTCCGACATCTATCGGTTATCCGTCGGCTATTCTTTCATCAAGGACACCCAAGTGGAGCTCGGCATTTCGCTCGGGCTGCATGTGACGGATTTCCGCATGTCGATCGCCGGAGCCAACGTGGCGAGGAGAACGGCCGACGCACTGGCCCCGCTTCCGACGATTGGCCTTTATGCGTCGTACGCGTTATCGCCTAGGTGGCTGCTGTCGGGGCGAGTTGATTACTTTTCGTTCAGCTATAACGATTACGACGGCTCGCTGGTTAATGCAGTAGCCGCCGTCGATTACCGCTTTACCCGGAACTTTGGTATGGGATTGGGTTACCGCTACGTCGACTACGACTTGGACGTGACCAGGTCCAGTTTCACCGGCGGTGTCAAATATCAGTTCAGCGGTCCGGTGCTGTACCTAGTAGGGTCGTTCTAGCCAGCAATCTTCCAACCAGCCGAACGTGCCGCCGGCGCAATCGAGAGCCCTAAAGCGCATCTCATTACGCCGGCTTGCACGCCGCGAGGATCTGGCGTTAACGCGCTCGGAGTTCGCGGTACTGCAGCGTCTGACGTACGCCGCAGAAGATTCAGACGTTTCTCAACGCGATTCCGATCAACCACGAACTGGGTGGCGAGACGATCCACTCGGTGCGCTCGGTGATGCGGCATCGGCGCGCCCACTGCATCGAAGGTGCGATGTTCGCCGCGTGCGCGTTGTGGGTGCACGGCGAGCCTCCGCTCGTGATGCACCTCGACTGCTCGATAAGCGATTATCCGCATGTAGTGGCGCTTTTTCGCCGCGGAATCCACTGGGGCGCAATCTCGAAGACCAACGGCGCAGTGCTGCGCTATCGCGATCCGATCTATCGCAGCTTGCGTGAGCTCGCGCTGTCATATTTCCATGAGTACAGCGACCGGCGCGGACAGAAAACGCTGCGCAGCTATTCGGCAGCGTTCGATCTGCGCCGCATCGAACCTGAACTGTGGGTAGCCAACGGCAATGATTGCCAGGAAGTCGAAGACCTGCTGGCGGGCTTGCGTCATCATCGTCTGATCTCTGCGCGTCAGGAGCGGTTGCTCGCGAGGCGGGATCCGTTTGAGCGCAGGGCTTCGAAGCTGGTCGAGCATGCGCGGCCAGCACCGACCCGGAGGGCAAGCTAATCAACGTGCGGGAGTGCGAGTTACACTGGCCGGCGTTTTTTCGTGAGCGAGTGCACAGTGCCGGACCCCGCCGTTCATCACCCAGCTGTTCCGCACCTACTGACCGCGCAAACCGGGCCGTTGCTGCAGCTCGAGCAACGCATCCTGGAGTCGTTGCCGGCGATTGAGCGCTGGTTCCGGCTGCAGTGGCAGGACCACACGCCTCCTTTTTACGGCTCGGTCGATCTGCGCAATGCGGGCTTCAAATTAGCCCCCGTTGACATGAATCTGTTCCCGGGCGGGTTCAACAACCTGTCGGAGCAGATGCTGCCGGCGGCGGTGCAGGCGGCGCAAACTGCGATCGATCGAATCTGTCCGGATGCGCGCAACCTGTTGCTGATTCCCGAACGGCATACGCGTAACCAGTTCTATCTGACCAACGTTGCGCGGTTGGTGCGCATCCTGCGCCAGACCGGGCTCGAAGTTCGAGTGGGTTCATTGGCGGAAGACATTACGCAGCCGACTCCGATTCTCCTCGAAGACGGCGATCAGCTACTGCTCGAGCCGCTGGTCCGTGAAGGCGACCACCTGGGCGTCGACGGGTTCACTCCATGTGCGATCTTGCTGAACAACGATCTGTCGTCCGGCATTCCGCCGATTCTGCGCGGACTGGGTGATCAGATCGTGATGCCGCCGCTGCAAGCCGGCTGGGCGGTGCGGCGCAAATCGAATCACTTTGCCGCCTACGACCAGGTTGCCGATGAGTTTGCGCAGATGCTCGGCCTCGACCCCTGGTTCATTAACCCGTACTTTGGACGCTGTGGCGAAGTCAACTTCCACGAGCGCTCCGGCGAGGAGTGTCTGGCGACCAATATCGACTTCGTGCTGGAGCGGATGCGCGAGAAATATCGTGAGTACGACATTCCCGATGCGCCGTACGTGGTGGTCAAAGCCGATGCCGGTACCTACGGCATGGGCGTGATGACCGTGCGCGATGCGTCCGAAGTGCGCGGATTGAATCGTAAACAGCGCAACAAGATGGCCGTGGTTAAGGAAGGCCTTGAAGTCACTGAAGTGATCATTCAGGAAGGCGTGCCGACGCGCGAAAATGTCAACGGCGCGGCGGCTGAACCGGTGGTCTACATGATTGATCGTTACGTGGTGGGGGGGTTTTATCGGGTGCACACTGACCGGGGACCCGACCAGAATCTCAATGCGCCGGGGATGCACTTTGTGCCGCTGGCTTTTTCCGACAGCTGCAATCTGCCTGACTGCAACGCGCAGGCGGGCGACAGTGCGCCGAACCGCTTTTATTCGTATGGCGTTATCGCGCGTCTCGCGTTGCTGGCGGCCGCTATCGAGCTCGAGGTCACGGCGTCGAAATTACTCGATGAGCCAGCGCCGTCAGCGGCACTTGCCGCTGCGATCGCGGGATAGCTCGTCGCAGCATCGCTTTCGAGCTTTGGCGGCAAACGCATGGCATTGACTTGGCTGTTTATCGTCGATCCGCTTGATCACCTGAAGGAATACAAGGATTCGACGGTTGCGATGATGCGCGAGGCTGCGCGTCGTGGTCACCTCGTGCATGCCGGCACACCTGCCGAGCTGTCGTTCGATAGTCACGATGGCCTGGTCCGCATGCAGTCGCACCAACTTCAGATCACTCAGCAACCCGAGCCGTGGTACGTCGACCAGGGACTGCACGATCATCCGTTGAACTTCTACGACGGCGTGCTGATGCGCAAGGATCCGCCGTTCGACGTCGAGTTCCTGAATGCGACGCTGCTGCTGTCGCGGGCGGTGGCGCAGGGCGCCCACGTGATCAACGATCCACAGGCGCTGCGCGATCACAACGAAAAGCTCGCGGTACTCGAGTTTCCGCAATATGCGGTGCCGACTCTGGTGACACGCAGCATTCCGGGCATTCGAAGTTTCTGGGCTGAGCAAGACGACATCATCGTCAAGCCTATCGACGGTATGGGTGGCGCCGGCGTTTTTCGTTTGCAGCCAGGCGACTTGAACGCCGGCTCGATTCTCGAGGCCGTCACACTGCACGGCCAGCGCACTGTGATGGCGCAGCAATTTATTCCTGAGATCAACGAAGGCGACAAGCGCATTTTGGTGATCGGCGGTGAGCCGGTGCCGTACTGCCTGGCTCGCATTCCGGCGCCTGGAGAAACGCGCGGCAATCTTGCCGCCGGTGGTAACGGCAGAGCGCAGCCGCTGACCAAGCACGACGAGAGGATTGCGCGTGCGGTGGGCCGAGCGTTGCTGCCGCGCGGATTGATGTTGCTCGGACTCGACGTAATCGGCGATCACCTGACAGAGATCAACGTCACCAGCCCGACGTGCTTCGTGGAAATTGAGGGGCAGGCAGGCTTTAACGTCGCCGGGATGTTTATCGACGAGCTCGAGAAGGCGGTTAAGAAATAATGGTTGGAATCCTGGTCATCGCCCACGCGCCGCTTGCCAGTGCGCTTAGTCAGTGCGCTGAACATGTGTACACGTGCGAGCCGAACGCTCGGCGTCAGTTGCGTGCGCTCGATGTCGGCGGCAATGCCGACCTCGCGAACACGGTGGCGAGGGCGCGCGAGCTCGTGCGGGAGGTCGATCGCGGTGAAGGCGTACTGATACTGACAGACGCATTCGGCGCAACGCCCGGCAACGTCGCTGCGCAGCTTGCGGAATCGGAGCGCGTGGCGGTGCTTGCCGGCGTCAACCTTCCGATGCTGCTGCGCGCCGTCTGCTATCGCGGCGGTCCGCTCGATGAGGTCACGGAAAAGGCGCTCGCTGGCGGACGCCAGGGCATGCTTCAGGTCGGCGCGACGCGATGATCAGCAAGGACTTCACGATCAAGAACGAGCTCGGCCTTCATGCGCGCCCGTCGGCGCAGCTGACGCAGATCGCGGGGCGCTATCAGAGCGAGGTGTTCATCGCCAGGAATGGGCGCCGCGTGAATGCGAAGTCGATCATGGGCGTGATGATGCTGGCAGCCGGCCCGGGTTCGACGGTGACGGTCGACGCCGACGGACCCGACGAGCAACAGGCTCTCGACGCGATCGGAGCCCTAATCGCGTCAGGCTTTGGCGAAGCGCATGGCTAGCGGGGCCGACGTGGCCGAGCGTCGTCGTGGGTCGCTCGCAGGTAGCGGTGTAACAAACGGAATCGCCGTCGGGCGTGCGCACTTGCTTGCGCCATCGGAGCTCGATGTTCGTCAGTACACGATCGAGCGGCGCGACGTGCTGCATGAAATTGGCCGGTTGACCACCGCATTTAACGTCGTGCGCGAAGAGCTGGACGACCTTAAGGCGGGCATCGCACCGAACGCGCCGAGCGAAGTGCGCGCATTTCTCGATCTGCACCGGCTGATCCTCGGCGATGCATTACTCGCCGACGCACCGCGCGACCTGATTCGAGGCCGGCTGATCAACGCCGAGTGGGCGCTGACGATCCAGCTCGAACAACTGGTCAAGCAGTTCGATGCAATCGACGACGAATATTTGCGCGAGCGGTCGACCGACGTGCGGCAGGTGGTCGAGCGCGTCGTCAATGCGCTGGCTGGCGGGAGGCCAACGCGCGTCGCGTTCACCAAACAACTTGCGCCGGGTGAGCGCTTGATATTAATTGCACAGGACCTCGCGCCGGCCGACGTGCTGCACTTGAAAGACCGTGCCGATGTCGACCTTGCCGGATTTGTCACCGAGCTTGGGGGCCCGACATCGCACACCGCGATTCTCGCCCGCAGCCTCGGCTTGCCAGCGGTGGTCGGCGCCGAAAATGCGCGCGGCATCATTCAGGAGGGCGACCTCGTTGTCATCGACGCTGACTTTGACGCGGTCATCGTCAACCCTAGCGAAGAAGAGCTCGCCGAGTTCGGCAAGCGCGTGCGCGACGAAAGCGAGCATCGCGTTCAGCTGCGCAAGCTCAAGGGCAAGATCGCGCGTACGCGAGATGGCGTTGCGATCGAGCTGCAGGCGAACATCGAATTGCCGGAAGACGCGCGCGATGCGCTCGAAGCGGGTGCCGACGGCATCGGCCTGTTTCGCTCCGAGTTTCTGTTCATGGACCGCGACGAGCTGCCGACCGAGGACGAGCAATACGAGGCATACGCCAAAGTTGCGCGCGCCATGAAGGGCAAGCCGGTTGTGATTCGCACGCTCGATATCGGTGCCGATAAGGTGCTGAACGAAGCGGCGCGCGAGACTCTCGGAATGGGACGAGGTGCTCCGCGTCCGGAGTCGAATCCGGCCCTGGGTTTGCGCGCCATCCGGTACTGCCTGGCGTATCCCGAATTGTTTCTGACGCAGCTGCGCGCGATTCTGCGGGCGTCCGAAGTCGGCACCGTCCGAATTTTGGTGCCGATGCTGGCTCACATGCACGAAGTCGAGCAGGCGCTCGCGTTTGTCGCGCAGGCGAAACAGCAGCTGCGCGAAGGAAAGCGCAAGTTTGACGGCCGCATCCAAATTGGCGGCATGGTCGAAGTGCCTGCAGCGGCGCTCTCAGTGCCGCAACTGGTGAAGAAGCTGAAGTTTCTATCGATCGGCACCAATGATCTGATCCAGTACACCCTCGCGATCGATCGCGCGGACTCGAGCGTTGCACATTTATACGATCACCTGCATCCAGCCGTACTGCGGCTGATCGCGTACACGATCAAGGAATGCAAGAGAGCCAGGGTGCCGGTGTCGATCTGCGGTGAGCTTGCAGGTGAGCTGGAAATGACCGAGTTGCTGCTCGGCATGGGGCTACGCCAGTACTCGATGCACCCGTCGCAGATCCTGCCGCTCAAAGAGCGGATGTTTACGCTTTCAACCAAGGACTCAGCACGGCTCGCTACGCGCGTGCTGCGCCAGTCCGATCCGGTGAAAATCAAGGCCGCGCTCGTGCGCGCGGCCCACGCAGATCTTTCTTGATCAGTGCCCGTATCCCGCGTCGTCCTCACTCTTGACGTGAAACAAGCGGTAGTTAACCCAGGTGTGGATCAGGATCAGCGGGACCAGAATCAGCAATCCAGGCAGGAGAAAGCGTTGCGACTCTGGCGATGCGGCCGCCGCGAACAGTGTGAGTGAAGGTGGCGGCAGTCTGGGAAAGATGCTGATCGCCAGGCCCGAATAACCGAGAAAAAACAGGCCAACGCACAACACGAAGGGGACCGCGCTCCGCGTTTTTTTTATCGCTCGATAAGCACCCCACGCACACGCAGCGGTTAGTACTGGTACGGGCGCAAATGCGAGCGACTTTGGAAAGTCGAACCAGCGCGCGGCGATCGCGGGCGACATCAACGGCGTCCAGATGCTGATCGCTGCGATCGCAGCTAGCATTCCCACCAACAGCACCGGCATCCACGTGCGCGCCTTTTCCTGCAGCGTGCCGTACGAACGCCAGAACAGCCACGTGTTGCCGAGCAGCGCATAACCACACAACAGCGCGAGACCGGTCACGATGGAAAATGGCGTCAGCCAATCCCACGGGCCACCGGCGTATTGAAAATTCTCCATCTTGATGCCCTGCACGAAGGTGCCGAGCACTACCCCTTGCGCGAAAGTGGCAGTCATCGAGCCAGCAGCGAATGCCACGTCCCAAATGCGCGGGTGATGTTTGAAGCGAAACTCGAACGCCACGCCGCGAAAGATCAAGCCCAGCAGCATCACGATGATCGGCAGATACACCGCAGGCAGGATGACGGCGAACGCGAGCGGAAACGCCGACAAAAGAATCGCGCCACCGAGCACGAGCCAGGTTTCGTTGCCGTCCCAGAACGGCGCGATCGAATTCATCATCTGATCGCGTTGCGCATCATCGTCGGCAAACGGAAACAGAATACCGACGCCAAGATCGAGACCGTCGAGCACGACGTACATGCCGACCGCGAACGCGACGACACCGGCCATGAAGAGTGTCAGCCAATCAGCAGCGGTCATTTGGATGTAAATCATCGGGCGCCGATCACCTTGCCGTTGCCGGAGTCATCCCCGCCATCGGTCGGTTACCGAGGCCTGGCGCTTCCGGCAGCGCGACTTCGGCGGGGCCTTTGTGAATCGTTCGCAACAGGTACCAGAAGCCGGCTCCAAACACAGCGCTGTAAATTACGAAGAACATCGCGAGCGATAGCGTCACGCTGCCTGCCGTCACCGGCGACACCGCATCCGCCGTGCGCAGCGCTCCGTAGATCACATACGGTTGGCGACCGATCTCTGCGGTGTACCAGCCCGCCACGATCGCCACGAAGCCGAGCGGCGACGCAAGCATCAACAAACGCAGAAACCATCGGGTTGAATACAGCCGCTTGCGCAGGGCGAGCACGCCCGCTGTCGCTGCAATCGCTAGCATCAGAAAGCCGATGCCGACCATCACGCGGAAAGTCCAGAACACGATCGCCACATTTGGCCGATCCTCGACAGGAAACTCGAGCAGACCTATGACCGGCTCATCCAGCGAGTGTTGCGTGATCAGGCTGCCGAGTTTTGGAACGCCGATTTCAAAGTGGTTGCGAGCCGCGTTTTGATCGGGGATCGCAAACAGTCGCAGCGGCATCACACCGGTTTCCCACTGCGCTTCCATCGCTGCGAGTTTGGCCGGTTGATGATCGCGCACGATCAATCCAGCCATATCGCCGACGACAATCTGCAGCGGAGCGAGCGGCACGATCATCAGCAATGCCAGAGCCATCATCGGCTTGGCCAGATCGATGAATCGATCTTTCAATAAGTACCAGGCCGCGACGCCGGCCACGACGAACGCGGTGGACAGATAGGCCGCCATCAGCATGTGCGCAAAGCGCACCAGGAACGATGGATTGAAGATGATTGCCCACCAGTCGGCTGGATAAAAAATGCCGTCGCGCACGACGTGGCCGGCGGGCGTCTGCATCCAGCTGTTGGACGCCATGATCCAGAACGCCGAGATGCAGGTGCCCAGCGCGACCATCAAGGTCGAAATGAAGTGCACGCGCCGCGAGACGCGCTTCCAGCCGAACAACAACACGCCGAGAAAGCTTGCTTCGAGGAAAAACGCGGTCAGCGTTTCGTAACTTAACAGCGGGCCCATGATCTGGCCGGCCTTCGCCATCAAGCCGCTCCAATTGGTTCCGAACTGATACGCCAGGACGATTCCCGACACGACTCCCATGCCGAATGAGAGGGCGAACACCGTCGTCCAGAATCGCAACAGCCGCCAATAGCGTTCTTCGGCGGTTGTGAGCCACAGTGTTTCCAGCACGACGAGGAAACCGGCCAGGCCGATCGACAGTGCAGGGAACAGAATGTGGAACGTGATCGTGAAACCAAACTGGATGCGCGACAGCATCGTCGCGTCCAGAAACAGTAGGCTGTCAGGCATGAGGCGCTAGAACGACCCTTTTTCGAGCCAGCGCTCGATCTGCGGTATTCGGTCGTTGCCCCAGAAGACTTCACCATCGACGATGATGGTCGGCGCACCGAAAATACCGACCTGGATCGCATGATTGACCAGCGCCCTTAACCGATCCTTGATCTCGGGTTGCTGCACGCCCGCAGCGAGCGCGTCGGGATCGATGCCGACTTCGCGTGCAATGTCGCCGACGACGGCTGCGTCCGAAATATCGCGGTCGTCTACGAAAAAGGCGCGGTACACCGCATGAATGAAGGGCGCCACGAGTTCGGGCTGATGCTGCTGCAGCCACACGACCGAGCGCTTTGCCGCCACACTTCCGATCGGAAATCGGCTTGGCTGTTGATACTGCACGCCGGCATAACGGGCCGATCGTTCGAAGTCGCGCTTTGCGTAATTCGCCTTGGGCCCATATTGCTCGGTTAGTGGCGCGCTGCCGGAGGCCTTGAAAACAGCTCCGAGCAGCACCGGTTTGTAGTCGACGGTGCGTCCATGCCGCGCGGCTACGGATTCGATTTGTTCAGAAGCGATGTACGAGTACGGAGAAGAAAAATCGAAGTGAAACTCGATCGGCTTGGGCATCGTGTGCTCGGCAGCGTCCTTCGCTATCTGATCTGCGCGTAGTGCATGCGTGTGCGATACATCATCTGCACCGTGCCACTCTTCGCGTGCGAATCGAATAGCGCATTTAGCGCATGCAACATCGCGGCATGGCGCGGATCTCCTGGCGGTGGCAGATACGACGCCGATCCTGCGAGCGCCAATAGATCTACGCGCTCCAGCTCGCGCGGATTGTCGAACGTGGCGACTTCGGCCAGCATGGGCGCAAAGAATTGCGCGATTCCTTTCTCGTCGACATGGCGATGGACCGTGTTGGCGTAATCAGTGCCGTGCGTGCGCAGCAGCGCCTCGTATCCGGCGAGAAATGCGTTGCCGGTTGATTGCCGGTCGTTCCAGATTAATGCAGCCCAGCCGCCAGGCCGCAGGATGCGTCGTGCTTCGATGGCAGCATGTTCGACGTCGAACCAGTGAAACGCCTGACCCGCAATCACGAGGTGGGCTGCGGCGTCGGGAAGCGTGGTGGCTTCGGCGGCGCCCGCAACACTTCGGTAGGCGCCACCCTTATCGACATAGGCCGCCAATTGCTGATCGCCTGCCAGCCGCATCGATTCGTTAGGCTCGACGCCAATCACCGAATATCCTCTGCGCAGGAACGGTTCGGCGGACAGTCCGGTGCCGACTCCGATATCGACCACGCTATGCCCCGGCTTTAGCGCACCGACATGCTGCAAGTGGTCGACGATCTGCTGCGGGTACGACGGCCTGCCGCGCACATACGCCTCGGCTCTACTCGAGAATCGCTCGGTCGCGCTCAAAGTCATCGTGTTGTGGCTTTCACAGGTGCCGCGCGATCAAGATCCGTTGAATGTCACTTGTACCTTCGTAAATCTGGCACACGCGTACGTCTCGGTAGATACGCTCGACCGGAAAGTCGGCGACATAACCGTAGCCGCCATGAATTTGAATCGCATCCGAGCAGACCTTCTCGGCCATCTCGGAGGCGAATAATTTCGCCATAGCGGCCTGCTTCAAACACGGCTGCCCATCGTCCTTTAACGCGGCCGCGTGGTAAATCAACTGCCTTGCCGCTTCCAACTGCGTTGACATATCCGCCAACCGAAACTGGACCGCCTGATGCTCGAAAATCGGTTTGCCAAAAGCTTCGCGCTCCTTCGCGTACTTCAACGCCGCTTCGTAGGCGGCACGCGCCATGCCGAGCGACTGCGAAGCGATTCCGATGCGTCCGCCCTCGAGTCCCGATAGCGCGATCTTGTACCCCGCCCCCTCGTCGCCGATCAAATTTTCAGACGGCACACGGCAATTCTCAAACAGAATCTGCGCGGTATCCGACGCGTGTTGTCCCATCTTTTCTTCGATGCGTGCCACCACGTAGCCCGGTGTCTTCGTATCGACGATAAACGCACTGATGCCGCGCTTGCCGGCTGCTTTGTCAGTGACCGCCATGACAATCGCGACGTCGGCAGTTTTTCCGCTGGTAATGAACTGCTTGACGCCGTTCAAGACCCAATGGTCGCCCTCGCGCACCGCAGTCGTGCGCAGGCCAGCCGCATCGGAACCGACGTGCGGCTCGGTTAGGCAAAACGCGCCGAGCATTTTCCCCTGTGCCAAAGGCACCAGATATCTTCTGCTTCTGCGCCTCGTTTGCCCAAGCCAGCAGAATGGCGCATACCGGGCAGTTATTCACGCTGATGATCGTAGAAGTCGCGCCGTCTCCGGCGGCAATTTCTTCGAGTGCGATGGCCAGTGCCATCGAATCCATGCCCGCGCCGCCGTACTGTTCGGGTACGACGACGCCAAATGTGCCGAGCGCCGCCAGTTCAGCCAGCGCCTGCTTCGGGAAAGTGGCGCCGCGATCCCATTCGGCTGCGAACGGTGCCAGGCGCTTGGATGCAAACTCGCGCAGTGAATCGCGCAACAGGCGATGCTCGTCAGTTTGCATCGCACATCATTCGCTTTTGCGCGACGCACCCTTGTAAGTCAGCCAGTCGACGCGTCTCTTCAATACGGTCCCAACGATGGTGCCAGCCAGCAACGCGGCAAGCAGCAAGGGACCGCCACCGATCACCGTGAGGACGATGGCGACGTCGCGCGCGCAACTCAGTGCGCGATATGCCGGGCACCAAAGGGAGCTGATGTAGACAACGAGCGCGAGCCAGGTCAGGATCGCGATTAGCAGTGCGCGCGACAACGATTGCCTGATACCCGGAGACGTTGCTGACGGCCTTCCGATAGAGCAGCAGCGCAAAGAGCATCGATAGCAAAGCTGGAGCGATGACGAATACCCATGTCGGCACGCCCGCCTCGTCAGCGAAGTTGCGCATCACGACCTCGACCAACCCGGCGCCAAGCAGCGAGCAGATTCCAAATACGAGCATCGCGAAAATGGTTACTGGCATGGAATTCGCGCGGTCACTTCAATTTCGATTTTCATGCGTGTATCGACCAGGCCGCAGATGATCGCCGTCGCTGCCGGTCGTGCCTTGGCGAAGTACTGGCCGAAGATCGGCGCAAGGTGCTCGAATGACGCCGCGTCGGTCAGGTAGTAGTGCACGCGAATCACATCATCGAGCGTGCAGTCTGCTTCGCTGCAGAGCGGCCGTGACGTTGCGAAAACACTGGTGCGCTTGTGCAGTAACGTCTTGATCGATCGTCATCGCCGCGTAATCAAACCCCGTCGTGCCCGATACGTGCACATAGTCGCCGTCCACGACCGCCCGGCTGTAGCCGGCAACCGCTTCGAAGGACGAGCCGGACGATATCCGGCGTCGCTGGTGCGAGGTTGCTACCAAGATAGCTGCTCGCCGTTGTAGTTGATGAATTTTCCGTTCGAGGAATCGTTGGCGGAAGCGAGAACCCGGCGCATACCCTCGACACTCGTCTTGACGTCGATATCGGCGCTGCCACCACCCATGTCGGTGCGCACCCAACCCGGATGAAACGCGACGCAGACGACGCCTTGCGGTCCGTACTCGAGGCTCGCCGCCTTGAGTGCTGCATTCAACGCCGCCTTGCTGGTGCGATATAGCCAGCTCGCGGTGCTCGTCATCAGCGACAAGGAACCCATCCGGCTCGACAAAACAGCGAGCTTGCCGTGCGACGCGATCAAAGCGGCGGCCAGCGACGGAATCAGCTGCATTGGTGCACGTACGTTCGTGTGCATCACCGCGTCGAAGTCGAGACCGCCGGGCGACGTGAGAGCCTGACTGCGCGGGCCGGAAACTCCGGCGTTGATGATCGCGATGTCGATTTTTTCGTTTGCCATTTTTTCGCCGAAATCCAGAACCGCGCTCTCGTCAAGCATGTCGAGGACGATCGGCTTGGCGCCGAGTTCACGCAATTTTGCACCGGCTTCCGCAGACCGATGCGTAGCGATTACACGATTGCCCTCGGCCGCATATTGGCGAACGAACTCGAGGCCGATCCCGCGCGACGCACCTACGACCAATACGGTCGCCATTAGCGCTCGGCCTGCACGAGCCGGACAGCGACCGCAGCGAACAGCGCGCCACCGACGGCATTCAGCACGCGGCGGGTGATGCGGCTTGCGCCGAACGCTCGCATCCGGTGCGCAAGTGCGACCAACGCGAATAGAAAGAGCGCTCCGCCCACGATGAATACGGCGCCGAGAAACAAGAATGCGACGGTCTTGTTCGGTGCGTCGGTCGATATAAATTGCGGCAAGAGTGCCAGAAAAAACAAGGCAACTTTTGGATTCAATACGTTGGTCAGGAATCCCTGTGCGAAAACATGCGTTGACGGTGCAGTCGGAGGCGCCACCAGCAGCGGCTGCGCATCCCGCACCGCCGCGCGCAGCATGCCCCACGCGAGCCATAGCAGATACGCGGCGCCAAGCCACTTTATCGCGGTGAACGCGAGCGCTGAGGCCGCTAGCAACGCCGCGAGTCCCAGGGCGGCTGCAACGGTATGAACGACGCATCCGGCAGTGATCCCGAGAGCAGCGGCCACTCCGGTGCGCCATCCGTGTTGCAGCGTGCGGCTAAGCGTGAACAGCATATCGACACCAGGCGTCGCGTACAGCACGAACGCCGTGACGATGAAGAGGGGGAGATCGTGCGTGCCAAACATCTACAGCAATTCGATCGCCATTGCGGTGGCCTCGCCGCCACCGATGCAGAGCGCAGCGATTCCACGTTTACCGCCGGTTTTCTTGAGCGCGCCGAGAAGAGTCGTGACGATACGTGCGCCTGAAGCGCCAATCGGGTGACCGAGCGCGCAGGCACCACCGTGCACGTTGACCTTGTTGTGCGGCAGCTTCAATTCGTTCATCGCGGCCATTGTCACCGCGGCGAACGCCTCGTTGATTTCCCATAGGTCGACGTCGCTGCTCTTCCAGCCGATTTTTTTCAGCAGCTTGTCGATGGCGCCGATGGGCGCGGTCGAAAACCATTCGGGTGCGGCCGCATGGACCGTGTGCGCGAGCACGCGTGCAACCGGTCGCGCCGCGCCGTTGTCGGCGGTCGACTGCCGCATCATGACCAGCGCTGCCGCGCCGTCCGAGATCGACGACGCGTTCGCGGCAGTGATCGTGCCGTCTTTCTTGAACGCGGGTTTCAGGCCGCGGATCTTGTCGAGCTTGGCTTTGAATGGCTGCTCGTCCTTGCTCACTTCGATGCTTCCACCTTTGCCAGCCACCGAAACCGGAGCGATCTCCCACGCAAAGCTGCCGTCGTTGTTCGCCTTGATGGCGCGCTCGGTCGACGCGATCGCGAACTCATCCTGCTGTTCGCGCGTAAAGCAGTATTTCGCGACGCAGTCTTCGGCGAACACGCCCATCGCCTTGCCGCGCTGATAAGCATCCTCGAGCCCGTCGAGCGCCATGTGATCGAATGTCGTCACCGCGCCATAGCGATAGCCCTTGCGCGCGTTGACCAGCAGGTGCGGAGCGTTGGTCATACTCTCCATGCCTCCGGCGACGACCACGTCGGCGCTGCCTGCCGCCAGCATGTCGTGCGCAAACATCATCGCGCGCATGCCCGAGCCGCACATCTTCGACAGTGTCACCGCACCCACCGACTGCGGCAGCCCGGCGCCGAGTACCGCCTGGCGCGCTGGCGCCTGGCCCTGGCCGGCCATCAAACAACAGCCCATCAGAGCTTCATCCACCGCGTCGCCTGCAATCCCGGCGCGCTCGACGGCTGCCTTGATCGCAATGGCACCGAGCTGATGCGCCTGCAGCGACGAGAAGTCGCCGAGCAGGCCACCGATAGGAGTGCGGGCAGCCGAGACAATGACGATCGGATCGTTCATGGCAGGTTCATCAAATCAGGTGTGCGGAATGCGGATTTTGACGCATGCCCTTTCGCAAAGCGAACATTGAATCGCAAGTCCTGAGGGTAAGGAAAAACACTCTCCAGGTGCCCGGCCTGAATCCTCTCTTTGCGCGCATTCCAGAAATCCGGTGTCAGCAAATCCGCATGGTGTCTGACGAATGCGGCGCGGATGCGCTCATCGCCGAGCAGAAACGGGCCCCACTTTTCGGGAAACATATCGTGCGCGCCAACCGCGTACCAGACCTCGTTGGACATTTCGTCTTCGTCGTTGTGGGCCAGCGGCACTGAACGGAATTCGCACGTGGTCATGTACTCGATCTCGTCGTAGTCGTAAAACACAACGCGGTTCAGGCGCGTGACGCCGAAGTTCTTGTACAGCATATCGCCGGGAAAGATATTGGCCGCAGCCAGGTCCTTGATCGCGTTACCGTATTCGAACACTGCGTGCTCGAGTTCTTCGTCGGTGGCATGCGTGAGGAAAATATTAAGCGGTGTCAGACGCCGCTCAATGTAGACGTGCTTAATCAACACTGTCTTGTCGTCGACTTCGACAATGCTCGGACAATCGGCCAGCAACTCGCGCAGCAGCGGTGTCGAGAAGCGCGCCCGCGGCAGTGTTACTTGCGAATACTCCCATGTATCCGCCATGCGACCAACCCGGTCGTGCAGCTTCACCAACCGATACTTGGCCATCACCTGCGGCCGGTCGGTGTCCTTGGGATGTGGAATCACGTCCTTGATCAGCTTGAACACGTACGGGTAAGACGGCAGTGTGAATACGGTCATCACCAGACCCTTGATGCCGGGCGCAGCAACAAATTGATCGTACGAGTGCTTTAGATGGTGCAGAAAGTCGCGGTAAAAGAGAGTCTTGCCCTGCTTGGCTAGACCGACGCTCGTGTAGAGCTCCGAGCTCGGTTTGGCCGGAAGAATCGAGCGCAAGAAATCGACATAGGCTGCGGGAGCTTCCATGTCGACCAAGAAATAGGCGTGCGTAAATGAAAACAGCACCGTCATCAAATCGCCGGTGAAGAGCGCCGTGTCGATGTATAGCGCTCCGCTGGAATTGCGCAGAATCGGCACCGCTACCGGCGTGATGCGAGTGCCGTTGACGACGCGCCCCACGATGTATGCGGCCTTGTTGCGGAAGAACAGATTCGAAAGAACTTGCAGCTGAAAATCGGGCTCGACGTGCCACGGCCGCTTGAACGCGGCCCCCGCGCGATGCGCATCGACAACCGCACGCACCACGCGCTGGATGTCGCGCTCGACGTCTTCCCACGGACATGCCAAGCCGAAATCGATAATGATTCTTCGCAAAACTCTCTTCAGGCCGTCGGTTGCCGGGTAGTAGCTGCGATACGAAGGCGGATCGGAATCCATGTACTCAGTCGCCACGCCCGGCCGCACAAAAATAAAGCGGTTGTGAAAGTAATCACGGTGCAGCAGCTTGGTGCAAACGGAGTTAAAAAACGTCTCGGCACACTCGGGCTGTCGATGGTCGGCCAGCAGCGCAACGAAGCTTTGCTTGACCGCCTGCCACAGGGCGTCGCGTTCGGCGTCGGTCAGCGAATCGAGATCGAAATTGCGCTCAATGGTGATTGTCGCTTCGCTAACGCGTAGATCGTAAAAGTCGATGCGTTCGCGGGCGCGCTCGCGAATCGCGTGCCAGTTGCCGTTCTCGAATAGCGCCTTCGCCTGCTGTGCGACGTAGCGAAAACGGCGATAGTGGTTATCAAACCCATCGAGAATGGCGCGCGCAATAGCCGCCGGCGACGGCATCGAGCGGTCGAAGCTGATGGCATCGACCGGGGTGTCGAATGAGTTCACATTCGCGGCGTTAGTTCGAGCTCTGCCGCGGCGTCAGCGCCAGCCACACCGCTAGCACGCCGAAGGCGCTGCCCAGAAACCAGCGCTGCACTTGGAGCCATAGCGGGCGCCGCGCGAACCAGGCAGCCAACACTCCGGCTACCGTCACGAGGGCCATGTCCATCAGCGCTGCAGTCCCGACTTGAATCGCGCCGAGTAGCAGGCTTTGCCCCAGCACGGGTCCGGCCGTTGGATCGACGAACTGCGGAAACAGCGACAAGTAAAACACGGCGACCTTCGGGTTTATGACGGCTGCGACGAACGCCTGCCGAAGTAGCACGCGGTCGCGCACAGGCTCGAGTGGCTGCGGCGTGAACGTGAAGCCCGCACCCCGTACCGTCGAATAGGCAAGCCACAACAGATAAGCCGCGCCGGCCAGCTTGATCGCATCAAAAGCAAACGGCACGGCGAGCAATACGACAGTCAGTCCGAACGCAGCGAACGTTGCGTGCAACGAAAGTCCCGCCGCGACGCCGAACATCGAAAAATAACCGGCACGTCTGCCCTGCGCGAGCGTGCGCGAGATCAGGTACAGCCACACCGGGCCCGGCGTAGCCGCCAGCACCAGCGATGCCAACGTGAACAGCGCAAGACGATCCGTGGTTAAGCCGAGCATTTATCTATTCCATTCGAAGTGTTGATCGAGTACGGCCGGGCCCCACTCGGTGCTCGACCGCTCACTGCGCAGCTGAAAGCCATGCTGCTGATACAAATGGCGAGCCGCATTAAGTCCAGCGAATGTGTGCAGATGAACTGTGGCGAATCGTGTGCGGCAAAAATCCATGGCTGCTGACATCAAGCGCTGCCCAAAATTACGGCCTCGCAACTCTTCGCTTACGATAAACCAGCGCAGCTGCGCGGCACCGGCCTGGGGCCCGCCTCCATCGATGACAATCGATCCTTGCACGCGACCACTGTCGACCAAAAGCCAGATGCCGTCACGCGCAGAATCGTAACGGTCGAGAAACGCGCCAATATCGGCCAAGCGGCCGGCTTCGAAGATTGCACCGAATCCATGGTGCAGGGCGTAGTAGTGGGTTTGCAGTGCGCAGCTTGCCGCGAGGCCGCCTGGAATGTAGCCCGGCACGATGCGCGGACCGCAGTCAACGGGATTCAATGCATTCTCGAACGGGTAAAGCAATTCGAACCGTTCGAGACATACCTCTGCGTCTTCGGTCATTGGCCGCCCGAGCGACTCGCACTCGCGGCTGAAATAACTCCAGTGGCCGCGCTTCCAGTCGTCCAGTGTGCGGTCTCCTTCGCCTTCGTCCCACGCGAAGGACGTGTCGACAGCGGAAAACTTGCGGCGCTCGAGGCCGGTTGTGCGTATCACCGCGCGCGGCGTGCCGTCGATTTCGGTCACGACGCTATAGCCATCGGGCACGGCCGCCGTGTGTGGAAGTGCATCGGCCACCCAGCCGAGTCCCGCGGTCGCGCGCTTGGGTCCGTCCAGCACGAGCTCAACCAGTTGATGTGCGAGTTGCGGGCTGTCGCCGAAATACCATGCCTGGTACGGCGTGTTTTCCGAAACCTTCGACGCACGACAATAATCCAACCAAAAATCAGCGACCCGCGTTCGATCGCTCGTGTTGTCGAGCGATGGCCTGTCTTCCATTGATATCGCTGTCAAGGCCGCTTGCAATTACATTGTCTCCGCGAATAATTCGCGGCCAATCAGCATTCTTCGAATCTCACTGGTGCCGGCGCCGATCTCGTAGAGTTTCGCGTCGCGCCATAAGCGCCCAGTCGGATAGTCGTTTACGTAGCCGTTGCCGCCGAGCGCCTGGATCGCTTCGCCGGCCATCCACGTCGCTTTCTCCGCCGAGTACAGAATCGCGCCCGCCGCATCCTTGCGCAGCGCGCGCATGGTGTCGGCGGTTGCGCGATCGCACGCGCGACCCACTTCGTAGACATACGCACGACACGCCATCATCGTCGTGTACATGTCGGCGAGCTTGCCCTGCATCAGCTGGAACTCGCCGATCGACTGCCCGAATTGCTTGCGCTCATGCACGTACGGCAGCACGGCGTCCATGCACGCGCTCATGATGCCGAGTGGGCCCCCGGAGAGCACCGCACGCTCGAAGTCGAGGCCCGACATCAAGACTCTGGCGCCGCCGCCTTCCTCACCGAGAACGTTTTCGATGGGCACCTCGACGTTGTCGAACACCAGCTCTCCGGTGTGCGAGCCGCGCATGCCGAGCTTGTCGAGCTTCTGCGCGACCGAAAATCCCTTCATGCCTTTTTCGACGATGAAGGTCGTCATGCCGCGCGCGCCCATTTGCGGATCGGTCTTGCCATAGACCACCAGCACGTCGCAATCGGGACCGTTGGTGATCCACATCTTGGTGCCGTTCAGCACGAAGTGATCACCCTTCGCATCGGCGCGCAGACGCATGCTGACGACGTCCGAGCCTGCGTTCGGCTCGCTCATCGCAAGTGCACCGATGTGTTCACCGCTGACGAGCTTGGGAAGATATTTTTTTCTTTGCTGTGCGCTACCGTTGCGCCGGATCTGGTTGACGCACAGGTTCGAATGCGCGCCATACGACAGTCCCACCGATGCGCTGGCGCGCGAAATCTCCTCCATCGCGACGATATGCGCCAGGTAGCCGAGCTGCGCGCCGCCGTATTCTTCCTCGACGGTAATTCCCAACACGCCGAGCTCGCCCATCTTGCGCCACAGGTCCATCGGAAACTGATCGGTCCGATCGATCTCAGTGGCGCGCGGTGCGATCTCCGACTGCGCAAAGTCGCGCACAGCATCGCGCAACGCGTCGACGTCTTCGCCGAGATGAAAGTCGAGCCCGGGCAATTGCATCGGAAGCTCAGCGTCAGGGTGCTGCCCGACCGTCGGACAAACGAACTGCGCCACGGATCAGCCGATACAAGACCCATAACCAGACGATCACCAAACCCAGACCGCCGAGTACGGCCGCGCCGATCAGCTCCCACGGGATGTTGAAATACTGGCCCGACTGCACCGCGCTCTCGATATCTATCGCGTGCGGAATCATCACGGTGAGCATCGCGCCGAGGATCACGATCCACGCAACGAACCACCACCAGAATGTGTTGATCAGCCAGCGGTAATGCGATGCCAGCAACTCCGGTACATCCCGGCGCTTCACATAGGCGATGATTACGCCGATTAGCACGGACCAAAACAGAAACAGGCCGAGGCCGTACAAGCCGTACGTCACGCCGACCATCGTGAAGGCCTGCGATGACGGAATCGCTTCGCTTGCGTTCGTCGTGTTCATGGGCGGCTGAATCGCTTATTGACTGAGAATACGGCGATGTTAACGCCCCGCGGTACGCTTGGCTGATGCTCGCTCGCACGGCACATTCCATTTCTGAAGGACACGTTTGGCTACGACAGCTTTCGTGGATTTCAGGCGGAGGTGATCGAACACGTCCTCAGCGGTGGTGATGCACTCGTGCTGATGCCCACCGGTGGCGGAAAGTCATTGACGTATCAGATTCCGGCGATGCTGCGCGCAGGCGTCGGCGTCGTCGTGTCGCCGTTGATTGCTCTGATGCAGGATCAGGTGATGGCGCTCGAGGAGGCGGGCGTGCGCGCGGCGGTGCTGAATTCAAGCTTGTCCTCTGCCGATGCCGCGGCGGTCGAGCGTCGCATGCGTGCGGGCCAGCTCGACCTCGTTTACATCGCGCCCGAGCGCTTGATGAGCGAGCGCTGTCAGCGGTTACTCAGCGATGTGCAACGAACTGCGGGGATCGCGCTGTTCGCGATCGACGAGGCGCATTGCGTTTCACAATGGGGCCACGACTTCCGGCCCGAATACGGACAGCTCGCCATACTGCGCGAGCGCTTCGCAGCTGTGCCGCGCATCGCGTTGACGGCGACGGCCGATGTTCCAACGCGCCGAGGAGATTGCCGACCGACTACTCGTTGAACCGCGCGTTTTCGTCGCGAGCTTCGATCGTCCGAACATTCGGTATCGAATCATCGAAAAGCGCGATCCGCGAGATCAATTGCTCCGCTTCATCCGTGACGAGCATCCGGCGGAGGCCGGCATCGTCTACTGCCTTGCGCGCAATACCGTCGACGAAGTCGCGCAATTTCTATGCGCCAACGACATCCCAGCGCTGCCGTATCACGCCGGCATGGACGCTGCGTCACGCTCGGCGAATCAGAGCGCTTTTCTGCAGGAAGACGGGCGTGTGATGGTCGCGACGATCGCCTTCGGCATGGGCATCGACAAGCCCGACGTGCGCTTCGTGGCACACCTGGACATGCCGAAGAGCATCGAAGGGTATTTTCAGGAAACGGGGCGTGCCGGTCGCGATGGCGAGCCGGCCGACGCGTTGATGACGTACGGCCTGGCCGATGTCGTGCAACAACGTCGTCTGATTGAAATGTCCGAAGCCGATGCGACGTACAAGCGCCTTTCCGGCGCCAAGCTCGACGCGATGTTGGGGCTTGCTGAAGCAGCCGACTGCAGACGAGTGCGGCTGCTCTCTTATTTCGGCGAGGCGAGCGAACCGTGCGGCAATTGCGACAACTGTCTGACGCCACCGCAGAGAGTCGATGCAACCGAATCCGCGCGCAAGCTGCTGTCATGCATCTATCGCTGCGAGCGCGGTAGCGGCTTCGGCTTCGCCGCGACCCACATCATCGACGTCCTGCGCGGCAAGCAGACGGAGAAAGTCGCGAAATTCGGTCACGAGCGACTATCAACGTTCGGCATCGGCACGGAATTGTCGGAAGCCGAGTGGCGTCTGTTGCTGCGCCACCTGGTTGCACAACATATCGTCGAAGTGGATCACGCGACCTTCAACGTGCTACGGCTGACCGACGCCAGCCGGGCGGTGCTGCGCGGCGAACATACGATCGAATTGAGGCAGCAAGTTGCGCAACCCCGGCGCCGTCGCGGCAAAGCGGCGTGCGACGGCTGCAATAACGGATGATCCGATATTCGAGCAGTTGCGCACCTGGCGCGCGCAAGTGGCGAAACAACATGGGGTACCTGCCTTCGTTGTGTTTCACGATGGCACATTGAGGGCGATTGCGCAGGTCCGACCTCGCTCACTCGGCGAGCTGCGCACTATCTCCGGAATCGGCGAAAAGAAGCTGGCAAGCTATGGAGAAAGCTTGCTGGCCCAACTGGCGACGCGCGCGCGTGAGATGAATCCAGGCGAGCACGAGCTTCAATATCCGTGGGCTGATGTCCCCGCGCTCGGCACTTGGCAGACGCTTGCGCCCCGGCGTGCACTGGGTGCGGATGCCGCTGCCGTTTGCGCTTGATCACATCAACTTGTGGGTGCTCGACGACGAGATCGACGGGCGCGCCGGCTACACGCTGATCGATTGCGGCATCACGAGTAAGGCCACCAAACAGGCCTGGGAACAATTGTTCGACGGCTCATTTGCCGGCAAGCCGTTGTTGCGCGTGGTATGCACGCATTTTCATCCGGACCATTTTGGCCTTGCGCACTGGTTAACGGCCGGCGGCGATAAACAGCGCTGGACGGTGCGCGCTGTGGATGACTGCCACCGAGTACGCGTTCGGACGCTATCTTTCGGCCGGCGGTGGTGACAACATCAGCGGCGAATCGGCTGCACACCATTTCGCGCGCAACGGCCTGAGCGACGGCGAGGCGCTGCAGCAGGTGCGCGAGCGCGGCTCGGGCTACTACCCGGGCCTCGTTCCCGCGGTGCCACGGAGCTTTCATCGGATCCACGAAGGCGATGAAATTGCGATTGGGCCGGCGCACGCGAAGCGCATCTTTCGCATCATCATTGGCTTCGGTCACGCGCCCGAACATGCGTCGCTCTACTGTGAAGACGATCGACTGCTCGTGGCTGGCGACATGGTGCTGCCGCGCATCTCAACCAACGTCAGCGTGTTCGATCTGGAGCCCGAAGCCGACCCGTTGCCGCGCTACTTGCGCTCGCTCGATCGGCTGCTGATGCTGCCGGCCGACACGCTGGTGCTGCCGTCGCACGGCAAACCGTTCATAGGGCTGCATCAGCGAATCGCGCAGCAGCATCGTCATCATGCGGACCGGCTCGGCGAAGTGCTTGCCGCGTGCTCCGCGCCGCAGACCGCAGCGAGCATCGTGCCGGTGCTGTTCAAGCGCCAGCTCGATCTGCACCAGATGACGTTTGCGCTGGGTGAATCGCTCGCGCACTTGCATGCGCTGTGGTACGAGGGCAAGCTTGAGCGGCGCGAAGAGGCTGGTGTGTATCGCTTCAGTGCTCTATAGCTGCGATGAAAACAGCGCGGCTCCGCGCTCCTTCAACTTCTCGTGCCACGGACGCGCTTCCCACTGCTCGTACGTGATGCGCTTTGCCTGCTTTAGGTCCGCATCGAACGTTTCCGTCTGCAAGCGCGCGAAGTCTGCGTCGTAGACGTTCAGATTCGCTTCGTCGTTCAGGCGAAACGAGCGGGCATCGAAGTTGGTCGATCCGACCGATGACCATAAGCCGTCGACGATCAGCAGCTTCACGTGATACATCGTTGGCTGATACTCGTAGACCAGTGCACCCGCCTTCAACAACTGTCCCCAACTGGCGCGCGATGCATTGCGTACAAAATCGGTATCGGTGTTTTTGCCCGGCAGAATCAAGCGCACGCGCACGCCGCGTTTCATTGCGCCGATCAGCGCCTCACTCGTAACCTCGTCAGGAACGAAATACGCCATCGCCAGATCGATCGATTTTGTTGCCGCCGCGATCGACAGTAGATACATCAAGTGCATGCTTTCGGAGCCACCCTCACTCGAGCTTTGAAACACTTGCGCATACATCGGGCCGGATGGCTTCAGAGCCGGGAAATACGGATCACCATGCAGGACTGCACCACTTACTTTCGTCCAGTTGTCCATGAATGCAGCCTGCATGTGCGCCACGGCAGGACCTTCGAGGCGATAGTGATTGTCGCGCCAGTGATCCGGATCCTGTGCGTTGCCGGTCCAGTTGTCGGCAATGCCGACGCCACCGGTGAAACCAATGCGCCCGTCGACGATCAGCAGCTTGCGGTGCGTCCGGTTATTCACGCGCCCAAGGTTGTACCAGCGCAGCGGCCGATATTTACGGAAGTCGACGCCGGCCTGGGTCATCGTTTCAATCGAGTCGTTGTCCATTTTCTGGCTGCCAAGCCAGTCGACCAGCACGCTGACCTTGACGCCGGCGCGCGCGCGCTCGGCTAGTGCTTCGGCGAAGCGCTTGCCGATCTCTCCCGACCAGTAGATGTACGTTTCGAAATCGATTGTCTGCTTTGCGCCCGAGATCGCCTGCAGCATCGAAGGAAAGATGCGATCGCCGTTGAGCAAGGTCTCGACGCGGTTGCCGTCGACCAGCGGCGGGCCCAAGCAGAACGCCCATTGATCGCAGAAACTGCTGGTCGGCCACCGCATACAGATGCACCGGCCGCACGGCGATCTTTTTCTCGGCGCGCAGGTTCAGAACGATCAGCGTTGCAAGGACGGTCAAGACGACTGTGGCGAAGATCGGGAGCATGAGTCGTTTGAGTTTCATGACCGGTTAGAAGGTTAGCGGCTAAGTCGCAGAAGCGGAGCTTGCCATGCAAGAATCCAGCCACCTGGCGAGAGGATCGAACTGACGATGGCAAAGCGCAAACCTGAAACGCTGCTGACACACGGCGGGAAAGCCGCGATCGCCGGTCACGACTTCATCAACCCGCCGATCGTGCGCGGATCAACGGTGCTGCATGCAAACGTTGCCGACATGAAAGAGCGCTCGCGCCGCTACCGCACCGGTGAGCCGGGCGCGGTCAACTACGGCCTGTACGGCACGCCGACACACCATGCGCTGTTCGAATTGTTAAGCGAGCTCGAAGGCGGTTACCGAAGCTGGGCGGTGCCGTCCGGCCTTGCGTCTTGCACGATGGTGATGCTGGCTTTTCTGCGCGCCGGCGATCATGTGCTGGTATCGGATTCCGCGTATGGCCCGACGCGCCGTTTCTGCATCGAGACGTTGCCGCGCTTTGGCGTGGAAGCCACCTTTTATGCGCCCACGGCGGGACGCGAGCTCGAAGGGCAATTCCGTCCAAACACGAGGATGTTGTGGCTCGAATCGCCCGGGTCACTGACGTTCGAAATGCAGGATGTGCCATTACTCGCGGAGCTTGCCCGCAACCGCGGCGTTATCACTGCAATCGACAACACATGGGCCACGCCATTGTATTTTCAGCCGCTGAAGTGCGGTGTCGACGTCAGCGTGCACGCGGCGACCAAGTACATCTGTGGCCATTCGGACATGCTGATGGGAACGATCACGTGTGCGCAGCAGGCATGGGCGCCGGTGCGGCAGATATTGTTCTACATGGGCTTGGCGGTGAGTCCGGAAGACGCTTACGTTGCGTTGCGTGGATTGCGTTCACTGGCGGCGCGGCTGCGCCAGCATCGCGCCACCGCCGAGCGACTGATTGAATGGTTGCTGGCACAACCGGAGGTTGAGCGCATTTTGTATCCCGCGCTGCAAAGCGATCCTGGTCATCAAATATGGAAGCGCGACATGAGCGGCGCCACCGGCTTGTTCGGAATTGTGCTGAAGCAGGGGGCAGGCGGCGCTCGTCTGAACGCGTTGGTCGATGCCGTTGAAGTCTTCGGCCGAGGATATTCGTGGGGTGGCTACGAAAGCCTGCTGGTGCCCGTCTACCCCGAGCGCAGCGTTGCACCGTGCGAAGCCGAAGGACGCTTGTTCCGCATCTCGGCCGGACTTGAAGACGTGGACGACTTGATCGACGACTTGAAGCGCGGCTTCGCAGCGCTACGCGCTTGCTAAATGGGCAGCGCGGAAGTCACGTAGGTACGCGAGCCCGCGGATCGCCCGGCTGCCGTACCAGCTGGTCATTTCACCGTCGATCAAATCAATTGGGACACTCAGCCGATCGCGCAATTCGGCAACGTGCTGCTGGCGAAACATGAAAGGCTCCGACGAAAGCAGGACTCGATCGACGTTGCGCGCCGTCGTCTCGATATCGGAGATGACCGGATAGCGGGCTGCACCCGACCATCCGCCCGGGGCGAATCGTCACGTTCCACCCGACGCAGGCTAGCGTTCGCGCAATGTAGGTGTCGGAAGCCACTGCCATCCACGGGTCTTTCCAGATCAGATAGAGCACACGCTCACCCGGCCACGCGGTTGTGTGGCACGCGGCCAGCTCGCGCTGCAATTCCGCACTGAGTTGCTCAGCGCGCGCTTCAACGTCGAACACTTCGCCGAATAGCCGGTACAACGCGATGTTGTCTTCTGGCGCATTCGGATGCGTGACGATGACGTGCGGCGTGAATTCCTGAATCTTGCTAAAGGTGACGAGATCGTTTTCGTCGACGTTGACGATGACGTGTGTTGGTTGCAATTCGCGCAGGACATCGAGCCGGACATCCTTCGTGCCGCCGACCTTCGGCACGTTGCGCACGGCGCCGCGCGGATGAATGCAGAAGCCGGTACGGCCAACTACGTGCCTCTCGAGCCCCAGGCTGAAGAGGAGCTCGGTGATCGATGGGACCAGCGAGACGATGCGCGCGTTCGCGTCTGCGCGCGGATGCACATTGCCGGCAGCATCGACGCAGCGAACCGAAGAGTCGGCTATCAATGCGCGGACATCCAAAATCAGGCGTCGCCTGCGCGCGGCTTCTGTTTGCGACCGGCCACGATCCGATCGAACAGCCAGCGGGGCATCACTTTCAGCAACGCGGTGACCCAGCCCATCTGCCACGGGATCGTGCGATAGCGCACGCCGGCAACGATCGCGTCGGCGGCGCGTTGCGCAAACGCGTCGACGTCCATTAAAAAAGGCATCTGATACGGATTTCTCTTCGTCATCGAAGTGCGAATGAAGCCTGGCGAGATGGTTACGACCTTGACGCCGTATTTCGCCATCTCGATCCGCAGGCTTTCGCAATACACGATCGCAGCAGCTTTTGAAGCACAGTAGGCATCGGATCCCGGCAATCCCCGTACACCAGCCACACTGGCGATTCCTACCAGCGTTCCGCGACCGCGAGCCTTCATTCCGGCGATGAACGGATGAAAAGTCGTCGCCATGGCAATCACGTTGGTATCGAAAACCCTCACGAACTGATCGAGGTCTTCGTAGAACTCGGTCTTCACGCCAACGGAGATGCCGGCGTTTGCAATCACGATATCAGTGCCGCCGACCGCTGCGTCGAACGCGTGCGCGGCGCCGATCAGCTCGTCCTTGTCGGTAACGTCGGCAATGTAGGTGTGATGTCTACCCGGCAGAACCGCTGCGATGCCGTCCAGCGCATCGCGCCGCCGCGCCACCAAGCCCAGACACGCCCCGCGCTTCGCGAACTCGTTCGCTAGCGCAGCGCCAATGCCGCTGGACGCGCCCGTAATGAAAATGTTCAAGAACGCCGAAGTGTGGCGAGTTTTCGCCGTCGTATGTGCCTCGTCCGCCGGCCGCTCCGAAGGACGGCGCGCAAACTAATCGTGAGAGTGCACGCGCGTGCGCGCGCAGCGGTCGCGTACACGAGGAGGTGGCCTTATTTTTTCCGTTCGGTCCGTGCGCGCTGAATCAGGCTGTCGAGGACCGCAAGGCTTCCCTCGCGGGACCCGACCATCGATGGCGACGTTACGTACTTGCCGTCTACCGCCATGCTCGGTGTGCCGTCGATCTTGTATGCGCGCCATACCTGCGCTGCGCGATTGGTCCGTGCGCCGACCGAGAACGAGTTGTACGCATCGAGCCACTGCTTGCGGTCGATCCCTTGCGTCGCCATGAAGTCGGCGATTTCCTCCGGCTTCAGCAGCGACATGCGCTTGTCCTGAATCGCCTCGAAAATCTTGGAGTGCAACTCATTGGTCTTGCCGAGCGCTTCTAAGGTGTAATAGATGCGAACGTGCGGCACCGATTTGTCGTCCCATGAAATCGGAATGCGACGATATTCGACGTCGGCTGGCAATGTCTTTCTCCAGCCCTGCAGCGTCGGGTCGTACGACCTGCAGTGCGGGCACGAGTACTGAAAGAATTCGAGTACTTCGATCTTATTGCCGGATTCGCTGGGCTGCGACGGCGTGACCGGACGAAAGTCTTTCATTTCCTGCAGCGGGCGTGGCGACTGTGCCAGCGCAACGGCAGGTAATGCGGTAACGGCAACCAACAATCGGCGGCGCTTAATGAACATCGAAGCTCTCCAAAACTTGAGGTTTGATTTGACTGCGCAGTATCGCAATAGAAACGCTAACCGAACTCGCGCCGATGACAGGGGTTTCAGGCGTTATTTGAGCCGAACGAGTTGAACGTCGATGCCGTTTTCCGCCATCGTTTTGCGAATGCGGTTGACATCTTCGAGGTTGCCGTAGGGGCCTAGCCGTACGCGATACAAGCGTCGTGCCGTCCTGCTCGCGCGGGATTACGCGGGCATCGAAGCCCAGCAGCGCCAGCCTTGCCCGCATCGAGTCGGCATCGTCCGGCGTTCGAAATGCGCCAGCCTGCAGCAGGAAGCGCGAATCGTCGGCGGGGAAAACATTGCCCTTCTCAGCCGGCGGAGGCGCGGCTTTCGGATCGGTCGCCGGGTCGATCTTTGGTGGATCGGGCACGGCGGCTTTGGTCGGCGCATGGGTGTAAAGCGGTTTGTTCGGATCGGGTAACGGGCCACTTCCTGCCGGGTTCACATTCTCGCTGGCCGGCCGTACTTTGTTGACGAACGGCACCGGCGCGTTGGTAATAAAAAGCGCCACCGCGACAGCGATAGCCAAGCCGAGCACCAGGCCACCGACAAAGCCGACCAGTGTTGTTCCGCGTTGCGAGGTTTCAGACACGTTTTTCGGTTCGTTCACATGCGTTGCGGCGCTGAAACGCCGAGTAACCCTAGCCCGTTCGACAAGACCTGCCGCGTAGCCAGCAGCAGCGCCAGCCGAGCATTGCGCGTGCCCTCTTCTTCGACCAGCACGCGCTCGGCATTGTAGTAGGCGTGAAAATCGGCCGAGAGTTCCTTCAGGTACGAAGCCACCTGATGAGGGGCGGCGTCGCGTGCCGCGTCCGCAATGGTCGCTGGGTAGTCAGCCAGCCGGTTCATCAATGCCTGTTCGCGCGCGCTTTGCAGCGGCGAGAGGGCGACGTGCGTGATCGTAGGGACGGTGAACCCTTTTTCTTCCGCCTGCGCCAGCACCGAACAGATGCGCGCGTGAGCGTACTGAACGTAGTACACCGGATTCTCGTCCGATCTGGAGACCGCTAGGTCGACGTCGAACACGAATTCGGCGTCGGGTTTGCGTGAAACGAGAAAAAACCGCGTCGCATCGCGCCCCACCCAATCCAGCAGGTCGCGCAAGGTCACATAAGTTCCGGCGCGCTTGCTCATCTTGACTTCTTCGCCGTCCTTGGTTACGCGCAGCATCTTGTGCAGCACGTAGTCCGGATAGCCGTTTGGCACCTTCATTCCCAACGACTTTGCTGCCGCCCTTAGTCCGGCCCGTACGCGCGCGACGGTTCCATAGTGATCAGTGCCCTGCACATTGACTACCTTTTCAAACCCGCGCTGCAGCTTTGTGGTGTGGTAGGCGACATCGGGCACAAAGTAGGTGTAGGTGCCATCCGACTTGCGCATCACCCGGTCTTTGTCGTCAATCGGGGGCCCGCCGAGCCCCGCGAACTCGCCGTCGCCACCGATGGCGGTGGTCTTCAGCCAGAGCGCGCCTTCGTGTTCGTACGTCATGCCCGATGCCACCATCGCCTCAACCGTGGACGTCACCTTTCCGTCGCTGTACAGAGATGATTCGAGGAAGTAGCTGTCGAAATGAACGCCGAGCGCCGCCAGGTCGCGATCCTGTTCGTTTCGCAGATAGGCGACGGCAAACTGCTGAATCGCATTGAGATCGTCGACGCCACCGCTCGCGGCTATGACATTGCCGTCGCGCTCGATCGTGGCATGTGCTAGGTAGTCGCGCGCGATTTCGGCAATGTATTCGCCGCGGTATCCAGTTTCGGGAAACGCGATGACTTCACCTTTCAATTCTTTCGCGCGCGCCTGGACTGAAAGCGCCAGCGTTGCGATCTGCACGCCGGCGTCGTTGTAGTAGAACTCGCGCGTCACGTCCCAGCCTTGCGCGGTTAGCAAGTTGGCCAGCGCATCGCCGAGTGCCGCTTGCCTGGCGTGTCCCAGATGAAGAGGTCCGGTCGGGTTGGCGGATACGAACTCAACCATCACCCGCTCGCCAGCGTGCACGTCGCTGACGCCGAAGCGGTCGGCTTGCTGCAACACGTCGCGCACGACTTGCTGCCGGGCACCGGCTGCGAGTCGCAAGTTGATGAATCCGGGCCCGGCCACTTCGACCGTGTCGAGCAGCGATGAAAAATCGTCGGTGCCACGCATCGCTGCCACGATTTCGGCGGCCACTTCACGTGGATTTTTCTTTTGTGCCTTGGCGATCTGCAGGGCGACGTTGGTTGCGATGTCGCCGTGCGCTTCTACCTTCGGCCGCTCAAGTGTGATGGGAATACCCGTGACGCCAAGCCGCGCAGCAGGCGTTTTCGATCAAGCCGACGAGTTGTTGTTTATGCAAGGGAAGCATCGCGACGCTCAATGTGCGCCAAATCACGCAAAGCCGCGCAGTTTACTTAGCAAGTGCGCCACTGGCCCGCAGCCACGAGTCGGTCTCGATTTCACCCTTAGAATGAAAATGGCACCTAGCCTCAAAACTATTCAATAACGAGGGAGACCATGAACCGACGCCGACTTCTGAAATCTGCCGCAATTGCAGGCATGTCCAGCGCGCTTCCTTTGCCGCTGCTGGCGCAGCAACAGCGCGCTATTTGCTACAACTGCCCGCCCGAATGGGCCGACTGGGGCGGCATGCTGAAGCTGATTAATCAGCGTCTGAACATTTCGGTGCCGCCTGACAACAAGAACTCGGGCCAATCGCTGGCAGCGCTGATCGCGGAGAAGGGCAACCCCGTCGCCGACGTGACGTACCTCGGTGGTCAAGTCGGCCCGCAGGCGCGCGAAGCAGGGGTTCTGGCCCCATACAAGCCGCAGCGCTGGAACGATATTCCGGCTGGGCTGAAAGATCCCGAGGGCTATTGGTTCACGATCCACTCCGGCACGTTGGGCTTATTCATCAACACGGCCGCGCTGCGCGGCAAGCCGGTGCCGCGCTCGTGGCGCGATCTGACCAATCCTGACTACAAAGGCATGGTTGGCTATCTGAATCCAGCCAGTGCCGCCGTCGGACAAGTCGGTGTGATCGCGGTCAACCTCGCGCTCGGTGGTACTTACGAGAACCTCGATCCTGCCATCGCATACTTTAAGCAGTTGCAGGCGAACAATCCGATTGTGCCGACACAGACGGCGTATGCGCGCGTTTTGTCGGGCGAGATCCCGATTCTGTTCGACTACGATTTCAACGCCTATCGAGCGCAGTACACCGACAAGGCACCGGTGCAGTTTGTCATTCCGCGCGAAGGTACACAGCAACTGCCGTACGTGATGGGACTTGTTGCACGCGGCCCGAATCCTGAGCAGGGCAAGAAAATGCTGGACTTTCTGTTGTCCGACGAGGGGCAGCGACATTGGGCGAATGCATTTTTGCGACCGGTATTCCCGGCGGCGATGAGTGCGGAAGTGCGCTCGCGCTTCGTGGCCGATTCCGAATACGCGCGCGCACAGCCGATCGACGTCTTCAAGCTTTCGAGCGTAGCCAAGGTGATCGGCGAGCGGTATCGGAAAGACGTGGGATGAGGCAGTGGTGAGCCAAGGGTGACTCGAGCGGCTGAAAGCCACTCTGTCGCGAAGCCGGTTTCTTTGCGCCGGCTTCGCACCCCGCTCGGCAACGATGGCCCGATTCTGCTGTGGCTGCTGCTGCCGGCAGCGATCGTCTTCACCGCTTTTTTTCTTCTGCCTCTGGGCAACCTGTTCCTGATTGGTGGCTCGGGCGAACGCGGCTGGGGTGCGTATACGGCGGTGCTGACTGATACGCAATATCTGAGCAGCTTGGTGTCGACGATCGCGCTGGCCGCGGCGACCACGGCTGCGACCTTGTTCATTTCAGGCATCACCGGGGTGTTTCTGACGCGCGCGCGTTTCCGCGGGCGTGCTCTGCTGGCGGCGCTGCTGACGCTGCCGCTCGCGTTTCCCGGTGTCGTAATCGGTTTCATGGTGATCATGCTGGCGGGCCGGCAGGGTTTGATCCCGGACATCAGTGAGCGACTGATCGGCGAGCGGATCGTCTTTGCCTATTCGATGGCGGGACTGTTCCTCGGTTACTTGTACTTTTCGATTCCGCGCACGATTCTCACGGTAATGGCCGCTGCGGAAAAGCTCGACCAGCGGCTGGAAGAAGCGGCACGCTCGCTGGGTGCGGGGCCACTGCGCGTCGTCAGCGACGTGATCGTGCCTGCGCTGAAGCCTGCATTGTTGTCGGCCGGCGCAATCTGTTTCGCTACGGCGATGGGCGCGTTCGGAACAGCGTTCACGCTGGCGACTCGAATCAACGTCCTGCCGATGGTGATCTACACCGAGTTCACGTTGCAGGCGAATGTCGCGACGGCGGCCGCGCTGTCATTCGTGCTCGGCGCGCTGACGTGGGCGGTGCTGGCCACCGTTCGCACCGCGGCTGGCACCACCGTGGCGGCCGCCGGGTAATGCGCCGCTCGATCTGGTTCTGGCCGCTGCTTGCGTTCACGATCGTCGTGTGCGCGTTTCTGATCGTTCCGGTAGGCATGTCGATGCTCGCCGGCGTGACGCGCAATTACTTTATCGGGATCGACAGTGGTTTGACGCTGGAATGGGTGATCAAGGTCTGGACTGATTACCGTCACACGATCCTTCTTTCGATACAGATTGCGCTGGCGTGCCTCGCATGCACGCTCGTGCTCGGCGTGCCCGCTGCTTATGCGTTGGCGCGCGCCAACAATGCCGCGACGCGGGTCGTTGAAGAACTGCTAGTGATGCCGGTTGCGATTCCGGGCCTTGCGACCGCGCTCGCACTGATCGTTACGTTTGGCAATTGGGGTGGGTTTCGCCGCAGCTGGCTGATCATCCTCGTCGGTCACGTGCTGTTCACGCTGCCGTTCATGGTGCGCAGCGTGCTCGCGGTGCTGGCGTCGATCGATCTGAAGTCACTCGAAGAGGGCGCGCGCAGCCTGGGCGCCAATTTCAGACAGCGGTTTTTCGGCATCGTGTTGCCCAACTGCCGCGCCGGCATCGTTGCTGGCTCGCTGATGGTGGTGACGTTGTCGATCGGCGAATTCAACATGACGCTGTTGTTGCACACTCCTTTGACGCCGACGTTGCCGGTCGGGCTGGCTGACGCGTACGCCTCGCTGCGACTCGAAGTCGGGTCCGCCTACACGCTGATCTTTTTCATCATCATCATTCCGCTGCTGATCGCGCTGCAGTGGGCGTCGCAGCCGGTGAACCTAGCGCGCTCCGCGCAAGAGCGACGTGTGGCGACATGAGCGGTATTCCAATTCAGATCAACCGCTGCGGCAAGACATTCGACGACGGCACGCGCGCGCTCGAGCCGATCGATCTGGAAATCGCTGCCGGCGAAACGATTGTGCTGCTCGGACCCTCGGGCTGCGGCAAGACGACGACACTGCGCATCATCGGGGGCCTGGAGTCGCCCGACAGCGGTGGACAAGTATTTTTTGACGGCGTCGATGTCACACCTGTGCCGATCGAGAAGCGCAACGTCGGGATGGTGTTTCAGAGTTACGCGCTGTTTCCGAACATGTCGGTCGCTGGCAATGTTGAGTACGGCTTGAAGGTGCGCGGCATGCCGCTTGCGCAGCGCACTGCGCGCGTCAACGAAATGCTGGCGATGATGCATATCGAGCCGCTCGCGCAGCGCCGAGTCGATCAACTGTCGGGCGGCCAGCGGCAGCGCGTTGCGCTGGCCCGCGCGATCGCGACGCGCCCGCGTGTGCTGCTGCTCGATGAACCGCTGACCGCGCTCGATGCCAAGCTGCGCGACAGCCTGCGCCTTGAGATTGACCGATTGCTGCGCAGCCTGAACATTACGACCGTGTATGTCACGCACGACCAGGCTGAAGCGATGGCACTCGGTGATCGCATTGCAGTGATGGAGCATGGTCGCATTGCGCAGATCGGATCGCCGCAGGATATTTACTGCGCACCGGCGAGCAGCTTCGTTGCCGACTTCATTGGCACGATGAACCGCGTCACCGGCGAAGTGCTCGGTAACACTCTCCGCTTCACTGGTGGCATTCTTCCATTGGGTCCGGATTCCGCGGGCGCGACCGTTGTGATGTTCCGGCCAGAGGACGTGCAACTCGTCTCGCATGCTGCGGCGAATTTCAGCGGCAAAGTCGTCAGTAGCTTTTTTTTAGGCGACCACACGAGACTGGTGATTGACGTCGGCGACGGTCAGTGGGTAACGGTGCGCGCACAACAGCGCGCTCGCTTTGTCAGCGGCGAATCGGTCCATTGCGCGATCGAGCCCGGCTCGGTGCTGGCTGTAAAGTCTCAGCGATGATCCTGTGCCAGATCAGCGACTTGCATATCAAGCCCGAGCGCAAACTCGCCTACGGAGTCGTTGACACGGCGGCGATGCTTGAGCGGTGCGTTGCGCATATCGGCGGTTTACCGCAACGGCCGGATGCCGTGATTGCGACCGGCGATCTGGTCGACGGGGGCACGCCGGCCGAGTACTCGCTGCTGCGCGAGTTGCTGGCGCCGTTGACGATGCCGCTCTACCTGATGCCGGGCAATCACGACGAGCGGCGTGCGATGCGGCAGGTATTTGATGATCATCTGTATTTGCAGTCGACATCCGCGTTCATTCAGTATGTGATCAACGACTTTCCACTGCGCGTAATCGCACTCGACACCGTGATTCCAGGGCAAAGCGGGGGCACGCTGTGCGACGAGCGATTGGCGTGGCTCGAGGGTTCGCTCGCTGCGTCCGGAAAGCCCACCTTAATCGCGTTGCATCACCCACCGTTTCTTACCGGCATCGGCCATATGGACCGCATAGCGCTCGATTCATCGATCAAGCTTGAGCAAATCGTTGTGCGGTATCCGCAGGTCGAACGTGTCATTGCCGGCCACCTGCACCGCCCGATCACCGTGCGTTTCGGCGGTACCGTCGCCAGCACCTGCCCGAGCCCCGCGCACCAAGTGGTGCTCGATATCGCGCGCGACGGCGCAGACCACTTCATCATGGAGCCGCCGGCCTTTCAGCTGCACTGGTGGAACGGACAGCGGCTGGTCACACACACCGAGTACATCGGTGATTTCGGCCCGTCGTATCCGTTCCGCGAAAGCGGAAAGCTTATCGATTGATGGGTGTTTGATGAGGCGCAGCGAACTTGACCATATCGTTATCGGGTCTGCGACTCTCGATGAAGGCATCGACTGGGTCGAACAACAGCTGGGCGCGCGCCCTGCAAGCGGTGGTCAGCATGTCGCGATGGGTACGCACAATGCGCTACTGAAGCTTGGTGCGCGGTCGTACCTCGAAGTTATCGCAATCGATCCGGACGGAATCGCGCCTGCCCGACCGCGCTGGTTCGCGCTCGACGAGCCTGAGATGCAGGCACAACTTGCAGCCGGCCCGCGGCTGATCACGTGGGCCGTGCGCAGCGAATCTTTAGCTAACGCGTGCGCTCGCGTGCCGGACCTGGGTGAGATCCTTCCAATGAGTCGTGGTGACTTTCACTGGAAGATCGCGGTGCCCGAAAGCGGCTCGTTGGCGTGGGGAGGCGTCCTACCGACTGCGATTCAATGGATGCCGGCCGATGACGGCGCCGTCCACCATCCGTGTGACGTGCTCGAAGACAGCGGGTGCGAGCTGGTGCGGCTGCAGCTGTCGCATCCCGCCGCCGTGCTTGGCACCAGCGGTATCGTGGGAATGTTTCGCGAGCTGAAGATCATGGGGCCGGTCGACCTTGCACCTGGACCCAAGGTGCTGGCCGCGACGATTCGTACGCCGGCAGGCGAAGTTGTGCTGAGCTAGTGACCGATCAGCTTTAACACCGGCACGACGGCGCCGGTTTCGATGCCGCGATAGTTGCGAATCGGCGGGCAGTCGTAAACGGCCAGTGGAGTGCCGCTCGGATCTTCCAGTAGATCGAGTTGCTCGAGGACCTCGACGGTTGCTGCATGCACCGCGCGTGTGTTGCCGTCGGCGATCCTGATAGCGATGCCAAGCCCCTGTGAGCGCACACCGATCGTCTGCATACCGTCGGCGCCGGCCTTGCTGATCCAGTCGCCGCGTCCGCTCTGCGCGATCGCGAGATCCGCGCGGCGCGTACCCGACACAAGGTCCGGATGATGGCTCATTGCGAACGTCAGGGCCTGCATCTCGGGCGACTCTTCGGCGGCGATTCGCGCATAAAGTTGCGCCAACCGCTTCAGCGGCATCGCAAAGTTCGG
>CAWBRQ010000011.1:0-137902 GCA_963791315.1 uncultured beta proteobacterium
TGTACCGTCGATCTGCCAGTCGCTTCACCTTCGAAGTCTTTGACGTTCCGGTGTAGGAATCGAGTGCGCCGCTGCCGTGTATTTCGACGGTGACGCGAACGCCCAGCACTTCCTTCATGCGGCGTTCGAGGTCGGTCTTCAACGCTGGTGCATCGACGGACGTGTCGCGCGCTTCCACCATCACCGTCATCTCGTCGGTGCCGGCTTCGCCGACGCGATCGACCACGCAGAAGTACTCGCCGTTGGAGCGCGCATCTTCGACGACGACCGCGCCCACCGCCTCGGGAAACACATTCACGCCGCGCAGCTTCACCATGTTGTCGGCGCGCCCGAAGATGCATTGCAGTCGGCGCATCGTGCTGCCGCACGCGCAGGCGTCGGTGGCGTAGGCCGAAATGTCGTTGACGTTGAAGCGGATCTGCGGCGCGCCCCACTTGTAGAGCGTTGTTATATAGAGCGTGCCCTTTTCGCCGTCGGGCAGGATGCGCCCCGTGTCGGGATCGGCGACTTCGAGAATGAAAGCGTCTTCCTGCACATGCAGGCCGGATTGATGCTGGCACTCGGCGCCCATCATGCCGCTCTCGTGCGTGCCGTACATGTCGAAGCACGGCGCGTCCCACAGCGTGTTCGATCTGCTGGCGATCTTCGCGGCCGAGATGCGTGCCGATCAGCCGGACGCCGAGCGTGCGAACGTCGATTCCCATCTCGTCGCGCGCGACCAGCGCCATGTGCCGCAGGTACGCGGGAAAGCCGAGGATGACGTTGATCTTCCACGCCTTGATCAGCTCGACCTGCCGCCGCGTCGGCGTGGTGGCGCCGCTGCCGGCCATCACCGGAACCGCACCGGTGTAACGCCACAGCGCTTCGCGCGGTGCCATGCCGCCGTTGGACAAACCGAGCGCATACGTCACCAGCACCAGATCGCCGGGCCGAATGCCGTGCAGCGCAAAGCGGCGCCCGCCGAGAATCGCCATCGTCTCGCGGTCCACCGGTGCATACAGCATCGGGCGCGGCAGGCCGGTCGTGCCGCCGCTGGTTTGCAGCACCAGCGGCATGCGCTTGCCGTCTTCGGGTGACATGCCCATGAAGTCGCCGAACGGCGGATTGCGCTCGATGCTTTCGCGAATCTCGTGCACCGAATACGGCGGAATCTTCTGCAGATCATCCAGGCTGCGGATGTCGCCCGGCTCGAGACCGGCGGCGCGCCAGTGACGCTGAAAGAACGGAATCTCCCAGCCGCGCTTGACCGTCGCCAGAAAGCGCTTTTCCTGCAACGCGCGCAGCGCATCGCGCGGCATGCGGTACGTCGTTCGAAAGTAGTCCGGCGGCGGCGGGTAGTCGCGCTGCCAGCTGCTCAAAATCGAGCGAGCGCGAGTACCAGGGAATGGACTCCGCGCATTCCTCGGTGCGATGGAAGTTCACAGCAGGCTCGCGCGACGCCCGCCGTCAACGTGAAACGTTGCGCCGGTGATGTAGGCACCGTAGGGCGAAGCGAGCAGGGCGACGAGTCCTGCGATCTCGTGCGGCTCTCCCACGCGCTGCATCGGAATTTCTTTCTTGATGCGCGCGAGCATTTCGGCGTCTTCGTCTGCGGTTTGCGCTGAACCGGCGCCGAAAACTTTGGCGAGTCTTCCGGTTGCGATTCTTCCCGGGCAGATCGTGTTGACGGTGATCTGGTCGGCTGCGACTTCGAGCGACAGCGTTTTCGCATAGCCGATCACCGCCGCCCACGTTGAGACGGACAGTCCGAAGCGAGCGATCGGCTGCAGCGCCGAAAGCGCCGTGATGTTGACGATGCGTCCGAACTGGTTGGCGCGCATCAGCGGCAGCGCAAGGCGTGACAAGCGGACGACGCTCATCAGGTTCTGCTGGACCGCCTTGTCCCATGCGGCGTCATCGAACTCGTCGAGCCGGCCGAGCGGCGGCGCGCCGTCGTTGTTGACCAGCACGTCGATGCGGCCGAACTCGGCCTTGGCCGATTCGATGATGCGTGCGCAGTCATCGGCGCGGCGGATGTCGGCGGAGACCGCGAGTACGCGTGCTGCCGGTCTTGGCGCGCAGCGACTCGGCCGCAGCTTCGAGCGGTTCCTTGCGGCGCGCGACGATCGTCACGGCCGCGCCTTCGGACGCAAACAGCTCGGCGATGGCGAAGCCGATGCCCGCGCTCGATCCGCCGATGACGGCGACGCGATCCTTCAGCGCGAGATCCACAACGATTAGTGCTGCGCTTGCAGCGTTGTCTGCAGCTGCGGCGCGAACAGCGTCTCGGCGTTGCGATGGAACACGCGCTCGAGCGTTTCGTCGTCGAAGCCCAGCGAGCGCCAATCGGCCACCAGGCGTTCGTAGCGAAACAGCGGGTAGTCGGCGCCGAACATCACGCGGTCCTTCAGCCGGCGCGCAATGTCACGCCGCAGCGGCTCGGTCAGATATTTCGGCGACCAGCCGTGCAGCTCGGCCCACACGTTCGGCTTGTGCAGCATCACGGCGATCATCTCGTCCTGCCACGGCCACGCCGGCCGGCCGGTGATGATCTTCAGCGTCGGATAGTTGATCGCGAGCTCGTCGACGTAGCGCGGGTGACAAAGATCGAGCTTGACGCCTTTGCCGCCCGGAATGCCCGCGCCCGAGCCGGTGTAGCCCACCAGCACCAGCACCGGAATGTCATTGTCGAGCGACAGTCGATAGAACGGATCGTAGATCGGGTCGCTGGCGGCGAAGCCCATGCCGGCGGCGGACACGCAGTAGCCGATGAAGCCGTCGCTTGCGTCGATGCAGCGCTCTATCTCGTCGACGGCCGCGCCTCCGAGGCGCGGATCGATCTGCAGCCAGTTGCCGAAGATCACGTCGGAGAATCGCTGCTGCGTCTCGATCGCGTAATCGTGAAACGGACGCACCTCATCGAGCGTCATGCTCTTGGTGAAACCGAAATCCAGAATCGTGCGGACGTTGTTGCGGCGAAAGTATTCCGCCATCTCGCTCTTCGGTGTCGTACGTCGGCGACGATCCCCACGTGCGTTGCTGTTGCGCCAGGTCCTCCGGCGTCTGCAGCACGTAGCCGTGCTTCGTGCCCCAGTGCGAGTGCAGGTCGAACAGACGCACTCAGTTGCCTTTCATTCCGGTGATCTTGGCCACTCGCGCCCAGCGCTCGATCTCGCGAGCGCATGAACTTCTGTGCTTCTTCGGGCGTGCCGCCGACAAAGTCGACGCCTTGCGTGCCGAGCCGCTCGCGCACTTCGGGATCCTGCATCGCCTTGTTGATCTCGGCGTTCAGCTTTTGCACGATGGCCGGGCGGTGTGCCGCGCGGCGCGAGCATCATGTACCAGGCGCTGATCTCGAAGTCCTTCAGCCCGGCTTCGATCATCGTCGGAACTTCCGGCGCGAGCGGAGAGCGCTTGGCACTCGTCACTGCCAGCGCGCGCAGCTTGCCGGCCTTGACGTGCGGCAGCGCGGTGGTGATCGTGTCGAACATGATCGGCACCTGATTGCCGAGAATGTCATTCAGCGCCGGCGCGTTGCCTTTGTACGGCACGTGCACCAGATCGACCTTGGCGGTGTACTTCAGCAGCTCGCCGGACAGATGCGCACCGGCACCGGCGCCGCCCGACGCGATAAGCGACCGTGCCCGGCTTCGCGCGTGCGGTCTCGATCACCTTCTGCACCGAATCGAATCCGCTTTGCGGATGCGTGACGAGAATCAGCGGGATGTAGCCGACGAAGACGATCGGCGTGAAATCCTTGTCGGCGTCGTACGTCAGCTGCTGACTGAAGATCGGATTCGTCGCGTGCGCCGAATACGCCATCATGATCGTGTAGCCGTCGGGCGGCGACTTCGCGAGCTCCGCGGTGCCGATCGCGGCGCTCGCACCCGGTTTGTTCTCGACCACGACCGGAACGCCGAGATTGGTCGACATCTTCTGTCCGATGCGTTCGCGACAGCAGATCGACGCCACCGCCGGCGGGAACCGGCACGATCAACTTGATCGGACCTTTCGGAAAGTCTTGCGCGGTGGCGATCGAGCTGGTGGATATCAACGTCGCGCCGAGCAGTAGCCCGGCGGCGAATCGGATTGCTTTCATGCGGTCTCCTGTGTGCCGTCGTCGCTACGCGCTACTTCCCTTTAAACGCACCGATCAAGTACGACTCATTGCCAATCTGCGTGACACGGCCGGCGACGGTGTACGTATCCAAATCGACCAGCCACACGACGCCGCTGTTGGCTGTGCCTTTCGGAGCGCCGGTGATCGCCGCGTATTTGCCATTCTTGGTGAAGGCCACGCCGCGTGGGCGCGACGGTTTTCCGTCGGGTGTTACCAGATTGATGCGTTTGATTTCGGCAGGCTGCCCGGCGAGCGCCTTGGCGACGTCGACGATCGAGATGTTGTTGGTGCGGAAGTGCGTCACAACGATGCGCGTTCCATCGGGCGTGAACGCGGCCACGAACGGGCGTGAGCCCACTTTGGGATCGTCAGTGCCCAGCATCAAGCGTGCGACTTCGGCGCGCGCCGGATTGGTGAGCGCTTTTTCGACATCGATGATGGAGATGGTGTTGTCGGGTTTGTCGAGTGCCAGGTCTTCGCGCGATGCCATCGCCACCAGCTTGCCGTCGGGGCTGGTCGAAATGCCGAAGCCGCCCATCTGCGTCGGGATGCGCGCAATCTCGGCACCGGGGTCACGCGCCAGCGCCTTTTGCCAGCTGATCACGCTGATGTCGTTCGTGCCACCGTTGGCGGTGAACAGTGTGCCGCCACCGAGCGGACTGAAGGTAATGCCATTGGTGCCGGCGAAGCAGCCGATCTTCGGGTCGGGTGATGCATGCGGAATCGGCGATACCGGGCACGGAAAGGCCGGCTTGCCGTAGGCCTGCTCGACCTGGTGGATCACGGTGTTGGTGGCCAGATCAACGACGCCGATCAGCCTGCCGCCGTCTTCACTGTCCGGCGTTTCCGAGGCGGCCGCGGCGGCGGTCTTTCCGTCGGGGCTAATGGCGAAGCCGGTCGCGCCGAAATTCTTGCCGTCGATGTAGGTGATGACTGCATTGAGCGTGCCGTTGTTGGCGGGGTCGGTCGCCTTGGTCAGATCGAGCACGGTGTAGGTGCCAGGCCAGCCATGCTGAAAACTTGCCGCCTGCTTCGGTGTGGATTTTCCGGAGTGGTTCGAGATGTAAGCACGGCGCTGGTCGGCCGACACGACCACTGAGATCGGTTGGCCACTGGCGATGGTGTCGAGTTTTCCGGTGCCGTTGGCATCGATGTCGGGTGTGACGCGCAGTCGGTTGATGACCGCGTTGGGCGTACCGTCGTTGGCAGGATCGAGCGCTTTATCGACGTCGATCACGATCACGGTGTTGTCCCAGCGACCGCTGGCCATCAAATAGTCTTTGGAACCGCGAGCCGCCGCTGCTCGCGCATGCGCCCAGCAGCAGCGTTGCTAGTGCCGCCACAACTGCGCGATTGCGATTGGAGAAAGAAAACGTCGATGCGTCGTTCATGGAGTTCTCCTGGATAGCTCGTACCAATGCACTGCGGCGCGCGCAGCCATGATCGTGTCGCGGCCGGCCCGGGGTATTGCGAAACTGCTTCATCGCCTGCAGCCTATCCCAAGCCCGCGCGCTAGAAGTGTGAACCAGCCGGCGGCATAGTGCAGCGGCCGGAGGAGACGGACAGGGCTTCTGCGATTGCGGCGCCCTCTGGCGTGCGCCGCCGCGGGTGTCACCGCGACATGGATCGCTTGATCGCGGGGCTCGATTTGCCGTGATTCAAATGACGGCGCGGTTCTCACGCCGCCATGACGCGCACCTGCATCAGCAGTTGGGGCCTGTCCTAATTGTTGAGGGGCAGCCTCCGAACTTGTTTATCGCATCCGGCAGGCTGCAGCCCCAGAACACTTTTGCCGTTGCGAGACCGCTGGAGCCGCAACGCTCACAGACCAGAAACTCTTTCGACGCGGCGCCGCCCGGGCAGTCACCTTGCGGCGGATTGGGCGGGTTCGAAGCCGCAGGCCCAGTTGTCCCAGCGGAGCTCGTCGTCGCAGACCAAATGGCGGGGCTCGGCGGCGGTTGGCACTCACCCCAGACGAGCTGTACAGGAAGCGGTGCCGAACGAGTGCCGCCCGCTTCGTCGACGATGTTGATCGGGAAGATCGTAATGGGGCACCAGGAACGCGCCTTCACGGGTGACTGGACGACATTGGCCGGAACCGCGACCGCGATGCGCCACCGAGTCGTCGCGCCGCTGCCGTCGTTCAGTTGCGAACGGCGGTACTGAAAGTCGCCCATTGGCGCGGCGGGACCCACCAGCGTGAACGGCACGCCGCCGGAATCGACGGTGAAGTTCGTCAGCGAGGGAACATCGAAGTCGATGAATGCCGTGTCGGGATACCGCTGCGGGCAGTTGGTCATCGACGCACCGCCGGGCGGGCACTCTTCGGCCGATCCGACCGCAAATCCAAACCAGTCGGGATATGTTGCTCGTCGCACGAGTCCATTTGCCGTTGCCGGTGATGTCGACGAGAGTGGGCTTGGACGGCGCCGGAACAGTTTGACTCTGGCAGCCGACAAAACCGGCTGCGATCACGGCGAGCAAAGCAACGACGCCTAATTTGGTCATGGCCACTCCTTGGTTGTGCCTGCGGAGCATGCAGCCGAATGCAAGCCAGAGCAATCGCACTTACGCGAGACGTCTTGACGCTTTTGGCGCCGTCATCGAGGTGATCAAGGTCGGGCATCGCCGCGAGGTCTATCGCACTCCGTGAGCGCTACTACGCCGCGAACCGAAGGTGCGCGCATAGATCCACGTGAACTCGGCTCCCAACAAGAAGATTTGGGCGGAGTAGTAGACCCAGATAAGGATGACAATGAGCGACGCGGCGGCGCCATAGCCTGAGGCGATGCCACTCTTTCCGATGTAAACGCCGATCAGGACACGGCCGATCGTGAACAACAGAGCGGTCACCGTGGCCCCCAGCCACACATCGCGCCACTGCACTTTCACGCGCGGCATCAATTTGTAAATCATCGCGAAGCCGCCGGTCGTGACCACGAATCCGAGCACGATGTTCACACTCTGCGCCAATACTTCCCAACCGCCGAACGCACCGCTCCACCATCGTCCCAGAGCGGCCACAAGCGCGCTAAGCACCAGTGAGACGATCAGCAAGAACGCGACACCCAGGATCATGCCGAACGACAGCAAGCGTGCTCGCACAAGACCCAGTAAGCCGCCCGAACGGTCGCGCGCGGGTGCGCGCCAAATGCGGTCAAGCGCATCCTGCAGCTCGCCGAAAACACTGGTGGCCCCTATCAAAAGAAGAACGATGCCGATAGTGGTTGCGGCAACTCCCTCCTTGGGTTCGCTGAAGCTTGTCAGCAGATCCTCGATGGTCTTCGCGGCATCGGTCCCCATCAGGCCGCGGAGCTGATTGAAGATCTCGCCGCGTGCTGCTTCGTCGCCGAAGACCAGGCCGGCGACCGAGATGACGATCAACAGCATCGGTGCCAGCGAGAAAACGGTGTAGTACGAAAGCGCCGCGCCCATGCTGGGTGCGTAGTCATTCACCCACGCTTCAACGGTGTCTTTACCGAGCGTCGACCACTCATTGAGAAACTGTTTCATGCTCATGCATACCCCTGTCGGAAAGCTGCGGATATCCACTCGGAATGGAATGGATCTGCTAGTGGTGATTCGAACGAACTCAAGGTAATTGTCGGCGCCTCGAAACGCGTGTAGCTTGCCCGTTCCTTTTTGAGAGGGGGGCTCATGAAAGCTAACGTGTCTTCAATCGTCGGACGGCTGGCTGCCGCGTTGGTCGGCCTTGGCCTGTTCGCTACCGCGCCGGTGGCGAGCGCTCAGATATTGACCTTCATGTTCATCGACGGCATTCCGGGCGAGTCGACGTTTGACGACAAGAGAAACTGGATCGAGCTGACGGGCTATTCGCAGTCGTTCGGCACCGCCAATTGCTCACGCGCGGTTGCCAACAAGCGCATTGATCGGTCCAGCCCGCTGCTGATCAGTCGCGCTGCCGCCAATCAATTGATTCCAAGCGTGCTGGTCACGATGCGCAAAGCGGGTGAAGGACAGCGTGACTTCTTCATTGCGACGCTCGGCCAGGTGCTGGTGGATCGAATCGAGGTGGCTGATCAGGACGGGCAACTCGTGGAGCGAGTGGTGCTCGCGCCGCAAGCGATCACGATTCAATACTTCCCGCAGGATCCCAAGGGCGGGCTGGGAACGCCGGTGGTCTCGTCGGTGGCGTGCACTCCATCGCGCAGATAGCAACTTACTGCAACTCGAACCGATAGACGTCCAAGCCGGTGCCCTTTCCGCTGAGTAACGCGGAAGGCTTGTTCTTCAGATATCGATCGAGGAACTCGATGCCGTAGCGATCGATCAGGTACGCGTTGGGCTTTGCTTTGAGGCACGCGACCACGTTCGGTTGGCCTGAACACATCAGGTTGACCCACTCGAGGTGCGTGCCGCCCCTCAACTTCACAAAATACTTCGGCGGCGCCGTCACTGCGTAGGCGCCCTGCGTCCCTTCGAGGCTGGTCGTGATGCCCCAGTCGAACTGCGCACCCTGGTACATCACCGGCACGTCGAGCCGCGCGAGTGTTCCCTGCTTGATAAACGGCAGCACGTACGGCGAAAGCGCGAGCACGGCTTTGACGTCCGCGTGCTTCCACGAGGGCCAGCCGCCTGCCATGCCGAGCGCCGCGTAGCCGCCGAGCGAATGACCGATCAGGCCAATGCTTCGCACATCCGTTGCGGAGCCGAGCTGCGGATCGTTCGCCACCAGATCGATGACGGCGCGCAAATCGAGCAGGCGATCTCGCTGACTGCGCTCGCTCCAGCGGTCGGGCTCGAGGAACGATTGATCGGTGCGCATGTTGCCGAAGTTGTGTTCATCGCTGCCGATGGCACAGACGGCATCCTTGTGATCGGGCGCAGCGACGACGTAGCCATGGCGGGCCAGCTCTTCGGTCAGGAATACAGACTGCAATGCACAGCCGCCAAGCCCATGCGAAAAGAGCACGAGCGGCACGCGTGGGCACGCGGCGGGCGGCGCATCTTTCGCAACGCTGCCCATGAAGCCGCTGGTGGAGCGCGAGTACGCCATCGGCTGCTCGCTCGCTGCCGCTGGATACCAGACCGCGACTTTGCGACCGTTTTCCATCGCGAGCACTCGGTAGCCGGCCGCCTGCCGGGCTGAGCAGTCATCGGCGGCGAACGCGGCCGAGCTCAACAGCGCGCACAGCAGCGCCGCGATGCGTAGAAGGTGCTCGGTCATTGTGGCCAATGATAGGTTGCACGAGTGATAATTCGGCCGGCTCAAAGCCGCCTGCAGCGGCATCGGGAGACAAGAAATGAGTTTGCGAAACGCTTGCTTGGTTGCTATCGCCATCATCTTGCCGGTTGCCTCTGTCGCTGCGCCGACCAAGGGGACTCCCGCAACCGAAAAGCCTTATCCGGATATAGACAAGCGGCCTACGCAGACGGCTGAGTTATGGTCTGTGCGATGCGCCTCAGAACGCGGATGCGTTTCCCTCGAACCCTGTGCCGGTGGAAAACGGCAACTGCGATGTTTGGCAGAAATTCACTGCCGTCTCGATCGGACCGAGCACTGGCGGGACGTGTGGCGGATTCACGGTGGCGTTTGGCCCACTGGGAGATCTGCACCCGTCTCTGGACCGCGTGATGTTGCGCGCTGACTGGGGCGATACTCCACTGACTGCAGCCAACTGTGCGCAAGCGAAAGTCGCGGCCGTCGGCTGGGGCGCGCGCTGCACCAACGATGCATGCACCACAGCCGAATGGGAAAAGATCGGCGGCCCGCAGCGGCGCGGGGGCTACTGGAATTCGAACAGCAAGCAGTGCTACATCGAAGTGGGATTCAACTCGACGGCCAAGTACAAGACACTGAACATCGACGTCATCGCCACGCTTCCGGAAGACGGCAAGATGGTGCGCAAGCGCGCGAAGGGATGGATCTACGTGAGTCATCCCAACGGCAAGTGCTTCAAAGCGACTAAAAAGGCCGCCGAATAAGAGAAGAATTGATGCAGGTTGTCGCCTTCGGTTTAGGTGAGCTGGCGCTCCGGCAACAGCTCGATGCTTCAATTCGGTTAGTCAGCCGCGCGCGAAGAAGGACCCTATGAATCGCTTCACTTGTTGCGCGGCTTTCTGTCTGCTGGTTTCGTCTGCGATTTCTGCGCAAGTTCCCGACACCGTATTCATCGAGGAGCTCACGTGGACCGAAGTGCGCGACGCCATCAAGGCGGGCAAGACGACGATCATCTTTCCAACCGGAGGCATGGAACAGAACGGTCCGCACATGGTGCTCGGCAAGCACAACTTCATCGTCAAGTACGCGGCTGAACAGATTGCGCGCCGGCTCGGCAACGCGCTCGTCGCGCCGGTGCTGGCGTACGTGCCCGAAGGCAACATCGATCCTCCGAGCGGCCACATGCACTACCCCGGCACGATTTCGTTGCCGGCCGACGTCTTCGGCAAAGTGACTGAAAACGCGGCACGCAGCTTCAGGGCGAATGGCTTCAAGGACATCGTGCTGATCGGCGACAGCGGTGGAAACCAGACAGCGTTGCAGTCCGTCGCAACCTCACTTAACAAGGAATGGGCGAAGACCGACGCGCGTGTGCACTTCGTATCGGAGTACTACAAAGAAAGCCCTTTCCGCGAATGGTTGCAAGGGCAGGGCGAGAAACGCGAGGACATCGGCACGCACGCGGGCATCGTCGACACATCGCAGTTGATGGCGGTAAGTCCGAATGGAATTCGCCGCGACAAACTTGCCCCTGGCGGTGACCGCCATGTCACCGGCGTAACAGGCAACCCCACGCGCGCCAGCGCGGCCTATGGCAAGAAAGGACTCGAGATGAAGATCGAAGCCGCGGTCGCGCAGATTCGGAAGTTGATTGCGTGCGAAAGGGAAGTGAGGACACTCGGATGCATGAAGAGACCTTTGCACAACTCGAGCGTGACGGGTGGCAACGTAACGCAGCCGACTACGACGCGGTCGACCTGCCAGCGACGCGGCAAGCGTTCGGGCCGTTACTCGACAGCCTCGGCGATCTGCGCGGGCGCCACGTGCTCGAACTTGCGTTCGGCACGGGCCATCTCGCGGCCGAGGCGCTAGCTCGTGGCGCCACCGTTGTCGGAGTCGACGTGGCCCCGGCCATGGTCGCACTGGCACGACAGCGTGTAGCGGGGGCCAGCTTTCACGAAGGTGACGCCGAATCGCTGCCGTTCGAAGATGGCGAATTCGATGCGGTGATCTGCTGTTTCGGCTTGCTGCATTTCGCGGAGCCTGCTCGCGCGCTGCGCGAAGCGGCACGGGTTCTGAAGCCTGGAGGTATTGTCAGCTTCACTGTCTGGCATTCACCGCAGAACGGCGGGGAACTCTTCAAACTTGTTATGGGGACCTATGAAAAGCTCGCGAACCTGGACGTTGGGTTGCCTCCAGCGCCACCGCTATTCGCGATGACCGACGCGGAGGTGTACGGCCCGATGCTCGCGCAAGCAGGCTTTCGAGATGTGCGCGCCAAGGACATTGCGATTACGTGGCCTCTGCGAGGACCGGATACGGTCGTTGAGTTTGTTCTCAAGGGCGCAGTTCGCTCACGCATGATCTATGAGCGGCAGACTCCGGAGATCCAACAGCGAATTCGTGAAGCACTCGCAACGGCCACCAAGGCGTATCTACAAAAAGGCAGTTCCGGCATTCCGAATGCGGCGCTACTCCTAACCGCCCGCAAGCCATGAAGGTACAAGGTGCTTGCCACTGTGGCGACGTCTCGTACGAAGCGATCGTCGACCCGGCACGCGTATCGATATGTCACTGCACCGATTGCCAGGCGCTCACCGGCTCGGCGTATCGAGTCACGGTGCCGACGCTGATCAAGGACTTCGAGTTGCGCAGCGGGTCGCCGAAGATCTATATCAAGACGGGCAGTAGCGGAGCCAAGCGCGTGCAGGCGTTCTGCGAGCGCTGCGGCTCACCGCTCTATGCACATCCGGTCGACAACCCGACGACCTACGGGCTCAGAGTCGGATGCATCGCTCAGCGACGCGAGCTCATTCCGACGCTGCAGATCTGGTGTGACTCAGCGTTGAGCTGGACGGGCGATATCGAAGATATTCCGAAGCGGCAACGCGGTTAGCGCTGCCGCTTCGTTGAGTCGCTGCGTTACCTATCAGGCGAGCTCCGGCTCCTTCGCCTTGGCAGTCAACCCTTCCGCGAGCTTGGCGAATCGATTTGCCATCTTCTTCGCGTCGCGTGCGCCGGATTCGATCTGATCGCCGACCAGCCGCAGATGTTGCGGCAGCAGCTCGAGCATGCGCGCCTGGATCTTCTGCACCTGCTTTTCGCTGACTTCGTCGTAGCGTCCGACCACTTCGGTCGCGGCGAGCACAACCGTTCCGAGCAGCGTCTGCCGCAGCAGGTTCGCATCGGGTAGCAGTGCTTGCCGCCACTCGGGCTGCGGCTTCCAATTGCCGTGCTTGGTCGCTTCGTACGGCGCGATCTCCGGAAGGATTTCCTGCCAGATCTCCCACGGAAAGAGCTTCTTGATCGGGTACAGGATGATCGGCAGCAACTGATACTTCAAGCAGTGCCCGCGTGCGCTCGCGAAGTAGTCCTCGGCCAATTGCGCAAAGCGCAACACGCGTGTGAACTGTGCTTCGGCGGTCAGGTCATCGCGCCAGCGCAATGTCTTGAACTCTTCCCAATTCGGATGCCGCATCACCGCCGCCGCCCACCAACCGATGAACCACGTGCGGCCCTCGGGAATCAACCAGTACACGAGGTTGCGGTAGTACCACTTGATGCGCTCGTAGTCCGCAGTCGGCGTATCGCCCGGCCCGGAATAGAAGCCCTTGGCCTTCACGGGGTTCAGTCCGGACGTAGTGAAGCTGGTACCGATCAGGTTGATGTTGACGAAGTGGTGCCAGGTGGCGTCGACAACGACGCGGCCCACGTTGGCGCGATGCCCATCGTAGGCACCGATCACGCCGAAGCTGTACGGAGCGCCCGTGGTTGCAGGAGACACCGCCAATGAGCCGGAGAATTCCTGGTTCAGCGTCGCGTGCGGCAGCACGGTGGCGTCGGCGATGACTTCGGGCTCGACCTGATTACCGTCGCTGTCGTTCGGATACTCCTTCTTGCCCGTGCGTCCGGGCAAGTTTTCGTCGCGCGACAGATCACCCGGAACTTCGCACCAGCCTTCGTGCATGTGGTCGGGCAGAACGTTGATTCGTCCGAGCGGGCAGCACAGCAGCGGATGCGGCAGCGTGGTCTGAAAGTATTTGGACTTGCTGACCACGTAGCTTCTGGTGAAGATGGTCTGCGGCAGCGCATCCGACTGATCGTTGAACTGATAGGGATACGTGGTGCCACTCAGGGTGCCGCTATCGGTGCCCGCCTGCAGCGTGTCATGGCGATCGGCTTCGGTGCCGCTCGGTGCCACCGGGCCCGAGTGAGGTCCGGTCGACGGATGCGCCCAGCGCCGCATGCTGCGCACGCGCGGAATGTGCTGATTGATGCTGGCGCCGAGATCTTCGTGGTCGCCAGCGGCGAAGAACCCGCCACCCGCTTCCATAAAGGCAGCCACGGCAGCAGCTTCGGTTTGGCGCGAGCTGTCCGACGTGACGGGGTCTTCGGCCTTGGTGGCGATCGAGAGGAAAAACACCATGTCGAAGCCGGTCAGGCTGGTGTTCGAAAATCGAAAGCCGTAGAGATCAGCGCCGATCGGATGGGTCGGTTGCGGTGTCGCAGGCGACGGGTCCGCGCTGCGGTGAGCGCGCGTGATTTGAATCGTGAATCCTTCCCAGGCGGTGTCATTCAACACCTTGACGAATTCACCGATATGGAATTTGTGCGAGGCTGAGGTGCTGCGCTGAAATCCCCCTTCGTCGTCGGTGACGACGAGAATCTTGACCAGTGGCATCGCAGCCTCCCGCGTTTGATTGAGCGCGCAGTGTTGCAGCGCTGAAACGCGACACCGACGTAATCGTCGGCTAGCGGAATGCTGAATATTCGGCTTGACGCGAGCAGCGCGTGTGTGGGCATGCCAACATAACGTTCTTCCTCCGAGGCTGCCCATGGCGCTGAATCAGCTAACAGAAGAACAAATTCGCACCTGGACTCGCGCGCAGAAGGACGAGTGGTGGTTCAAGAACGTCTACCGCGGCGACATGCCGCAGCTGACGATTCGCTCGGCGCTCACCGGGCTTCCTGCTCGGCGGCGTGCTGTCGGCGACGGCGCTCTACATCGGCGCCAAGACCGGCATCACGATCGGCGTCGGCCTGACCTCGGTGATCCTCGCGTTCGCGATGTACCGCATCATGCACGCGTCGGGGATCGCTCAGGACTTCACGATCCTCGAGAACAACTGCACGCAGTCGATCGCGACCGCCGCCGGCTACATGGTCGCGCCGATGATCTCGAGCCTGGCGGCCTACATGCTGGTGACCGGCAAGATCATCCCGTGGTGGCACATGATCGTCTGGATGTGCGTCGTCTCGATCATCGGCGTGCTGGTCGCGTTTCCGATGAAGCGGCGCTTCATCAACGACGAGCAGCTGCCGTTTCCCGAGGGCCGCGCCAGCGGCGTCGTGCTCGATGCGCTCTACACCGGCGCAGCCGCGGCCGGCATGTTCAAGGCGCGGCTGCTCGCCTTCACCGCCGTGCTCGCCGGGTCTGTACCAGTTCATCATCAGCGACGGCTGGATGAAGCTGCTGCAGTTCAAGATCCTGCGCATGGACAAGTGGGCCGGCCTGAAGGAGCCGTGGACTTCCACGAGCGGCTCGACACCTACTACTACGCGGCGGCTGCCAAAGCGAATCTGGCTGGATCCCGACGATCCTCGGCACCGACATCCGCCAGCTCGGCCTGCGCCTGACGCTCGACGCCGCGATGCTCGGCATCGGCGGACTGATGGGCATCGCGGTGGCGACGAGCTGCCTGCTCGGCGCGTTCGTCAACTTCGTCATCCTCGCGCCGATCATGATCCAGGCCGGCGACATCGCGCGCGCGTCGGGCCGACCGGCGCGATGGTGCCGATCTCGCGCGCCGAGATCGTCAACCAGTGGTCGCTGTGGTGGGGCGTCACGATGATGGTGGTCGGCTCGCTGGTCAGCCTGTTCGGCCGGCCGGAGATCTTCAAAGGCGTTCTCGAAGCGCGGCGAAGAAGGAGCAGACGGCAACGGACGTGCTGAAGCACATCGAGTTCCCGCTGTGGATCTCGGTGGTCGGCGTGCCCGCTGTTCAGCGTGCTCGGCGCGTGGGTCACGCACGAGTTCTTCGGCGTGCCGTGGCTGCTCGCGTTCATCTCGCTGCCGCTGATCTTCGTGCTCACGGTCATCTGCACCAACTCGATGGCGCTGACCTCGTGGACGCCGACCGGGGCGCTGTCGAAGATCACGCAGTTCACGATGGGCGCGATCGACCGCACCAACCCGGCCAGCAACCTGATCCCGGCGGGGATGACCGGCGAGATCTCGGCCAACGCCGCCAACCTGCTGTCGGACATCAAGCCCGGCTACATGCTCGGCGGCAAGCCGCGCCAGCAGGCGATCGGCCACGTGATCGGCATCTTCGCCGGCGCGCTCGCGTGCGTGCCGCTGTTCTTCCTGCTGTTCCTGCCGCCGGACGCGAACGGCGTGCGCTCGACCGCGGCGATCGTCTCGGACCAGTTCGCGATGCCGGCGGCGCTGCAGTGGAAGGGCGTGGCCGAGCTCATCACCAAGGGCTTGACCGCGTTGCCGACTCGGCGGTCGTCTCGATGATCGTGGCGGCGGTCTGCCGCGGCTGCGATCGAGATCGCGCGCATCGTCACCAAGGGCCGCTTTCCGCTGTCGGCGGTGTCGATCGGCCTCGGCGTGGTGCTGCCGCCCGAAGCCACCTTCGGGATGTTGGTCGGCGCCTTGGTCTTCTGGCTAATGGGCCGCCGCCACCAAAGCCGGGCACGCGCGGCCACGAGATCTGGGTCGAAGGTCTGGAGCCGATCTGCGCCGGACTGATCTCGGGCGCGGCGCTGATGGGAATCGGCAACGCGATCGTCTGATGGGAATCGGCAACGCGATCGTCAACGTGCTGATGAACTGAACGACGACGCGTGATCGCGTCGCGCTAAGAAAAATGCCGGATTGAAGTCGAATTCGGGCAGGCGGAATGTTCCTCTGACCAAGCAGTGTCCTGTTGTCGGATGGGTGCGACGCCGTGAACTTGAATGTCGCCCGGCTGCGTGCCGGTGCATAACCCATGATCGACGCCGTCCAGCCGGAATTGAAAATCGATTCCCTGCCATAGATCTCCATTCGAAGATCGAGCGCGGACCGTTCCGCTTGAAGTTGGAACGCCGATTTGCAAACCTTGGTTCAACCGAATTTCGAGCTTGGTGATCTCGATGCCATTACAGGGATTGCCACCGGGAAGACGTTTGAGCGCGGCCTGCAGGTCGCCGTTGTTGACATTGTCCGGCTCCCTGACATCGAACAGGGCGCCGGTCACCCCGCCTCTTACTTCGATGGTGCTCATCGGCCACCATCGAGCACACCGGGCCGAGGCTGGGATCGTTGCGCGGCAGACTCACCAGACGAGTCCCGAGTGGAAGCTCCTCCAACGGATCGGTTGTTGGAAAAGCAAGGTCTGCGTATGGCCGCGATGTCACCGCTACATCGAGCGCAATGAACTTCAGGTCTGCGAATGGCTGCGTCTGCTGAGCCGAGCATCCGACAAGCAGAATCAACGCTGAAGCGAGAGTGACCGAGAGGCGCGACGACTTGCCAACGCTAGGTTTCATCAGCGCCTTCCATTTGCCTTGGAGACGTCGCGACGTTAACACGCGTCGGATCGAGCTCGGTTAGATTGATGCCAACTTGTGACGACCTTCGGTGGAACCTGACCCTTTGGGCCAATTGCGGCGCTCTTAGGACCGGTGCCATGATGAATTTTGCGAGGAGGCAAATGCCATGAAGCGATCTTTCATGTCCACCTTGTGTTTGGCCCTCGCCCTCGCGCTCGCGCAGACGGCGTTCGCCGAGACGCTGAAGAAACCCGAGCTCGACAAGCTGGTCGCGGCGCGGCAGGCCTCGCCTCGCCGAATTTCCGCGCGTTCCTGGCGGACGGCGGCCAAGGCGGAGCCGATGCTCAGCCAGCTGTCGCGGCCTACGAGAAGAAGGCGCCGCTGGCCGGCGACGACCTGGTCAATATCGGCCGGCTGCTCGGCCTGTACAACCGCCTGCGCAACCAGGCGGCGGTGATCGACGCCATCGAGCACGATGGTGGCGATGCGCACCGTGCGCGACGAGCAAGGTGCCGCCGCACGAAAGCCCGGCCATCATCGCAGTTCGGCCAGCTGGTCGAAGGCATGGCCAAGGATTTCGGCCTGCAGTATCGCAACGTCGACAACCGCGTCTTCGAAGTCACGCTGCCGGGCCAGGGCAACGAGGACTTCGGCATCCTGACCCATGCCGACGTCGTGCCGGCCGTGGCGGACGAATGGGTGCTGCGACGACGGCACGCGGCTCGACCCGTTCAAGGAGACCCGCGTCGGCGACTACCTCTACGGCCGCGGCACCATCGACGACAAGGGCTCGATCGCGGCGGTGCTGTACGCGATGAAGACCGTGAAGGAAAGCGGCGTGCCGCTGCGAGCGCACCATCCGGCTGATGATCGACACCACCGAGGAAACCGGCGGAGACGCATGAAGTACTACCGGCGAAGCGCACCGCTACCCGAGTACAACATCGTGCTCGACAGCAAGTACCCGGCCGTCGTGGCGGAGAAAGGCTCGGGCGCACTGAAGGTGTTGTTCCCGGTGCAAGCCGCGAGGCACGCGCCCGCACCGTCGTGGCGATGAGCGGTGCGGCCTCGGCCAACACCGTGCCGCAGACGGCCACCGCCACGCATCACGGGCGGCGACCTGGCCGTCGTGGCAGCCACGCTGGAGGCCGCGCAAGACGCCTTCGTTCGCGCAGTACGAGACCGCAAGGCGGCAAGTTCTCGATCGACGTAGCCAGAGGCGCCGACAGCGTCGACGTGAAGGTCACCGGCACGTCGGCGCATGGCTCGCGCCCCGAGGAGGGTGTCAATCCGCTGCCGCGCCTGGCGCTGTTCCTGCAGGCGTCGGGCGTGGCGCTGGCCGACAACCACTACTCGCAAGGCCGTCAAGTACCTGAGCGACCTGTACGGCATCGGCTACCTGGGCGAGAAGATGGGCGTGGGCTACCGCGACGACTTCATGGGCCCGCTGACGATGTCGCCCAACCTGATTCGCGAGGCGCGACGGCAAGCTGGAAGTGATCACCAACGTGCGCATGCCGCGCGGCAGCACGCCGGAAGAAGCTGCACGCAGGCGATCAACGCAGCGTATCAATGCCTGGGCCGCGGCCAGCCACGCACCGTCGAGATCGACTACGAGCAGGGCAACTGGATGGCACGCGATCCGAAGGGCGCGTGGCTGTCGACCTTGCTCAACATCTTCGGCGACACCACCGGACTCGAGGCCAAGCCCGTGCCCACCGCCGGCAGCACGACCGCCAAGCTGCTGCCGAACGCCATCAACTTCGGCCCCGCCATGCCCGGCAAGAAGTACACGGCGCACAACGCCAAGGAATACAAGGAAGTGTCCGATCTCGACGCTCGACATGCAGATGTTCACCGAAATGCTGGTGCGCATCGGCAATCTTGAGACGATGCAGTAGGCATCGATGTACTGCAACGGTTACAACCAGCACCGGAGGCCAATGAGACGACTTATCGTTGCTTTGATCGCACCTGTCGCGCTCGCCGGCTGTGCACAGATGTCGGCTGCAGATTCCTCGCCGGAAATGCAGTGCCAACAATTCGCCCGACATGAGGGAGTCGCAGTAGTTCGGGTGGATGGAGTCGATGCCGTCGGCACCGGACACAACGTCCGCTTGCGTTTGAACGATGGGCTGGGTCGGCAGTTTGACGCCACATGCAACACCGCCGGCGCGCCACACTGGACGCAGCCACTGCCCTCGAACGTGGTTCGAAGTGGTATGCAGATGCGCTAGCACACAATCTTGCGGTGCTCTTTCGCGTAACGCGGACCGTGCACCGGAAGCAGTCGGACTCATTTGCCCAATGCTGCCATCTCCACTGGTGCGGCCCAACCACCACCCAGCGCCTTGAACAGATCGATTGATGCAGTGAGCCGCTCAAGGCGCGACTGCGCCAGCTGATCTTGCGCCGAGAACAAGCTGCGCTGCGCATCGAGCGTTGCGAGCAGATCGCCGGCGCCTTCGCGATAACGGACTTCGGCGAGCCTCAACGATCGCTGTGCCTGCTCGACCGTTTGCCGCTGTGCGTCTTCGAGTCGCGCACCGCGATCGGCGTTGCCCAGGGCGTCGTCGACTTCTTTGAGCGAGGTGCGCACGGCGCTGGCGTAGGTCTCGACCAGGATGCGCCGCTGCGATTGTTCGATCCCGACCTGCGCGCGCTTCGTTCCGCCGTCGAACAACGTCTGCGCGAGCGATAGTCCGATTGAGATTGCATTCGCCGGATTGGCCAGACTCATCAGCGCAGCGGTCGCAAGTCCGGCCGATGTCGACAGCGAGATGCTCGGCAGCAGCGCGGCGCGCGCGGCAGCGACATTGGCATCGGCGGCGGCGAGTTGCGCTTCGGCTGCGGCGAGATCGGGACGGCGCGTTAGCAACTCGGATGGCAGCCCGGCGCCCACCGTGGGGACGCGCAGCTCTTCGAAGTTGTCTTCCGCCACGCCGAAGCCCTGCGGTACGCGGCCGATCAGCAGCGCAAGCGCGGAGACAGTCTGGCGCTCGGCGACTTCGAGCGGGATCAAGGCCGCGCGCACATTCAGCACTGCGGTGGTCTGCTGCGAAAGGTCGAGCTGCGTCGCGACGCCGTTGCGATAGCGCGCGTCGACGATCTTCAGCACGCGCTCTGCCGTGGCGAGGTTTTCGCGCGCGATGTCGAGCCGCTCGCGCGTGGCGAGCAATTGAAAGTACGTGGCGGCGACGCCGCTCGTCAGCGTCAGCCGCACGGTTTCGGCGTCGAAGCGGCTGATGTTCAACGGCCTGCTGCTGCGCCTGAATGCCGGCGGCGAGCCGGCCCCACAGGTCGATCTCGTAGCTCATCGCGATCGAGACGCTGGTGCCGCGGCGCGTGCTGGCATCGGCGCCGGGGCTGTCGCTGCGACTGAATGACTGGCCGGCGCCCACGCCGATGCTCGGCAGCAGCGATGCATTGGCCTGGCGCAGCGCGAGCTCGGCTTGCGTGATGCGCTCGGCGGCGATGCGAATGTCGGAGCTGCCGGCGAGTGCTTGTTCGATCAGCGACGTGAGTTGCGGCGAGCCGAAGTTGGTCCACCAGTCAGCGGTGCAGCTGGCTTGCTGCTGCCGGATGCGATGGGCGCAGTGCGCTTCGGTGAATGCCTGCGGCATGTCGATCTGCACGCGCGTCTTCGGCTCGGTGCACTGCACAGCCTGCGAGCGCGACGGCGAGTGCGATGCAGAGCGTTAGCGATTTGATAGGTGCGATTCATTTCTTACTCCGAAGCGAGCGCGACGACCGGGTCGAGCTTCGCGGCTTTGTTTGCGGGCAGCTAGCCGAAGACGAGGCCGGTGGCGAACGCGCAGCCGAAGGCGAGCAGCACCGGCGCGAGCGAGAACTGCACCTGCGTGCCGAGCGCATCGACGACCGCCGCAGTGCCCAGGCCGCCAGCACGACGCCGATCGCGCCGCCGATCGCCGACACCACCAGCGCCTCGATCAGGAACTGCTGCAGGATGTTGCGCGTGCGCGCGCCGGTCGCCATGCGGATGCCGATCTCGCGCGTGCGCTCGGTGACGGTCACCAGCATGATGTTCATCACGCCGATGCCGCCCACCAGCAGCGAGATCGCCGCGATCGAGCCCGAGCAGGATCGTCAGCGTGTTCTGCGTTTCGGTGGCGGTCTCGATGATCGACGCCATGTTGCGGATCTGGAAGTCGACGGTGCCGTGGCGTTCGAGCGAGCAGCGTCTCGACCGCGGCCTGCGTGTCGTCGATGCGCGTCGACGTCTTCGACCGCGACCGTGACGTGCGCAGGAAGCGCTGGCCGGACAGCCGCAGCTGGCTGGTCGCGTAGCGGCACGAACACGACGTCGTCCTGGTCCTGCCCGCTCGGCGATGCGCCCTTGCGGCGCCATCACGCCGATGACCTGGAACATCAGGTTGTTGACCAGCACGTACTGGCCGAGCGGGTCCTCGCCGTCCGGGAACAGCGCCTTGGCGACCGTCTGCCCGAGCACCGCGACCGTTGCGTAGTCGCGCTCGTCCTCTTCGCTGAAGAAGATGCCGCGCGCGATCGGCCATTGCGCGCGCCAGCGGAAACTTCGCCGACGTGCCGGTGACGCTGGTGCGAGTAGTCGTCGTCGCCGAAGCGCAGCGTCGCGGTGCTGCCCTGTTCGGGCATCGCCGCCAGCACGTTCGGCACTTCGTCGATCGATCGCCTGCACGTCGGCCAGCACCAGCGTCGCGGTGTTCTGAAACCCGCGCTGGTTCGGCGCACCGGGGCGCACCAGCAGCAGGTTGGAGCCCATCGCGCTGATGCGGTCGATCGACGGCCTGCTTGGCGCCGTCGCCGATCGCGAGCATCGCGATCACCGAGCCGACGCCGATCACGATGCCGAGCAGCGTCAGCACCGGTGCGGAATACATTGGCGCGCAGCGCACGCAGCGCGCGTCTTCGCGGCCTCGACCACATCCGCGCCGTGCGAAATGCGCGCCGCGGCGCGGCTGCCACGCGGCGGCGGCGTTGCGGTTCGGCGGCGCGGCTGCGGGCCGGGGTCGGCGACGATGTGGCCGTCCTTGATCTCGATCACGCGCTGCGCGTGCTCGGCGACTTCGCGCGCGTGCGTGATCAGGATCACGGTGTGACCCTGCGCCCGACAGGTCCTTCAGCAGCGGCATCACGTCGGCGCCGCTCTTGCTGTCGAGCGCGCCGGTCGGCTCGTCGGCGAGGATGATCGCGGCCGCCGTTCATCAGCGCGCGCGCGATCGAGACGCGCTGCTGCTGGCCGCCCGACAGCTGGTTCGGCCGATGGTGCGAGGCGGTCGGCCAGGCCGAGCGCGTCGAGCAGTTCGCTCGCGCGCGCATGGCGCTCGGCCGGCGGCAGGCCGGCGTAGACCGCCGGCATCTCGACGTTCTCGGCCGCGCTGCCGGTCGCGATCAGGTTGTAGCTCTGGAACACGAAGCCGAAGGCTTCGCGGCGCAGCTCGCGCCAGCTCGTCGCGGTCGAGCGTCCGAGACGTCGCGGCCCATGAACTGGTAGCTGCCCGCGGTCGGGCCGGTCGAGGCAGCCGAGGATGTTCATCAGCGTGCGACTTGCCCGAGCCCGACGCGCCCATGATCGCGACGAACTCGCCCGCGTAGATCTGCAGGTCGATGCCGTGCAGCACCTCGACCGCGAGGTCGCCGTTGACGTAGGTCTTGGTGACGCCGCGCAGCTCGATCAGCGGCGTCGTGTCGCGCGTGAGGTGCTGTGCGCTTTGCGGCAGCAGGGAATCGTGACTGTCGCAGCGTCGGGATGGGCGCGAGCTGTCGGGACGTCATCGCCTGAAGCCTCCGCCGGCTCCAACCGGTGCGCCTGTTGCGCCCGGCGGGCTGAGTGCGGGCGTTGCGCCCTTGGTTTGCGCGGCAGTGCGCGGCGCTTCCGGCACCTTCACGCCGACGACGATGCGCTCGCCTTCGTTCAGGCCGGAGAGGATTTCGGCGCTGACGCGGCTCGCGACACCGACGGTCGACTTCGCGCTCGACAGTGGTTGCGCTGTCGGCTGCGGTGGCGACTTTGACGATCGCGCGGCGTGGCGTAGTCGATGCTGGTGCCGGCTGCTGCCTTCGCGGCGCACTCCGCGCTGGCGATCGCCGCGGGGTCTGTCTGCGGAGCAGTTCGCTGCTCTTCGCAGGCGCGCTCGTCGATTTCGGCGCGGTATCAGGCGCCGTGCTGGCACGTCATCCAGCGCGGCGGCTGCGGCGGCTTGTGCGCGTGGCGCTGCGGACGCTGGATACGTCAGCGCTGCCACCGGCACCGCCAGCACATCGCGCGCTTCGGCGACGACGAAGAACACCTGCGCCGTCATCTGCGGCATCAGCACCTTGTTCGGGTTCGGCACGTCGAACAGCGCGTTGTAGAGCACGACGTTGTTGGTGACCGTCGGCGTCGGCTCGATCTTGCGCAGCTGGCCGTAGAAGCGGCGGCCCGGGCTGCCGAGCGTCGTGAAGTAGCTCGACATGCCCTGGCGCAGCTTGGCGACGTCGGCTTCGCCGACCTGCGTCTGCACGGTCATCGTCGACAGATCGGCGATGCGCAGCAGCGTCGGCGCCGACTGGTTGGCGTTGAGTGTCTGGCCCTTGCTTCGCGGTGATGCTGATCACCGTGCCGCGACATCGGCGCGTAGATCTTCGTGAACTTCAGGTTCGCTTCCTCGACGCGCATGCTGGCCTGCTGCTGCATCGATCTGCGCCTTCAGCGTGTTGATCTGCGCTGCGTCGCGGCGCGCACGCGCGGTCTCGGCGTTCTGCACCTGCTCGGTGGTGGTCGCTTCTTCGGCCATCAGGTTCTTCTGGCGCTGCAGGTCGCGCTGAGCTTTCTCGAGGTTGACTTGGCGCTCGACCAGTGTCGCCTGCGTTGCGCACGCAGCGAGGCGCGGTTGGCATCGACGCGGGCGGTCGACTGCGTGGCGTCGATCTCGGCCAGCAGGTCGCCTTCTTTGACTTCACTGCCGACGTCGACGTGAAGCTTCTTCAACTGGCCCGATACCTGCGCGCCCACGTCGACGTAGTCGCGCGGCTGCAGCGAGCCGGTCGCGCCGACCAGGTCTTCGATGTCGCCGCGCTGCACGGTGGTGAAGATCAATTCGTCGGCCTTGGTTCTACTGTTGCCCCAGGCCTTCCATGCCCACCAGCTACCGGCTGCGATCGCGATCGCGAGCAGTGCCAGAGCGGCGGGGCGAATCCAGGGTCGACGTGCGAGAAGTGCGTTCATCAGGTTGCAACCAGCGAGGAGTGGGCTTGTGGAACTAACGCGCAACCCTGATCAGCTGCGGACGCCCGGGGCACAACCCAACTCATCCATTCGGCGCCATTCGGAAACATGTGTATCCGAATGAAACGGCGGGTTTTAGACAGGCAATTCAACGCGTAGCGCGGTGCGTACCGATTGCTCTGCTTACAAGCTCATTTTTGACAATTCACCGCGCTGCATGAGACGTAGTCTCGCGCAATGCAAGACCACTCCGCGAGGTTTCGCGCCATCCAGGTACGAGCGTCCGCGCTGACCGCCAACGCGTCAGGGCGCGCGGCCGCAGACATGCTGATCGAGCTCGACGGCCTGCAGCGTGAGCTCAGGGCAGCCGAAGCGCGTACCGACGCCTACGTTGCAGCGGTGTTCGCGGTGGTCGCAGGATTCAACGCCCTCGGGCGCGCGCAAAAGATGGGGCCGTTGCTCGAGCGTGCAATCGACATTTGCCGCGATCTTCCGGATCGCCGTCTGCTGCGAAGAGCCCTTTCGCTGCATGGGTATTTCACCGGGGACATCATCAACGCGCCCGCGGCGCTGGGAAGTCTGCAGGAAGCGGTCGAGATCGCGCGCGAAATGGAAGACCCGGTCGCCGAAGTGTCGACCGTGGTCAATCTCGGCGTTGTGCTGACCAATATCGGTTGGGACGACAAGGCACAGCGAGCTTTTCAACTTGCGTGGGATGTGTACGAGCGCTGGCCGGAGGCCTTCGAGGGCATGGACGCGAGCGGACAGCCAGCGGTGTTGATGGCAGCCGCGGCGGCGGCCAACACGGCGGCGATCTCTTCGCAGTTGAATGATGTCGAACGCGGGCTCGAGTTCAGCACGCGCGCGCGGGCACTCGCCCGAAGTCAGGATGCCAATCCTCCGCACCGCACGGTCCAACTGCATTACGACAATATTCATTGCATTCTGTTGGCCAAGGCCGGACGGTTGACTGAGGCGAGCGATGTCGCCAAGTCAATGTTCGCAACAGCAAAGGGTTCGGCCAACGTACGTTGGGAATATCTCGCGTTGCAGGCCGCAGGAACGGTGGAAGTGCGCCTCGGCAAAGTCGATGAAGGGCTCGAGCTGCTGAGAAAGTCTCACCGCCGCGCTGCGTCGATCTCGAACGGCATGGAAGTACCGGCGCACTTGGTACTGGCGGATGCCTATCGCTATGTAGGGCGCGGCGAAGAAGCTCTGCAGGTGATGCGCGACGTGTCAGTGCTCTTGAAGAAGATGCAGCGGTTGCACTTCGACCGCGCCGATCCGCAGGCGAGTGAGCCGGACGATCGCGAGTGGGAAAACACGCGTCCCCTGGGATGGGAAGAAACGATCACGATTGACAGCAAGCTGGTTGCTCTCGAAAACCTCGCTGCTGCCGCCGAAGCGAAACAGGAGCCGAGTGGCGAGCACACGATCCGCGTTGGCGCTCTGGCACGGATGGTCGCCAATCAGCTTCCCTGGGCGATTGCGATCCAGATGTCGATCGAGCGTGCTGCCCGGCTGCACGATGTGGGCAAAGGCTCCGTTCCGGAATCACTGCTGCGCCAGCGAGGCCCGCTGACGTGGCAGGAAAAGGAATTCCTGCACTCACACGCGAAGTTTGGTGAGGAGCTGATACGCGAGCAGCTTGGAACTCAGCGCGGCGCTGTTTTCGCGCACGTCGCACGCTCACATCACGAGCGGTTCGATGGCAATGGCACGCCCGATGGTCTGTCGGGTCAGGATATTCCGCTCGAAGCGCGCATCGTGCATGCGGCGGACGCCTACGACTCGTTGACGCACGACCGGCCGTGGAGAAAAGCGTTGCCGCACGATGAGGTGCGCATTTACTTGTGCACCGAAAAGAGCGCGCAGTTCGACCCCGGTGTCGTCGACGCGCTTCTGCAGGTCACCAAAGACCTCCGCGCAACGGGCCGAAGCCTGGATGACCAATTGGTCGAGAAGGCAGAGCCGTCAGACTTCGTCACCGCGCGTCGCGCATTGGGAAAACTGCTTGTGAACTAGCGGTGCTCAGCGGCGATTCAAGCGCAATCTGTTGGTAAAAAAGTAACTCGTTTGTAGATTCGACCCGCGCGCAGCTCGCGCTTTCAAGCGGCCAACAGGCACAGCCGCTGCTCCCAAAAACCTATCAAGCGTCGTAATCCCGACTGAGCCAGGACGCTTGCGTTCGCCTTCAGGCGAACGTGTCGGACTCAACAGGAGAAGACATATGCTCAAGCACATCAGTATTGTCGGAGCCATAGCAGCGATATCGTTTGCGGGTTGCTCCACGCGTGTCATCGAGCGCGAAGTCATTCACACGCCGGCACCGCAACCGGTGGCGGTGCAGACCGCGCCAGCACCCACTCCGGTGATAGTCGCCACCGTACAGCCTCCGGCGCCGCAAGCAGAAAAAGTTCCTCCGGCTCCAAGTACCGACGCGGTGTGGATCCCCGGCTACTGGAACTGGCAGAACGATCAGTACGTTTGGGTGACGGGTCGCTATGAGCCCGCACGCGTCGGCTATACGTGGGTGCCCAATCGTTGGGAATACACGAATGGCCGCTGGCAGATGGTAGGCGGCGCCTGGGTGCGTCAGTAAGTGACAAGCGCACGCGCACTTCAACGAGTGCGCGTGCGTTAATCGGTAGTGGTCTTCAGTTTCGCCATGTCGATGACGAAGCGGTATTTCACGTCGCTCTTGAGCATGCGCGCATAGGCTGTCTCGATCTCGTCCATCCGAATGTGTTCGATGTCGGAGACGATGCCGTGCTCGGCGCAGAAGTCGAGCATCTCCTGGGTTTCGCGGATGCCACCGATCAACGAGCCGGCGAGGCGCCTGCGTTTCATGATGAAGTTGAAAACACCCGGCGATGGATGTGGGTTCGCGGGTGCGCCTACTAGCGTCATCGTGCCGTCGAGTTTGAGCAGCACCATGAAGGCGTCGAGGTCGTGCGGCGCCGCCACCGTATTCAGGATGAAGTCGAAGCTCCCGACATGCTTGGCCATTTCGTCGGCGTTCTTCGATATCACGACTTCTTTCGCGCCAAGGCGCAGCGCGTCGTCGCGCTTGTTGGCTGGAGGTGGTGAAAAGCACCACGTGCGCGCCCATTGCCGCGGCAATCTTGACACCCATGTGTCCAAGTCCGCCGAGGCCGACGATGCCCACCTTGTGTCCCGGCCCCACTTTCCACTCGCGCAGCGGTGAATACGTGGTGATGCCGGCGCACAGCAACGGCGCCACGGCGGCCAGATCCGCCTCGGGGTGCGTAATGCGAAGCACGAACGATTCGCGCACGACGATTTGGTTGGAGTAGCCGCCGTACGTGTTGGCTCCGGTGCCCTGCTCCGGACCGTTGTAAGTGCCGGTGAAGCCGTTGTCGCAGTACTGCTCCAGACCTTGCGCGCAAGGTGCGCAACGCTGGCAACTGTCGACCAGGCAGCCGACGCCGACCAGATCGCCGACGCGAAAGTTCGACACCCGGTCGCCCACCTTCGTTACGCGGCCGACGATCTCGTGGCCAGGAACCGAGGGGTAACGGGTGTTGCGCCACTCATTGCGCGCCGTGTGTAAATCCGAATGGCAAACACCGCAATAGAGAATGTCCAGCGCAACATCCTGCGGGCCCGGTAAGCGACGCTCGAATGAAAAGGGGCCGAGCGGCGTACTGGCGGACATCGCGGCGTAGCCGTGTGCTTGAGGCATCGCTTACCTTGTGACGGAGGGAGAACAGTTAACCGCTAGACCACCTCTTCGGCGTGCAGCGGCATCTTTAACTTGCGTAGCGCATCTTGCACCTTCTTGACTGGCACATCGCGAACAGAAGTCCCTTCTTCGATCGCGACTGCTGCCGCGACGCCCGCCGCTTGTCCGGTTGCCATGCACGCCGGCATGTTGCGCGAGCGCGCATGCGCCACGTGGTCGGCAGAGATGCAACGGCCGGCGACCAGCAGGCCTTCGACGCCCTGCGGCACGAGGCAGCGATAGGGAATCTCGTACGGAGGTAGCGACTGAAAGTCGACGTCGCCGCCCTTTGGATCATGAATGTCCAACGCAGACGCATCGGCCGCGATCGAATCGTCGAAGTGATGGCCGCCGAGCGAATCAGGGCCGGTCAACGTGTATTGACCCACGATGTGCCGCGTCTCGCGCACGCCGAGAATCGGTGACACCTGACCGATGCGCGCTTTCTCGAACCCCGGGATTGTTTCGCGCAGGCAACGTGCGACACCTTCGATCTGTCGATAACACTCGACGATCGCAGCAGTGAACTCCTTCGGCGAGAAAACGTTGACGCCGAGCACGCGCGTGCCGTTTACGTACATCAGCCCACCCGCAGTCTTCAGCGTGATGTTGTCGCGCTGTAACTTGACGCCGGTGTCCTTCTGCCACTTCTGCAGCGTCTTGTTGAAGCCGGTGAGCCACAGGTTGTAGTCGAGCCCCTCGTCGGTCTTCGGAATTGCGCGCGCCGGAATGTCGTCTGACGTCTTGGCCCACTCGGCCAGGCGCTTGATGTCGACGTTCGACATCGTGAAGTACATCGACACCGGCTGCATGACGTTCTTGTCCGCATCGCCGGAGCCCATCACGAACGGCACGTTCGCCTTGAACGCCATGTCGGCGTCGGCCGAGCAATCGATCACTACTTTGGCACCGACAAACTGGCGGCCGCCCTTGTTCTCGATCACCACACCGGTGACCTTGCCGTTTTCAACCACGGGATTGGAGACAAATGTCTCGAACAGAATCTGCACGCCGGATTCGACGCACAGGCGCGTCAGCAGCATCTTCATCATCTCGGGGTCGGTGGGTGACGCAATCTTCACGTCGCCCGTTTTCGTCATCGCCATATAGTCGTCGCCGGCGCCGCCTGCGCTGCGCGCGAGATTCCAGATTTCAAGCGGCAGTCCGCCAATCAGCGCGCCCGAGGGCTTCGTGTTAAGGCCCAGCGTCAGAACTCCGCCGAGCGAGCCGAAGCGCTCGATCATCACGACACTCTTCCCGCGCCGCGCCGCAGAGATCGCAGCCAGCGGGCCGGTGGTGCCGCCGCCCACAACCACGACATCGACATCCATTAGCACCGGAATCTGACGTGCCGGCTCGGTGATCGTTCTCGTTACGTTCGTATCCATGATCAGTCGCCTTTCGCGCCAGAGTCTTTAACCGCCTGTGCCCACTTGGTGATCTCGCTTCGGTTCCATGCTGCAAACTGTTCCTGCGTGTTGCCGACCACGATCGCGCCGCTTTGAGCGAGACGTTCCTTGATCTCGGGCGTGCGCAGCACTGCCACCAGGTCGGTATAGATCTTGTCGACGATGTCCTTCGGCGTACCCGCGGGAACCAGCGCACCGATCCATGACACGGCTTCGAAGCCGGGGATGCCTGCCTCGGCAACGGTGGGCACGTCGGGCAGCGAAGGCGAGCGCGTTGCGCTCGTCACCGCGATCGGCCGCAGTGCGCCGGACTTGATGTGCGGCATCACCGCGACGATGTTGTCGAACATCAGTTGCACGCGGCCGCTCATCAGATCCGTGTAGGCCGCCGGTGTGCCCTTGTACGCCACGTGCGCCATGTCGGTGCCGGTATTTTTCTTGAACATCTCGCCGGCGAGATGGTTGGAAGTTCCCACACCGCCGGAACCGAAGTTGATCGTGCCCGGATTGGCCTTCGCGTACGCAATCAGCTCTTTGACGCTCTTTGCCGGTACGTTGTTGTTGGCGACGAGCACCAGTGGTGTCGTTGCAACCAGCGTTATGGGCGTGAAGTCTTTCAGGTAGTCATAGTTGAGCTTCGAGTAATACGAAGCGCTGATCGCGTTGGCGACCGTGCCGAAGAAGATGGTGTAGCCGTCGGCCGGCTGCTTGGCTGCGATCTCGCTGCCGAGATTGCCACCCGCGCCGGGCCGGTTGTCGATCACGACCGGTTGGCCCCACTTGGCAGAGAGCTTCTCGCCAATAGCGCGGGCGATCACGTCAGTGGCGCTCGCCGCGGGGAAGCCGAAGATGATCTTGACGGGTTTGTTGGGGTAGGGATCGGCGGCATTCGCGCTGCCCACGCCGATCAGGGCTGCGATCGAGATTGAGACGCCTGCGAGCGTCGATTTGAATTTCATGTGTTCTCCTTGGGAATTGGCCGCGCTATAGACGTTGCTGGCTCAAGTGCTACAATACTACATTACTATATAGTATTGTCAAGGTAACGATTTTGCCTGCGGAAAACAACCTGGACTTCGTCGGCAAGTTTGCCGCCCCCGCTCTGGCGGGCTTGCCCAAATACGCGCAGCTGCGCGAAATGCTGATCGCCGCGATCACGTCCGGCTACTGGAAGCCCGGCGACAAGATGCCGACCGAGTCCCAGCTCACTCGTTCAACCCCCTACAGTCTGGGGACGGTTCAAAAAGCGCTGCGCGCCTTGGTCGACGAGGGGTTGGTCACGCGCTCGCAAGGAAGTGGAACGTTCGTCACCGAGCCGCGTCAACCGATTGACGCCCCGCTGCACCTGCGCTTTTTGGGCGGCGACGGTGAGCCCGAGTTTCTGCCGCTGTTTCCGAAAGTGCTTTCGCGCAAGCGCATCTCGGAGCGAGGCGCGTGGTCGGAATGGTTGCAGCAGAAGGACGGCGACATCGTCTGCATCGATCGCAAGCTGAGTGTGAACGGGGAGTTCACGCTCTTCAACCGCTTCTACTTCAATGCCGGCAGTTTTCCGGAGATCGCGAAAAAACCGCTGTCGGCTCTTGATGGAGCGAACCTGAAACAACTGCTGGGCAGCTCCTTTAACGCGCCGATTGCTAATGTGCAGCAGAGAATGTCGTTGGTGAAATTCGCGCCGGATATTTGCAAGACTATCGGGGTGAAGGCGGGAACGAGCGGGATGTTGCTTGAGAGCGCTGCTAGCGCGGGGCGTGGAATGCCGATCTACTTTTTGGAATCGTTCATTCCACCTAATCGGCGGAAACTGGACATCAGCTAGCAGTAGCCGGCACCAGACGAAGGTGCGTGATTTCGGACGGTGCGCCGAATCGTTTTGGCGGTCCCCAGTACCCGGTGCCACGACTTGTATAAACCCATAGCGTTTGTAGCCGATGCAGCCCCGCAGTGAAGGGCTGCTGCAGTCGAACGAAGAAGTTCCACGGCCAGAACTGTCCGCCGTGCGTGTGGCCGGAGAGCTGCAAATGAAAGCCCGCCTGCAACGCAGCTGCGGCCGACCTCGGCTGATGAGCCAGCAGAATTCGCACCACACCATCGGGTGCACTGGCAATCGCAGCCGCGGGATCGCTGCGGTGAGATTCATCGAAGTGATGTCCGCTGTGATCCGTGACTCCGGCGATCACCAGCGCGTCGTCGTTGTGACGCAAGACCACGTGCTCATTGAGCAGCACGTTGACTCCGAGGCCGCGCAACTCGGTCACCCATGCAGCCACGCCGCTGTAATACTCATGGTTGCCGGTCACGAAGTAAGTTCCGTGGCGTGACGTCAGGCCACCCAGCGGCGCCACGTGCGACCGAAGCTGTGCCACGCTGCCATCGACCAGGTCTCCCGTCACGGCGACCATGTCGGCCTGCAGGCGATTGACCGCACCGACGATCGACTGCAGATAATCACCCTTGATTGTCGGGCCGACATGTACGTCGCTGATCTGGGCAATCGTGAAGCCATGCAACGACGCGGGCAGATTGACGATCGGAACATCGACTTCAACCACTCGCGCAGTGCGACGCGCATTGATTAGCCCCCAAATCGTCATCAGCGTCGCCGCTGCCGGAACGGCGAGCGCACTCCATACGGCGAACGTAGCGACGGACAACGCCAGACCGAGTTCGCTGGCTAATCCAGAGAGCCGCTAGCGCGACATCACGCAGCAGCGTCAGGACAAAAAGGCTCGACAGGAAGCCCATCGCGACGAACGCCGCCACCATCGCGATGTCGTGCCCCCGGCCCTGCGGGCTGCGACGACTACGCCATTGATTGAACCCTACCTGCAGCGAGATCGCGGAAAGGATGACGAGCAGCGCGACCCCGATCTGCGCCCAGGTGAAGTCAACCAGAGCGGGGATGAGGCGCCAGGCGATGTACGCGTGGATCAAAAGCGAGATGACGCTTAGCGGCATGTGTCCCGGCAGACTGCGGGTGAAAGAGGAAGGCTGGGGCAGTATGTGGCGCCGCCAACCGATTCTTCAACGCCCCGGTAGTCGGTCTCGCGTGGGCGGCACATACAATCCCTAACTCCGTATGACGCTCACCTACCTTCTTGTCGACTTCGAAAACGTGCAGCCGCAGGTGGCCGATCTTGGCCTTCTACGCGGTGACGAGTTTCGCGTGCTCATATTTCATGGCGTCCACCAGAACAAGTTCGACGTCGGCCATGTACAAGGCGCTGCAACCACTCGGCGACAAAGTGGAGCTGGTGCAAAGTGATCGTCAGGGGCCTGACGTCTTGGACTTTCACATTTCGTTCTACCTCGGGCGGTTGGTGAAGGCAGCATCTGGACCAGAGAGGGACGTCGCAATCAGCGCGGTTCTTCGTAATCTCGAAAGACAGAGGGTTCGATTCGTTGATCGTGCACATTCGATCGCTCGGCTTCGAGGCGCATCGCGTGGCAACGATTCGTGCAGCGCTTGGCACGACTACATCAGCGAGTCCGCCACCCGCGCGGCCTGCAGTCGCGAGGAAAGTAGCGTCCAAGAAAGTTTCAGCAGCGAAGAAGGCACCTGCGGCGAAACCAGCCGCGAAGGCGGCGGTGCGCAAGGTCGCGGGCGCGGCGCTCGCGACAAAAGCAGTCGAGAGTCCGAAGCAGATTGTGCTCGACAGTCTGCGACGCATGGGAAGAAAGCTTCCCGGCAAGCGCAAGGGACTCGAGCATCACATCGAAAGCCATCTCGGCCGCAAGGTTGACATCGACGCGGTGCGCGCGCTGGTCGCGGAGATGGAACGCGACGGCGTGTTGCAGATCATCGACAACAAGGTCGAGTACACGCTGCCGAAGGCGAGCAAGTAAAGCTACCCACCCGCCCGTTCTCTCTCAACGGAGCGCAACAGAGAGTTCGCGCATCGGCCTCGGGTACCCAAGATATTCGTGGTTGTTATCTCGATCCTGCACCTGCAGGAATTTAACCAGGCGCTGGTTGACCGCGGTCGCATGCGTGATCGGTCCCATGTGCCCCATTGCCGGCAGCACTTCGTATTGGGCGCGAGGAAGCGTCAGGCGAAGCAGTTCCGCGATGGCGCGTGCGACAGCGACGGTTTGTGCACCGCTGATGAATAACATCGGCATCCGGAGCAGGGCCAACTGCGCGCGCTGAAGCGGCTCGTGAAACAGCGCGTCGAATTGTTGGAGCACGGCAGGCATGCGCGTCGCAATCGAAGCCCGTTTGCCGTCGGGCAGGGAGTCCCACGCGCCGGCGCCGGACCAAAAATCGATGAATGTCTGCGCCGCCGAATGGTTTTCACCGGTGGCGAGCTGTTCGCGCATCGCGTCGGCGACAGCGACCACGTCCTGGGCTGCCGGATGGTGAGCAACGTCGTCGAACAAGAAGCGGAACAGCACCGGCTCGTACGCCACAAGGCTCCGAACTGATTTCGGATACATCGTCGCCAACTTAATCGCGACCGCGGCACCATAGGAATGGCCGATGACATGCACGGGACCGGCGTCTTCAAGCGCCGGCATCGCGAGCGCCACCTCATCGGCGAGCGTCAAGCGCGTCATCGGTGCGCCACGCCGGTTGCTCGCCGTGACCGTGAAGCTCAATCGCGCGGACACGAAACTGCGGTTTCAACATCTCGGCCAGACGATCCCATTGCCGTGCCGAGCTGGCACTCGAATGCAGCAACACAACAGTGCGCTGCTGCGGATGGATGATGTGCATGTCGCCTCCTCAATGTCCGACGTGCGCGAGGATCGGCGCTAGCGCCTTGCCGATCCGCTCCATCTGCGCCGGCGTTACGAGCGCCTTCAACACCTCGCCGAAGCGCGGCTCCTGCACGCCGCTGACGATGTATTGCCAGCGATACGCCTTCAGCAGCACGTCATGGATGGCCGTCTCCTCGGCGGACGAGAACGTCCGGCCGGCGGACTGGACGAAGTACTCGGCATCGGCCTCGGCCTGCATCTGCACGATGCCGTCGACGGCGCCCACAAGCTCGATCAGATCGGTGACACCCTGGTCGCGCTCCGAGTCCGTCAGCCGCTCGTGCTCGCGCCGCCATTCCAACTCGTCCATGATCGCGTGCTGCGATTCTTCCTTCCAGTGAAACAGGAACACGTCGCGCCACAGTTCCGAAAGGTTCGGAGTCGGGCTCGATGCTCGATCGATAGTGCGCTTGCGTGAATAGCTCGATATCGAGCGTCAGGCCGAGCACGGCCCACGTCGATTTGCTGAGCACCGCACTGGCGACATCGTTCGGCTGCGGCTTGAAGCTGTAGCCCGGTGGCATTCCGGCCGCGGCCATCTGCTCGAGCCGGCGGAACAACTCCTGATGCTTCAGCTCTTCGTCGGTGAAGCGCACCAGCGCTTCCAGCGCGACCTGGTCGCCGAACCAGTAATCCTTGCTGATTTCGAGCGTCTTGGCGCCGATGTACCGTTCCACCAGCCCGAAGATGTTCGCGTAGGTTCGGCCCTGGATCTGCGACAGGAACCGCATTTCTGCCGGCTGCAGGAACGCTAGTTCAGTGACCTTCGACAGTCCGTCGGGCAGGAACTTCTTGTCGAAGTCGAACTTGCGCCCGCGAATCACGTCACGATCGATATCCCAGCGGATGCGCTTGGACGCCGCGATGCACTTGGCGTAGCGCTGAGTCGTGGGTTCGATGCGATTTATTGGCTCTTGAGTTGCTGCGTACATGAGTTTGCCTCCAGTGAAGTTGTTGGATGTGCTATGAGCGTGAGCGCTGGCTGGGCCGGACTGTGGCGAAGCGGGCGCGGGTGGATTCGGCAACGCCCGCGACTTCGGCGGCAACCGACATGAGTTCGCTGCGATGGAATCCGAGGTCGCGCAAGATCCGCGGATCAAGCGCACGCAGCGCGGCGTAAGTCGCGCTTGCGTGCTGCCGGTGCTTCCACCGGGTAATCATTCGCCGCCCGAAGTCACCGATGGCTTGCAGCGCCGCGCTGACGATTTCCCTCAGTTGATACGATCGATGCGCTCGCGCGAGGTGGTAAAGCTCGCCGCTCGACAGCGGTAGCTGCAGTTCGGTGGGATCGATGACGGCATCGCCAAATCCGTTGCCGGCGAAGACCCGGAGGGCGCGCGCCTCGCTCTCGCTGCGTAGTTGGAAAGTGTTTCGCATGTGTTCGTCCTTTCGAAAGACGAACTGTGCTCAACGATGCGTTGCACGAGCGTTCCTCGCCTCCCTAAGTCATCGTGAAGGACGCTTGCGACGCTTTCATTTCCGCAGCCCTCCCTGATTCTTACGTTTGAAACAGATAGGTAGCGAGCACGTCGGCACGCATGGCGGTATGTGCGCTGGCCAGGCAGATTGGAGGTGCACGTGCGGAAGTATCGTTACGAGGACGTCGCATAGTGAGCGAGACTGCGGGCCGGTTGCTAGAGTTGTGTTCTATCGGGTATTTTTGAATCTGGGCTGAGCGATGAACTGCGTGTTGTGCATGGACAAGATGTTTTTGTGCGAAACATGCAGACAGTTGACGCCTTGGCCGTGCCCGATGGAGCACGATTGTTCGATGCCGTGCCCGCAGTGCAATCCCGAAGGCGATTCGCCGGGCGGTTTTGAATCGAGCGACCGCGGTGTTGGACACGAGCCCTACTAAAGAGGTTTGCTTTTAGCCAGTGTTGCGCCCCTGCCTCGTATTCTTTCTATTTGGTTTGGTCTACGTTTCGTCTGCGATGGCCATTGATCTTGCGCCGCTATGGGACTTCAACCAGCCCGAGCTGAGTGAGCAGCGCTTTCGTGCCGCGCTCGCAGGTGCCAGTCCCGACGATGCTCTGATTCTGCAAACGCAAATCGCGCGCACCTACGGACTGCGGGGCGATTTCGAAGGTGCTCGGCAGATACTCAGCAGTATCGAGCCGCAGGTTGCGACTGCGACTCCCGAAGTTCGCGTGCGCTATGAGCTCGAGCTCGGCCGAACACTGGCGTCAGCCAAGCATGCAGCTGACTCGCTGACACCGGCTGTCAAGGAGCAGGCGCGAGCCAGATACTTGCGTGCGCTCGAACTTGCGAAGGCCGATCACCTGGATGCACTCGCGATCGATGCTGTGCACATGCTCGCGTTCGTCGACACAGCCCCGGCGGACCAATTGAAATGGGGCGAAGAAGCGCTTGCGATCGCGCTCTCCTCATCGCAGCCGGCCGCCCGAAAATGGGAGGCGTCGCTTCGTAACAACGTGGGTTACGCGCTGCATCAACTGCAGCGCTACGACGAGGCGCTGGCTCAATTCCAGCAAGCGCTGGCGCTGTACGAGCGTGGCGACGATGCGGAAGCCACGCGTGCCGCGCACTGGATGATCGCCTGGACGCTGCGCGCATTGAATCGGCTGGATGAAGCACTTGCGATCCAGTTGCGTCTTGAACGCGAATGCGAGGCGGCCGGTGTGCCCGACCCGTATGTTTTCGATGAGCTGGAAGCGCTATATCGCGCGCGAGGCGACGACGTTCGGGCGCGCGAGTACGCAAACAGAAGAAAGCAGTTGACCCGATAAGCACAGCGAGCGGGAGGCCAGCGCTCTATTGCTTCTGCTGCTTGTGTGCGTTGTGCTCCATTTCTGCGGTGTTCAACGTCATCATCTGCTCGCCGATCCAGATCTTGTCGCGCTCGGTTTCGTTGGGGTAGATGTGCGTCATCCAGCCGAGCGCTAGCGGAATCCAGTAGCCGCCCGCTGCCTGGCACGTAGCTTCGTCGCCGATCGAGCCGGCAAAGCCGAAGCGCGCACCTGGACCATCCCAGTCTTTCCTGGGAGTGCCGCTCGGCCAACCGCAGAAGTGCACATGACGGTGCCAGACGCCGACACTGAGCGGTACACGCTTGTCCAACTCAGCGGGCAGCGCATTAGCGGGTGCGGTGTACATGACGCCAACTGCCTGCATGCCATTCGGTGTGCGCTTGTAGAGAATCGAACCGGGACGCTCGAGGTCGATGGCGTTCTTTTCATTGCCGGCGCGAAAATGGTGCGTGTAATGCACTTCTTCGCCGATCTTTCCACTGGGAGCGAACGGTGCATAGCCTTCGGCTTCGGCGTCGGCGACATCGCGATAGGTTTCAAGCACGCGGCGCGCGGTGGCGCGAATTTCTTCGGCACGCGCGGCATCGCCGGGCTGCAGCGGCTGCCGCACGCTCATCTGCATGTGCTTGCCCATCATGTGCGTCTGCACCGGCGTATCGCTCGACTCTCCGCTGACCCAACGGAGCACGCGCTGCCACAGCGGTACCCCGGCGTTGGCAGTGCCCGCGCCGATCAACAGCGCGGCGATCGCGGCAAACATCAGAAGCCTGCGCGTCATCATTGAAGTATTTCCGGACCGCATCGTGACTGCTCCTTAGTTCTTACAGAGCTTGATGCTGATATGGAGTGCCCGTGTCGTGTGTGTCGTTTGATGTCGTGCATGTCATTGTTGACATGCACGAACGATGGCCGTCACTACCTACGCCTGCGGAATGAACAAGGTGGCGGGCACTTCCAGCAAGCGGCGCACTCTTTGAATGAACTCGGCGGCGTCCTGACCATCGACGACGCGATGGTCGAACGACGACGACAGGTTCATCAGCTTGCGCGCGATCACGGCCCCGTCTACAAACATCGGCCGCTCGACGATCCGGTTGATGCCGACGATGGCCACTTCCGGATGATTGATGATCGGAGTCGACACGATGCCGCCCAGTGGGCCCAGGCTCGAGATCGTGATCGTCGACCCGCTTAACTCCCCTCGATCTGCCTTGCCGTCGCGCGCGGCGCCGGCCAGGCGCGACACTTCAGCGGCACTTTCCCAGATGTCGCGCGCCTCGGCGTGTCTGACTACGGGCACCACGAGTCCGGACTTGGTTTGCGTTGCGATGCCCAGATGCACCGCGCGATAGCGGGTGATGATTCCGGCGTCGTCGTCGAAGTGCGCGTTGATCTGCGGATAGTCGGCGACTGCGAGCACCACCGCGCGCATGATGAACGGCAGCAAGGTGAGCTTCGGTTGATCTTCGCGGCGAGTTTCGTTCAGAAAGGCGCGCAGCTTTTCGAGCTCGGTGACATCGACTTCCTCGACGTACGCGAAGTGCGGAATGCGCCGCTTCGACTCCTGCATCTTTTGCGCGATCTTGCGTCGCAGTCCGATGACCGGGATTTGCTTCGGTGTCGTCCTGTTCGACTAACTCTGATTGGATGCGCGCAGCGACAGGCGCGCGCTTGCCCGCTGGGTGCGCATCGAGGTCGCGGTGTTCGATGCGGCCTGCCGGGCCGCTGCCTGAGACATCACGCAGTTCGATGCCGAGCTCGCGTGCGTGCCGCCGCACCGATGGCGATGCGAGCGGTTTTTGATCGGAAGCCCGGCTCGGTGAAGGTACCGCCGCAGTGCGCGCCGGCGCCGCTCCGTTGCCGGCTTTTGCGACCGTCGCGGTTGCAGCCGCGGGTGGCGCAGCGGCAGCCGTGGCCTTCGCGATCTCATCGGTGCCGCCCCCATCGATATCGAGCCGCATCAACTCGGCGCCGACAGCAACCACATCACCTGCCTTGGCGCCCAGCGCGATCACCTTGCCCTTGACCGGCGAAGGAATCTCCACCGCCGCTTTGTCGGTCATCACATCGGCGAGCGCTTGATCTTCCTGCACTTCGTCGCCCAACTTGACGTGCCACGCGACGACTTCGACTTCGGCAATGCCTTCACCGATATCCGGCATCTTGATGACGTGGACGTTCATGCTGCCCCCTCGCCCTGCGGGCGGTCCCCCCAAGGGGGACGCGAGCGCCTTCGGAGCGGCCGTGCGGCGCTCATGCGCTCATCGCTCGCTTCAGCGCCTCGCCGACGCGCCTGGGCCCGGGGAAGTAGTCCCACTCGAGCGCGTGTGGATATGGCGTGTCCCATCCGGTCACGCGCTCGATCGGCGTTTCCAGAGTGGTAGAAACAGTGCTCCTGAACCAACGACATCAGCTCGGCGCCGAAACCGCTGGTGCGCGTGGCTTCATGCACGATCACGCAGCGTCCCGTTTTCTTCACCGACTCGACGATCGTGTCGAGATCGAGTGGCCATAGGGTGAGCAGATCGATGATCTCGGCGTCGATGCCCGCTTCTGCCGCGGCAGCCTCTGCCACATAGACCATCGTGCCGTACGCAACCACGGTGAGATCGGCGCCGGCACGAAATATCTTCGCCTTGGACAGCGGCACCTTGTAATAGCCGTCGGCCACCTCGCCCAGCGGATGCTTGGACCACGGCACGATGGGCTTGTCGTGATGACCATCGAACGGGCCGTTGTAAAGCCGCTTCGGCTCCAGGAAGACCACGGGATCGTCGTCCTCGATCGCAGATATCAACAATCCCTTTGCGTCTTGCGGATTGGACGGCACCACCGTCTTTAAGCCGGATACATGCGTGAACAGCGCTTCGGGACTCTGGCTATGCGTTTGCCCGCCGTAGATGCCGCCGCCGGTGGGCATGCGCACAACGATCGGCGCCGAGAAGTCGCCCGCAGAGCGATAGCGCAAGCGTGCGGCTTCGGAAACCAGCTGGTCGTAGGCCGGATAGAAGTAATCAGCGAACTGGATCTCGGCCACCGGACGCAGCCCGTACGCGCCCATGCCGACCGCGATGCCGACGATGCCGCCTTCGGAGATCGGTGTATCGAAAACGCGCGACGTTCCGTACTTGGCCTGCAGGCCTTCGGTGCAGCGAAACACGCCGCCGAAGTAGCCGACGTCTTCGCCGAACACCACCACGTTGTTATCGCGCTCGAGCATCACGTCCATCGCCGAGCGAATCGCCTGAACCATCGTCATCGTCGCCATCGCTATAGCCCTGCCTGCTGGCGCTGCCGGCGCAGATGCTCCGGCATTTCTTTGTAGACATCCTCGAACATCGTGGAGGCGCTCGGCAGCGGGCCGGTGGCCAACGTGCCGAAGCTCTCGGCGGTTTTCTGCGCCGCTTTCACTTCTTCTTCCAGCGCCGACTGCGTTCGCGCGTGCTCCTCATCGGACCACGCACCGATGCGAATCAGATGCTGCTTCAGGCGCTGCACCGGGTCGCCGAGAGGAAACGAAGTCCAGTCTTCGGCCGGGCGGTACTTCGACGGATCATCCGAAGTCGAATGCGCCGCTGCGCGATAGGTGATCCATTCGATCAGTGTCGGACCGAGATTGGAGCGCGCTCGCTCGATCGCCCACTGTGACGCCGCATAGACCGCGAGAAAGTCATTGCCATCGACGCGCAACGCCGGCACGCCGTAGCCGACACCGCGCGCGGCAAACGTCGTCTCGGCGCCGCCCGCGATGCTTTGAAACGAAGAAATCGCCCACTGATTGTTGACGACGTTCAGGATCACCGGTGCGCGGTACACGGCGGCGAACGTCAGCGCGTAGTGGAAATCGCCTTCGGCCGTCGATCCGTCACCGATCCAGCCGGACGCGATCTTGCTGTCGCCTTTGATCGCGGAGGCCATTGCCCAGCCCACGGCCTGAATGAACTGCGTGCCCAGGTTGCCGGAGATCGAAAAGAATCCGAGCTTGCGTGACGAATACATCACCGGTAGCTGCCGGCCCTTCAGTGAGTCTTTCGAATTCGACAGAATCTGACACATCATGTCGACCAGCGGCATGCCGCGCACGATCAGGTAGCCCTGCTGCCGATAGCTCGGGAAGAACATGTCGTCGGCGCCAAGCGCGAGACCCTGCGCCACGCCAAGGGCTTCTTCACCGAGGCACTGCATATAGAACGACGCCTTTTTCTGCCGCTGCGCCAGTTGCATCCGCGTATCGAACACGCGCGTTTTCATCATCGCGCGCAGGCCCGTGCGCAGCAGCTCCACATCAACCTGCGGCACCCATGGCCCGATTGCGTTGCCGGCGTCGTCCAGCACACGCACCAGGCTGTACGCGTAATCGTGCATCTGCGCCGCTGACGCGTGCACCGGCGGGCGATCAACGCTGCCGGCGGGTGCAAGTTTCAGGTATGAGAAGTCAGGTTTGTCTCCGGGGCGTGCAGGAGGCTCCGGTACCTGCAGGGTGAGGCGGGGCGGTTCGTTCTTGCCCATTCGATTGTTGTCTCCAAAACTTGTGGTTCTGGTTGATATGCGGCGGCTTCGCGGGTAGCGAATCAAGCAAGCCAGCAAGTGGCAAGCCGGCCGCTTGAGCGTGGCGCGGTAGGCAGTGTGCACCACTTACCGTTCAGCGGTCGAGCGCAGCTCCGCCAAGACGCTTGATGGTGATTTTCAGGAGAATGGTTCGCGCGGCTTGCCGACTGCTCAAGCGCGGAACACATCGAGTGTTTCTGCCGCTGTTTAGAACGGCCGGCAGTGCTTGCTTATCTGGGCGTGCGTGCGTCTTCTGATGCCGCTTTTGCAACCGCCGGCGCCTGCTGCAGGCGCTCAACAAGGTCGGCAGTCACGAGCTCTGCGGTCATTGCTGCGAGTTTCATGCGCATCAGGACTGCATACACGGTCCGGCTGTGGCCGCGCGCCGTCAGACGGTCGAGCTCGCACGCGAGGCGTTCGACGTCTTTGCACAGCTGAATGATTCGATCCGAAATCATTACCAATCGCTACGGCATTCGAATTGGTGCCGCCTGTTCAATCGATGCGATGCCAGTGTGTCGTTGTTCCATGCTTGCAATTGCGTCGATAAGCAAGGGATTCGAATGCACCAAAAAGCGGGGGATTCGGGCGCGTCTTCCGCCGTCCCATCAACCTACGTTTTAGACGTGGCAAGCGAGTTGGCACGCGCTTTTAGGGGGCCAAAACGTCCATAGCCCATGGGTTCCCCGCTAATGGCGCGGGCGACCACAACCGCTTATATTGAAGCGTGCCGTGTCGACACGCCTTGGAGGAGGAGCTATGCAACAAAAATCTGCAAAGAAATGGATTACCGGTGCTGCCGTGTTACTGGTGGCGGCGGTCAGTCTCCCGGCATACGCCGGCAAGACGCTGGATACGATGAAGCAGCGCGGAGCGCTCGTCTGCGGGGTCAATGTTGGCCTGGCCGGCTTCTCCGCTGCCGACAGCCAGGGAAACTGGACCGGCCTCGACGTCGATATTTGCAAAGCGTTGGCCGCTTCTGTGCTGAGCGATGCGAACAAGGTGAAGTGGGTGCCACTGACGGCGCAGGCCCGGTTTACTGCACTGCAGTCGGGCGAGGTCGACATTCTGTCGCGTAACACCACCTGGACGCTGACCCGTGATGCGTCGCTCGGACTCGATTTTGTCGGCGTCACCTACTACGACGGCCAGGGCTTCATGGTGCCGAAGAAGACGAAGATCACCAGTTCAAAGAGCCTGAAGGGGGTGGATGTCTGCGTGCAGTCGGGTACCACGACCGAGAAGAACCTGAACGACTACAACAGAAGCAATGACTTGAAAATGAAGCCGGTGGTGTTCGAAGGCTTCGAAGCGTCGGTCAAGGCGTTTTTCTCAGGTCGCTGCCAGGCCTACACGACCGACGCCTCGGGCATGGCGTCGATTCGCAACAAGGAAGCAAGCAACCCCGACGACTACGTAATCCTGCCCGAACTGATTTCGAAGGAGCCGCTCGGACCGGCAGTGCGCCGCGGTGACGACGAATGGTTCGCCATTGCCAAGTGGGTGGTCTTTGCCTTGATCGAAGCCGAGGAATACGGGATCACGCAAGCCAATGTCGACAAGATGAAGGCGAGCACCGACCCGGGCGTGCAACGCATCCTCGGCACCGGAGAGGATATGGGCAAGCTGCTTGGCCTCGACAAAGAGTGGGCGTACCGCGCGATCAAGGCGGTGGGCAACTATGGCGAGATCTTCGAGCGCAACGTGGGACCGAACTCCCCGCTGAAGCTGCCGCGCGGGCTCAACAACTTGTGGAACAAGGGCGGAATCATGTACGCGCCGCCTATTCGGTAAATAAGCGCTAACGGATTGCGTTCGGGCTTGAACCTCCCTCGTTTGCCAAGCGAGGGAGGACTTTTCAATGGCTGACAGAGCTTCGCCGAAACCCGTGCCGAAACGGCGCAGTTGGTCGTGGCGTAGCCAGGCTTTCCGCGGCGTCGTCTACCAGGTACTTGCGGTCAGCGTCATCGCGCTTGTGGCGTGGTTTCTGACGTCGAACACGCTGACCAATCTGCGTATCCGCGGCATTCAAAGTGGCTTCGACTTCCTGATCCAGCCGGCCGGCTTTGGAATCGGTGAGAGCGTGATTGAGTTCGACTCGAGCAACCCGTACTGGAAGGCGTTTCTGGTTGGACTGACCAACACGTTACGCGTAGCGATCATCGGCATTCTGATCTCAACCGTGCTGGGAACAGCGATCGGCATCGGCCGTTTGTCGCGCAATTTTCTGCTGCGCGCGGTGTGCGCAGCGTATGTCGAGTTGTTCCGCAATATTCCGGTGCTGTTGCAGTTGTTGACGTGGTACCTGTTGCTGAACGAACTGCTGCCACCGGTGAGCGAGGCGTTGCATCCCGCACCGGGGATGTACCTGTCCAAAGGCGGGTTCGCCTTTCCGGTGCCGGTGTGGGCACCAGGATTCGGACTGATACTGGCGGGTGCGATGGCTGGCGCTGCATTAGCGTGGCTTTACCGTCGCTGGGCGTACACGCAATTCACGCTAACCGGGCATGCACGCCCCATGTTCTGGCCGGCGGTGGCGATCATCGTTGTCGGTGTAGCCGCCGGCTGGTTTGCCGCCGGCATGCCGACCGCGCTCGACATGCCCGAGAAGACCGAATTCAACGTGGTTGGAGGCGGCGCGGTGACGCCGGAGTTTCTGGCACTGACGCTAGGGCTGGCGATCTACACGGCGGCGTTCATTGCCGAGATCGTGCGTTCGGGCATTCAGGCCGTTCCGTGGGGGCAAATCGAAGCCGCTAGCTCGCTGGGCCTGAGCCGGAACCGGCAACTGAAGCTCGTGTTATTGCCGCAGGCACTGCGGGTGATCATTCCGCCATTGACGAATCAATACCTGAACCTCACCAAGAACTCGTCGTTGGCGGTCGCGATTGGTTATCCCGACCTGGTGTCAATTTCCAACACCACGCTGAACCAGACTGGTCGCGCGGTCGAGTGCATCACGATCATCATGGCGGTGTACCTGACGCTGTCGCTTTCGACGGCGGCGCTTATGAACTGGTACAACGCGCGCGCCGCAATCAAGGAACGATGAGCGCAGCCAGTTCAGCAGGGGTCTTTGCGCCTGTCGCCGCACGCCCGGCACCGGTAGTGACGCGCGGCGTGCTGGGTTGGGTCCGGCGCAACTTGTTTGCCGGCCCTGGCAGTGCGGTCGCGACGCTGACCGTCATCGCCGCATTGTTCTACTTCGTCCCTGGGATCATCGACTGGGCAGTCATCAATGCGGTCACACGACCCGATGTCGCCGCGTGCCGCGTGCTCGACGGCGCCGGTGCGTGCTGGGGAGTGATCGTAGAGAAGTACCGATTGATTCTGTTCGGCCGCTATCCGTATGACGAGCAATGGCGGCCACTGGTCGCAACGGTTCTGATGGTTGCGATGCTGGTAGCCAGCTGCACGCGTCCGTTATGGAGTCGGTGGTTGCTCGTTGCGTGGATGGTCGTGTTCGCGGCGTTCTTCGTCCTGATGCGCGGCGGCGTATTGGGTTTGTCTGCTGTCGAGACCGACCGATGGGGTGGATTGCCGCTGACGCTGCTGCTCTCCACGATCGGCATTGCTGCCGCGTTCCCGATCGCCGTTCTGGTCGCACTGGGGCGGCGTTCGCACCTGCCCGCGCTCCGCACAATCTGCATCGTGTATGTCGAGTTGATTCGCGGCGTGCCACTGATCTCGGTGTTGTTCATGGCGTCGTTCATGTTTCCGCTGTTCTTGCCGCAAGGGGTCACGATCAACGTGTTGGTGCGCGTGCTGGTCGGCATCACGCTGTTCGCGGCGGCGTATCTGGCCGAGGTCGTGCGCGGCGGCTTGCAGGCGATTCCGCGGGGACAACACGAGGCGGCCGCCTCGCTTGGCCTGTCCTATTGGCAGACGCAGCGCAAGATCATCCTGCCGCAGGCGCTGCGACTGGTGGTCCCTTCGATCATGAACAGTTTCATCAGCACGTTCAAGGACACATCGCTTGTCACAATCGTCAGTCTTTACGAGTTGACCGGCTCGGTCACGCTGGCGCTTGCCGGCGACTCGAACTGGCGACCCTTCTTCGTCGAGGCGTACCTTTTTATCGCCGCGATCTACTGGACCTTCTGCTTCGCGATGTCGCGTTATAGCCAGTGGGTGGAGCAGCATCTGAACGTCGGCAATAAGCGAGCATGAGCCCAATGACCCTGTCCGAGCCGATCATCACTTTCGAGAAGGTCAACAAGTGGTTCGCACAGTTTCACGTGCTACGCGACATCGACCTCATCGTCGGCTCGGGCGAGCGCATCGTGATCTGCGGTCCTTCGGGTTCCGGCAAATCCACGCTGATCCGGTGCATCAACCGTCTGGAGGAGCATCAGGAAGGCCGCCTGGTCGTCGATGGCGTCGAGCTTGCCGACGACGTCAAGGCGATTGAAGCGATTCGTCGCAAGGTCGGTATGGTGTTTCAGCAGTTCAATCTATTTCCGCACCTGACCGTGCTCGAGAATCTGACACTGGCGCCGATGTGGGTCACAGCGGTGCCACAAAAAGAGGCTGAGGAACGGGCGATGGCCCAACTGACACGCGTTCGGATCGCCGAGCAGGCGCAGAAATACCCGATGCAGCTATCGGGCGGTCAGCAGCAACGCGTCGCGATCGCACGTTCGCTTTGCCTGACGCCCAAGATCATGCTGTTCGACGAGCCCACGTCGGCGCTGGACCCGGAGATGATCAAGGAGGTACTCGACGTGATCATCGAGCTCGCAGAGCAGGGAATGACGATGATTTGCGTCACGCACGAGATGGGTTTCGCCAAATCGGTCGCCGACCGCGTGATCTTCATGGACATGGGCCAGATCGTCGAGCAAAACACGCCCGAGGAATTCTTCAGTCACCCGAAGAACGAACGGACGCGCGACTTTCTTTCAAAGATCCTGAGTCATTGACCGTGCTCGACCGCGAACGCGCCAGAAACTAGAGCGTAGGGGCAGGTGCGCTTGCCTGATTGCGGGCTACGCACTGGAACTCCATGTCAGAAGATTGGGTGCCCGAGCTCTGATTAGCGCGCGTTCGACGGAACCATTAGCTTGTTCTTGGCGGCGCAGTGCCGGTACGCATCTTGATACAGCCGCGCTTTCAGGGCGCTGCTCGAATAGTCCGTAAATCGTCCGAGGTTACCGACCCGGTAGGTGTCCGGACCGATTTCCACGATGCCATCGGCGCTGGTGGTGGAGGCACAGCCGGCGATCAGGCCGAAGGAAATCAAGACAGTGGCAGCCATGAGCTTTTGCATTTAGAGGCCCTATGCGGTTACGCCAGATCTGGCGCGAAGAAGCGCGGGCTAAAGAGCCGCGTTACGAACAACTTAACGCGGTCAGTCGGCTGTCTTCTGTCGATTACCGTTGGCGCGCCAATGCTTTTGCGCCGATCGGAAGGCTCAAGTTACGGACGAATTCGGACGTGCTTTCGCTCGCGGCGCAGTGACGGGCGCCTGATGCGAATCACGACGAAAACAGCAATCACAGCGACGAGCAGCACAACCTCCCAGATGGCATGAAGATGCGGTTCGGGCGCGTCATGCCCCGGATGAGCCATTGCCGAGATCAGGTGAAACAAGACCAGCAAGAAACAAGGCGACCGCGACTCATAGCATTCCTTCGGTTTCAATGAACTTGACGATGGTGTCCACGCCTTGCCCGGTCTTCAGGTTCGAGAACACGAACGGCCGCTCGTTGCGCATCTTCTTGGCATCGCGGTCCATCACCTCGAGTGAGGCGCCGACCATCGGCGCGAGGTCGATCTTGTTGATGATCAGCAGGTCGCTCTTGGTGATGCCGGGGCCGCCTTTGCGCGGAATCTTGTCGCCGGCGGCGACGTCGATCACGTAGAGCGTCAGGTCGGACAGTTCGGGGCTGAACGTCGCGGCGAGGTTGTCGCCGCCGGATTCGATCAGGATCAGATCGAGATTGGGAAAGCGCTTGTCGAGCCGCGCGACTGCTTCGAGGTTGATCGATGCGTCTTCGCGGATGGCAGTGTGCGGGCAGCCGCCTGTCTCGACGCCGATGATTCGCTCGGGCGCCAGCGCCTGGTTGCGCACGAGGAACTGTGCGTCTTCTTCGGTGTAGATGTCGTTGGTCACGGCGGCGATGTTGTACTTGTCGCGCAGCGAGCGGCACAGCGACAACATCAGCGCGGTCTTGCCCGAACCGACCGGACCGCCGATTCCGACTCTGAGCGTCATGATCTGAACAATCTGGAGTATTGCGTTTCGTGTTTAGAAGAAAGAACGGCGTAGCCCGGCGCGAAGCTGCCGATGTCTTCGTCGCGCAAGGCGATCGCCTGGCTGACGACGCCTGGGATTCGGTTTGCAAGCGACAGCAAGATTCGCTGCCCGTCGGTCTGGCCGAGCGGTACGGCTTTCACCGCCGCCATCACCTGGTTTTCGAGCCATGACCATAGGTATGCCTGCAGCGCTTCGTGCGCGTCGATCCGCCATGCATTGACGGCGGCTGCAAAGGCTGCCGGGAACGACGGCTCATCGAACGCCAGCGGGTCGACGTCGAGGCTCGGCAAAAGGCGATTCAACGAATATCCCATTTGCACAGTCTCGGCACGCAGCTCGGCGGTCTCGCGGTTTGCCAGGAAAAATGAGTTCAGCGCTTCGATGTCGGAAGGGTTGTTGATCATGCGAAATAGCACCGGCGCTTCCATGCGCGCCATCGAAAACTCGAGCACGTCGCCAATCCACAGCTCCGCGCTCGCGGCGTTCGTGACGATGCCGACGTCGATTGCCGCTTCCAGCCCCTGCGAATAGCTGTAGGCGCCCACTGGCAAGGTCGGGCTCGCGAGTTGTAGCAGGCGCACGAGGCTAGTGTTCGTGGTCATGGTCGCAATGTGTCGTGGTCGTGGTGATGATCGTGGCCGTGATGATGATCGTGAATCTTCGCTGCACCATGTTCGTGTCCGGCGCCGCCATACGCGCCGGCCTCGGGCTCGAACGGCGCCATCGTACGGCTGACTTTCGCGCCGAGGCCTTCGAGCATCCGTTCCAGAACGTGATCGTCGCCGAGGCGCAAGTAACCCTCACCGACTTCGACCGGCACGTGTCGGTTGCCGAGGTGATAGGCGATCTTGGCCAGCGCCGCGGGCGTTGCTCCTTCGACGTGCAGCACACTCTCAGGCTGCGCGACAACTTCAATGATGCGGCCGTCGGAGGCCGTGACCAGATCGCCGCCGCGCAGGATCTCGCCTCGCGGCAGTATCACGCCGACTTCTTCGCCCGATGACGAGCGCCGCTTTGAAGCGGCTCTTTTGCCGCATCTCGAACGGCAGCTTCAGATGGCCTTTGATTTCGATCTTGTACGCGCCACGCACGATTTTCAGCTTGTGTTTGATCTCGACCATCAGAACAAGAAATATCGTTGCGCCATCGGCAGCACGCTCGCTGGCTCGCACGTAAGGAGCTCGCCGTCGGCGCGCACTTCGTAGGTCTGCGAGTCGACTTCGATCTGCGGCGTGCCGTCGTTATGCACCATGTCGGCCTTGCCGATCGTGCGCGTGTTCCTGACGGCATCGATTCTGCGGCGCAGGCCCAGTTGTTCGGGAACGCCCGCAGCGAGTGCTGCTTGCGAAATGAAGGTGATGCAGGTCGCGTCCATCGCAGTACCGAACGCTCCGAACATCGGCCGGTAGTGAACCGGCTGCGGGGTCGGAATCGATGCGTTCGGATCGCCCATCGCGGCCGCAGCGATCATGCCGCCCTTGATGATCAGCGACGGCTTGACACCGAAAAACGCCGGCTTCCACAGCACGAGGTCGGCGAGCTTGCCCGCTTCGATCGAGCCGACGATGTGCGAGATGCCCTGTGTGATGGCCGGGTTGATCGTGTACTTGGCGATGTAGCGCTTGACCCGGAAGTTGTCGTTCCGCGCGGTGTCCTGTGCCAGCGTGCCGCGCTGCGCTTTCATCTTGTGCGCCGTCTGCCACGTGCGAATGATGACTTCGCCGACTCTGCCCATCGCCTGGCTATCGGACGACATCATCGAGAACACGCCGAGATCGTGCAGAACGTCTTCAGCAGCGATCGTCTCGCGCCGGATGCGACTCTCGGCGAACGCAACGTCTTCGGCGATCGACGGGTCGAGGTGATGGCACACCATCAGCATGTCGAGATGCTCGTCAATGGTGTTGACGGTGTACGGCATCGTCGGGTTCGTGGACGAAGGCAGCACATTCGGTAGACCCGCGCAACGAATGATGTCTGGCGCGTGCCCGCCGCCTGCGCCCTCGGTGTGAAAGGTTGCGATCGCGCGACCTTTGAATGCAGCGATCGTGTCTTCGACGAAACCCGATTCGTTCAACGTGTCGGTGTGAATCGTCACCTGCACGTCGTGCTTGTCGGCAACCGTCAGGCAACAATCGATCGCCGCCGGCGTTGTGCCCCAGTCTTCGTGCAGCTTCAGTCCGTACGCGCCGGCCTCGATCTGTTCTTCGAGCGCAGCAGGCAGGCTCGCGTTGCCTTTGCCCTGAAAGCCGAGGTTCATCGGAAAGCTCTCCGCCGCTTTCAGCATCGAGTGGATGTGCCAGGGTCCCGGTGTGCATGTCGTTGCGGATGTGCCGGTCGCAGGGCCGGTGCCGCCACCGAGCATTGTTGTGATGCCGCTCATCAACGCTTCTTCGATCTGCTGCGGACAGATAAAGTGAATGTGGGTATCGATCCCGCCGGCAGTGACGATCGAGCCTTCGCCGGCGATGATCTCGGTGCCCGGGCCGATGACGATGTCGACACCGGGCTGTACGTCCGGATTGCCGGCCTTGCCGATGCGCGCGATCAATCCGTTCTTGATGCCGATGTCGCCCTTGACGATGCCCCAATGATCGATGATCAACGCATTCGTGATGACTGTGTCGGCGACTTCGGCTGAGACGCGCTGGCTTTGTCCCATGCCGTCGCGAATCACTTTGCCGCCGCCGAACTTCACCTCTTCGCCGTAAATCGTGAAGTCCTTCTCGACTTCGATCCACAGCCCGGTATCCGCGAGCCGCACGCGATCACCGGTCGTCGGGCCGAACATCTCCGCATACGCCTGACGCGAAATCTTCATTTGGGTTTCGAAGTCAATGAGCCCATCACCTTTGCATTGAAGCCGAACACTTTTCGGTCACCGGCCAGCGCGACCAACTCCACCGTGCGCGCTTGACCCGGCTCGAAGCGCACCGCGGTGCCGGCTGCGATATTCAGTCGGAAGCCGTACGCCTTATCGCGCTCGAACTTCAGCGAGTTGTTCGTTTCGAAGAAGTGATAGTGCGAGCCCACCTGAATCGGCCGGTCGCCCGAATTCGTGACTTGAACCACCACCGTCTTTCGTCCGTCGTTCAGCACGATGTCGCCGGCCACCACTTCGATTTCGCCAGGGATCATGGGATCGGGTTATGAACCGTGACCAGCTTTGTGCCGTCGGGAAACGTCGCCTCGACCTGAATCTCCGGAATCATCTCCGGCACGCCTTCCATCACGTCGGCGCGCCTCAGCAGCGTCGCACCGAACCCCATCAACTCTGAAACCGACTTGCCGTCGCGAGCACCTTCCATGATCGCGGCACTGATAAAGGCGACCGCCTCAGGATAGTTCAGCTTCAGTCCGCGGCCTTTGCGTCGCTCCGCGAGCAATGCTGCTGTGAAGATCAGCAGCTTGTCCTTTTCGCGCGGGGTGAGTTCCATCGGGTCAGGTGCTCCAGATTCTCGGGTAGATGCGCCGCGCGACCCTGGATCGCGGGGCGAAGAGATCTGCCACAGCTCGATGAAGCGCTGCTTTGCCGTTTCGCTGGAGTTGCCGAGATGACGCGCGATCAGTAACCCTGGCATCAGAGTCACGGCGACCTGATCCACCTTACGGCATGCGGCTAGGACGCTCGAGCTGATGTCGGGCGCGGCAGCCAGCAATGTCGCGCACACCGACTTTCCGTTTAAGCCTGCGGGCGAGTGCATCAACCGACCGCTCGGATCGATCACGCCGCGTTCGCGCCACAGCGGCTTGCCATCTCTGGAGATTGTGTTGCGCAGCTCGATGCGCCCTTTGCCGAAGCACTCTCCCGACCCGGCACGACCGAGACACAGAATCTCCCATCCAATATAGGTGGCATCGGTGCCGAGGTTAACTTCACACGCGATATCCGCCAGCGCGCCGTCGTACACGATGGTTTCCTGCGGTAGCCATTCCAGGCTGCCACCCACTTCGAAGGAAAGCTTCTGGCTTGCCCACGGCCCGGCAGACCGATACCACTTGCCCGCACCCGGCGTCGTCAACAGCACTGCTGATTTTGGCGCTGCACTTACGCGAAATGACAGTTGGTCGCCGCCGACGATGCCCGCGGGAGGATGAACGACAATCGCATGGCAGACCGCATCGCCTTCCGGATACAAAGGCTTCTGCACCACAAGCGGGCCGTTGAAATGTTTTTCCGCGAGCACCGTTCGACGATCCTCGTAGCGGAAAGCAAGCGAAAGATCGGCTTTCCACGGGGCAAAGATCGGTTCGGCAACGCGCATACCGTCATACTGCCAGCAAGCGTCTTACGTCGTCGCGTTCCATGTCGGCGCCCGCGCCGCGCGCGACGATTTCTCCGCGCTCCATGACCAGATACTGATCGGCGAGTGAGCGCGCGAAGTCGTAGTACTGCTCGACTAACAGGATCGCCATCTCACCGCTTTCTGCCAAGGTCCGAATCGCGCGTTCGATGTCCTTGATTATCGAAGGCTGGATTCCTTCCGTCGGCTCGTCAAGGATCAACAGGCGCGGCCCTACCGCAAGCGCGCGGCCGATCGCGAGCTGTTGCTGTTGCCCTCCCGATAGATCACCGCCGCGCCGCCGCAGCATGCTTCGCAACACCGGAAACATCTCGAAGATCCGCTCGGGAATGCGCGCGCCTCGAGGCCGGGCGGCAAGTCCCATCTCCAGGTTCTCCCCGACGGTAAGCCGCGGAAATATTTCCCTGCCTTGCGGCACGTAGCCCATGCCGGCGCGCACTCGCTCATAAGGCTTGACCGCCGTGATGTTCTTGCCCTGAAAGATGACCTGCCCGCTCTTTGCCGGCAGAAGTCCCATCAGCGTTCTGAGCAACGTGGATTTGCCGACGCCGTTGCGGCCGAGCAATGCGGTGACTTTGCCGGCGGGCACTTCGAACGTCAGCTCGCGCAGGATGTGACTGCCGCCGTAGTACTGGTTGAGGTTGGAAACTGTAAGCATCGGATAGCGACGGCTCCGGACGGGTGCCTTAGCGACCTAAGTAAACCTCGATGACCCGCGGATCATTTTGCACATGATCCATCGGGCCCTCCGCAATCACGCTGCCTTCGTGCAGCACCGTGACCTTGCGCGCAATCTTGCCGACGAACGCCATGTCGTGTTCGACCACGACCAGCGAATGCTTACCGGCGAGGGAGACGAATAGTTCGGCAGTGCGCTCGGTTTCTTCGTCGCTCATTCCGGCGACGGGTTCGTCGAGCAGCAGCAGCCTCGGTTCCTGCATCAGCAGCATGCCGATTTCGAGCCATTGTTTCTGTCCGTGCGACAGCAGCCCCGCGATGCGATGCGTGCTGTCGTTGAGGCGAATCAGCTTCAGCGTCTCACCGATGCGATCGCGCTCCTCGGACGAAAGTTTTGCGAACAGCGTCCTGCGTACGCGTTTGTCCGCTTTCATCGATAGCTCGAGGTTCTCGAACACCGTGTGGCGCTCGAAGATGGTCGGCTTTTGAAACTTGCGTCCGATACCCGCGTGCGCGATCTGCGCCTCTGAGAGCTTGGTCAGGTCGATCGTCTGGCCGAAGAACGCTGTTCCGGCGTCGGGACGCGTCTTGCCGGTGATGACGTCCATCATGGTCGTCTTGCCCGCGCCATTGGGGCCGATCACGCAACGCAGCTCGCCCGCGTCGATCGACAGCGAAAGATTGTTCAGCGCCCGAAAGCCGTCGAAGCTGACGCTGATTCCGTCGAGATAGAGAACGACGCCATGCGTGAGATCCAATCCTTCGGTAGCCACGCGGCCGAGGTCACTGATCGTCGTCCCTTCGCGGGCGGCCGGATGCATTGCGACGCTGCTCATGAGTGCTCTTTGCGCCTGTTAATCAATCCGAGCACACCCTGCGGAAGAAACAGCGTGACCAGGATGAACAGCAGGCCGAGGAAGAACAGCCAGTACTCTGGAAACGCTTGCGTGAAGAAGCTCTTCGCGCCGTTCACCAAGCCCGCGCCGAGTGCTGCGCCAGCGAGCGTGCCGCGACCACCGACCGCAACCCAGATCGCGATCTCGATCGAGTTCGCAGGCGACATTTCGCTTGGATTGATGATCCCGACCTGCGGCACGTACAGCGCGCCGGCGATGCCACACAGCACGGCCGACAAAGTCCATATGAAAAGCTTGTAATGCAAAGTGTCGTAGCCGCAGAACATCACGCGCGTTTCGGCGTCGCGTATCGCGGCGAGCACGCGGCCGAATTTTGATGTCACCAGCCAGCGCGCCAGCAACAAAGTGCCGATCAGCGTCGCACCGGTGATCGCGAACAGCGCCATGCGCGTCTGCGGCGTTGCGATGGGAATGTCAAGGATGCGGCGGAAGTCGGTGAAACCGTTGTTGCCGCCGAAGCCTGTGGCGTTTCGAAAGAACAGCAACATTGCCGCGAACGTCAGCGCCTGCGTAATGATCGAGAAGTACACGCCCTTCACGCGCGAGCGAAATGCGAAGTAGCCGAACACGTACGCGAGCAGTCCGGGCACGACGACCACCAGCATCGCGCACCATAGGAACGAATCCGAGTTAAACCATTGCCACGGGAATTCCTTCCAGTCCAGGAACACCATGAAGTCCGGCATCGGCTGCCGATACTGACCATCGGAGCCGATCTGTCGCATCAGATACATGCCGAACGCATAGCCGCCCAGTGCAAAGAACAGCCCGTGGCCGAGCGACAGGATGCCTGCGTAGCCCCAGATCAGGTCCATCGCGATCGCGACGATCGCGAAACACATGATCTTGCCGAGCAACGTGACCCAGTAGGCGGAAATGTGAAAAGCGCTGTCCGGCGCCGACGACGAGATTGAATACGGGAAAGCCGATGAAGATCACCGCCGCAAATGCAGCGAGGATCGTCCAGCCCTTAACGCCGTAAAGACGACGGTACGAAAGATCGGCGATCACGATTCCAGCGCTCTGCCTTTCAGCGCGAACATGCCCTGCGGCCGCTTCTGAATGAACACGATGATGAATACGAGCACCGCGATCTTCGCGAGCACCGCGCCCTGCCACGCCTCGAGCAGCTTGTTGGCGAAGCCGAGCCCGAGCGCGGAATAAACGGTTCCGGCCAGCTGGCCCACCCCGCCGAGCACGACGACCATGAAGGAGTCGACGATGTAGTTCTGGCCGAGATCGGGGCCGACGTTGCCGATCTGCGAAAGCGCGCAACCCGCGAGGCCTGCGATGCCTGAGCCGAGGCCGAACGCCCACATGTCGACACGCGCAGTCGGTACGCCGACGCACGACGCCATCTCACGGTTCTGCGTTACGCCTCGCACAAACAGGCCGAGCCGTGTCTTGTTCAACAGCAGGTAGATGAGAAACACCACCGCGAATGCAAACCCGATGATGACGATGCGGCTCCATGGCAGCACGACACCGGTCAACAGCTCGACGCCGCCCGACATGAACGCCGGGTTCTCGACCTGCACGTTCTGGGCGCCGAAAATCGTGCGCACCGTTTGAATCAGGATCAGGCTGATGCCCCACGTAGCGAGCAGCGTCTCCAACGGGCGGCCGTAAAGCCAGCGGATCACGGTCCGCTCAAGCGCCATCCCCACCAGCGCCGAGACGGCGAACGCGACGGGAATCGCCGCGATCAGGTACCAGTCGAAAAACGCGGTGCTTCGAAACAGTCCCTGCACCATATAGGTCGCATACGCGCCGATCATGATCAGCTCGCCGTGCGCCATGTTGATGACGCCCATCAGCCCATACGTGATTGCCAGACCGAGCGCGGCGAGCAGCAGGATCGAGCCGAGACTGACGCTGGTGAATACGATGCCGACGCGCTCGCCCCACGCCAGGCTGCTTTCGATCTCGCGCAAACTTCTTTGTGCTTCGGCGCGCAGCTCGTTGTCTTTCTCGGAGTCGATGAAAGACAGCAGCAGGCTCTTGGTACTCGCGTTGTTCGAGCTGGCCAGTTTTTTTACCGCAGCAAGCCGCGCGTCGCGATCGTCGCCGCCCAGTTCCAGCGTCGCTGCGATCTGCTCGAGCATCGGTTTGATGGCGGCATCAGTTTCCTGGCTGAGCGCCTTTTTCACTAGCGGCAGCATCGCGGGGTCTGCACCACCGGCGAGCTCTTTCGCAGCGGCCAGACGTACTTCGCGCTGCGGAGAAACAAGCTTCAATGCGGCAAGGGCACCGGCAAGCTCGCGTCGTAAGCGGTTGTTGACGCTGATGTCTTCCTTGTCAGCAGGGACGGCCGGCAGCTTCGCGCCCGTTACCGCGTCGGTTGCGCCATCACCTTTGATGATCAGAACTCGTTTGCCTGCAGTGACAAGCTCGCCGTCCGCGAGCGCCTGCAAGATGATGGCCGCTTTGTCGGTGCCTAGAGCGACGAGCTGGGCGATGGCTTCAACTTGCTCGTCGCTTTCGCCGAACGCAAGCTTGTCCAGGAGGCCCGCATCCTGCGCTAACACGGGCGAAGTCCCGAATGAGGCCAGCAAACAATAAATCGCTGCTAACAGGGTTTTCATGTGAAAAGGGGCCGCCTAAGCGGCCCCCGCTGTGCAACTCACTGCGGTCACGTCTTAGTGATGATGGTTTTTCCGTCGGGAACATCCGGCTTCTTGTCATTGCCCGGGATGTACGGACTCCACGGCTGCGCCCTGACCGGACCCTTGGTTTTCCACACGACGTTGAACTGGCCGTTACCTTGTACTTCACCGATGAACACGGCTTTGTGAAGGTGGTGATTCTTCTCGTCCATCTTCGACACGATGCCTGACGGTGCCGTAAACGTCTGCCCCGCCATCGCCGCGATGACTTTGTCGGTGTCGAACGTCTTGGCTTTCTCGACCGCCTGCTTCCACATGTAGATGCCGATGTACGTGGCTTCCATCGGATCATTGGTCAGCGGCTTGTCCGCGCCCGGCAGTTTCTTGGCCTTGGCGTAATTGGCCCACTTGGTTTTGAAGTCGTCATTGGCCGGCGCCTTGATCGACATGAAGTAGTTCCAGGCGGCGAGATGGCCGACGAGCGGTTTGGTATCGACTCCGCGCAGCTCTTCTTCGCCGACCGAGAATGCAACTACCGGCACGTCGGTCGCCTTCAGCCCTTGGTTGCCCAGTTCTTTGTAGAACGGCACGTTCGAGTCGCCGTTGATGGTCGACACCACGGCAGTCTTGCCACCGGCCGCAAACTTCTTGATGTCGGCAACGATCGTCTGGTAGTCGCTGTGACCAAATGGCGTGTACTTCTCGTCGATGTCCTTATCGGCGACGCCTTTCGATTTCAAGAATGCACGCAGGATCTTGTTCGTCGTGCGCGGATAAACGTAGTCGGTGCCAAGCAGTACCCAGCGCTTGGCGCCGCCGCCTTCCTTGCTCATCAGGTATTCGACGGCCGGAATCGCCTGCTGATTCGGCGCGGCCCCCGTGTAGAACACGTTCTTCGACAGCTCTTCGCCCTCGTACTGCACCGGATAGAACAGCAGGCTGTTCAGCTCTTCAAATACCGGCAGCACCGATTTGCGTGACACGGACGTCCAGCAGCCGAACACCGCAGCCACCTTGTCCTGCGTAATCAACTGGCGCGCCTTCTCGGCGAACAATGGCCAGTTCGACGCGGGGTCGACGACCACGGGCTCGATCTTCATCCCCATCACGCCGCCTTTGGCGTTGATTTCATCGAACGCCATCAGTGCCACGTCCTTCAGCACTGTTTCTGAAATCGCCATCGTGCCTGAGAGCGAATGCAGCACTCCAACCTTTACTGCCTGCTGCGCAAGCGAGCTGCGCGATCTGGTCCCTGTAGCTGCGAGTGCCGTGCCCCACGCGAGCGCTTTTAGCGCTCCCCGTCTTTTCAACATTTGATTTCCTTCCCCCGGTCGGTTTGCGATTCAGACGCCGAACTGCGGCGCTCTGCGCGAAACGCTCCGCAAGACCTATGCCAAAAGGGCAAGTCATTGAATTCACAGACGTAGCTGTAATCGCTTGAACTAAAGTGCCCCGCAACGGTGCGGCGGAGCGACGCGCGCACCGCTTTCGGGCGCGCATGCTCGCTTCTGTGCAATCAACTGGCGGATGACACCGCGCGACGACGCTTACGTGAGAGCGTCGAGATCACGCGCTACGCGCGACTTACTTCGCGGGTGTTTTTGTCGCCGGCCGCTTTGGCTGCGCGTTGCCGCTCGCGCTTGATCGCCTGCTCGTCGCGCTCGTCGAAATCCTTATCGGCGCAGCGCTCCACCCAGCTGTCGCGCTCTTTGTCTAGAGTGGCGCCCTGTTCCTTCAGAACCGGCAAGCGCGCGTTATACGTTTCACCGAGTTGATTGCGACGCGCCTCTTCGTCCTGCAGCGCCTGCTTTGCGTTGGTGTCGGCGGGGTCAAGTGCAGCACGCTTGCGCTCAAGCTCTGCGTCCATCGACTTGACCTCGGCGCGCTGCTGGTCGAGCGCTGTTTGCTCCTTCAACACGCTCTCGCGCATTGCCATCAAGCGATCCTGCTGATCCATGCACGAGCGCAGCTGATCCCGACTCATCGGCTTTGGTTTGCTCTTGCCTTGCTTTGCGGGTGCCGTCTTCGGCGGCGGATCGGCTGCATAGGCGGGTGCCACAAGCAATGCGCCGGCTACCGCGAGCAGGGCGCCCACACGCGCGGCAAGTAAGGTGTTTTTCATTCGAGTCTCCGACATTTCGGCAAGTCTATTAAATCCTGGCGGCAAGCCCCGTATCGCCCCCGGTCCCAGCTGTTTGACGCCGATTCATAGCGGGTTTACCTTGACCCGATAGCGCCGCAGTAGCGCAGGGAGACATCGATGAAACTGACCCCCGAGCAACGTGACCAGTTCGATCGCGAAGGGTATTTGTTTTTTCCAGCCCTGTTTTCGCGCGACGAAACGAAGGTGCTGACCGATGCGGTGCCCGAGCTGTACGCGCGGCGCGACATCTGCAATGTGCGCGAGAAGGATTCGGACGCGGTGCGCACCAACTTTGCCGCGCATCTTTACAGCGTGCCGTTCGCCAAGCTGGCGCGGCATCCGAGGATGGTCGATCCGGTGCGCGACCTGTTCGATGAAGACGTGTACATGCATCAGTTCAAGATCAACGGCAAGATGGCGTTCGAAGGTGACGTGTGGCAGTGGCACCAGGACTACGGGACCTGGCTCAACGACGATCTGATGCCGACCGAGCGCGCGATGAATGTTGCGATTTTTCTGGACGACGTCAACGAATACAACGGGCCGCTGATGTTCATTCCCGGCAGTCACAAGCGCGGCGTGGTGAACGCGAAGCATGATGTCTCGACGACGAGCTATCCGCTGTGGACGATCGACAACGACCTGATCCGGCAACTGGTGGAGCGTGCAGGCGGCAAGAACGGCGGCCTCGCCGCGCCCAAAGGGCCGGCGGGATCGATGATCCTGTTCCACTCGTGTCTGGTGCACGCATCGAGCAGCAATCTTTCGCCGTGGGATCGCGTAAGCGTGTATCTGAGTCTGTGCACCATCAGCAACCATATCCGCCGATTCAAGCGCCCGGAATACATCGCGCACCGTGATTTCACGCCGATTCAGACGCTGCCCGACGATTGCCTAGTGAAGGACTACGCCGTGGATTTGCCGTGGAAAAACGGCATGCCGCAAAGTGCCTTGCAGACCTCGGTGGAGGAAATCAAACTGGCAGCCTAAATTCGAGCAACGTGAATGTTCATGCGGCCGGCGATTCATAGGTGCCGAACCTCCGCCGGCGCGGCTTTGTAGTTGTCGTGCCGGCCATCGACGTACGTGATCGGTGCATTGACTAGTTCGTCCACCGTTACGTTATCAAGGCAGGTGACTTTGACGGCATAGAACTTCCCGCCAAGGTTTTTGTCCTCGCCCCACTCGAACGGGCTCACGCCGCAGTGTTTGCAGAACAGATGATGTGTGGTTTTCCTGCCGTACTGATAGTCGCTGAGTGCGGACTCGCCTGCGATGAGCCGGAATGCGTCCGGCTGCACGACGGCAAGCCAGCTTCTTGACTTGGTACAGCTCGAGCAGTTGCACTTGAACGTGCCTTGGTTGAGATCGATATTGGCTTCGAAGCGCACCGCGCCGCAGTGACAGCTTCCCGAATATTTCTTTTCCATGGTGATCGCCGTACGTTGACAGTTATCCCTCGACAATGCGAGGCTTTGTAGCGAGTTTGATGCCTATCCGTGCAGACCTACAGTCAATTACATCCGACACCCATTTCGTCGACCATTTCCGTGTTGGCGCGCCGTATTCGCGAGCGCTTTCCCGAATCGGGCTTGAGTCGAGTGGCGGCGGAACTGGTTGCGCTAGCCGCACAGAATCAGTCGGTGATCGAGAAGCTGCGACAGCCATTGTGGTGGTTGCGTGGGCTGGCGGCGCTGACGATCGTCGTGCTGATTGCGTTGCTGGCGTGGGCCGCGATCGAGCTCAGGAATGTTGTCAAAGGCGGGGCATTCACCATCGCCGAGCTGCTGCAAAGCATCGATGCCGCGACCAGCGAGTTGATTTTTCTGTCGCTCGTCGTGTTGTTTCTGGTTTCTCTGGAGACTCGGCTGAAGCGCCGTACCGCACTGCGCATGCTGCATCGGCTGCGCAGCATCGCGCATATCGTCGACATGCACCAGCTGACGAAGGATCCCGAGCACGCGCTGCATCGCGTGGAGTCGACGGAGTCGTCGCCAACGCGCACGCTGTCACGTGCGCAATTGCCGCGCTATCTCGACTACTGTTCCGAGCTGCTCGCGTTGACCAGCAAATTGGCGGCGTTGCACGCTCAGCACTTGAACGACGCGGTGGTTCTTAGTGCGGTCAATGACATCGAGGCGTTGACCGCCGATCTGTCGCGCAAGATCTGGCAGAAGATCAGCATCCTCGCGATGGCCGACCAGCGAGGCGGTGCTGCTACGGCTTCAATGCCCGATAAAGAAACGGCAGGCTGATGTCCATCCGATAGTCGACATCCGAATGGTCGTCGTCGAACTCTTCGTACCGGTGCGCAATGCCGGCATCGCTTAGGCGCCGCGATAGGGTGCGGGTACCGTAGTGGATATGAAATTGATCGCGCCAGCCGCAATCGATGTAAATACCGGTGAGCGTTTTCAAATTGGTCGCATAACGCTTCACCAGATTAATCGGATCGTTCGCGAGCCAGCGCTGCCAGCGCTTCTCGATTCGCTCGCCGGTTTCGAGGTTGCACGGCAGGCGAAAGCCGAGCGCTAGTTTCGGGGTCGGGGTCGTAAGTCGCCGCCATGCACAGGTTCATGATGCAGTGGGCTTCTGCGGATGAAACTTTCTCTTTGCTCCAGACGTGCTTTAGAAACCGCTTGACGCGTCCATCGTCGATGCCCTCATCAAGGCCGCCCAGCGACGCCTGCTGTGCGGCGTCGTAGCGCCCCGCCGAGCGCTTTTTGGCACGGTGCTTATTAAGCTCGTTCAACGTATTGGGCCAATCGTGCCAGTAAACAAAATCGAAATACGAATCTCCCGAATGGTCCGCGATAGCACCCCAATGCGACGCGTACTTCATGCCGTGCACGATGGCGCCGTAACCGCCGGATGACTTGCCGAAACAGCCGCGGTGCTTGCGCGAAGCGAGCGTTCGGAATTCGCGATCGACAAACGGGACGATTTCGTTAAGCAGATAGTCGGCGTAGCGGCCGACCGCGGACGAATTGACGTACTGATTGCCGCCAAGCGCCGTGAAGCAATCGGGCATCACGATGATTGCCGGCCCCATTTTGCCGTCGTAAGTCAGTCGCGCTACGCGCTCGGGCAAGTTGTACGAAAACGCCCTCCATCCGGCGTGCGAAAGCCCCGAGCCGGTAAAGCCGACCAAGTCATACAGCACCGGGAATCGAGCCCGGCTGGTCTGCGTGCGGCCGACCCCGGCCGCCTGATCGTATTGCGGCGGCAGCCACACCGCGAGCTTGCGCACGTACGGGTCGCCCCACGGGTTGTCGCGCAGTACGCGTGATTGGTGTTCGAGAATCACGACCGTTCCGGTCGGCGCTTTCGATCGCTTGATCGCCATTGGATGCCCTCCGAGGCCGTGCGTATTTTAGTCGGCGTGTTCAACAGGCCGTACAGCGTTGTGCATACTGCGCGTCCGACACTCAACCAACGGCCCTACATGGACGCGATAAAGCTCTTGATCGACCAGCACCGCAAACTCGAAGCCCAAATGAAAACGGCAGTCGAGGCGCGCGAGCCCAAGGCGCGTGCGGCGTCACTGGCGCGTGTCGGCGACGACTTGACCAAACACCTGACGTCGGAAGAAGAAGTGTTCTACCCGGCGGTAAAGGCCAAGCGCACTGAAGACATTTTGCTTGAATCGCTTGAGGAGCACCTTTCGCTGAAACGTCTGCTGGCCGATCTATTGACGCTCGACCCGGCGGCGGAGACCTGGGAGGCCAAGTTCAAGGTGCTTAAAGAGCAGACCGAGCATCACCACGAGGAAGAAGAAGAAAAACTGTTCCCGAAGGTGCGCACGGCCATTGATGCCGTGGAGCTCGAAGATCTTGGCCAACGAATGCTGGCGATGCAGCAGCAACTTCAGCGCGCAGGTGATCCACGGGACGCAGTCGTCGAACAGACCGACGAAGCGGCGCCTTTGAAGTAGTCTTTTGCTATCCCGGCTTCACCAGTCGAGCGCCATCAGCACGCGCGTCATGTTTTTGCCGCACAGTTCCGGCACTTCGGAGCGCGCTGCCCAGCGGTACGCGTCGACTTCCGGAATCTCGCGTGTGCCGTAGCGCGGTGTGTAATGCGTTGAACAGCGGCACGCGTCGACGTTGAGCGACGGTTCGGGAGGATCGAGCACAAACAGGTGCAAGTCCTTGCGCGGCAAATATTTATGGACACCCGCGTCGCGCACCTGGCCTTCGTCGAGCTCAATGCCGGCTTCTTCGTGTAGCTCGCGCAACGCGGCGGCGACTGCCGTCTCGCCGTCATCTCGCACACCTTTCGGAATATCCCAGTAGTTACGGCCCGTTGCGTGACAAAGCAAGAGTTCTCCGGGCTGCGCGCCGCACGATGACGCCGCAGCTCAATAACCTTGGCATGGGATCTCAAGTGGGAATAGTGCTTGCATCAGCGAGTATTCTCAACTTACCAAATGCACTTTCCCCTTTCTTCCTATCGCCGCCTTCGAACTGATGTAGGCAATGTCATCAGCTCGACGCTGATCACGGCTGCCGCGCTGACGACTGCGTGGGCCGCTCTGCAGGCGTTTCGGCTCATGCGCGCGAAGCATCGGCGCGTTGAAACGGCTGCGTTTTCAGACGCGAACGCGGGGCCGGGGCGACGCTTTCTGGTTGTCGGGGACAGTACCGGCGTTGGGATCGGAAGCTCGGACTCACGCTCTACGGTGGCGGGCCGCCTGGCGGCGGCGTTTCCAGGCACTGCGATTGTCAATCATGCGCGCGATGGCGCACGTTCGACCGACATTCCCCGCCAGATCGAGGACAGTACGGGCCACTTTGACCTGACGCTGGTCTTCGCCGGCCGCAACGATGTCATTCACCTGTCATCGTATCAAGCGGTGTTGCAGGCGGCCGAGTACACGCTGGACGTGGCGCGTTCGCGCAGTGACCACGTGGCGGTGGTGCCACCGGCGGATCTCGGGACAGCGCCGCTTTGGGTGTGGCCGCTTGACGTCGTGTTTTCCCGTCGCGCAGAAAGGGTGCGTCGCGTCTGGCAGTACGCAATGCGCGAACGCACGAACGTGCATCTGGTGGATTTGCGAATGCCGCGCGATCGCGATCCGTTCCGAATTGCGCCGCGTCGGTACTACTCGCCCGATGGCATCCATCCCAGCGCCGACGGGTACGCCTTATGGTTTGCTCAAATTACGCGGCAGGTGCCGCTGTTCGCTGAAGCTGGATAGATCACCGCGAACCGATTCCGCGGATGCACAAGAGCAAACTGGTCGCTGCTGTTATCGATTGTCAGGCCGATGACCTGATCGGTGCGACGCGTTTCTGGAGCGCAGCGCTGGGACGCAAGACAGACGCCGCCGACGATCCGGCGACCGAAAAGTATGTCCGGATCGGCAGCGGTAACGAAGAGCTGATCGTCTTGCTGCAAAAGGTATCCCATGCAAGCCGCGTCCACCTGGATATCGAAACCGACGACATCGAGGCCGAAGTGGCGCGCCTGGAGAAACTCGGGGCCAAGCGAATCGAGAAAATAAAAACGTGGTGGGTGATGGAAGCGCCGACCGGTCACCGGTTCTGCGTGGTTCGGCCGCAGCGCAATGGTGCAATGCCAGACGATGCAAACGAATGGGACTGACGGTCGGGATCGAACAGGCTGCAAGCGGACGCACGGCGACGCCATTGGCACCTGACATGTCAAACTTGCCTCCCTAGCCGTACTGGTGACATAGTCGGCGCTCCTCTGGTAAACGCAGTGTCTTCCAACAGAATGTCTTTATTCGGCGCAGAGCAAGGCTCGGGCGTCTTCTCCTTTCTGCGTCGCGCATTTGCAAACAGCGCGGCCACGGAGCGCGATCGATGTTGCGCATACCGCGGCTTTGCTGGCCGCGATCGTTTCTTCATCCGATGACGCAATCGTCAGCAAGACGCTTGACGGCATCATCACTTCGTGGAATGCAGGCGCAGAACGGTTATTCGGCTATACGCCCGCCGAGGCGATTGGCCAGTCGATGACGTTGATCATTCCGACCGAGCGGCGCGCGGAAGAGACTGAAATTCTTCGGCGCATCCGGAGTGGTGAAAGAGTCGAGCACTTCGAGACGGTGCGCGTTGCGAAGAACGGCCAGACACTGGACGTTTCGCTGACGATCTCGCCAATACGCGATCGGCACGGCCGGATAGTCGGTGCTTCAAATGTGGGGCGCGACATATCGGCGCAGAAGCGCGCAGCCAAAGAGGCGGAAACAGCGCAGAACCTGTTGACGCAAAGTCGCGACGAGTTGCAGCGTGTAAATGCCGAGTTATTGGAGGCCGATCGTCGCAAGGATGAGTTTCTCGCAGTGCTCGCCCATGAGCTGCGTAACCCGCTGGCACCGATTCGCAATGCAGTGACTTACCTGGGCCTGAAGGCGTCGCCGGACCCCGCACTGCGCAACGCGCGCGACATCATCGATCGGCAGGTGCAGACATCTGGTTCGGCTGGTCGACGATCTGCTCGACATATCGCGTATCAGTAGCGGCAAGATCGGCTTGCGGAAAGAGCGTGTCAGCCTGGCATTGATCGTCACCAATGCGGTCGAAGCGTCACGCCCCGCAATCGAATCGGAGAACCATCAACTGACGGTGACGCTACCCGCGGAGCCTGTCTACCTGGACGCCGACCTGACGCGCCTCGCGCAGGTCCTGCAGAACCTGTTGAACAACGCCGCGAAGTACACGCCGCCCGGCGGCAAGATCGGATTGCATGCCGAGTTCGACGGTCACTCGGTGGCGATTCGAGTCGTCGATACCGGCATCGGTATTCCACGCGAGATGCTGCCCCGCGTGTTCGACATATTCACTCAGGTCGACCGCTCGATCGAGCGCTCGACCGGTGGCCTCGGTATCGGTCTAACGCTGGTGCAGCGACTGGTCGAATTGCACGGGGGCACAGTCGAGGCGCGCAGCGAAGGACATGACAAAGGCAGTGAATTCATCGTTCACCTGCCCGCCTTCGTCGAAGTCGGGCGGAGACGCAGCGGTTTCAAACAGCAGCGAGCAAAATCGACTGGCCGCGTTCGCGTCCTGGTCGTCGACGACAATGTCGACGCGGCGGATACGCTGTCCGAGATGCTTCGCGTTTTGGGCCATGACGTCGACACCGCGTACGACGGCGCGGCAGCTGTCGCCGCCGTCGACGTGCATCGGCCCGACGTCGTGTTGCTGGACATCGGCCTGCCCAAGCTGAACGGCTACGACGTCGCCCGCAAGATACGGCAGACCGACCCGCAACGCCGCATCGTGCTCGTGGCTGTCACCGGTTGGGGCCAGGATGAAGACCGGCGCCGGTCGCAGGAAGCGGGTTTCGATCACCATCTGGTCAAGCCAGTGGACCTTGCTTGGCTCGAGCGGATTTTCGAGCTGGTTGCGCCGCCAGTGCCGGACGTCGCCGCGCGGCGATGAGCACGACGAGCGGCGTCGAAGGTTTAACGAACCCGCTTCCCTCTGTTGAGGCGGAGCTTTTTGGTAAGCCACCGTCGGGCTGGCGCCGCACCTGGTTCGAAGTAATTTTCGAGTCCCAAACGCGCGCCGGGCGCACGTTCGACCTGGTGTTGTTGACCGTTATCGTCGCCAGCGTACTAGTCGTAATTCTGGACAGCGTTAGCACGTACGCTGCGCGCTACGGTGACCTACTCGATGCGCTCGAGTGGACGTTCACCGCGCTTTTTACCCTCGAGTACCTGGCACGGATTACTTCTGTTCAGCGACCGTGGAGATATGCGACCAGTTTCTTCGGCATCGTCGATCTGATGTCGGTATTGCCGACGTATCTGGCGTTTTTCTTCCCCGAGCTGCATGCGTTGATCGATATACGGCTGCTCCGGTTGCTGCGCGTTTTCCGAATACTCAAGCTCACCGAATATTTAGCGGAGATCAGTGTCCTCGGCGACGCCCTGCGCGCGAGCCGTCGCAAAATTCTTGTGTTCATTTGCACCGTCCTGACGATCGATGTGCTGATGGGGACATTGCTTTACGTCGTAGAAGGCCCCAAAAACGGCTTCACCAATATTCCGGTTTCGGTGTACTGGGCGATCACGACGATGACAACGGTCGGGTTCGGCGACATAACTCCACAGACTGGGCTCGGCCGCACCATCGCAAGCTTCATGATGCTGCTGGGTTGGGGCATTCTCGCCGTGCCGACCGGAATAGTCACCGCCGAAATGACGCATCGTCGCTTCGGCACGGGCGCGGTCGGCCGGGTGTGCGCTAACTGTGGTGCGGACGACCACGCGGCAGCTGCGAAATTCTGCGCGTACTGCGGAAAGCCGCTGCCTGCGTGGCTCAGCGCCGCCTAGATTCCCGCGATCTACAGGATCCGGTTAAACCACCACATTGATAGCAACGCTCCCGCCAGCGCGAGTGTTGCGCCGATCGCCGCGAAGATTGCGGTCACTTCGGTCGGTTGTTGCCGCTCGAACGACAGCTTTGTACTCAGTACCTGATAGATTTTCTTGAGCTGCGCGGCGTCGGCTGCGCGAAAATATTCGGCGTTGGTTACGTCGGCAATTTTCTTCAGTGCCTCTTCATCGAGGCGCACGCGCATGTTCCAGCCCTCGGCGTTCACGACGGTGCCCTCCGTGGTACCGATGCCGACCGTGTAGATGCGCACACCGTAGTCGCTCGCGATTTCGGCGGCTTTCAGCGGGTCGGGTCCGACGTTGCTCTGGCCGTCCGACAGCAACACGATCGCGACCTGCTTGTTGTCACCTTTCGACTCGCGCGCCGGCAACTCATCGGTGCGCCTGATCTTCTTCTCGCCGGGACGCGGGTTGATGAACTCTTCGACGTTGATGTGAGCTGCCGGGAGCGCGGCGTCGAGCGCAATGATCAGTCCGCTGCCGAGCGCGGTACCGCGCTGCGTCTCGAGCCGGTCAATTGCCGCGGTCAAATCTTCTCGATTGTTGGTCGGCGATTGCACGACGGCAGCCGATGCCGCGACCGCAACGACCCCGATGCGCACGTTTCGCGGCTGTGCTTCGATGAATGTCTTTGCCGCATCGCGCGCTGCGCTCAACCGGTTGGGTTTTACGTCTGTCGCACGCATGCTGTTGGACATGTCGAGTGCAAGCACGATCGCGTCGAGCCGCGCCGGTAGCGTCAACGCCGCCTGCGGTCGCGCGATCGCGAGAATCAGCGCCGTCAGTCCCAGCGTCCACAACAGCAATGGCACCACGCGACGCGCGCGACTCGGGCCACGCGCGGAGCCGCCGATGGTTTCTAGACTTGCGTACTGCGCCGATGACTTTCGGCGCCGTGTCGTCAGCGTCCAATAGAGCGCCGCTGCCAACGGGACCGCAATCAGCAGCCACAGCATGCTGGGCCACAAGAAGGTCAGCGAGCCGGTATCGAGCATCAGCCGACACGCTTGTGCGTAAACGTTGCGGTTGCTCCCGAGGCCAGCTGGCTGCGCCGCTTGCGCAGCTGTGTAAATCGCAGCAGTGCCTGATCGAGCGGTTCATCCGTGGTGAGCTCGAGGCAATCGACGCCGGCTTCTGCAAGCCCCGTACGCAAGGCGTCTTCGCGCTGCTTCGCGGCATCGGCGAAGCGCTTGCGAAACCGGCGATCGTGCGTGTCGACGAAAATCTGATCGCCGGTTTCGGCGTCCTGCATCACGACCAGGCCGATGTTGGGCAGTTCGAGTTCCATCGGGTCGTACAAACGCACGGCGACGACTTCGTGCCGGCGTGCCAGCAACGCGAGCTGCCGGCCCCAACCCGGCTTGCTGATGAAATCCGAAACGACGAACACCAGCGAGCGGCGTTTGATCATCGGGTGCGTCGATGCAAGCAATTCCGCGAGATCGGTTTCCTTGCCGGCGGATGCAGTTGGTATCCGCTGCATGCGATCGAGTACATGGAGCACGTGACGTCGACCGTTGCGCGCGGGAATCATTTCGTTGGCGTCATGCGTGTGCAAAATGGCACCCACGCGATTGCCGTAGCGCGTGAACAACCGTGCAAGCACCGCGACGAGTTCCGCCGACAGCTCGCGCTTGCGCACTTTGCGTGAACCAAAGTCGACCGAGCCCGACAGATCGAGAATGAACCAGGCAGCGACTTCGCGATCCTCCTGAAACTCGCGCACGTGCGGCGTTTGCAGGCGCGCGGTGACGTTCCAGTCGATGTAGCGGACGTCGTCGTGCAACTGATACTCGCGCAGGTCCGCGAGATCGAGTCCGAAGCCGCGAAAGAGGGTTCGATAGTCGCCTTGCAGCAGCCCGTCGAGCCGCCGCAACACGGTGAACTCGAGTCGACGCAGCAGTAATTCCGAATCCGGCCGTGCGACCGGTTCGTTTGCTGCAGGGGTGTTGCCGGGCTGTTTACGAAGCCGCGGCAACCCGAACATGCGCTTCCAGCGGTTTATCCGGGGCCGGAATGGCCTGCAGCACTCGCATCACGATTTGATCCGGGGTCAAGCCGTCGGACAGCGCTTCGTAGCTCAACACGAGTCGATGGCGCATCACGTCCGGCACCAGATCGACTACGTCCTCTGGCAGCACATAGTTACGAGCACGCAGGAACGCCAACGCACGCGCGCCTTCGATCAGATTGATCGTGGCACGCGGGCTCGCGCCAAATGTGATGTAGCGCGTCATGTCCTTCAGGTTGTAACGCTCGGGCCGGCGCGTCGCCGAGACCAGCTTGACTGCGTACTGCATCAGACCCGGGTCGACATAAATTCTGCGGCACTCAGCCTGAAGCTCCATCAGTTGCGCCGTTGAACACACCGCGCTGACGGTAGTCGCCGCACCGGTGACGCGCTCGACGATGACGAACTCTTCTTCTTCGCTCGGATAACCGACCAGCACCTTCATCATGAAGCGATCGACCTGTGCCTCGGGCAGCGGGTACGTGCCTTCGGTTTCGATCGGGTTTTGCGTCGCCATCACCAGGAACGGCTCGGGCACGCGATGCGATTCGCCAGCAATCGTCACCTGCCGCTCCTGCATGACTTCGAGCAGCGCGCTCTGCACTTTGGCCGGCGCACGGTTGATCTCGTCGGCCAGCAACAGGTTGGTGAACACCGGCCCGAGCACGGTCGAGAACTCGCCCGATCTTTGGTTGTACATGCGCGTGCCGATCAGGTCGGCCGGCAATAGATCGGGAGTGAACTGGATGCGTTTGAACTGTCCCCGGATTGTTTTTGCGAGCGTGTTGACTGTCAGCGTCTTTGCCAGGCCGGGGACGCCTTCGACCAGCAGATGCCCCTGCGCGAGGATCGCGACCAGCACGCGTTCGAGAAAATGATCCTGGCCGACGACGATCCGTTTGACTTCATACAGCACGCTTTGCATCAGCGCGCCGGCATTGCGGCTTGAATATTCGTCCACGTTGGTTCCTGACTTGCTGGTTAAAACGGTGGAATGCCGACGGCACCGCCGGCGCTTTCAATCGTCGCTGCGAAGCCGATGCCGGCGAAAGTCGGCCCGGTGGGATTGAGAATGGCGGTAACGATTCCGATCACCTCGCCGCTCATGGTGACCAGCGGTCCACCCGAGTTGCCCGGATTGGCGGCGGCGTCGAACTGGATCAAGCCGGTCAAGATGCGCTTGCCTTCGCGCGAGCGGAATTCGCGGTCGAGACCGGACACCACACCGGCGCTGGTCGAGGGCCCGATGCCGAACGGGAAACCAACCGCGACCACTTCATCGCCCTGCTGCAGGTGGGCGGTTGACCCCAGCGTCGCGGCTTGCAGGTCATCGGGTAACTTCTTGGCTCGAATCACCGCCAGATCGTTCTCCGGATATGCGCGGATGACTTCGACCTCGGACTCGGTGCCGTCAAAGAACGTGACGGACATGCGCTTTGCGCCCGTCACCACGTGCAGATTGGTCAGGATCGTCCCGTTATCGACGATTACGACGCCCGTGCCGACCCCGTTCATGCGCTCGCCCGCGCCGGGTTCGTCGTCCTCGTCATAGCCACGTACGCGGACCACCGACGGCATGACCGTTGCGGCCGCCTTGGCAGCGCGCGAGGGCAGTGTCTTGTTCTCCAGCGTATGTAAGACGGCGGCGTCGATGTCGTCCTGCGCCAGTTCGCGCGGGGCGGGCTGCATGCGATCGCGCGCAACGAACAGCGCCAGCGCGATCAGCATGCCGCCAAAAAGCAGCAACGACCGGTCGTGACGCTGTATCAACGAACGGAAGCGTCCGGGTCCGGCTGCCACCGGGGCAGTGGCGCCGGCGGCGGGCGGCCCGACCGGCGCAGGCGCCGGATCGGCACGCACCGGCTTTGCGGCGCTATAAAGCGCGGGACGTTTCATCTGGAAAAAATAGCACGGACGAGTGATAGAGTGATCAAAAGTGCGTGGGCAGGAACGGTGCCGGTATTCGGCCTGTCATATGAGCACACTTTCGGGAAAATGGTTCGCGCCCGAACTTGCAATGACCTCGCCTTATGACGTGAGTAGGTGCTAAGAGAGATAGACGATGCGGTTCTTGTGGCCGGACATGCTCTGGCTGTTGCTGGCACTACCGTTGCTGATCGCGGGCTACATTTTCATCCTGCGCCGGCGCAAACGCTCGGCGATCCGATATTCGAGCCTGATTTTGGTGCGCGAGGCGGTGCGCGGACAGCGCTTCCGCCGTCATGTACCGCCTGCGCTGTTCCTGATCGCAATGGCTGCCGCCATTGTGGCGATCGCCCGTCCGACGGCATCGGTTGTGTTGCCGTCTCAATTCATGACGATCGCACTTGCGATGGATGTGTCGCGCAGCATGCAGGCAACCGATGTCGAGCCGACGCGCATCAGCGCCGCACAAGTCGCAGCGAAGGCATTTATCGAGGAACTGCCGCGCAACGTCCGCCTGGGGATCGTCTCGTTCGCGGGCACCGCCAACGTCGTGCAGACGCCGACCGACAACAAGCAGGACATGCTCGATGCGATCGACCGTTTTCAGCTGCAGCGCGCTACCGCGACCGGCAGCGGCTTGATTCTTGCGCTGGCGATGCTGTTTCCCGAGGAAGGCATCGATATCGAAACGGTAATCGCTAACCAAGCCCGATCGCGAGGTTACCCCGGCGGCGCGGTGGCGATTGATGCTCCCCGCAAGAGCGAACCCAAGAAAGTGGTGCAGCCTGTTGCGCCCGGTTCATATGCGTCGGGCGTCATCATTCTGTTGAGCGACGGCCGCCGCACCGCCGGTCCGGACCCGATCGAGGTCGCGAAAATGGCGGCCGAGCGTGGCGTGCGCGTCTACACAGTCGGCTTCGGAACGATCGAAGGCACGACGATCAGCATGGATAACTATTCCTTCTACGTGCGCCTCGACGAAGAGACGCTGAAGGCGATCGCGAAGCTGACCGGCGGCGAATATTTTCATGCAGGTACTGGTGCCGACTTGCGCAAGGTATACGCGAACTTGAGCACGAAGCTTTCGATGGAGCGCAAGGAAACCGAAGTCAGCGCGTTTTTCAGCGCGCTCGCGGCACTGTTTGCGTTAATGGCGGTGATGCTGTCGGTGCTCTGGTTTCATCGCGGCGCGCGGCCGGCGGCCGTCTAGCCGCGGCTAGCTCGTCGGCGCCAGGTTGGCCGCGCGCACACCAAGCAGGCGAATCCGCTTCGTCAAGTCCACACGCTTCAGGCATTCACCGGCGGCACGCCGGATCTGATCGGCGTTGTCGGTCGGTACGGGCAGTGTGTTGTCGCGCGTGACCGTCTTGAAGTTCTCAAAGCGCAGCTTGATGCCGATCGTTCTGCTCGAATAGCGCTTGCGTTGCAGGTCGTCGCTGAGCTCGACGCATAGCTCCGTGAAAATGCGCGTCAGCTGTGCTCGGTCGCGCACCGCGTGCAAGTCGCGCTCGAACGTCGTTTCGCGGCTCATTGACTGCGGCTCGGAGAACGTCACGACGGGACGATCATCACGACCGCGGGCGGCATCATGCATCCATGCCGCATTCGCCTTGCCGAAATGTTGCGCAAGCCACGCTGGGTCGGCTTGCGCGAGCTCGCCGATGCTTGCAATACCGAGCCGCGCGAGTTTCGCCGATGCCTTCGGCCCAACACCGTGCAAACGCCGCACCGGCATCGGCCACAGTCGCGCCTCGATCTCGGCTTCGGTAACGATCGCCAGGCCATCGGGCTTGTCGAGCTCGGAGGCGATCTTCGCAATCAGCTTGTTCGGCGCGAGCCCGATCGAACACGATAGTCCGGTCGCATCGCGCACGGCCTGCTTCAATTCGCGCGCCATCTCGCGCGCCGACCACCATATATCCGCTCCTTGCGGCTCAGCCACTTCGGTGCGGGCGCTGTCGTTGTCCGCCGACACGCGTGCAGCGATTTCATCGGTGAGGTCGATATAGATCTCGTCAATACCGCGGTCTTCGGTTTGCGGCGTTATCGCTTGCACGGCGGCCTTGAAGAGCCGCGAGTACCTTCGATACTCGTCGAAATCGGTCGGCAACAAGATCGCATCGGGCACTTTCTTCGCGGCTTTCATCAGGCCCATCGCGGAGTTGACGCCGAACGCGCGGGCCTCGTAGGTCGCCGTCGTGATCACCCCGCGGCCGACGTAGTCGCGCAGGCGCGCAAACACGCGCCGCGGTTCGCCGGTGGTTGGATCGTTCTCCCAGAATGGCTGCTGCCGCGAGCCGCCTCCGATCACTACTGGCTGACCGCGTAGCTCCGGATAGCGCAACAACTCGACCGACGCATAGAACGCATCCATGTCGAGGTGGGCGATGACGCGATGATGATGAATCATGAGCAAACTCGTCGAGCCGCTAAAGTGTATGGGCGCCGGCAAACCGCGGCGAACATATGAACAACGATAACGATCGCCTGTTGATCTACGGCGCTGCATTGCTGCGCGGCCTCGCCGCGGGCGCAATCAGCGTGCTGGCAGCGGTATATCTGGCCAAGCGTGGGTTCGACGAAGCGGCGCTGGGCATCGTATTGAGCGCCGGCATGGCAGGTGTGCTGGCGGGCACGATTTTCGGTACCTACTTTGCGGACAAGATCGGACGGCGCCGAAGCTTGGTGATACTCGCGCTGCTGACCGCCGTCGGCGGCGCGTTGCTGGTCGCGACCGACGCGCTGTGGGCGGTGGCACTCGCGGCGTTTTTCGGCATGCTGAACACGCAGGGCTCTGATCGCGGTGCGGCGCAAGCACTGGAGCAGGCGATCCTGCCCGCCACGGCGACGGATGCCGAACGCACGATGGTGTTCGCGCGTTACAACGCGATCGCCGATGTCGGCGGGGCGGCGGGCGCGCTTCTCGCCGCGTTGCCGGCGTTGCTCCGTGATCGTTTGCAGGTGGCCGAACTGCATGCGTACGACTCGACGGTGCTGGTGTATTCAGCGTTGGCGCTTATCGTGGCATGGCTCTATTCGCGGTTGTCGTCGCACGTCGAGAGCGTCCCATTGCCTTCGCTGGCCGATCTCGCACACGATGCGCCGCCCAGCATTCGGCGCGAGGTGCGCAAATTCTCCTGGCTGTCGGCACTCGATGCGGTCGGCGGCGGTTTCATCGGCTCGGCGCTGATCGCTTACTTTTTGTATGCGCGCTTCGGTGTCAACGAAGCCGAACTCGCCTTGCTGTTCGTAGCGGCGCGATTAATGACGGTCGTGTCGCATTTCGTCGCCGCGTGGCTTGCGGTTCGGATCGGTCTCATCAACACGATGGTGTTCACGCACATTCCATCGAGTCTGTTGTTGCTAACGCTGCCCATCGCACCGACTTTTGGCGTTGCGGCTGCGCTCTTCATCCTGCGCGAGGGGTTATCGGATATGGATGTGCCGACGCGGCAGTCGTATCTGATGGCAATCGTGCCGCCGCACGAGCGCGCCTGGGCGGCAGGCATTTCACAACTGGCGCGGGCGGCCGGGCGCATGGTGGCGCCGATGCTTGCCGGTGCTGCGATGCAGGCGGGAGCACTCTGGTTTCCGCTCGCGGCCGGTGCTTCGATAAAGATCGTCTACGACCTGCTGCTTTGGCGCGGATTCCGGCGCATCAAGCCGCCGGAAGAGCAATGAACGTCAGCGCTTGCGCGCCAGCGTTAATCCATCGCCGATCGGCAGCAACGAAATATCGACGCGCGAGTCGTCGTGCAGCTTCACGTTCAACGCCTGCAGCGCTGCGGTGTCGGGGTCTTTCTTCGGATCGACTGGTTCTGCCACGCGGCCGCTCCACAGCGTGTTGTCGATCGCGATCAAGCCACCGGCTCGGATCAGTCGCAGGCAGCGCTCGTAATAGCCGTCGTAGTTGGACTTGTCGGCATCGATGAACGCGAAGTCGTAGCGGCCTGCTTCACCCGCAGCGAGCCGGGCGTCGAGCGTTGTCAGCGCCGGTTCAAGTACCAGATCGATCTTGTCCGCAACGCCGGCCCGTTTCCAGTAAGGCTTGCCCACTTGCGTGTATTCATCGCTGACGTCACACGCGAGCACGTGGCCGTCGTCGGGTAATGCGAGCGCAACGGCCAACGCGCTGTAGCCGGTGAACACTCCGACTTCGATCGTGCGCCGCGCGCCGATCAGCTTGACCAACAGGGCCAAGAGCTGCCCTTGCTCGGGCGAGATCTGCATCCGAGCATGCGGATGGTCGCGCGTTTCCGCGCGCAACTCGGCCAGTGCCGGGTGCTCGCGCAGCGAAGCGTCGAGCACGTAGTCATACAGCCGATCGTCGAGATTGAGCGTGCGGCGCGACATCAGTCAGTGCGACCCGCTTCGTATTGCGCCGGGGTCGCGCCGCCACGCGTCAGCAGGTCCCGTAGCGACTGCACAGAGTGACGGTCCATCGTGTTTCCGCCGTGGTGCGGCCGATGCAAGACGCCCTCAGCTTCGTTCAGCTTGACTCGCATTCGTGCGCCGGCCACCGACTCCATCTGTGCACCGAGATGCTTGAGCAGCGACTCGACCTCACGGAACGACAGCTTGGTGTTAACCGGGTCCTGAAATATTTCGCGCAGCAGGTTGACGTGCTTCTTACTCATGGGACTGGATAGATGACATGACGTCGATTCAGGTGCGATCGTACCTGCACCGGGCATGGAGCTTGATGTAGTGCACGGGAAATGACTTCTGCAATTCGAATCGGTGTATCCGGGTGGCGTTACCCGCCGTGGCGTGGCGCATTTTATCCGGACGGTTTGCGCCAGGCCGACGAGTTGACCTACGCGTCGCAGAGACTGCCGACGGTGGAGATCAACGGATCGTTCTACTCGCTGCAAGCACCGTCAAGCTACGCGGCGTGGTACGCAGCGACGCCGCCGGGATTTGTGTTCGGCGTCAAGGGCGGACGCTTTATCACTCACATGAAGCGGTTGCGAGATATCGACAAGCCGCTCGCGAACTTTTTCGCTTCAGGAATTTTCAGATTGAAGGAGAAACTCGGGCCGCTGCTGTGGCAATTTCCACCGAACATGAAGTACGAGCCGCAGCTGTTTGCCGATTTCATCGGCAAGCTGCCTCAGGATACGAGTGCTGCGCTACGGCTGGCGCGACGACGAGACGCACGCATGACGGGGCGCGCGGCGCTGAGTATCGATGCGGTGCGACCGATGCGGCACGCGATTGAGATTCGCAACGAGACCTTCCTCGATCCCGGCTTTATTACGCTGCTGCGGCGACACAACGTAGCGCTTGTAGTTGCCGATACCGGCCAGCGATGGCCGCAGCCGCACGACATCACAGCGGACTTCCTTTATCTGCGATTGCATGGCGCGACCGAGTTGTATCGAAGTCGGTACAGCGAGGCGGAGTTGCGCTGCTGGGCCGATCGATTGCGTGCCTGGTAGGCCGGCGATCAGCCGACTGATGGCAAGCTTGTGATGCCGAACGCAAAGATTTCGTGTACGCCGCGCGACGTTTTTTGTTATTTCGATAACACCGATAAGCTGCACGCGCCGGCGAACGCGCGTCGACTAATGCAGATGCTCGACGTCAGGTGGGCACCTGCTATTCCTGATTGAGGGAGCGGGCGCGCACGCTGGCGCACTAAGCGCTACCGCTGCTGATACGGCGGCGGCGGTGCGTTTGGAGGCGGTACCGCGAAGTTGGGCGGCGGGGTATTCGGCGGCGGGATCGCTGCGTTCGGTGGTGGAGCGTTCGGTGGCGGGATCGCTGCGTTCGGTGGGGGAGCATTCGGTGGCGGAATTGCGGCATTCCGCGGTGGAGCGCCGACGTAAGGAGCTGGCGCCGGATAGGCACTGACCTGACGCATCGGGCGCGCGTAGCTCGCGGGCATCGGTACCTTGTGCCCAAGTGAATACATGCACTGGTAGTAATTGCTGTCGAGCCGCTGCTGGGAGGTGTAGGACGCGGCTTGCGCATTGCCGGCACCGACCGCGCCACCGGTGAACAACCCAAGTCCCGCTCCGACCCGGGCTCCCTCGCCGCCGCCGAGTATTCCACCGACTGCTGCACCGAGGATCGTTCCCACAACGGCACTTCCTACGGCCGCGTCGGCCGCTGCTTCATTTGGCGTGATTCCGGTCGCCTGGATCGCATGCTGGCGGCACGACGCATCGTCGAATTGAAACTGGTCGACGCTTTTACGACTCCCGGGCATCGCGCTGTAAGTCGGGCCGGTTGGTACCGTGACACAACCCGTCAGAGCCGCCACGGCCCCGATCAGAATCAGTCTGGATGAAGTAATGCTCATCGGGCGCCTTGCGGTTGAGGAGCAACGCGTTGCCAACCCTCGGAGCACGTGCTCACGTAAGGGTAATAGCCTTGAGAACTGGCGCACCAGTACCACCATTGCTGCGCGTTCGGATTCGGATTCGATGCTGGCGGGGGTACCGGCGTTGCTGAAGACTGTTCGCCTTCGACCCAAACGCGCGCTTCGGGGGCATACGCGACTGCCGGCCCATACGAGTACCCGGGCCAATAGCCAGCACCCCAGTAGCCAGGACCCCAGTAGCCAGGACCCCAATAGCCGGGTCCCCAAAAGGGTCCGCCCCAGAAGCCGAATGAAAAATGGCCGCCATTGTGATAGTGACCACCATGGCCATAGCCATAACCATAACGGCCACCGCCTGCGGATGCGGATTGGGAGACAGCCATCAAGCCAAGTGCGACTGCGGCGGCAGCTATGAGCGTCCTAAGCGGTGTCATTTGTTTCCCCAAGCGTGCATCTGTCAGCTATGACTCAACGGCTGAATGCTAGTTCGCGCCGACCGAAAAAGCCGTAGCAAAATGTAACGAATACGCTGGGGTGAACCCTCTAATAGGCCGGGTTGGTGGCTGCTTTCGCCTCGATCCGAGCTTTTGAGGTTTGCAGCTCCACCATGTTGCTGCGGCTACGGCTTTCCCAGCGCATCGATGCCCGGTCGCGCGCAGCCAAAACGCCTGTAGCGTGGCTAATGCTTCCAGGGAATGTAGTCGCGCAAATCGCTCGGAAGGTAGTCGCGTAAATTGCTCAGAACGTTGCGACGGTCCCGCAGCACATAAACGGCGATCAACGCCACAACGGCTGCGCTTCCGAGTGCGATCAATGACGGTCTCGCTTGGCGCAAACGACGCTTCCAGATTTCGCGTGAGCGATTCTGTTCGAGAAGCACCGGCTCCAGGCTTGCCTCGTACGCCGGCGAAATCGGATCACTGGCCGGAAAACTTTCCGCGATTGCCTGATCGAGCAGTCGTTCGTGGTGTTCCGGGTTCTTGGTGGTGGTGATTGCCATGGGATTCTCCCGTTGAAATTTTGGCGCGTTTCCTGATCTCTGAGGCGGCGCGAGTATTCAGTAAAAGCAAGCTCTGTGCCGTCAGCGGCTCACCAAGGCAGCGCGATGTGACGCTCTTGGTCGGCTATCCTAAGCCGATGGTCCGAACGACCCTGAGCGATCTAATCTCCCAAGTTGGCTCGGAGATTGGAGTCAGTGAGTGGTTTGAGATGACGCAGGGCGTCATCGACGGCTTTGCCCGTGCCACGGGGGATATGCAATGGATTCACGTCGACACTGAGCGTGCAGCGCGCGAGTCGCCATTTAAGTCGCACGACCGAACAGGCTGCACCGTAGCGCATGGATTTCTGACGTTATCGCTGCTGTCGCAGTGGATGGACAGCACGGTCGTAATTACCGATCGAGGCGCCGGCATCAATGCAGGCTTCAACAAAGTTCGATTTACTGGCCCCGTTCTGGTAGGAAGCCGGATCCGCGCCCGCTTCGTGCTTGCATCAAGCGAGCCGATTTCTGGCGGCGCAAAGCTGGTATGGAAAGTCCGCGTTGAGCGCGAAGGTCAAACTGGGCCAGTGCTGACTGCCGAGTGGCTGACTCGTGTCGTAGCGGTGTCCGATGCCGATCAGCGCGCTTCGCGCTCACCCAGCGTGTCCTCGACGTAAACGACTGAGGCGTGGGCTGTACTCATCGTGGCTGACTATAGGAGATCGACCCGCGAGCGCGCTTCGAGCGCTGACCATTGCTCGAACTTGACTGCGATCTGGTGCTCGATCTCTTCGATCCGAAGCCGGTCCGATTTGGCCTGACCCGCATGTTCGCGGTGATAGTCAGTGCGACTCATGCGCTCGCTGATCGTTCGCTGCTCATTTTCAAGGGCTTCAATGGTTGCGGGCAATGTGCTGAGCTCGCGCTGCTCCTTGTACGACAGCTTGACGCGCGGCGCGCGAGTTGCCGCGGCTTTAGCGGGAACGTCCGTCTTACTCGAAGCGTCCGCGCGATCGCGAACAGGCCGCTGCAGCAGCCAGTCCGAATACCCGCCCACGTACTCGCGCCACACGCCGTTGCCCTCGGCGACCAGCGTCTGGGTGACGACGTTATCGAGAAAGGCGCGGTCGTGACTGACCAGCAGCAACGTGCCGTCGTATTGCTGCAGCGTCGCTTCGAGCAGCTCGAGCGACTCGATATCGAGATCATTGGTCGGCTCGTCGAGCACCAGCAGGTTCGCTGGCTGCGCGAACAAGCGGGCGAGCAGCAATCGGTTGCGTTCTCCGCCGGACAAGGTCTTGATCGGCGCTTCGGCGCGTTGTGGCGGGAATAAGAAGTCGCCGAGGTAGGTCATCACATGCTTGCGCTCGGCACCGATTTCGATCCAGTCGGACCCCGGGCTGATCGTTTCGATCAACGTCTTGTCGGGGTCAAGCGCGGCGCGCATCTGATCAAAGTAGGCCGCGCTCACTTTGGTGCCGATTCGTACCGTGCCGCTATCAGGTGGCAGCGTGCCCAGCATCAATCGCAAAAGTGTCGTTTTGCCCGCACCGTTAGGTCCGATCAGCCCGATGCGGTCACCGCGCAGGATCCGCATTGAAAATTTGTCCGCGATAAGCGTTGCGCCGAACTGCTTGGTGACATCGGTCAGCTCTGTGACCAACTTGCCCGAGCGCTCGCCGGCATCGACGGCGAGTTTCACGCGGCCGATGTTTTCGCGGCGTGCCGCGCGCGCACGCCGTAACTGTTCAAGCCGCTCGACTCGCCCCGCGTTGCGCGTGCGTCTTGCTTCGATGCCACGTCGAATCCATGCCTCTTCCTGCTGCCAGAACTTGTCGAACTTGCGGGCTGCGGTCTGCTCGGCCGCCAGCTCGACTGCGCGCCTGGCTTCCCACGCACTGTAGTTGCCCGGGTACGAGCGCAATAAGCCCACGGTCGAGTTCGACGATGCGTGTGGTCGACTCGATCGAGGAACGCACGGTCGTGCGTAATGACGATCATCGTCTGCTTTGCCAACAACTCCTCGAGCAGCGTGATGCCGTCAATATCCAAATGATTGGTCGGCTCGTCGAGCAACATTAAGTCTGGCGCAAGTGCAAACGCCAAGGCCAGAGCGCCGCGCTTGCGCTCACCTCCGGACAGCCCAGCGGGATCGGCGGCCTCATCGAGCCCGAGCCGATGCATGTATTCGATCAGTCGGGCTTCAATGCGCCAGCGCTCGCGATCGTCGTGCGCCGCTGTGTGGGTGTCAGCATGCGCATCCAACGCGCCGCGCAGCGCGAGGCTCGCGCGCAGCGTCGGCGCGCTGGGCAACGCAGGCTCCTGTTCGACTATCGCGATCGACAGCCCGTCCCTTTTCTTGATCTCGCCGTCGTCGAGTTCGAGCCGTCCTGCGATGGCATTCAACAAAGAGCTCTTGCCGGTGCCGTTACGTCCGATCAATCCAATACGATCGCCGACGTTTACCGTCAGCGATGCGCGGTCGAGCAACGGATGCAGGCCGAACGCGAGTTCGGCATCGAGAATCGTCAGTAGGGACATCGGTGCTCTGTCAATGCACGGCGGAGGGCCGCGCCGAGCTGATCAGGAGAATGCCCGCGCCTGCACACAAGAGCGCCGCTGCTTGCAGCCAGCTGAACGCTTCGCCGAGGAAGAAAATGCCCACCAGTGTGGCGGCGATCGGCAGCGCCACTGTGAAGACGCCGGCGTGACTCGCAGCGACGTTCTTAAGGCCAGCCACCCACATCCACACGGCAAACAAGCTCGCCGCTAGCGAATAAAAGATGAGCAGCAGCCATAGGCCGGCGGTCAATGACCCGACATCAAACGAAGCGAGCTGCCACAGGCCCAGCGGAGCGATCAATAGCAACCCCAACAAGTTGATGAGCGCCGAAACGCGCAGCGGTGAACGGGTTGCCGACAGCCGCTTCGAGATGATCACGTAGATTGCTTCACACACCACGGCTCCGAACAGCAGCAGGTTGCCAAGCAGCATGCGTCAGCGCCGAGCCAGGCTCAGCCGGCGTCTCGGAGCCTCTGGCCAGCTGCAATAACACGATGCCGGTCACGGCCAGCGCGATCGCGATCCACACCCGCGGCGTCAGCGTTTCACGCAGGAACCAGCGCGACAACAACGCCACGACTGCCGGTAGGGTAGCGAGAGTGACGCCGGCTGCAGTGGCAGTGGTCAGCGCGATGCCGCTCAGCATGCAGATCGAGAAGAGGAAGTTTCCGAAAAAGGAAAGCAAGAAGAACAGCCGCCGCTCAGTGCGCGTCAGCGGCGCTTCTCCCTCTGACCGAAACGTCCAGGGCAGCATTGCGACGGAGGCGATGGCAAAGCGCAGGAACGCAAGTGCAAACACCGGAACGACGGCGACCAGCGGCTTGGACAACGCAACGTACGTGCCGACCAGTGCCATCGACGCCGTCAACAGCAGGTACGAGAACAACTTTGAAGATGGTGCAGGGGTGTTCATCAGGGCGGCGACAATACCCGACGCCCGCAGTGGCCGAATATGTATATGCCGACGGACTTCTTACTGCCGCCACAGCGTGTTTATGATGATTGCCCGTCTTTTCGTAGATGACCCGTGAAAGCCATTGGCTCTCTAATCGCAGGTGCGCTCTTCGCGCTGCTCGCATCGAGTCCTCATGGTGCCGCCGCGCAGAAGCTCGATGCATCGCGTGTCCCGGAGGAAATGCGCACGCAGCAGGGTCTGTATCTGTTGCCGGTACAGGCACACCAATTTGTGCGTGCGCAGAAAGGCAAGGTGCTGTTCATCGATGTTCGTACGCGTGCCGAGGCGCAGTTTATGGGCATGGCAACACCGGTCGACGCGTTGGTGCCGTATGTTGAGTTCCAGGAATTCATGACCGACTGGGATGAGACTCGCGGCTTCTACAGGCTCGAACCGTTCAGCGACTTTGTTCCGGAAGTTGGACGTCGCCTGCAAGCGAAAGGCTTGAGCAAGAGCGATCCGGTGGTGCTCATCTGTCGCGCCGGCGAACGCAGCTCGCGCGCGGCCAACTTACTCGCCGACTCGGGCTACACACGCGTTTACACGGTCGTGTATGGCTTTGAAGGTGAGTTGTCCGATAAAGGTCGCCGCAACGTCAACGGTTGGAAGAACGCCAACTTGCCCTGGAGCTTCGAGCTCGACAAGGCCAAGATGTATTTTCCGCGCTAAGCGCGGGTGACCGAGGCGGATGTACGCGACGTCTGAATCTTCGGAGTAGTTTGCACTAGCTGACTCCACCGCCATAATCCCGGTCGCAATGGCGACCAAGCTCTTCCGGCAGCAGGCAATCGACGCGCAGCGAGAGAAGCTGCTGGGCGAAGTGTCGCTGGCACGCACGGTTCCGATGTGGGGATACACGCTGCTCGCCGTCACCTTTGCGATCGGACTGGTTGCATTCTCGATCTGGGGCGAGTACGCGCGCCGCGAGCGTGTCGATGGATTTCTCGCGCTCGACTCCGGAGCAGCGCGCCTGCTGGCACCACAGGCGGGCACGATCGTTGAGATCCTTGCGAAGGAAGGCCAGGAGGTCGCTCTTGGGCAGGCGCTGATCCGCCTGTCATTCGAACGCGTCACTGCATCGGGCGTGACCTCGGGCGAGCTGGTGCAGCGCGAGATCGGCGATCGCATCAACGGGCTGGAGCGCGAGCAGCAACAGGTGCGATTGCTCGGCAGACAACAAGCCGAGATCCTGCGGCGCAAGATGGACGATCTGCAGCACGAGCTCGCGCAGTCCGATCTCGAGATCAGAGCCCAGCAAACGCGTTTGGCGTCATCTCGCAACGAGTATCAGCGCGCCGAAGATCTGTACAAGGACAAGTTTTACTCGGAGAGCAAGCTGATCGAGTTTCGCAATAACGTGCTCGACCAGCAGGTGAAACTCGAAGGACTGAAGCGCCAGCGCGCGAGTGTCGAGCGCGAACTGTCATCAACCCGCTCCGAACTGCCACTGATAGAAACCAAGGTCGGCTCGCAGATCGATCAGCTCAAGCGCCAGATGAGCGAGTTGCAGCAGGGCAGCGTGCAGGAGGCGGCCAAGCGCGAGCACGTCATCCGTGCACCGATCGCCGGCGTGTTTACGAACATTGCCGCCAATAGCGGCGAGGCGGTTGCCGATGAGGCGCCGCTGGCGATGGTAGTGCCGAAGGGTGGTGGCCTGCATGCGCAACTGTTGGTGCCAACACGCGCGATCGGATTCGTGCAGCCCGGTCAAGACCGTTGTACTGCGCTACGACGCTTTTCCTTTCCAGCGCTTTGGGCAATACCGCGGCACGGTTGAGCGCGTCAGCAGCACAGTGTGGTCGCCCGGCGAAAAAGTCGGTCCGATGACGGTACGCGAGCCGGTGTACCGAGTCGACGTAAAGCTCGATTCTCAGAGTGTCGCGTCGGGCTCGACAGACACTGGCGCTGCGACCCGGCATGTCGGTCAACGCCGACATCCTGCAGGAGAAGCGCAAGGTGTGGGAGTGGGTGTTCGAACCAGTCCTGTCGCTCAAGGAGAGGTTCAGCTGATGGAGGAGCTTGGTTAATGCGGCGCGTGCCGATGATTCTGCAGAGCGAAGCCCCCGAGTGCGGCATCGCGTGCGTCGCAATGATCGCCAGTTATCACGGTTTTCGCACTGATCTTGGCGGCATGCGAATGCGCCTCGCGCCTTCGATGAAGGGCGTCACGCTGAAGCACATCAGCTCGATCGCCGAAGTGATGGGAATGGCCGCGCGCGGAGTCAAGGTCGCGCTTGAGTCGCTGTCGCAGTTGAAGCTACCGGCGATCCTGCATTGGGACATGAACCATTTCGTGGTGTTGACGCACGTCAACGGCGACACGATCACAGTCAACGACCCCGCGCGCGGGCGCCGGGTGCTCAAGATCGCCGAAGCGTCGGATCATTACACCGGCGTTGCGATGGAAATGCAGCCTGCCGCCGGATTCAAGAAGCGCGACGAGCGCGAACAGATCAGCGCATGGCAGTTGGTGCGGACGGCGACCGGGCTGAAGGGCGCGATCACGCAGGTGCTGCTGCTGTCGCTGGTGCTGGAAGTGCTGGCAATTGCAACGCCGTTCTTCCTGCAGTTGGTGGTCGATCGTGTCGTCGTGGGGCGCGACCGCGATCTACTGGCGGTGCTCGGCATCGGTTTCGCGCTGCTCGCAGTGATGATCGCGGTCGTCACCGGGTTGCGCGCCTGGCTCGGCGTCTACATCAGCACGCGGTTGAACCTGCAGCTGCTCGACACGCTGTTTGCGCGGCTGCTGAGGTTGCCGCTGGCGTGGTTCGAAAAGCGCCACATCGGTGACATCGTGTCGCGCTTCCGCTCCGTCGATGCGATCCAGCGCACGTTGACGCTGACCTTTCTCGAAACGGTGATGGACGGCGTGATGGTGCTGGTCACGCTTGGCGGTGATGCTCTGGTACAGCCCGACGTTGACCTTGATTGTGGTTATCGCGGCGGTTTGCTACGGCCTGCTTGCGCTGGACGATGTACGGGCCGCAGCGACGCGCAACCGACGAGCGCATCGTGCATGAAGCGAAAGCGGCCACTCACTTCATCGAAACGCTGCGCGGGATGATGGCGATCAAGCTGAACCTGCGCGAGTCCGAGCGCCGGTCCGCCTACCTGAACCACGTCGTCGATCAGACCAACGCCGATGTTCGGGTGCAAAACCTGGCGCTTCTTCAGCGCGCCGGCAACGTCTTGGTCTTCGGCATCGAGAACGTGCTCGTGATCTGGCTCGGCGCCTACGCCGTGCTCGACAACCAGCTATCGGTCGGGATGCTGTTCGCTTTCTTGCTGTTCAAGCTGCTTTTCATCACGCGCGTCAACAACCTGGTCGACAAGACAATCGAGTTCCGCATGCTCGATCTGCACGCCGACCGCGTTGCCGACATTGCGCTGGCCGAGCCCGAGGGGGGTCCGTCCGAGTTGCCGGCAGTCGCGCGCGCCGATGCGCCATCAGCACCCTTCGTGTTGCAGGGGCGCGACATCGGGTTCGCCTACGGCATCGAAGGGTTTGTGTTTCGAGGCGTCGACTTTGCCGCCAAGCCCGGCGAGATGGTCGCGATCGTCGGGCCGAGCGGCGCCGGAAAGACCACGCTGGTCAAGGTGTTGGCGGGATTACTGGACAGGACCGAGGGGTCACTGACAGCCGCCGGCCGTGACGTCCGGGACTGGGACAAGGCTGTCTACCGCGGCCGAATCGGGGTCGTCATGCAGGACGACCACCTGTTCGTCGGCACGATCGAAGACAACATCAGCTTCTTTGACCCGCAACACGATGCGCAGCGGGTCCAGGACTGCGCCCGGCTGGCGATGGTCGATCAAGAAATCGACGCGATGCCGATGCAGTTCAACACGATCGTTGGCAGCTTGGGGATGGCGCTATCGGGCGGCCAGCGCAGCCGCGTCCTGCTGGCGCGCGCCCTGTACCGGCGACCGCAGATTCTCTTCCTGGACGAGACGTTCGATCAGCTCGATCTGGCGAAGGAACGAGCGATCACGGATGGACTGCGCAAGACGGGGATTGGACTGGTAATCGTGAGCCACCGCCCGGAGACAGTGGGGGCGGTGGATCGGATCGTTCAGGCTAGGTCGAGGCCGATGCAGTCCGCCAGCCAGCTCGCCGCATAGGCAAAAAGTAACCGGACCGCCCCCGTCGAGGCCGTCCGGCGAAGCTCGTAGAGCCAAAAATCTTTAGGGCGATTTGATGAAGTTTTGTGCGCCCCGAGCAGTCTCTAGCTCAGTACTGACGGCGGAGCTTCCGCCGCCGACCATGTCGAGTTCAAAGAGTGACAATTCAAATTGCTTCTCGGTCGTTTCAACAACAATTTCTTCGGCGGCGGCGAATTCGATCTTGTCCATTTCTGATTCCTCTACGAGTATGTGGTCTGGTTGTCATGCCGAGTCATTTGCTCCGCCGGACACGTCAACGCCACTGTGATCAAAAGGAGAAGCATAGGAAATCACCCGCATTTGGCGCGTTTCAACCATGCTAGTCAGCGAGATGCAGTAGCGATCAAAATCTCGCGGTCCCAGTTTCCCTTCGACGCGGATGTCAGCACGCCTCACGAAGAACTAGAAGCTGCTAGAGCGCGAGGTCAAGGCGAATCTTGCATCGCCGAGCGCAGAAACAATTGTTTTTCTGAACGACGCGCTTCAGGCGGCTTCGCGTCAATTCCGTTCAAGGTCGATCCGAAGCGCCGCGTCAACTGTCTGATTGACATTGCGTCGCAGTTCTATCACCAAGGCCAGAGTACGTTTAGTGGGGTGGAGCCGGCAGCGCTTGCCGTGATGCTGGCCCGCGATGTAGACGATCGTCGCTCTTGAGAAAAGCTTTGACCGTGCAAGCCGATCATCTTGTACTCCACGAACAATCCAGGCGATGCACTCACTGCGCTCGCTGAAGCCCTGGAAATCGCCGAGAGATCGGCGACGCGCAGGGCAAAGTCGCGGTCTGGAAAATTTAGGCACCGCCTTTTACGAGGCTGCCCTTTACGCTGATGCAAGAGACTGTCGCTGAGCGCGCAACGCATCTGGCGACGGGCTTGGCGCTCTGTGCCAGTTAAAGCCGATTGCGCCTGGCGAACGTTGCTCTGTATTGCACTCACATGCAGGAGTACGAAGCAGGGCCTGGAAGCTATTCGAGACTCTATTGCCCTCAGGCACGCACCTGACTACCCGGCTGAAATGCTGACTCGGGTATTCGCCGAAGGAACTTACACGCGCTTACTGTTAGCTCTGGGAGAGTTGCCGAAGCCTCGGAGCGAGCGCAAATCGCAAAGGAACTTGCGCCTAGAGGCTAAGTCGGTGCGCGCAGATATTTCCGCAGCTTGCTCTGAAGGGCTTGTCGAGGTGTATTCGGGCCTGGGCGATGTTGGGCTTGTCGCGCGGGATGGCGGCACTTGAAAAGGCGCGGGCGGTTAAGCCCTCTTTACGCGAGACGCTTTTGGCGCTTGTGCAGGCGCATGAGAAGGCAGGTCGGCCTGAACGGGCGTTGGCGTTGCATCGAGAGCTGACGTTGCATATCCGCAAGGCGCAACACGACAGCATCGTTAGGCATCAGGAGCTTCATCTGCAGCAGATCGAAGGCGAGCGATCAGTTTCCCGAGCACCTTGCTGACAGACAAGGAAGCTGAGCTCAGCGACAAGATTGCTGCGCAAACGGTCGGCACAAGACAGGGTGACCTGCTGGAGCAGATCGCATTCACCGCCGAGATGCGAGACGATCCGACCGGTGAGCATTGTTATCGCGTCGCAAAACTCGCGTCGCTGCTCGCGAAGGCGCTCGGCCAATCGGATGATGCGTGCGAAACGATCGATCTGGCCGCGCGCTTGCACGACATCGGCAAGGTCGGAATTCCTGATTCGTTAATGCAGAAGCCTCAACCCTTGTCCGAGGGCGAGCGCCAGATTTTGCAGACGCATGCCGCAACTGGTGCTGATTTGCTGTCAAAAACGAAGGTTTCCTACAGCGAGCTCGCGAGCGACATTGCCAGACATCATCACGAGAGATGGGATGGAAATGGTTATCCAGAAGGCATTTCCGGTTCGGCGATTCCGCTGCGCAGCCCGGATTGTCTGCTTGTGCGACTCTTACGATGCGCTGACTCACGAAAAGGCCTATCGCCGCGCGTTTACTAGCGATGAAGCGATTAGCGAGATTCTTCGGCTGCGCGAACTGCAGTTCGACCCGCACCTGGTCGACGTTTTCGTTCCGATGGTCATGAGCCTGCGAGGCGAGCACGATGATCTGGACGACTTCCTAGGCGCCGCGGCACGGCAGACCGCGCTCAATGCGGCCCGCCTGAAGATCGCCGAGTCGCTGGCCAAGCCGATCGAGGGCTTGGACGCCGGATCAGCCGCCGCCAACCATTGAGCGCCGGATGGTTCGGCGCACTTTGCCGAAGCTGCGCTAGTTTTTATCCGGCCGCGCCAGACCTGCCGCCACCGTCGCCACCCCGACCGCCCGCAGTTCGCACGCGGGGCACGTTCCACATCCGAGCCCCCAGTCATGCCGGGTGTCTCGATCGCCGAGGTAGCAGGTGTGAGTTTCCTCGCGGATCAGCTCGACCAGCGGCTCACCGCCCAGCTCGTGTGCCAGCTTCCAGGTCTGCGCTTTGTCCAGCCACATCAGAGGTGTCTCGATCGAAAAGCGCTGGTCCATGCCGAGCGAGAGGGCGACCTGCATCGCCTTTAGCGTGTCGTCGCGGCAGTCCGGGTAGCCCGAGTAATCGGTTTCGCACATGCCTCCGACCAGGACGCGAAGGTCTCGCCGGTAGGCCACTGCGGCCGCGTAGACGAAAAACAACAGGTTGCGGCCGGGCACGAATGTGTTGGGCAACCCGCTGGCACTCATCCGAATTTCGGCCGCTTGGGTCAATGCGGTGTCGGACAACTGCGCCAGCTCGCGCATCGTCACCAAGTGATCATCGCCGAGTCGGTCTGCCCACTTCGGGAACCGCTCGCGGAACAGATCAAGGACGCGCGGCCGGACCGTCAGTTCGACCGCGTGTCGCTGGCCGTAGTCGAAACCTATCGTTTCAACATGGGGGTAGCGCTGCAGCGCCCACGCCAGGCATGTGGCGGAATCCTGCCCGCCGGAGAACAGGACTAATGCTTTGGAATGCATGCCAGCCGGAGTGCGGCCGAGTCGTCCAGCCAGCCTTCCTCGGCCAAGCGACGCGGATGCGCGCCACGGTGTCGAGGTCCGCGCGCGCGTAGGCCTGCTTTCGGAGCTCGGTGGTGACGTCGTCGAGATCGCCTTCACTCGATGTTTCATCCGACTCATATAAGAAGCGCAGAAACAGCAGCTCCGGCTGTGGCTCTTCGATTTCAATGCTCATGCGGCTCGCCGGCCAGGTCGGTCCGGCACAAGTATGAATTTCGCTGCGCCGCTGCGGCATGCAGGCGCACGCGATCGTCGACTTTGAACGTTCCGAAGTCGAGCGTTCGAACCAGCTCGACCTCGTCGCCGACGTTTTGCCGCGAGTGAATCGTCGCGACCTCGAGCCCGAGCACGAACTGCGTCGGGTCTTCTGCCCGCAGCACCAGGCCGCGCCACAGCTGGTCGCGCGTCAGGGTGTCGAGCAAAGGCATCAACGGGTCGTTGATTTGTACCAGATGTTCGTACCGCACAGTCCAATTCTGCCCGAGGCCGGAACGCCGCTAACCCCTTTTGCGCCGGGCGGTCGTTTCAGTATCTCCATCTACGGACTTTGGAGAGTTTCCATGTTGATCAGAACGTTGGCCGTGGCGGCATCCGTCCTGGCCTTGACTGCTTGTTCCACGCCCGCCGCGGCGATCGGCTCGATGGTCGACATCAATGTGATCGATCGCGTCACCGGCGAAACGCTGCCCATGTATTGGCACGACGGCCGCTGGTGGGTGCCCGGCAAGCCTGGGAATCGCTATGCCGTTTCACTGACCAATCGCAGCGGCGGCCGTACGCTGAATGTAATTTCCGTCGACGGTGTCAACGTCGTTTCGGGCGAAACCGCCGCGCACGATCAGACCGGCTACGTGCTGAACAGTGGGCAGTTCGCGCAGATCACGGGCTGGCGCAAGAACCTGGCACGCGTCGCCGCGTTTGAATTCACCGCTCTGCCGAATTCGTACGCGGCGCGCACCGGCCGGCCGGACAACGTCGGTGTGATCGGTGTCGCTGTGTTTCGAGAGAAGGTGCGATACGTACCGCCGCCGGAGACCGTGTCGCCGCCCTTGTCGCGTTCGAAGTCAGAGAGCCGCGCGAGATTCGGCGCGTGAAGGTGCCGCAGCGCAAGCCCCCGCGAGTCCTTCCGCCTCGAACGACGCTTACGCGGAGAGCGAGCGTGCCGAGCGCAGAGATGCAGCAGCAGCGGCTAGGCACTGGGCACGGCCGCAGCGAATACGCGCCGACGCAGCACGTGGCATTTGAGCGCGCGCAGTCGATTCCCGACGAGCTGATCACGATTCACTACGACAGTCGCGACAACCTGATTGCGATGGGCGCGATTCCGCAACCCAGAGTGCGACACGGCCGCGCGCCGGAGCCGTTCCCGGGACCGGTTGGCTTCGTGCCGGATCCGCCGCGGCGCTGGTAATTCACTGGAGTGTTGTTCGTGGCGCGGATGTTCGGAGGCACAATGCCGCGCGATGAGCAGCGACGAGGATCTGCTGGCGGCCTATGCCGCGGGAGATGCGCGCGCTTTTGCCGAGTTATATGAGCGGCACGAGCGCGCCATTTACCGCTTCTTTCTGCGACAGGGAACGGTAGCCGCGACGGCCGATGATTTGTTGCAGGAAACCTGGCTGGCGGTGGTGCGGAACGCTGCGAACTTTGAGCCACGCGCCAAGTTCACCACGTGGCTGTACACGGTGGCGCGCAGCAAAATGATCGATCATTGGCGCGCGCGTGACGATACGGTATCACTGGCTTACTTTGGCGGTGATGCCGCGAATGACGGTGACGAGGCGGTGCTCGACATCCCAGGGAGCGACGCGCAGCGGCCGGATCATCAAGTGATGGCACGAGCCGAGGCGCGCGCGTTTTTGGATGCGGTAGAAGCGTTGCCGCCGGCCCAGCGGGAGGCGTTCCTGCTGCAAGCCGAAGGTGGCTTGTCGCTCGACGAAATCGCCGCTGCCACCGGTGCGGCGCATGAAACGGTCAAGAGCCGGCTGCGCTACGCGATGAGCAAGCTGCGCTCGGCAATGGAGGCATGGCAGTGAGTACCCGCGATAAAGGCGGCCCTGACGATTCCGGCGTTAGCCGCGCAGAGCGCGAGCTGACCGATCGCTATCGTCAGGCGAGTGCCGAAGTCGGCGAACGCCCGTCGGCATCTGTGCGCGCGTCGATATTGGCCGCGGCGGCGCGGGAGGTGGGGGCGAAGCCAGTTAATGCGGCCGCGCCCTACCGCGCTCGCCCGCGCTGGCCACTCGCCGCCGCTGCGGCTGTGATGCTGTCGACGCTCGCTGTAATGATGGCGATCCGCACCAGCGAGGAGATGCCGCAGTTCAGTGAGGCACCTGCGCCCTCGCCTGCCCGCAGCGCCGTCGACAAAATAGCGCCGCCGGCCGCCGCTCCACCGGCGGCTCCAATGGCAGAGAAGTCGGCTGACCAGCCTGCAGCCAAGAATCAAGCGGCGCTTGAGAGCCGGCCCGCGACGCCCGCCGCCGCTCGTGCACCGGCGGCTCCGATGGTCGAACAATCGATAAGTAAGAGCGACACAAAGGATGCACAAGCAGTCGAGCGCCCGCTCGCACGCACACAAGAGGGTTCAATCGGGCGCCTGAAGAAAGACTCGGAGGGGGTCGCTCAAGCGCAGCGCGAACTGAGCCCTCCGGTGGTTACCGAAGCACCCGCCACCATGGGTGCCAAAGAAGAAGACAGGGCGCGGCAGAACGTGCCCGCTGCATCACCTGCGGCGCCGCCACCACCCGAGGCGGCGCGCCCGAAACTGCGGGCCGAGCAGGGCGCCGTGGCAGGCGCCGCCGCACCAGCACCCCCGATGGATCAAGCCGGCAGTGATGCACGGCGTGATGCCGCGAAGCCCGCCGCAACGGCTCCGTTGTCAGCCGCGCAGAGCGAGCGCAAGCAGGTTGATGAGCCGGCGGCGGTTTGGCTCGAACGAATCATCAAGTTACGGCGTGAAGGTCGTCACGATGAAGCGGATGCGGAGCTAAAACGTTTTCGCGAGCGCTATCCGCAGGTTCAACCGCCGGCGGAAGCATTACTGCCCGCGGGGACGCGTTAGACGCGAGTTCGATCGTCGCTAGCGACCACGGCGAGCGCGCGGACAACGCCTGCACCGCAAGCCGCGCGGCATCGGCTTCGAAGACACGCGGCGCGCTGCACACTAGATCGAGCGCAGCATTCAATGACTTGACTGTGCCCAGCCAGCACCATTGATCAAACACATGCCACTGCTCTTGAAAGCGCTCCGTGTTTCGCTCGACGAATGCGATCGCATTCGCGTGTGGCCAGTGAGGTAAGAGCCACGACTGCATCAGCTCCTCAACACGAGCAGTGTGTTTATCGCGAGCCTCGTGACCGACGCACGCGCCATTGCAGCGCCGCAGCTGATAGTTGAAGCACGGCGCGCCGTCGCTCAGCCGCTTTGCGGCGTCCCTCGAGACCGAGCGCTTTCAGGCAGATACGGTGTTCGGCAGCCAGCTCAGTCATCCTGCGCCGTACCGACGCACGCGATCCGAACGGACCGTAGCAGCGGCCGAGCATCGAAAACTCGAAGTCGCTTACACCGGTCAGCGTGGCGCGGCCTTCGTCATCGAAGGCGAGCAACACCTGGTTCAGCTTGCGCCTCGAAGCCACGTTGTGCGCCGGCAGTTGGGTCTTGATCAACTCGGATTCGCGCAACAGCGCGCCGAATTCGCCGGCCGTTTCTTCCCATTCGAGCCGATGAATTTCCTGCGATAGCCGCAGCTCGCGTGGTGCGCGATATTCGGAATTGAAGTGCCCGGCGACGCGCGCACGCAGATCGATGCTCTTGCCGATGTAGATCGGATGCTCGTTCAGGCCGTAGAACAGATAAACACCTGGTGCGTGTGGCAGAGCGTCGATCGCATCCGGCGGCAGGTTCGGCGGCAACGCGGGCCGCCGCAATAAAGCTTGCACTGCGAATTCGATCTCGGCGGGCGGATGCCGGGTTGAAAGGCGTTGCAGTAATCGCCACAGCACGCGCGCGTCGCCGAGCGCACGATGTCTCGGCTCGCCGTCCAGATTGAAGCGAGCGATGATCGCGTCGAGCGTGTGCGGTGTCCGATCCGGGTATAGATAACGGCTGCAGACGAACGGTGCACAGAGTCCTAGCGTTGAACGACAAACCGGCGCGATGAAACTCGGCACGCAGGAAGCCGTAATCGAAGCGCGCGTTGTGCGCGACGAAGATTGCGCCTTCGAGCCGATCGAACACCAACTGCGCGATTTCTGCGAACGGCGGTGCCGCGCGCACCATCTCATTGGTAATACCCGTGAGCCACTGAATGTCGGCGGGAATCGGCACCCCCGGATTGACCAGCGTCGACCATTCGTCGACGCGCACATCGTCGCCGTCAAAATCGACCCGCACGATGCCGACTTCGGTCACATGCTCGCGTGCCGGACTACCTCCGGTCGTTTCGACATCGACAAAAGCCAGGCGTGGTCCGAGCGCAGGAAACATTGCCCGAATTATCGGTCACGCAAGAAGGGCATACTGTTGAAAAAAGCGAGCTGGAGAGACGGGCATGTCATCGCCGGAAGCCGGGCCGGAACTCAATAAGAAGGCGCGCATCGACGCTGTCGTTGCACTGATCAATGCGCGCATTCAGAAAGGCGAGCGTGCGTCGCTGACGACGTTCGCGCGTGGCTACTTTGAGCGCGTCGACCCCGAAGATATCGCGGTACGCGAAGTCGAAGACCTGTACGGCGCGCTGCTGTCACATTGGCAGTTTGCGCGCACACGCGACAGTGGCGCAGCAAGGTTCGCGTTTTCAATCCCAGCGCCGGCGAACACGGCTGGGAATCGCGCCACACGGTCGTCGAGGTCGTCAATGACGACATGCCGTTTCTGGTCGACTCGGCCTCGATGGAAGTCAGCCGGCAGGCGCTGACGCTGCACTTGGTTGTGCATCCGATCTTTGCGGTCGAGCGCGATAAGAGCGGCACGCTGCAGAGCATCGAGCACTCGCGAGAACAAGCCCGACTGGCCGCGCGAGTCGTTCATGCACATCGAGGTTGACCGCCTGGCCGATCCGGCGGCACGTGCGGAGCTAGCGGCAGGCATCGAGCGCGTGCTGCGTGACGTGCGCGCGAGCGTGACCGACTGGAAAGCGATGATCGCGCAGTTGCGGTGCTGTCATTAAAGAAATCGATCGGAAGCCGCCGCCGGTTGCGAGCGAAGAAATTGCAGAGGACCGCGCATTCTTGCAATGGTTGACCGAAGACCACTTTCTGCTGCTCGGGTATCGGCGCCATGACCTGGCAACCGTGGATGGCGAGGACGCCCTGCGGCTGGTGCCGGGCAGCGGCCTTGGCGTCCTGCGCGAGTCCGAATCTGAAACGGCAGTTTCCGGCAGCTTCGCTGTGCTGCCGCCGGAAGCGCGCGCAGTCGCGCACGCGCTGTCGCCGATGATGTTCGTGACCAAGGCAAATACGCGCTCGACGGTGCATCGTCCCGGATACATCGATTACATCGGAGTCAAGCGCTACAAGGACGGCGTTGTTGTCGGCGAGCATCGCTTCGTCGGGTTGTTCACCTCGACGGCGTACAACGCACGCGTCGCTGAAGTGCCTTTGATACGCGGCAAGGTCAAGGAAGTCGCAGCGCGCTCCGGTCTTGCACCCGGCAGCCATCTCGGCAAGGCGATGGCGCATGTGCTCGAAACCTATCCGCGCGACGAACTGTTTCAGATCACCACCGACGAGTTGTTCGAGATCGCCAACGGCATTGTTCAGCTCGGTGAGCGTCAGCGCTTTCGCTTGTTCATAAGGCGCGATCCATTCGAGCGGTTTGTGTCTTGCTTGATCTTCGTTCCGCGCGAGAACTACACGACCGAGCTGCGCCGGCGCTTCCAAACCATACTGATCGAAGCATTCGACGGCTCGACCGCCGATTTCGACGTGCTGCTGACCGACGCCGTGCTGGCGCGCATTCACATCACTGTCCGGACGACACCGGGCAAAGTGCGCGCAGGTCGATCGGCGTGCGATCGAGACGCAACTGGCCGATGCGGCGCGCCGCTGGGAAGATGACCTGCGGCAGGCGCTAAATCAAGAAGAGGGAGAAGCACGCGCGGCGCCGCTGTACAAGCGTTTTGGCGCGGCGTTTCCCACAGCGTATGAAGAAGCGGTGTTGCCGCGACAGGCGGTCGCTGATATCCGCCGTCTCGCCACGCTGGACAACGAGGCCAAAGGCGGTCTCGCGCTCAACCTGTATCGGCCGCTCGAAGGGCCTCCGGGCCGCCTGGGCTTCAAGTTGTATCGCAGTGGCGCGTCGATCGCTCTGTCGGATTCGTTGCCGATGCTCGAGCGCATGGGAGTGCGCGTTCTGTCCGAGCGCGGCTATCAGTTGACTCCGGAGGACGGCGGGCCGCTGTGGGTGCACGATTTCTCGTTGCAATTGTCTGGGGTCGACGACGTCGATGCCGAGGCGATCGCACCGTTGTTCGAAGAGTCGTTTGCGCGCGTATTCGAAGGCGCCGTCGAAAATGACGACTTCAATCGCCTGGTGTTGCGCGCCGAGCTGTCGGCCGACGAGATCGTCGTGCTCCGTGCTTATGCGAAGGTCATGCGGCAAACCGGGTTTGCGCTGTCGCAGACGTTTATTGAAACAACGCTTGCCACCCACCCGCGTATCGCACGCATGCTGGTCGGTCTGTTCAAACTGCGCTTTGATCCTGCGCGCGCCGATAAAGGTGCCGCGGCGAGCCAGGTGAACGCGATCGAGCAAGCGCTCGACAAGGTGTCGAATCTTTCCGAAGACAGAGTACTTCGCCAGTACTTGGCGCTGATCGGCGCAACGTTGCGCACCAATTACTGGCGCACTGGTGTCGGTACGAGCGGTGCAGCCGGGTCGCGACGCCCATTTTTGTCGTTCAAATTTGATTCGGCGCAGATACCGGGATTGCCCGAACCCCGCCCGTTGTTCGAGATCTTCGTTTACTCGACGCGCTTCGAAGGCGTTCACTTGCGCGGTGGCAAGGTCGCGCGGGGCGGCCTGCGCTGGTCCGATCGGCCCGAAGACTTTCGCACCGAAGTGCTTGGGACTCGTGAAGGCGCAGATGGTGAAGAACACCGTCATCGTGCCGGTCGGCAGCAAAGGCGGTTTCGTGTTGAAGAAAGCGCCACCGATGACGGATCGCGAGGCCTATTTAAAAGAAGGCGTCGACTGTTATCGCGACTACTTGCGCGGATTGCTCGACCTGACCGACAACCGTGTCGGCACTGCAATTGTGCCGCCGCCACAGGTTGTGCGGCACGACGCTGACGATCCGTATCTCGTCGTTGCGGCCGACAAGGGCACGGCGACTTTTTCCGACTACGCCAATGCGGTCAGCGCCGAATATGGATTCTGGCTCGGCGACGCGTTTGCTTCGGGCGGCAGCGCTGGCTACGACCACAAGGAAATGGGAATTACCGCGCGTGGCGCGTGGGAGAGTGTCAAGCGCCACTTTCGCGAGCTCGGTATCAATACGCAGACGACCGAGTTCACGTGCGCGGGCATCGGCGACATGTCGGGCGATGTATTCGGCAACGGCATGCTGCTGTCGCGTCACATCCGTCTGCTGGCGGCATTCGATCACCGGCACGTATTTATCGACCCCACCCCGGATGTTGCGGCGAGCTTTGCCGAGCGCGAGCGTTTGTATGCGCTGCCGCGGTCGTCGTGGGCCGATTACAACCAGAAGTTGATTTCGCCCGGTGGTGGCATCTGGGCGCGCTCTGAAAAATCGATTCCGATTTCTCCGCAGGTGCGGGCGGCGCTCGGCATTGCAGCGACCAAGTTAACGCCGGCGGAGTTGATATCGGCGATTTTGAAAGCCCCGGTGGACCTTCTGTACAACGGCGGTATTGGTACCTACGTCAAGGCGACCAGTGAATCACACGCCGACGTCGGCGATCGCGCCAATGACGTGTTGCGCGTTAACGGCGCGGAGCTGCGCTGCAAGGTCATTGGCGAAGGAGGCAACCTCGGATTGACGCAGCTCGGTCGTATCGAGGCTGCGCTCAACAGCATCAAGCTGTACACCGACGCGATCGATAACTCGGCGGGTGTCGATACATCGGATCACGAAGTCAACATCAAGATCTTGCTGTCGCTGCCGATTGCTGACGGAGAACTGACCGAGAAACAACGCAACGCGCAACTGGTCAGCATGACCGACGATGTCGCTGCGCTGGTTTTGCGCGACAACTACTTTCAGGGCCAGTCGTTGTCGGTCGCCGGCCGCATGGGAACGCTGCTGCTCGACCATCAGCAGCGCTTCATTCGTTTTCTCGAAAAGCGGGGTGCGCTGAGTCGCGCGATCGAGTTTCTGCCGAGTGACGACGAAATCGACGAGCGCCGCGCTAAGGACATTCCGCTCACAGGTCCGGAGCGCGCGGTGTTGTTCGCGTACTCGAAGATGTGGTTGTTCGACGAGCTGCTCGCGTCCGATCTGCCCGAAGATCCGTGGGTCGGCACTGCGCTCGCGCGTTACTTTCCATCGGCGCTGAAGGAAAAGTTCGGTTCGTATATCGAGCGCCATCCGCTTAAGCGCGAGATCGTCGCGACTCATGTGCTAAACAGCATGGTCAATCGCGTCGGCTCGACCTTCGTGCATCGGCGGATGGAAACGGCCGGCGCTACGCCCGCTCAAGTCGTTCGCGCCTATCTGCTGACACGCGAAACATTCGGGCTGGTGCCGGTCTGGCAAGCAATCGAGGCGCTCGACAATGTCGTGCCCGATGAGCTGCAAGCGCAGATGGTGATCGAGCTTGGGCGCCGCACTGTGCGCGCGACGAACTGGTTCCTGCGTTCGCGCCGGCTTGCCGAGCCGATGACCGGAACGATCGAGCGATTTGCGCCGGCGGCAGCCGCATTGCTGCAGTTTATTGCTGCGGCGCCGGACAGCACTCCGTGGCGGGCAGCGATCGCGCAACACGAGCAGGCGTTGGTGGCTAAAGGTGTTCCGCCGCCGCTCGCGTTGGCAGTGGCGGCATCGGATACGTCGTTTGCAGCGCTCGATATCGCCGAGGTTTCGGAGTCCTCGAAGCAGCCACTGCCCGTGGTGGCCAATACGTATTTTTCGATCGGAGAGGTACTCGGGCTCGCGCGTCTGCGCATGCAAGTCTCCGCGCTATCGTCGGAAGGCTACTGGCAGAGCATGGCCAAGAGCGCGTTGGCCGACGATCTGGCGGCGCTGCAGCGAGAGCTCACCGCCGATGCGTTGCAGGCCGGCGGGCAAAGCGCATGGGAAGTGGCGCAACGTCCCGCGGTCGAGCGTGCTCAGCGGATGCTGACTGAACTTGCCGACACGAAGTCGGCTGACTTGGCGATGTTGTCGGTTGCGCTACGCGAGCTGCGACACCTGGCTTGAGACCCGGCTGAACCCCGCGGAAAACACACCGCTGGTCTCGCAATTCGCGACTTTGTAAGTGTCTTGCCAGGTCGTAGCGGAGCAGACGTATGGTGAGTCGATCGTTCACACGAGGACCGGCATGAACGCCTCTGATATCGCGACTCCTTCAAGCCTCCGGCAGCCATCGTCGTCGCGCGTTCACCTGCTCGCGGCTTGCGCTTTGCTTGCGCCGTGGCTCGCGGCCTGGTTAGTGCCGCCGTTCGCGCAGCCGCAGTCGTATCACGACTACGCGGACCAGCGCGCCTGGATTGGCCTGCCGCATGCAGCCGACGTGCTGTCGAACCTGCCGTTTCTCGCGATCGGTGCACTCGGGCTTTCCTTTGTAGTACATGGCTGGCGGGCGAAGAACCCTGCCGCATTTGCGGATCAGCGCGGGGCGTGGCCGTACGCACTGCTGTTCGCAGGCGTTGCGCTGACGGCACTCGGCTCAGGCTGGTATCACGCGCAACCGAGCGACGCGACCTTGCTGTGGGATCGCTTGCCGATGGCGTTCGGTTTCGCGGGACTGGTCGCCGGCACCTTGATGGATCGCGCGCCGCAGCGGATTTGGCAGTGGCTGCTCGCGTTCGCGACCGTCGGTGCCGGCACCGTGCTCTATTGGCACATCTCTGGAAACCTGGTGCCGTACTTGGTAATGCAGGTCGGCTTCATCGCCGCCGCCTTGATCGCGACAGTGTTCCTACCCTCTAGTTACACGCATGCAAACCGCGTCTACGCGGCCGCGGGTCTGTATGTGATTGCCATGATCTTCGAGCGGCTCGACCGTCAGGTGTATGCGTTGCTTGGCGGATGGATCAGCGGTCATACACTGAAGCATCTGGTGGCATGTGCGGCGATCGCGATCGTTTACTCGATGCTCGGAAAAAGGCGCGCGCAGCCATCATTTGCCTCATGACAACTGCCCACTGGCGAAACCAAACCGTTCGAAAAGTAACTAACCTATCGCCATGCGCAAGCCAGCGATTGCGCTCGATGATCACCGGCGGTCCGACCGATCGCCTCGCAACATCCTCGCCTAGCGACACGCTTCGCGCGCGGTTGACCGCGCATTCGAACGTCGCAGATCAACGCACCACCGCAACGCTCACTAGAGGCAAATCATGAAAGTGCTGACGATTCTTGTCCCCGCAGTGATGTTATCGCTGGTTGCGATTGGCGTCGCCTATGCGCATAGCGACAAAGTCGTTTCCAACAAAGCAACAGCCGTCCGAAAGGAACAAAAGGAGTGGGGCATCGCCGGCGATGTCAAGTCTGTTAACCGCATTGTCGAGGTCAAGATGTCGGACGCCATGCGCTTCACCCCCAACCGGATCGAAGTCAAGCAGGGCGAAACGATACGGTTTGTGCATAAGAACGACGGGAAAATCGTGCACGAGTTTGTGATTGGCACGAAGAAAGAACTCGAGGAGCACGCCGCGCTGATGCAGAAGTTCCCCAACATGGAACACGATGAGCCGTATATGGCACACGTCGCGCCGGGCAAGACCGGTGAGGTCATCTGGACGTTCAACCGGGCGGGCGATTTTGACTTCGCGTGCCTGATACCGGGCCACTATCAAGCCGGTATGGTTGGCAAACTAAGCGTGTCCAAATGAACGCGTACCGTCGTCAAGTCTGTTGCGTGTAAAGGAAACAACGATGAGAACAGTTCTCTGCACTCTGTCCATCGCAGTGCTGCTCGCTACATCAACAGCATGCGCCCAACCGACCGTTCCATCGAAGAGCGCCGGGGCTAAGCCCGCTCAGACAATCGAGACAATTTCCGGCGAAGTGCGTAAGGTCGATAAGGACGCACGCAAGATCACGTTGCGCCATGGCGCGATAAAGCAGCTCGACATGCCGCCGATGACAATGGTGTTCCATGTAAAAGAACCCGCGTTGCTTGACAAGGTAAAGGCGGGTGACCAGGTAAAGTTCAAGGCAGAAAATGTCGGCGGCACACTGACCGTGACCGAGATTGAAACAACGAAGTAATGGCTAATCGCTGCGCCGGCCGGACCCCACACCATCGCTGTCATCTTGACGATGCCGAGCCGCTAATGCGTGATCTGCAAGAAGCGCGTTCTGTACGATGCTCCCAATGCTCTTAGCTGTTACGTATACCCGTGCGAATTAGTCGTCTTATTCGTGTTCGTGTCATCACCATTGCGATCTTTGCGTTGCTCTTCGCGCAATGGAGCATCGCCGCGTATGCCTGCCCGTCAACCGCTGCATCATCGGAGGAAGGGATGATGATGGCCGGCTGCGAAGGGATGGCAAACCACGCCGACCAGACTGCGCCCAATCTGTGCGCTGAGCACTGTCAGTACGGTGAGCAAAGCGATCAGTTGCGCACACCGTCAATGCCTGACCTGTGCTTGATCAGCCTTTACGTTGTTCCCCCGGTCGCGCCAGCTACTGAGTGGAGCCCGTTCGTCATTTTGTCGAGCGGTTTGCTCACTGCGCGACCTCCGCCGCACGCCATTCTGCATTGCTGCTTCCGAATTTGATCTGCCAAACGACCTTGCACTGACGGCCTGAGAGGGTCGATCTGTCGCGATAGTTCGTGCTGGTCCCGTCCGCCGAGTTCGCGGGCTGGAGTCGAGCCCGATAGGTTCGGTTCGTTTGGAGATCTCATGTTCAACGTTATCCACGTCGCGTCACGGCAAAAACGCTTGAGTGGCGCGCTCGCCTTGTGCACGTCCTGCGTCGCTTCGATCGTTTTCGCGCAGCCGGTACTGACTTTCGATCAAGCGCTACGCCTAGCGCACGATCGATCGCGCCAATTGGTGGCGCAGGACTACGCGGCGGCTGCCGCGCGCGAAATGGCGGTGGCGGCCGCGCAGCTGCCTGATCCAACGCTAACGGCCGGCATTAACAATCTGCCGATCAACGGTCCGGACCGCTTCAGCCTGACAAGCGACTTTATGACGATGCGTTCGGTCGGCGTTATGCAGGAGTTCACGCGCGAGGAGAAGCGGCAGGCGCGCGCAGCGCGCTTCGAGCGCGAAGCGGAAGCCGCGCAGGTGGGGCGCACGCAGACGCTCGCCAATCTGCAGCGGGACGCCGCACTGGCCTGGCTGGATCGTTACTACCAGGAGCGCATTCGCGACGTGTTTGTTGCGCAACGCGACGAAGCCCGGCTGCAGGCCGAGGCTTCAGACGCCGCCTATCGCGGCGCTCGGGGCTCACAGGCTGACGTGTTTGCCGCACGCACCGCGGTTGCGCAGATCGAGGATCGCATCGCGCAGGCTGATCGTCAGATTGCTACCGCGAAGAGCAGGCTCGCGCGCTGGATCGGTGATGCGGCGAGCGACCCGTTGGGTCCTGCGCCGCTAATGGACGCCGCGCGCTTTGATTCGATCAGTCCTGATGTCCATGTCTTGCATCACCCGCAGATCGATCTGCTGGTTAAGCAGGAACAGGTGGCACGTGCCGATGTAGACATCGCGCAAGCGAACAAACGCGCGGATTGGAGCGCGCAATTGATGTATAGCCAGCGCGGGCCGAATTATTCGAACATGATCTCGATCAATTTCTCGATCCCTTGGCAGCTTGATAGCAAAAACCGGCAAGATCGCGAACTGGCTGCGAAGCTGGCGCTGATCGATCAACTGCAAGCGCAGCGCGAGGAAGTCACGCGCGAGCACGTGGCCGATATTCGAGGCTGGCTCCAGCAGTGGCAGAGCAACCGCGACCGGCTGGGGCGGTATGACAACTCATTACTGCCTCTCGCGGCCGAGCGTACGCGCGCAGCAACCGCCGCCTATCGTGGAGGAAGCGCCCCTTTGGGCGCCGTGCTCGAAGCGCGCCGCATGGAAATTGATATTCGTCTGGAGCGTGTGCGACTTGAAATGGAAAACGCCAGCGTGTGGGCGCAACTTGAATATCTGACTCCGCAGCCGAGGATCGGCAGTCTCGCGAAAGGAGAACTGCGATGAACCGGAAAGCTCCACTGATGGGCTTGATCGCACTTGCCGCACTCGGTCGCCGCAGGCTTCGGCCTGTACAGGGTCGGTATGCAGCGCGGCATGGACATGGCTGCGCCGACCGGTACCAATCACGCGCAACTTGCTGCACCCGAGACCGTACCGCAAAGCAGTGCGCAAGGTGAAGAAGCCACGCGCCGGCATATCGCCGCCGGACTGAAGGCGGGCGATATCGATCCTGCGACCGGCAAAAAGATTCTTTACTACCAAGATCCGATGACGCCGGGGACCAAGTTTGACAAACCAGCCAAGTCGCCCTTCATGAACATGATGCTGGTGCCGGTGTACGCAGACAGCGATGCCGACGCCAGCAAAGTCACCGTCAGTGCGCGCACCCAGCAAAACCTCGGCGTGCGTACGGCATTGGTCGCAGAAGGTACGCTGTCGCCTCAGTTATCGGCGGTCGGAAACATTGCCTACAACGAGCGTGATCAGGCCGTCGTGCAGGCGCGCGCGACCGGCTTTGTAGAGCGCTTGCACGTGCGCGCGACACTCGATCGCGTGGCTAAGGGCGAGCCGCTAGTCGACCTCTACGTCCCTGAATGGATTGGTGCACAGGAGGAGTTCCTCTCGGTGCGGCGCATGCAAGGCACGGAGCTGGCCGCGCTCGTCGACGGTGCGCGTCAACGCATGCGGTTGGCGGGTATGAACGAGCAGCAGATCCGTCTCGTCGAAAGTACCGGACGCACGCAGCCGCGCATCACGCTGACCGCGCCGATCAGCGGTGTGCTGGCCGAGCTGATGGTGCGAGAGGGAATGACGGTGATGCCCGGCGCCACGATTGCCCGCATAAGCGGTCTGTCCACGGTATGGGCACAGGCCGAAGTGCCCGAAAGCCAATCGGCGCTGCTGCGTCCGGGTGCGAAGGTGCAAGCGCACACGCCTGCGGTGCCTGGCACGACATTCAACGGTACGGTGCAGTCAATCGTGCCGGATGTGAACTCGGCGACGAGAACGCTAAAGGCACGCGTTGAACTCACTAATGCCGGTGGCCGACTGGTACCCGGTATGTTCGTGACGATGCAGTTCATGGATACGCGCGCCCAGAAATCGCTGCTAGTTCCTACCGAAGCGATTATTCAAACCGGCGCGCGCACGGTGGTGATGCTGGCAGAAGACAACGGCGCTTTCAGGCCGGTCGAAGTCGAAGCCGGTATCGAAAGCGGCGGGCAGACAGAAATCAAGCGCGGCCTGCAGGCCGGGGAACGGGTAGTCGTCTCGTCACAATTCCTAATCGATTCGGAAGCCAGTCTAAAGGGGGTCGAAGCACGACTGAACGAAGTGCCGAAAGCCGATGTGGGCACCGCGAGCCACACCGGTCAGGCCAGAGTCGAGAGTATCGAGCGCGATGCAGTCATGCTGTCGCACGGCCCCATCCCATCGCTGAAGTGGGGCGAGATGACGATGGAGTTCAAGCTCGGCACGGCAGAGCAGGCCAAGGCGATTGCTCCCGGTGATCGCGTTCAATTTCGTTTCCATCGGAGTGGGAACGACTTCGTGCTCGACAGCATCGAGAAACTCGCCGGGGAGGCCAAGAAATGATCGCCAAGCTCATTCACTGGTCGATCGCTAATCGCTTTTTGGTGCTGCTCGCAACGGTGATGATCGCCGCCTGGGGCGTGATCTCTCTGCTTCGCACCCCGCTCGATGCGTTACCCGACTTGTCGGACGTGCAAGTCATTATCCGCACCACATATCCGGGTCAGGCACCGCGCATTGTCGAAAATCAGGTCACGTATCCGCTGACGACCACGATGCTGTCGGTGCCGGGCGCGAAGACCGTTCGCGGCTATTCGTTTTTCGGTGACTCCTTCGTGTACGTGCTGTTCGAAGACGGCACCGACATGTACTGGGCACGTTCGCGCGTGCTCGAGTACCTGAACCAGGTGCAATCGCGTCTTCCTGTAGCAGCGAAGGCTTCGCTCGGCCCCGACGCAACTGGGGTCGGATGGATCTATCAATATTCGCTGGTCGATCGCAGCGGTGCGCGGGACGTGTCGCAGCTGCGTGCTCTGCAGGACTGGTTTCTTCGGTACGAGCTAAAAACCGTTCCTGATGTTGCCGAAGTGGCTTCGATCGGCGGCATGGTGCGCCAGTACCAAATCGTGCTCGATCCCGACAAGCTTGCCGCCTACGGCATTGCCCATACGCGTGTGATCGATGCGATCGGCAAGTCTAATCAGGAGACCGGCGGATCGGTGCTCGAGCTGGGTGAAGCGGAGTACATGGTGCGCGCATCCGGTTACCTGCAATCACTCGATGACTTCAGGCAAGTTCCGCTGACGACCAGCGCCGCCGGTGTCTCGGTACGGCTCGGTGATGTCGCGCGGATTCAGGTGGGGCCCGAGCTGCGACGCGGTATCGGCGAGCTGGATGGTGAAGGCGAAGCCACCGGCGGCGTTATTGTGATGCGCTCGGGCAAGAACGCCCTGCAGACTATCGCAGCGGTGAAAGAGAAGCTGCAATCGTTGCAGGCCAGTCTGCCGAAAGGCGTTGAGATCGTTCCGGTGTACGACCGCTCAGGACTGATCGAGCGCGCGGTCGATAACCTCACCGTCAAGCTGATCGAGGAATTTCTGGTCGTTGCGGTGGTGTGTTTCATCTTTCTGTTTCACCTGCGCTCGGCCTTTGTCGCGATTGTCTCGCTGCCGCTCGGCATACTCGCGGCGTTCATAGTGATGTACTACCAGGGCGTCAACGCCAACATCATGTCGCTGGGCGGCATCGCGATCGCCATCGGTGCGATGGTCGACGCAGCGGTCGTGATGATCGAGAACGCGCACAAGCACCTCGAGCATTGGGAGCAGAGGCATCCCGGCGAAAGGTTGCGCGGCGAAGCGCGCTGGCAGGTGATCGGCAATGCGGCGGCCGAGGTCGGTCCTGCGCTGTTCTTCTCTTTGCTAATTATCACGTTGTCGTTCATTCCGGTGTTCACGCTCGAAGCGCAGGAGGGAAGACTTTTTAAACCGCTGGCTTTCACCAAGACTTATGCGATGGCAGCCGCTGCAGGTCTGGCAGTCACGCTGATACCGGTGCTCATGGGCTATCTGATCCGCGGACGCATCCCGTCCGAAAATTCCAACCCGCTGAACCGTTTCCTGATTGCGGCGTATCGACCTGCGCTAAACATGGTGTTGCGCGCTCCGAAGCTGACACTGGTCGTTGCAGCTGTCCTGTTCGCCGTCACCTTGCTGCCGCTACGGAATATCGGCGGAGAGTTCATGCCGCGCCTCGACGAGGGCGATCTGCTGTACATGCCGTCCGCGCTGCCCGGGCTGTCGATTGGCAAGGCTGCGGAATTGCTGCAACAGACCGACCGGCTAATCAGAACCCTGCCTGAGGTTGCGCGCGTGTTCGGCAAGGCGGGCCGCGCCGAGACGGCCACCGACCCGGCGCCTCTGGAAATGTTCGAGACGACGATTCAATTTAAGCCGCGAGACCAATGGCGTCCGGGAATGACGCCAGACATGCTGGTCGAGGAGCTCGATCGCATCGTTCGAGTGCCGGGCCTGACCAATATCTGGGTGCCGCCGATCCGAAATCGCATTGACATGCTAGCGACCGGCATCAAGAGCCCGGTGGGTGTCAAGGTGGCGGGCACCGACCTTGCGGTCATCGATCGCATTGCCGGCGAAATAGAGCGTGCAGTGAAGGATGTGTCGGGAGTGAGCAGTGCGCTGGCGGAGCGCTTGACCGGCGGCCGCTACGTCGACATCAACATTCGCCGCGATGCCGCCGCGCGCTTCGGCATGAACATCGCCGACGTGCAGTCGGTCATTGCGACAGCGGTGGGAGGCGAGAACATCGGCGAGACCGTTGAAGGTTTGCAGCGGTTTCCAATCAACGTACGTTATCCGCGCGAGCTGCGCGATTCGCTGGAGAAGCTGCGCCATCTTCCGCTTGTCACTGACCGCGGTGCGCGCCTGGTGCTGTCCGATGTGGCCGAGCTGCGCATCACTGACGGTCCGCCGATGCTTAGGAGCGAGAACGCGCGCCTTGCGGGGTGGGTCTATGTCGATATCCGCGGGCGCGATCTGCACTCCGCCGTCCAGGAAATGCAGAGAGCGGTCCACGAAAAAGTACAGTTGCCGGCGGGCTACTCGATTTCGTGGTCGGGTCAGTTCGAGTTTCTCGAGCGCGCTACGGCCAAGCTCAAGGTCGTAGTGCCGTTTACTTTGCTGACTATCTTTGTGTTGCTGTATCTGACCTTCAAACGCTTCGACGAAGCGGCGTTGATCATGGCCGCCCTGCCGTTCGCTCTGATCGGCGGCATCTGGCTGCTTTACCTGCTCGACTACAACATGTCAGTCGCAGCAGCGGTGGGATTCATCGCGCTGGCCGGCGTCGCCGCCGAGTTCGGTGTGATCATGCTGCTATATCTAAGGCAGGCGTGGGATGCGCGCGTTGCTGCGGGCAAGATTAGTGAAGCCGATCTGCTCGACGCGATTCGCGACGGCGCGGTGCTGCGCGTGCGACCGAAGGCGATGACGGTCGCGGTGATCATCGCAGGCCTATTGCCGATCATGTGGGGCGAAGGCACCGGATCCGAAGTGATGCAGCGTATCGCTGCGCCGATGGTCGGCGGCATGATCACCGCGCCGCTGCTGTCGATGTTCGTGATACCCGCTGCGTACTTGTTGATGCGGCGGCCGCGGGAGCGGCGGACGCTCAGCCTGGCCTTCTGGAAGAGCCGCCGTGCAACGGCATGAAACCCGCTGTAAGCCAGTGAAGAGCTTGAATTGGCCCATGACAATGGGTTTCAAGGTCACCGATAGGACGCTGCTGGACAAACTGACTGAGGGCAAGACGGTCGAAGTCGAGTTCGAGCAGGCGGGCAAGGACTACTGATCATCTCAGTGAAGTGATCAAGTTTTTATCAATCCGCCTGCGCCTTTGCCCCAGAGAATCGCGGCATGGATAGCGCCATCGCCGACGCTGCGGCGCGTTCTCACACTGCGCTGGTAGCCGCACTGCGTGACCCGGCCGTTTATTCGCACTGCGTTGATGCGGTCGAGGTAATCGAAACCCATATCTCGTCCGTGCTATTGGCAGGCGAGTACGCCTACAAGCTGAAAAAGCCGGTTGATCTTGGTTTCGTGGACTTTTCCATGCTGGCGCGGCGACGGCATTTCTGTGAGGAGGAAGTTCGCCTGAACCGCCGCAGCGCACCGAGGCTTTACCTGGAGGTCGTGCCCATTACACGCTCACGCACGAGTACGGCTTTGCGTATTGGCGGCGACGGTACGGTCATCGACTATGCCGTGCGCATGCGCAGGTTCTCGCGCAGTGCGCAGCTCGACCAAATGGCGCAGCTCGGCACGTTGGACGCTGCGCTAATCGACCGGATGACCGACACGATCGCTGCGCTTCATGCGCGCTGCGATGTCGCACCTTCCGACCGCACCTTCGGCGCTCCCGACGAGATCAGCCGCTGGACGATGGACAATCTGAGAGAGCTGCAGCGGCTTACCCCGGATCCATCGCAGCGCCAGCGCATCGAGCTTCTGGCGCGCTGGACCGAAACCGAGTTCGCGCGGCGCGCCCCCGCCTTTGCTGAGCGCCGCGCTTCCGGCCACGTACGTGAATGCCACGGTGATCTGCATCTGGGCAACCTGGTGCTGATCGATGCCGAACCGGTGCCGTTCGACTGCATCGAATTCAACCCACAGCTGCGCTTTATCGACGTTATGAGCGACTTGGCGTTCACGTGGATGGATCTGATCGATCACGGGCTTCCGCGCTTGGCATGGCGCCTGCTGAATCGCTATCTGGAGGCGAGCGGTGACTACGCGGGCCTCGCCACGCTGCGCTTTTATGCCGTTTATCGCGCGCTGGTGCGTGCGAAGGTGGCCTTAATTCGTCGCGGCCAGCCGGGCACCGCCGCGACTGAGCGCGAAATCGACGAGCGAGCGTCTACGCGCTATGTAACCGTCGCCGAGCGTCTGACGCAAGTTACACGGCCGCGCATGGTGCTCACCTGCGGCGTCACGGGATCGGGCAAGACGACAGTTTCGCAGCATCTACTAGAAGTACTGGGGGCGCTGCGCGTGCGCTCCGACGTCGAACGCAAGCGCCTGGCCGGCATCGCGGCCACGGAGCACCTGCATATCGGAATCGGCTCCGATCTGTACGACGCGGCAACGACACGTCGCACGTACGAGCAGCTGATGCGCGCCGCAATCGTCATCGTCGACGCCGGGTTTCCGGCTATCGTCGATGCGACATTTCTGCATCGCGCCGACCGCGCGATGTTTTGCGAACTGGCAAAGCAGCTTGGCGCGCAACCGACGATTGTCTTCTGCCAGGCCGCGCGGGAGACATTGCAAGCGCGCGTTGCAGCAAGGCTCGCACACGGCACCGACGCGTCGGACGCGACACTCGATGTGCTCACCGATCAGCTCGGTGCGCTCGAAACGCCCGCGGGCGACGAGAACGCAATCGTCAAGCTGATCGATACCGATACCGATCCGCAGACGCTGCGAGCACGCTGCGAGGCGGTGGCTGCGATGCTGAAGCAGTGATGGACTTGGCGCGGCCGGCGTGCCCCGGTTTCTCTTCCTGATCTAGCTCAGTACACGCGATGCTCGAATCGAGCCTCAATAGGCTGCGGCGAATCGGGCTTCTGAATCTTAACGGTGAACGTGTACTGCGTTTTTCCCTTCAACTTGATGTAGGTGCCGTAGCTGGGAATGCTGTTGGTCGCCATCGGTTGCAGCGTCGTCGTCTCGCTGCTCATGCCAGGGTCGTCGATTTTGATGTCGACCTTTGCGCCTGAGATGGGTGCCTTGGTCGCCGCATCGAGCACAGAGACGTTGACGTGGTAGTGCCCAGTGCCGCTGGGAACGCCGCCGTGCATCGTTCGCTCCGCCGAATCCTTCGGAAATGAGCGCAGGACTTCCGCCGGAAGCACGCCCAGATAAATCTCGGCCCCGCCGACTGTCTTGACGTTACCGGCCGGCTTCGCAGGTACGGTGGCAGCCGTCGTCGCGCCCGCCGCGCCTTCCTTGGGTGCAGTAGCGGGGTTAAACATGTAGATGATGGCGTTCCTGACCTCGGTGTCGGTCAGTTCTGCCTTGCCGCCGCGCGCCGGCATGCCTCCATGGCCTCGGATCGCCGCGTTCACCGCATTATCGAGTCCGTGGCCAAGTCGAACGCTCCACTCAGCACGTTCACCGATGCGCGGCGCGCCTTTCACGCCCGCTGCGTGGCATTCGGCGCACACGGCTTCCGCCACTTCCTTGCCACTGCGGTCGCCGCGGCGGGGACCGGTCTGCGCGCTGGCGTCGTATTGCGCGATCACGGCCACCGCAAGCGGCACCGCCAACGCCAGCACGTTACGAGGTCGAATAAACATGACAGGTTTCTTCTTTGGTAGCACAGCCGGCAAGCATGGCGGCAGCCACCGCGATTGCGACGAGAGAAAGACGCTGTTTCATCACTACTCCCTCGATCAGTTTTGGAAGGCGACGACAGACTTTCCGATCGTACGCAGCCGCCTGACACCCATTAGGCGGCTCAACCGCATCAACAGCATTGATGCACGTCAAACAGATGTCATGTTCGCTACGCGTACCGCGGATATCGCGGGTCGTACATTTGCGAACGTACGTCGGCGAGTACGTTGCGCGGCCGGCGGCGCGATGTCAGGCGACGCTGGTATGCCACTTCAGCCACCGCAGTCGCAATCCGCGCGGGAACCTCGCGGATGTGTGCAAGCGGTGGAGAAACGCTGCCTTGATCGAGGTCTGACTGGGTCGTTTCGCGCGCCAGCGTGCGCGCGGCCGCAAGGAAGGCGAGCGCGACCGCCGCTGTCCCCTGGATGTCGTCATTGAACGTGCAGACCCGTTCGCGATACTTGTGCAACAACCGAAATGTGTTTGTATTCGCGAAATCTTCAAACTGAATCAGTGCCCCGGGGAACACCTCCTGAACCGCCGCGACGAACTCGTCCACCAGCTGGTCATAGCGCTTGCCGCGCAGCCGCTTGTGCTTCACGCCGATGTAGAAAGGGTCGTTGCGCAACGCATCGTTGTCAGTTCCTGCATCGAGCGCCACCGGCAGGCAGCGTTGCGGGTGCACGCCGGCGCAGCCGGTGTAAAGCGAGAGCTTGCCGACCGGAATGCCCATGCCGTTGGCACCGAGGTCGCCGAGCCCCAGAATGCGCTCGTATGCTGTCATATCTAAGGCAAGCGTGGGAGGCGCGCGTCGCCGCCGGCAAGACCGGCGAGAACGATCTGCTCGACGCGATTCGCGATTCGCGACGGCGCGGTGCTGCGCGTGTGGCCCAAGGCGATGACGGTCGCCGATGTTGGGGGGTCAATGAAAAATCAAGCAATCAAGTGCGACACGACCGCGATGGAACGTTCCGGTCACGATGAGCAGCGTGCCTGCTGCAGTCACGGTGGTGACGCGGCGGTTGCTATACCCGACGAGAATCTGGTCGATCCGGTCTGCGGCATGAAGGTCACGCGCCACTCGAAGTACCACGTAGTCCACGCAGGCTCCGATTATTTCTTTTGCAGCGCCGGATGCGCAGCCAAGTTTTCAGCAGACCCGGCGAAATATTCGGACCCGCGCCCGGCATCTGCTCCCAAGGCTTCGCAGCCCGACGCCATCTACACCTGCCCGATGCATCCGCAGATTCGGCAGGTCGGGCCGGGTAACTGTCCGATCTGTGGCATGGCGCTCGAACCTGTCGACGCATCGGTCGCCACCGACGACACCGAGCTGAGAACGATGACGCGTCGGTTGTGGATGTCTGCGGCGCTATCGCTGCCGATCGCGCTGATGGCGATGACCGAGATTGCGCCCGCAATGCATCAGCAGTTGATCAGCGCCATGGGCAGTTGGTTCGGCTGGACCCAGTTGTTGCTCGCAACACCGGTGGTGCTGTGGTGCGGAGCTTTCTTTTTCCGACTCGGCTGGCAATCGATTCGCAACCGCTCGCCGAATATGTTCACGTTGATTGCGCTCGGGGTCGCCGCCGCCTATGGCTTCAGCGTCTTCGCGCTTTTGTTTCCGCAAATGCTGCCGGAAGCATTCATGATGAATGGCGCGCCGCCGCTTTACTTCGAAGCCGCTGCGATCATCACGACGCTAGTGATCGTGGGCCAGGTGCTCGAATTGCGCGCCCGCTCGCAAACCTCGTCAGCGGTACGCGCGCTGCTACAACTCGCTCCGCCCACAGCCTTGCGCATCGACGCCGACGGACAGGAGCGTGAAGTCGCGCTCGACCAAGTGCATGCGGGCGATCGGTTGCGCGTGCGTCCGGGCGACAAGGTGCCGGTCGATGGTGTGGTGCTTGAGGGCCGATCGAATATCGATGAATCGATGATGACCGGCGAGCCGCTGGCGGTGGGCAAGGAACCAGGTGCAAAAGTGACGGGTGCGACGATCAATCAAACCGGCAGCTTTGTGATGCGCGCCGAGCGCGTCGGCGCCGATACGTTGCTGGCGCAGATTGTTCAGATGGTGTCCGAGGCGGGTCGCACACGCGCGCCGGTGCAGAGGCTCGCGGATCTCGTCGCGAGCTGGTTCGTGCCGACGGTTGTGCTGATTGCGCTGCTTGCAGCAGTGGTGTGGATCGTCGCCGGCCCCGAGCCCCGCTTTGTCAACGCTTTGGTTGTCGCAGTGAGCGTGTTGATCATCGCGTGCCCGTGTGCGCTCGGCTTGGCGACACCTATGTCGATCATGGTGGGTGTGGGTCGCGGCGCGCAGTTGGGCGTGCTGATACGTGATGCGGAAGCGCTCGAGCTGATGCAGAAGGTCGATACGCTGGTGGTCGACAAGACCGGCACGCTGACCGAAGGCAAGCCGCGCGTAGTCGGAGTCACTGCCGTTGCAGGCGTCGGTGAGAGCGAAGTGCTGGCGGCGGCCTCAGGGCTGGAGGTGTCGAGCGAGCATCCACTCGCGCAGGCGATTCTCGCTGCTGCGAAAGAGCGCAATGTGGTGCCGACCGTCGTCAGCGCGTTCGAATCGATCACCGGTCGCGGTGTTCAAGGAACGGCGCCCGCTGGGCGTGCTCGTCTTGGCAGCGCGCGCTTCTTGAGCGAAGCGGGCATCGATCTGGCCGCACTCAGCGCTGAGGCGGATCGGCTTCGCAGCGACGGCAACACGGTCGTGTTCGTCGGCGTTGAGAACCGATTGCTCGGACTACTCGCGATTGCCGATCCGATCAAACCGACCACGCAGGCAGCTATTGCTGCGCTAAACGCCGCTGGCGTGCGGATTGTTATGGCCACGGGCGACGGCGCGGCGACCGCAACTTCAGTGGCGGCGAAGCTCGGTATTGTCGATTTCCGTGCCGAAGTGCTACCAGCCGACAAGAATGCATTGATCAAGGAACTGCAGGCACAAGGCAGGATCGTCGCGATGGCGGGAGACGGAATTAACGATGCCCCGGCCTTGGCAGCTGCCAATGTTGGCATCGCTATGGGACACGGCACCGACATCGCGATGCAGTCGGCGCGCATCGTGTTGGTGAAGGGCGACTTGGACGGCATTGTGCGTGCGCGCCTGCTGTCGCGCGCGGTGATGCGCAACATCCGGCAAAACCTGTTCTTTGCTTTCGTTTACAACGCTGCCGGCGTACCAATAGCAGCCGGAGTTCTTTATCCACTGACCGGCTGGTTGCTCAGTCCGATCATCGCCTCGGCGGCCATGGCGTTATCGTCCGTATCGGTGATAGGTAATTCGTTGCGGCTGCGCCGCGCCGAGCTTTCGCCCGGCGCGGCAACCGAAGCTTAAGCGGCGTATATCAAGCCGCTGACAGGCCGAGCAGCTTCAACTCTTCGGCTTCAGTGCGGCGCTTGACGCCAGTGACGCGTTCGACCACACGCTCGACGCGCGACCAGAACATCACCTCCTCCAGCAGCGGGTTAAGGAAGTTGGTGAGCACGCAGTAGTGCGTTGTGCGCGAGCCTGCGTGGTGCTTGCCGTGGTGTCGCGGCGTCTGCAGGATGTGTAGCTTCTGCAACCACCGTACGGTAACCGGCACTTCGGCGCTGTTCATATGGGCCCACTTGTGAATCTGGTTCGCGTTGATCACAAGCAAAGCGAATAGCACCACATGCCAGCTAAGCCAGCCCATATAAAGCGCGGCTGAGATCAATATTGCGCCGGCGAGCAGCAAGTCCCACGAGCTGGCGAGCCAGGTCTTGCGCAAGAATTCGCGCGGCCGCCAGTGGTGGCGGAGGTTGTCCTCCGCCAGTGAGCCGATCAGCGGCGCTCCGGGCCGTGCATATGCGTCTTCAACCCAGTGCACCACGCCCGACACGAAGTCGGCGAGCAATACGGTGACGCCTGCTTGCATGATCAAACTACTCATACATCCTCTAGGGCATACCGCGACATCGCGGCGTTCAAAGAATCGACGACGAGCGGGCACCGTTCCGCACTTCACTGGTAAAGTATCGAGTATCGATACTTCGAGCACTACGGGGGCGCACGAATGAGTACCGAGCAACTGATCGATTCGCTGAAGCGAGTTTTGAAGAGCCGGCACATCACCTATGCGGAGCTGGCGCGTCGCATCGGGATGTCCGAGGCCAGCGTGAAGCGGCTTTTCTCGCAGCGAACGTTTACGTTGCATCGGCTCGAACAGGTACTGACGGCGCTTGAGCTCGATTTTTTCGAGCTCGCGAAGCTCGCGCGAGGCGCCGGCGACGCGCCGGAAGAAATGACCGAGACACAGGAGCACGCGTTGGCTGCCGAGCCGCGCCTGATGGGTGTGTTCTATTTACTGTTTAACGATTGGCAGCCCGCGCAGATCTTGGCGCGCTACGAGTTGACCGAACCCGAGCTAACAAAGCTACTGGTGAAGCTTGACCGATTGCAGCTGATCGAACTTCTCCCATCGAACAAGGTAAAAGTCCGCGTTGGTCGGCATCTACGTTTGCGGCCGAGCGGTGCGATCCGCGCCAAGCACGGTCAACGGACGATGGCCGAATTTCTGGCGGTCGAGTTCGATCGCTATGGCGGAAATTTTCGTTTCGAGTTCCGTGACGTTTCGCCAGCTTCGTTCGCGGTCGTTCACCGCAAGCTCGACAGGCTGGCTGCGGAGTTCAACGAATTGGCGGAACTCGACAGCACGTTACCGCCGGATCAGCGGCAGTCGATCGGCATCGTGCTGGGCATGCGGCCGTGGAAAATCGGGCAGATCACGAACCTGAAAGAGCGACCACGCCGCCACTAGGAGCGTCGATCGTTATCCCTTGATCGCGGCCGCGCTCTGCTGCGAGCTCTGCCGCACGAAGTCGAGTACCGCATCGCGATAAGTGGTGCCGCCGGTCCGGCTTGCGCCTGAGTGCGTACCGCCGTCGATCTTCACAACCTTCTTCAGCTTGCTGGCGGCTGCGGCAAAGAGCTCGTCGGCCATTGCGTGCGGCACGATGCCGTCGGAGGTGCCGTGAATGATCAACAACGGCGTCTCGACCTTGCCGATCTTGGTCGCCGAATCAAACGCCTGCGTGACCGCGAGTTCGATACCGGGTACCCAGCCATATTTCGTTGCACGCACGACAGCCGGGATCGACGTAAAGGTGGATTCGATGATGATGCCGCCGACTTCGTTTTCCGATTCCTTCAACGGGCCTGCCGCCAGATCGATCGCCAATGCGCCGCCAAGACTGTGGCCATAGATGAAGCGGCGCGTCGGATCGGGCTCGCGGCGTTTCAATTCGTCAAATGCGACGCGCGCGTCCGCATAAGCAGTTTCTTCAGACGGAAGCAGATCGGTGCTCTTTCCGAAACCACGGTAGTCGACCGCGAGCACGTTGAAACCGAGATCCACCCAGCGCGCCATCCTGAACACGCTGCCATTCAGATTCCAGCGCGCGCCGTGCAGGTACAACACGGTCGGCGCGCTCTTCGGATCTACTTGGGGCACGTACCAGAAATTTAGCGTGTGGCCATTGGCCAGCGCCACGTCGAATTGCTCGGTGCCGGCAAGCGGTTCGGAAAACCAGCGCTGACTGCCGTTTCTCGGATCAAAAATGGCCTGCCGCTGCCATTCGTCAAGCGATGCGCACCCCGCCGCGCCAGCGCCAACAGTCAGCGCGCCTAGTAGCAGAGTCAGTGGACGAGTCAGAATTTTTTTCACGGTTCTTGGACGTTAGGCGCACGCGCGAGTTCTCGCTATCGAACGTGTGGATTAATGCGCCGGACTTCAAGCCGGTTTACGTCGCGACTTCGAAGACTTGGCAGTTTTCGGCATTTGCCGCTTGCTCAGCCCGAGCATCGTGCCGCGGCAGTTCTTCGCGCCACATCGGCATTCGTAGTTCTTCCTTAGCGTGGGCGTAAGGCGCTCTTCGATCGTCAGGCTGTAGTCGTAGTTGAGTTCTTCGCCTGGCCTGATATCGCGCATTGCCTGAATGAAGACGCGCCCGTCATCCGTTTCCTCGGTCTCACAATTGGGGTCGCACGAATGGTTGATCCAGCGCGCTGCGTTGCCACCGACCCCGGCATCAATCACTGTCTTCTGGTCCTCGAGCGAAAAAAAGAATGTGTGATGGGGGTCCTCGGGGTTCGACGGCGGGCGCCTGTCGGCCTCTTTCCAGGGAATACGCTGGCCCTTGTACTCGATGATGTTCTCGCCGGCTTTGATGCGGCGCGCTGCATAAACGCCGCGTCCGTGGACGCGCGAATTCTTAACGACGATGCGGGGTTTGCGTTGCGTTGGCATAAGAGAGTCAGCTGAGTCCGATCAGTCGCCGAAGCTCGTTAATCGGATTCGATTTCAAAACGTCAATCAGGTTGTTGAACTGATCGGTCCAAAGCGAGAAGTTCGGGTTCGGATCGATGTCCTCGACGACTTCAGCAAGCTTCTCGTTGTCAAACACTGCGGGCGAGCGCGCAAGCAGTACCCAGTCGGTGAGCGACGCGGTACTGTTGTTGCCCGGAGTGTCGGTGACCAGTCTCACCGCCAAGTTGTTGGCTTGGGCAATGTTGGCGAGCACAGGCTTCAGATCGAGGAAGCGATTGGAGATGTGAAACGCGAGGATGCCGTCAGACTTCAAGTGTTGAAAAAACAGCGCGGTTGCTTCCGAGGTAATCAAGTGCACCGGTATCGAGTCGCTCGAAAAGGCGTCGATCGCCAGCACGTCATAGCGCTGTAGCGCGCCTGATAAGAGTTCGCGTTCCATGGACAAGCGCGCATCGCCAATCACGAATTCAATCGTCGCCGGAGATGAGCTCAAGTAAGAAAACTGGGTCTTCGCCAGCGACAGCACATCCGGATCAAGCTCGTAAAAACGCACGACGTCACCGGCACGGCCGTACGCCGACAACGTGCCGACACCAAGCCCCACGAATCCCAGTCTGACCGGCCCCTGGCTCTGCTTCGATTCGATCGCGCGGCCCACACCGGACGTGCGCGCGTAGTACGTGCCAGGCTCAAGCCGGCTCGCACCGATCGTCGGTTGTTCGCCGTGCAGGATCACGCCGTGCAGCAGCCGGCGCACCTGGTGGTCGCCTTCGCCCTGTTCCTTGACGCGCAGCGTGCCGTAAAAGTTGCGATGCATGTAGACGACGTCATCGCGCAGGAATCCGATGTACTCGCTGCCGAACCACGCGGTTGCAAGCGTCGCGACGATCGCCGGTCCGACGAGCCACCGAATCTTGCGCGCCACGAACACTGCGAGCGACGCGAGCAACACGAGTGCAACCGGTAGTTCGAAGTACGTCGGAAACACGCGCGGGGCGACCAGGCCGACCAACATGCCGCCGAGTGCGCCGCCGAGTGAGATCGTGAGGTAAAAGTGCGTCAGGTAACGCGGCACCGGCTTGCTCAATGCCAGCTCACCGTTGCAGAAAAACGCCGCCATCATCATGCCGACCGTGTACAGCGGAACTGCCAGGCCGACGTCGAGTACGCCGCGGTTGGCCTCCAAGCCCGCGGCCATCGCCACCAGTAGCAGCAGCGTGGGAAACAGAAACCAAACACGCTGATACCAGCCGCGACCCTGGCGTCCTTCGAACGCGACGACGAAGCTCAGCAGATACAGTGACAGCGGCAGGACCCACAAGAACGGCACCGACGCGATGTTCTGCGTAATGTGACTCGTGGTCGCCAACAGCAACACGGAGCCAAGCGCGGCGAACGCAAGCCAAAGCGGCGTAGTCACTGAAGCGCGGCGCCGGACCTTCGGGGTCAGCCGCTATCACGCCGGCGGCGGCACTTTGACCGACTACCGAGCGCGACGCCTTCCATGCCGACGCTGCGCACGCGACCACGAACACTGCGTACGTGATGCTCCACACGATCGATTGCGCGTGAGATGTCGAAAATGGCTCGATCACGAATGGAAATGCAAGCAACCCGATCAGCGATCCGAAGTTCGACAACGCGAACAGCCGGTAAACGGACTTCTCGGGAAAGTGCGGCGCCACCCACTTCTGTAGCAGCGGGCCGGTCGATGACAACAGAAAGTACGGTAGCCCGATCGTCGCGACCAGCAGCACGACGATGCGCAGCGCGGCGTCGGCACCGGCGGCTGGTTTCAGCGCTTCACTGGGAACGATCGGCAGAAAAAGAAGGCTCAACGCGAGCAGTGCGATGTGCAGACGAGCTTGTTGCTTCGCTGACAGATACCGAGTCGTTAGATGCGAATAGGTATATCCCGCAAGCAAGACGACCTGGAAGAACACAAGGCATGTGGTCCAGACCGCCGATGTCCCACCGAACCACGGCAGGATCTGCTTGGCGATGATCGGCTGTACCAGAAACAGCAGAAATGCCGACAACAGGATCGTGGAAGCAAAAAGCGGCATCGAGGGACGTTGAAAGACCGGAGATGGGGGCGAAAAGGCACGCAGCGGCGCGAAAAGCGCGCGATTGTCTCATGCGTCGACGACGGCACGCCCGCAGGGAGGCATCTGGGCAAGGCCGCACGGCTAAAGCCGCGCCGAAGGCGCCCTTTTCTTGGCTCCGACAAGTTCAAGCGATGCTGGTTTGACGCCGAAAGTCAGGTATGGACGGCTCCCTCCTTCGACTGGACGACGCTACCGAGCGCGCGGCTGACCAAGGCGTCGCATTGGATCACCTGCGCCTCGGCTGGCGACCCATTGTCGCGCGCGACCGCCGTGTGCTCGGAGTGCGAATAGAAGTCAGGCCGGCGTCCAACGCGGCAGAGTCATTGACGTCAACCGTCGGTGGTGTCATTGCTGCGCTGGCAGATCAGACATCATCGCCTTCACGTGGAATCGTCGTGCTTGCGCCGACGCCAGTTTCGCTGAAGACCGAATTGCAGGCGATCGGCGAATGGGGCAAAAAAGCCAATGTCCTGCTCGAGATCGGCGCGGAGGTCATGACCCCGCAGCAGCTGCCGCTGATTGAAGCCGCGCATCACGCCGGACTGAGATTCATATTGCGGCAGTCGAAGCATCCTCTGCCGCGCGACACACTGCGGCTGTTCACAGCGGTCGTTGACGATTCTGAAAGCGGCCGATTGCATGACGGCGCGTCGGCGCTGTGGGTGCGAGACGTGCATACGCGCTCGGATGTGGAATCAGCGTTAGCGCACGGCGCGCAGGCGACAATCGGGTGGCCGCTCGATGAGCCCATGGTCGAGCCTTCCGCAGGCCTTGAGCCGACGCGGCGTGCGGTCCTCGACATCGTGCGACTTATTCAAGGCGATGCCGACGTAATGGCGCTGGAACGCGCTTTCAAGAACGAGCCGAGCCTTGCACTGATGCTGCTGTCGGTGATTAACAGTCCGGCGTTGGCGCCGGCTGCGGCGCTGACGGCGCCGATCACGTCTCTGCGCCACGCGATTCTGGTGCTCGGCTACAAACGGCTGGTGCGCTGGCTAGTGCTGCTGCTTGGTGTGTCATCCGCGAACACACGCTCGATGCCGCTCATCTACATGGCAGTCCACCGCGGCTTCTTTCTTGAAGCGCTGGCCAGTCAGGTCGGCGGCATGCGCGATGACCTGTTCGCGGTGGGCGCATTCTCCTTGCTACAGCAGATCACCGGGCATTCGCACGAACGGTTGTTCGCCTCAGCGGTATTGCCACGACCGGTGCTCGACGCTGTGCGCGCGCATGAAGGTGCCTATGGCGTTTATCTCGCGCTCGCCGAAGTGATCGAGCGCGGCGACGCGGTGGGCTCTGAGCGGGCCGCGCAACTCGTGGGACTATCGATGGGCCAAATCAACGCGGCGCTGTTGTCGTCGCTCGCCGCCGCCGACGCAATCACGATGAATTAATCCAAGCGTGCACCGCTGCGCCTGATCACCGGTTGCCAACGAGCACGTTCAGCTTGCATGAAACTGGCGAAAGATTCAGGCGTGCCGCCGCCGATCCGCCAGCCTGCCGCTTCGATACGCGACCTCACATCCGGCATCGCAAGAACGGTGTTGATCTCCCGGTTGAGTTCGTCGATGTGCGCTCGCGACGTCGCTGCGGGTGCGACGAATCCGTTCCACGCGATTGCTTCGAATCCGGGAAAGCCGCTTTCGTGAATCGTCGGTAGTTCACGTAATGCAGGCCATCGCTCGCGGCTCGTGACAGCCAGCAGCCTAATGCGCCCCGTCTGCACAACGGGCAATAGCGTCGTCGGGTTCGACATCACCGCTTGTACGTCACCCGCGGCGGTTGCCTGCACGGCGGGTGGTGCGCCGTTGAATGGAATGTGAACCAGAAATAAGCCGGCTTCCGTCTTCAGCAATTCCATCGACAAGTGCGACGCACTGCCGTTGCCGACCGACGCGTAGTTCAACTGCCCCGGGCGTTGCCGGGCGTACGCAACAAATTCCTTGAACGAATTGACCGGCAATGCGCTCGGAACTGCCAGCACGTTCGGCGCAGTGCCGACGAGTACGATCGGTGCCAAGTCTTTGAGCGGGTCATACGGCAGTTTCGAATACAGAAACGGCGCAGTCGCCAACGGGCCAGTGAATGACAGCCCAATCGTCGCACCGTCAGGCGCGGCTCTCGAGATCTCATGGGTGCCGACAGTGCCGCCAGCGGCGGGCCGGTTTTCGACGACCACCGCTTGACCGCTGCGCTCGCGCAATTTCTCTGCAATTACACGACCCAGCACATCGATCGATGACCCCGGGGGTGCCGTCAGAATAATGCGCAGCGTTTTGCTCGATACGAGTTGCGCGAATGCTGCGCCCGACCCCGCGCCTAATACAGAGACAGAGGCCGCGGTTACGCCCAGCACGCGGCGGCGCGATACGTACCCATGCGCTCTTGCTGGCATTTGGGATGACGAGCTAGTTCGGTGCGTGAACGCCCGCGCCGGTCTGACAGTTCGATAGATCGCCGCCAAAAATCTTCGCAGCCAGCGCGACACCTTGCGTCGTATTGTCGACTGCGCTGACATACTGCTTGACCCCACCAGTGAATGCTGCCGCGCGGGCACCGCGCCCATACGGATCCGTGTACCAAATCGTCGCTCCGCCGCCGTTGCGAACCGTTGAGGCAGCGAATGTCACTTCGCGCCGGCAGCCGTTGAACGGCGAACGAGGATCATCAAAAGGTATGCGCGCAACGACTGCGGTTGCGGGGCCATTCGGAGCGATCGAGCTGCACTCAACACCGCGCGCTTGGCGCACGATGCTGCCGGCGCGGAACGGATCGTCGATTAATTGCCCGGCCACACCAAGACCGGTGTAGCAAACGTCGATCGATCGGGCGATACCATCTATCGCATCCGGATCGAAGTAGCGCGACGGTGAATACACGGTAAACGCAGGATCGAATGCGGCCAGCTCGGTGCCGTCCTGCTTGACCAACGACACTGCGCTGAACCACTTTTCAATCAGCCCGGTCGAAAAATTCGAGGTCTGCGTGATGGGGACGAAGATATCGTTGCGCACATTGTCGATCGTCGGAATTACGCGACCAAGTTCGACACCACCGTCCGGCGAAGTGAAGGGTTGCGCAGTGCCGAAAACGATCTCGGTGAAGCCGGTCGCCGGAAGATTCGCAACGAAAGTTGCGGGATCGCCAAAGGTAGCCATCACATTGGCCAGCAGCTTGACCGAGTAGAGCGACACATCGGCGCCGCGATTGCAATCGATCGCGTAGGTCAGTTGATGCAGATTACTTGCAAGCGATTCCGCGGCGTGCGATTCCTGATGAATGACGGTCAACACATCGCAGAACAGGTCGAATGTCTGCACCTGGCCGTTGATCACCCGCTCGCGCAGTACGCTGTTTTCCCAGGCGATTTTGTAGCCGACATGATCTTCGAAACGATTCGCATGCGGTATCGCCGATGGCAGCGTTCAGCGCAATCAGCTGTTCGGCAACATAGCCGAACGGAATGCCGCTTATGTCACGCTCGGTCGGGTCGATCACTCCATTGCTGTTTTCATCGAACGCATAGTGGTCGCGCACGAACGTCCAAAGCGCGGAAGCGCGCGGATCGCGTCCATGCTCGTGCCCGAAGGTGCATTCGCGCCCATTCGCCGGGTCCACTGCAACGGGCGGATGCCAGGTTGGATACCGCTTGCCGTCCGGTCCGACGACGAAAAAACTGTCGTGAAATTCTTGCGTGCAGGTGTCGTACGTCTTATTCGGAAACCATTGGCCCATCGCCGCACTGGCAGGTCGGCTGGAGCTGGAGGGATTGGAGGGATTGGTTGGCCGTGACGGGTCGAGTGCAGGATCGCCGGCGCATGAAACAGCCACGGCGCCGGTTAGCAAGAACATCGCGGTCAGTGCTGCGCCGACAACCAATGCACGCGAGCAGATCGCGGTAGGTATCTTGTTCATATCGTTGACGCTAAGCGCGCAACAACGTGCGGTCAACCGCTCGAACCGACTAGCGTCGTGCCGCCGGCTTCCTTGCGCTGGACGTGCGCGCGCGGTGTTCACCACCGGCTTGCGAGCCGCAGCGCTACTCACCTTGCGCGCCGGCTTACTCGTCTTCGCCTGCGACACTGAAGTTGCGCCGGCGACCACGGCTGGCCGCACTCGCGTCTTCGACGGCTTGGCGACCGGCGCCGCTTCTACTGCGCCGTTGCTGGTCTTGCCGGCGCGTTTGGCCGGTGCTCCAGCTTTCACCGCCCGCGGCTCGAATTCGAATCCCGTAGTGCCGTCCGGTTTTTTGACCAAAAACGCCGAGAATTTTCGACGCGTCCGATTCGAAACGAATCCGCGCATCAGATCCGTTCTCCCCTCATTCAGCAGCTTCGTCATTTGCGTCGCATCGATCGGCTGCTGCAAGATAACTTTGCCCGAACGAAAATCGCAGCGCTTCTCAGCGCCGACACTGTTCTCGCACAGGTACGACATCGGCTGCTCGAAGACGCGGCCGGCACACTTCGGGCACGGGCCGATCATCGTTGCATTTGAAAAATCGATCGGATCGGAGCTGCCGTCGTCGTTGGACTGCCCGAAGTCGAACTCAATCTTTAGTTCCGGCGTGATCTTGAGCACCGCCGAGAACGGTCGTCCCATCTTGCTGATGAAGCCATTCAGCGGACCGATCGTTCGATCGCGCAACAGCTGTTCGACTTCCTCAACCTCGAACGTGCGGCTGCCCGGATGCTTCGGCAGCGAAAACTCGCACTTCGTGCACGCGTAGCGCCGGTAGTTCTCGACGATCTTGCCTTTGCAATTGGGGCACGGCGTCGCCAGCGTTGCCGGGTCGTCGATTGGCACTGTGTTCGATTGATAGCTCTTGGCCCGGTCGACGACCTTCTTCGTCATGCCCGCAATCTCTTTCATAAAGAGATCGCGCTTTAGCTGGCCGTGCTCCATCAGCGACAGCTTGTGCTCCCACTCGCCGGTCAGTTCGGGGGCGGTCAGCTCTTCGATATCAAGACCCTTGAGCAGGGTGATCAAATCGAACGCCTTGCGTGTCGGCCGTAGGTCCTTGCCATCGCGCACCATGTACTTTTGATCGATCAATCCTTCGATGATCTGGGAGCGTGTCGCCGGCGTGCCGAGTCCCTTGCCGACCATCGCGGCCCGCAGATCGTCGTCTTCGATCAGCTTGCCTGCGCCTTCCATTGCGGATAGCAGCGTCGCTTCCGTGTAGCGCGCAGGCGGACGCGTTGCGAGTGCGATCGATTGCACGTCAGTCGCCTTGACCCGCTCGCCCTGATCGATCTTGGGCAGCGACCCCTGCTCCTGCATTGCCTCGCGTCCGTAGATCGCAAGCCAGCCGGGCTCGACCAGTACTCTGCCTTCGGTCTTGAACGAATGCCCCTCGACCTCGGTGATGCGCGTCGTCACCAGATATTCGGCCGCCGGGAAAAAGATCGACAGAAAACGTTTAACGACCAGGTCGTACAGCTTCGCTTCAACCTCCGACAGGTGATTGGGTGTTTGCAGCGTCGGAATAATGGCGAAGTGGTCGGACACCTTCGTGTTGTCGAACACGCGCTTGTTCGGCTTCACCCATCCTTGCTTGACAATTTTCTTCGCGAACTCGCGGTACGGCGTCGTGCCGCCGAGTGCGTCCATCGTTTTGCGCACGATGGCGACATAGTCTTCCGGCAACGCGCGCGAATCGGTACGCGGATAGGTCAAGACCTTGTGCCGCTCGTACAGCGCTTGCGCGATCGACAACGTGGTTTTCGCGGAGAATCCGAATTTCGAATTCGCTTCACGCTGCAACGATGTCAGGTCGAACAGCAAAGGCGCCAGCTGCGTACTCGGCTTTGCCTCTTCCGTGGCCGTGCCAGTCTTGCCGCGGCACGCGTCGGCGATCGCGGTCGCCTTCTGTGCATCCCACAAGCGCTCGGCGCGCGCATCGACGTCATCGCTCTTCTTGAACTTCGGATCGAACCAGCGGCCTTCGTACGTTCCGGCTTTTGCATCGAATGACGCACGTACTTCCCAGTAGTCGCGCGAAACAAACTTTCGGATCTTGTCCTCGCGCTCGACGACAATCGCAAGCGTTGGCGTCTGGACCCGGCCGACCGTCGTCAGGTAAAACCCGCCCTCCTTGCTGTTAAACGCTGTCATCGCGCGTGTGCCGTTGATGCCGACCAGCCAGTCGGCCTCGGAGCGGCTGCGCGCGGCGTCTGCCAAGCGGCATCATCTCGTCGTCGGTTCGCAACCGCTCGAACGCTTCGCGGATCGCGGCGGGTGTCATCGACTGCAGCCAAAGACGGCGTACCGGTTGCTTCGCCTTCGCCGCCTGCACGATGTAACGAAAAATAAGCTCGCCTTCGCGCCCGGCGTCGCAGGCGTTGATCAGTTGCCCAATGTCCTTGCGCTTGATCAGTCGCATCAGCACCTTCAACCGCGCTTCGCTCCTTGCGATGGGCGCCAGATCGAAGTGCGGCGGAATGACTGGCAAGTGCGTAAAGGTCCATTTGCCGCGCTTGACGTCATACTGCTCGGGCGCGCGCAGCTCGAGCAGATGCCCAACCGCCGACGACAGCACGTACTGATCGTTCTCGAAATAGTCCTGATGCTTGACGAAGTCACCCAGCGAACGCGCGATATCCGCGGCCACGGAAGGCTTTTCGGCGATGATCAATGCTTTTGACATGAATGAAGGAGCGACCCCGAAAATGGGCCGCTCTCTAGCTTGTTCCTTTTTTCAGGATAACAACTAAATGGAAAGGGGCTGCCGGACCGTCAATCCGGCGGCTGCGAGCAGGAGCAGCCTAGTGCTTTGCGCGATCGTCGCCGGCGCCGAGCAGTTCTTCCAGAAGTAACACGTCAATGTCGGCCTGCTGGCTCCACAGCACCATGAGCACGATCACCTTCAGCATGTCGAGCGAGATGGGCGTTTCATCGGTGGCCAGCGCGCGCTCAATGACGATCTCGCGCTGCGTGGGTGTCAGCTGCGAAGCCTGCTCGAGGAAACTCAGAAAACCTACCGCCTCGATTCCGAGCCGCTCGAATTCGGCGGTTGCATAAACACGAAACGCCCGCTCGCTCTCGGGGCCTACGGCGATCGATTCGGATGTAACGAGCTGCAGTCCGGACAGCCAGATGAGTGCGTCGGAAATCTCTTCGTCTTCGAATCCGGCGTCGGTCAAGCGTTTCGACAGCGACTCGGAGTCCGGGCACGCATGCAGCGCGCCATAGTTTTCGTATAGATAGACGAGGACGTCAAACACGTGGGCGCAATTTATGCGAGCGGTAGCGCGCTGTAAAGGGTCATAGTCGGATTAACGCAACCTTTGGTATCGGTTACCCGGTAGGCGCTCAATATGTTGTGCCAGTTCGAGCTCAAGCAAAGCGCCGACCAATTCGCCGGGCTCACGGCCGCTCTGCTCGACCAGGCGCTCAAGATCGATCGGATCGTGGCCCACCAGGCCCAGGACGTCTGCATGGGCTGCGGGTTCAGCCGGGAGATCGTCGGCACGAGCAGCGCCGCGGCGCGCCAAGCCGATTTCTTCGAGTATGTCCTGGGCAGATTCGACGAGCTTGGCGCCGTCGCGTATCAGCCGATGGCAACCCTTGGACAGCGGCGAGTGAATCGAGCCCGGAACCGCGAACACTTCGCGTCCGTTGTCGGCGGCCAATCGCGCGGTGATCAGCGAGCCAGAGCGGAGCGCTGCTTCCACGACCAGCGTGCCGCGCGTCATGCCGGCGATGATGCGATTGCGGCGCGGAAAGTTGTGCGCGATGGCCGGTGTGCGCAACGCGAATTCGGAGATCACCACTCCCCGCTTTCGTATGTCGGTCGTCAATGTGCGGTTGCTCGCTGGATAAGTCACATCGACTCCGGTGCCGACCACCGCAATTGTCGAAGCGTCGCTATCGGCGGCCAGCGCACCGCGATGCGCTGCGGCGTCGATACCCAGGGCGAGCCCACTGACGACAGTGATGCCGGCCTGCGCCAGGGAACGCGCAAAGAGCTGGGCGTTTTCGCTGCCCTGCCGCGTTGCATTGCGGCTGCCGACAATCGCCAGTGAAGGTCGATTCAGCAGCTCGACTCGGCCGCTTGCAAACAAGACGAGCGGTGGGTCGGCCGTCGCGAGCAGCGCCTGTGGATAGGCAGAATCAGCCAGAGTCAGCAGTGCATGGTCAGGCGCTGCCGCCAGCCAGTGCTCGGTGGCATCGATTGCCGCTCGCGCCTCCGCACTTGGCGGTTGCGACAACACGCGCGCAAGCGGCTCGGGAATCGTCCGCAGCAGAGTTGTAAGCCCGGTGTCGAAGATGACCTGAGGCAGACCGAATACCGAAAGAAGCTGGCGTGCGGCGCGCGGGCCCAGGCCCGGAGTACTGATCAGGCGCAGCCAGGCGGCGCGTTCGGCCGCCTGCATTGTGCGTCGGGTGTATCGAGCCCGCGTTACTTCGCGCAGGTTGCCCAGTTCTTTGGCGCGCTCTTGCTGCGGCGACAGCCTTGTCTGATCGGGAGTGATCCCCATGCGCTCTTCTTCGCGCGCAAAGTCCACGTCGTCGCTCGGATTCGTTGCGCGGTCGCCGACCTCAACTGCCCTCGTTCCGCGCGCGATCAGCGCGTAGGAGATACCGGGAAACACTCGGAACACGAAGGCGAGTCCAATCTGCTCGTCGGGCAACTTGATGAATTCGCGTTTGCTGGCGGTGCGATCGAGCTTCGTCTCACCTGTGCGATACAACTGCAGCACGTCACCGGTGGAAACTCCCTCGTTGCTGCCGCGGCTCAAAGTGACGATACTTCCGCCACCGGCATATCGAACGCCGTCATACATCGAAATGACACGCGCGTCGATCGGCCCATCCGGCCGCTTGGGCATGTAGGTGACGAGTTCCTGGCGTTCGACCGCTTGCAGTCGGTCGCCGACGCCGATCTCCTGCTTGCTCGAATCGATGCGCATCTTCGCGATCTCGCCGCCGCTGACCTTGTTGGCGGTGCCGAGGTAGAACGCTTCGTACGCGATCGGCTTCTTGCGGGCGGTGTCGTCCGGGTCATACAGCGGACGCAGCGGGCGGAATACGTTGTAGTTGATGACCGCATCGTCCTGGATGCCGCGTGCGTAAGCGTCGTCACCACGACCGACGAACACACGGCCTTCCTGCGTCGCAACGATGCGCGGCGAGTCCGCCAGTCCGTTGGCGTCGAGCACCAACGGCTGCGACAAAAATGGAGCGATCAGATTGTTTGGAATCGCGGAAATCGCAGTGCGCTCGTTGCCAATGTCGCGTACGCGCGGCTCGAGCCGACCGACGCCAGGTTCGCCTTCGGCGATCTGCAGGTGGGCGCGATCGCCGTCCTTGATCAGCACCAGCGTCTGCCCTGGATAAATCAGGTGCGGGTTTTTGATCTGCGTCTTGTTCATGCCCCATAGCTCGGGCCAGCGCCACGGGCTGGTCAGATACATCCCCGACAGGCCCCATAGGGTGTCGCCGCTCTTGACGGTGTAGCGTTCGGGCGCGTTGGGTGCCAGCGCAGAAAGCGGCACTCCGGATTGCGCCACCTGGTCGGCGGTACCGCGCTGTTTGGGCGTAATCGGCAGACGCGACGCGGGGGTCGAATCCTGTGCCTGCGCGCCGCTGCCTAGTAGTGACAGCGTGAGTAGCGCGGCTGAAACGACGCCTAACTTAATGTGGGTCATCAAAACTCCTGGTCACGCTGACACCGCGGAACGGAAACGAAGCCAAAGGAAGCGCTGAGCCCTTTCCCCTTGAACTTCCTGGGGCCGCGCCGATATCTAATAATGGGCTGCAAAGTTTGACCGTAATGCATTGATATAGCAACGGATGCTGCTAGGACTTCGATCCCGACTAAGCGCGATGCCAATAGTCGTAACCGACGCTACCTGGCGCGCAAGTTTGGCTGAGCCAGCGCGTTGCGGGTGCTTGAAAAGCACGCAAACTTCGGGCATTTAAGGCAGATTGAAAGCTGGCAGCGTGATTTCGGTCGGCGCAAAAACGCTCCGGGAGAGACCTCAGTGGCACTTCTTGACATCATCGAGTACCCCGATCCACGCCTGCGAACGGTGGCGCGGCCGGTGACTCGTTTCGACGAGAGATTGCGGCAACTCGTCGCCGACCTGGCACAGACAATGTACGCCGCGCCGGGCGTCGGTCTGGCAGCAACGCAGGTCGATGTGCACGAACGTCTGCTGGTCGTGGATGTGTCAGAAACCAAGGATCAGCTGCACGCCCTGGTCAATCCCGAAATCGTGTGGGCGTCGGACGAGCAGATCGAGTGCGAGGAGGGCTGTTTATCGGTACCGGGCGTCTATGACGCGGTAACTCGGCCTGCGAGGGTACGCGTGCGCGCCCAAAAGCTGGATGGCGCTTCCTATGAGATGGATTGCGAGGGCTTGCTGGCAGTATGCGTGCAGCATGAAATGGACCACTTGGTCGGTAAGGTCTTTGTCGAATATCTGTCGCCGTTGAAGCAGGACCGAATTAAGACCCGGCTGAAAAAGCGCAAGGCGAAAGCGGCGTAGTCGCGCGAGCTATTCATTGCGGCCGCACCGGCGCCGTCCAACGCCGTCGATTGGCGCCGTGTTCGCGTCGGCCCGTCGTATCGCGCTGCGATCGTTGCGCGGCAATGGCTACATTGCGGAACCTGATACGGGGCACTAGATCATGTTGAACGTCGCGGTAGTAAGCCAATCGTGGCGCAGTTGGTGGTCGTTTTCCGTCCGGCCTTCCGGCCCAGTCTGGCTGCACCTTCTCTGGACGATCCTATTTAACACCGCGATTGCGGCGGTGCTGACGCTGATTGCCTGGGGGTTCGTAGGTCGCGCGGATCCATGGCGGCTGCTTGGGTGGAATTTTGTGATCGCGCAGTCGATCGGCCTCACGATTCACGTCCTTTTCGACGCCGCCGGATTTCTAATCGGACGTGACCGCATCGCCGCGTTCTCCACCCTCACACGCGTGCTGTTCTTTGCCGGCATCCCGATCGTCGGCTGCCTGATCGGCTATTCGATCGGGCTAAGCCTGCTCGGCGTCGATGTCGGGCGCATCGTGCACGGCGCACCTCGGGTCGTGATCGCGATTGTTACCGTGTCGATCATTTTCTCGACGTTCTGGTATCGCTACCTGAGCGGAAGAAGTCGGCTTGCGCACGCGGAAGCTGAGAGCGCGCGCGAACGGGCACGAGTCGTCGAGCTACAGCGGCAGGCCCTTGACGCGCAGCTTCGATCGCTGCAGGCGCAAATCGAGCCGCATTTTCTATTCAATACCCTGGCCAATGTCGTTAGCCTGATCGATAGCGCGCCCGATAATGCCCGGCTGATGCTCGAGCGCCTGATTGATCTGCTGCGCGCGTCACTGGCCGCCAGCCGTAGCGAGCGCACCACGCTTGCCCAGGAAACGGCGTTGATTGCAGCGTATCTGGACATTCTGCGTATCAGAATGGGAGAGCGGCTTTCGTACACGATCGACGTCCCGTCTAATCTTATGAGTGCGCACATTCCACCGCTTTCACTGCAGCCGCTGGTCGAGAACTCGGTCAAGCATGGGCTCGAGCCGAAACTTGAAGGCGGTCGTGTACACCTGACGGCGAGCTCAGCCGGCGGTGTATTGCAACTCGATGTCGAGGATGACGGCCTCGGCTTTCCGCCCCACGCGGGGGGCGGTGTTGGACTCGCCAACTTGCGGCAGCGCATCGCGTCGCTGTACGGCGATCGCGGGCAGTTGGCCGTCGAGACGCTGGCGCGCGGCACACGTGTCCGAATGACGATCCCGCTGCAGCAGGCATGAAGGCGATCATTGCGGACGACGAGCCGCATTTGGCCCAATATCTGAAGGACAAACTTTCCAAGTTGTGGCCCGAGTTGCAGATTGCCGCGATTGCCGACAGCGGCCCGGCCGCCGCGGCTGCGATCGCTGAACACGCTCCGGACATCGCTTTTCTCGATATACGCATGCCGGGCGCCACCGGACTGCAAGTCGCCGAAAAGCTCGCGCGCAGCACCACAGTGGTGTTCGTCACGGCGTATGACCAATACGCGCTCGACGCATTCGAACGCGATGCGGTCGACTACCTGCTGAAGCCAGTTACTGACGAGCGGCTGAGCCGCACGATTGAAAAGTTGAAGGCGGGCGCGCCGGCGCGCAATCTCGCGCCGTTGCTGCAGCAGCTGACCGAACACCTAGCGAGCGGTGCTCCGGCGCGCCACTTGCGCTGGATTCGCGCCAGCAAGCGTTCTGCCGAAGGAGAAATTACGCAGCAGATTCCGGTCGCCGACGTCCAGTACTTTCAGGCCGACGACAAATACACCTGCGTTTTCGCGCGCGACGGTGCCGAGCTCACCGAATGGCTGATTCGCCTGCCGCTAACCGAGCTCGGCGAGCAGCTGAACCCTAATGACTTCGCGCAGATTCACCGCTCGGTCATCGTCAATTTGAACGCCGTGGCCGCCACGCGAAGGGATCTTGCCGGCAAACTGTATGTACGGATGCGCGACACCTCGCGTGAACTACCGGTCGCGAGACAATACGTGCACCTGTTTCGGCAAATGTAAAGCAGGCGCACCGACGCTCGAGCGCCTGCGATTGCCGCGTTTCCGTGCATCGCTGAGAGTCTTTCTACAATCGCGCATGCGAATCGTCTTTGCCGGCACGCCGGACTTTGCAGCGGCCGCCTTGGACGCCATTGTTAGCGCCGCACCCGAGGCCGGCTGGACGGTACCGTTGGTACTGACACAGCCTGACCGGCCGGCCGGTCGCGGCATGAAGCTGCAAGCCAGCCCGGTCAAACAGCGCGCGCTGGCGCACGGTCTGGAAGTTGATACGCCGTCGTCGCTGCGCAAAGGTGATTCGGCCGCGACGGCACAGGCACGGCTCAAAGCAGTTGCCTCCGACGTGCTGGTGGTGGCTGCTTACGGCTTGATATTGCCCCCTGAGGTGCTCGCTATTCCGCGCGGATTGCGTGGAGGATGGCAGCCGAAGCTTTCTGCGCTGAATATCCACGCTTCGCTGCTGCCGCGCTGGCGTGGGGCGGCGCCGGTTGCGCGCGCGATCCAGGCGGGCGACGCCGAAACCGGGATCACGATCATGCAGATGGACGCAGGCCTCGACACCGGGCCGATGCTGGCTGCCGAGAAGGTCGCAATCGCGACCGACGACACAACGGCGACGCTGACCGCGACGCTCGCGCGGATTGGAGCACGTCTTATCGTCGACGCGCTGCGCCGTATTGATCGGCTGGTGGCGACACCGCAACCTGGGGGAGCCACATACGCCGCCAAACTCTCGAAGTCGGAGGCGTGGGTCGATTGGTCACAGCCAGCAACCGAACTCGAGCGCAAGGTGCGTGCATTCGATCCGTTTCCGGTCGCGTCGAGTTCGCTCAGTGGTGCGACGGTTCGGATCTGGCGCGCACACGCGGCCGGTAGCTCGCCGGCTGACTCGGCCGATATCGGCCTGGTTAAGTCGGCTGACGCTTCTGGAGTGCTCGTGTCGTGCGGGTTCGGCGAGTTGTTGATAAAGGAGCTGCAGCGTGCCAACGGAAAGCGGGTAGCCGCGCGCGAGTTTGTCAGCGGCTCTCTGATCAAGGTCGGCGATCGCTTCGTCAGCCCTCATACGCCTGCGCACGAGTGAGCGCGGTCGAGTCTCCCGCGCTGGCCGAGGTACTGCGGTACGCGGCCACGGCCTGGCAATCTTTTCGATCGGGCCGATCGCTTGACCGCGCGCTGGCAACCGCGCTTGCCGAGCATCAGCAGCTAAGACCCGCCGTACAAGACGCGATGTACACCGCGGTCCGTCATCTCGCGGCAAGTGAACGCATCGTCGAGCGGCTCGCCGCTCGACCTCCCGCGAGCGACGTGGCGGCGCTGCTCGCGGTGTCGCTCGCTCAGTTGCAACGCGAAGCGCATGCGCCCCATACGGTTGTGGACCAAGCAGTGCGCGCTGCGCAACTGGCTGGGCATTCGTCGGCGGCATCGGGCTTCGTCAATGCGGTGCTACGCAACTTTTTGCGTCAGCGCGCGGCGCTGCTAGCTGAGCTGCAGAGCGATGCCAGCGTTCGATACAACCTGCCCGCGTGGTGGATCGAGCGTCTGCGGGGCGAGTATCCGAATGACTGGTCGTGGGTTGGCGAGTCGCAACAACAGATGCCGCCGCTCGTGCTGCGCGTCAACGCAATGCGACTCACGGCCGACGAGTACCTCGCGCGACTGGCGGAGCTTGGGCTCGAAGCGACTCGGGTCGGCGCGCACGCGATCTGGTTGCATCAACCGCGGCCGGTCGCCGACATCCCCGGGTTTCGAAGCGGCGACGTGTCGGTCCAAGACGGGGGCGCGCAACTGGCCGCACCATGGCTCGGCGCCAAGTCGGGCATGCGCGTGCTTGATGTCTGTGCCGCGCCGGGCAGCAAGACTGCGCATTTGGCCGAACTCGGGGTTACCGATTTGACGGCTATCGACGTGGATGCTGGACGCGCCGAGCGGATTGCTGAAAATCTCCGTCGCGGTCACTTGAACGCCCGGGTCATTGTGGGTGATGCCGCCCAACCGGAGGCATGGATCGCGGCCAGCGGCGGCGGGTCGTTTAGCCGGATCCTGCTGGATGCACCTTGCACTGCCTCTGGAATCGTGCGCCGTCATCCCGACATTCCTTGGTTAAGGCGTCCGGCTGATGTTGCGCAATTGACAAAGGTGCAACGCGAATTGCTGGACGCTTTATGGCCGCTGCTAGAGGTGGGTGGTAGGCTGCTTTACGTCGTTTGCTCGCTGTTTCCGGAAGAAGGACGCGAGCAGATTGCTCGCTTTGGCGAGCGGCGACCTGACGCGCGCCAATGTCATTTGCCGGCGTCGCAGTTGCTGCCGGTATCAGCCGCTGACGTGTCCGCGTGGCAGGGCTCGAGTCTGCCGACGCTGCATGACGGCTTTTTCTACGCGTTGCTTGAGAAGACCGGATGAAACCGATCATCGCGCCAAGATTTGCGGCGGCATTGCTGGCATGGCCGCTGTGGCTCGCCACCGGCGCCCTTTCCTTCGCGCCGCCGTGCGCGTTGGCCGACGAACGGATCGGCGTGATGGCGGCTGCCCTCGAACCGGTGCGCGATCCGCAAACCCCCGTCGGCGATGCACTGCTGCTCAATGCCACGTTCGAGTTCGAGATGCCGCAGGCGCTCGAAGAGGCGGTGCAAAAGGGGATCGCACTCTATTTCAATATCGAATTCGAGTTGTTTCGCAAGCGCTGGTACTGGTTGGATCGAAAGGTCGCTTCGAGCACGCTTGACGTATCGCTTGTCGTACAGTCCGCTGACGCGGCAATATCGACTGGCTCGTGGCGGACTGTCGCAGTCGTTCGAATCGCTCGATGAAGCGTTGGCGCTTTTGAAAGAGTGTTCGAAATTGGAAGGTGGCTGACAAGAGCATATTGAGTCCGCGCGACGAATACGACGCTCAGGTGCGAATGCGGCTCGATGTCAATCAACTGCCAAAGCCATTCCAGGTGAATGCGATTACCAGCCGCGAGTGGACGCTGGCATCGGATTGGCGTGAAGTGCCGGTCCCCCCTGAACTTACCCGCTAAAGGCGCGATGAAATACGTAGCGAGCAGCCGGCTGGCGCACATGCTGCCTCGGGCGCTTCGTTACGGCCTGCTTGCCGCCCTTGCGGTGGGGGGTGTGTTGCTGTTCCTGTTGGCATCTGCCAGCGGCAACACGGCTTTCTTCGAGCGCAACTATCCGCTGCTGCTTGGTGTCAATGGCGTGATTGCCGCGCTGCTCTTCGTCCTAGTGCTGGCGCTGATTCGCCGGCTCGTGCTGAGGTTGCGCGCGAAGCAGTTTGGAGCGCGGATGATGATGCGGTTCACGGTCGCGTTCGCGCTGATGGGTGTATTGCCCGGTGTGCTGATCTATGTGGTTTCCACTCAGTTTCTGTCGCGCTCGATCGAGTCCTGGTTTGACGTGCGCGTGGATCGTGCACTGGATTCGGGTCTCACACTCGGTCGTGCTGCACTCGACAATCTGAAGGACGACGTCAGCAACAAGGCGCGCAATTGGGCGCTCGAACTGTCCGACATCGCCGGATTCGTCGCAGGTTTCGCTGTTGAATCGATTGCGCGAGCAGGGCGGAATACAGGACGCGCTGGTGGTTAGTGGCAGCGGACAGTTGATCGGAGCCAGTGGTTCACGGCTGTCCGAGCTGGTACCCGAAGTTCCGTCCAATACTGAGTTGCGTCAGGCGCGCGCGCGCCTCATTTTTGCGACGATCGAGGGCGAGGCCGGCGCACTTGAACCACGTCACGGTTTGCGCGCGCGCGTAATCGTTCCGATCCCGGCACCTGCCTCTCCAGTGTCCGCCAACGGGTCTTCCGCCAAATTAGGAACGCTGCGCAACGACCCCAAGGCCGCTTCGGCTTTCGCGAGCATCGTCCCGCCCAATGAAACCCGATTCTTGCAGCTGATCCAACCGGTGCCGCCATCGATTGCGGCTAATGCGGAGGCGTTGCAAAACGGATATCGCGAGTACCAGGAATTGTCACTTGCTCGCCAGGGACTGCAGACGATCTATGGGCTGACGCTCACGCTGACCCTGCTGTTATCGATCTTCGCAGCGATAGCGTCGAGCGTGCTGCTGGCAAGCTCGATGACCGCGCCTCTGTTGCAAGTCGCAGAAGGTACGAAAGCGGTTGCCGAGGGCGACTACCGGCAGGTTCGCGAGTTTCCGGGTAACGATGAGTTGAACCTGCTGACGCAGTCGTTCAACGCGATGACGCGCCAGTTGACAGAAGCACGCGATCAGGTGGAGAGAAAACAGCGTGAGGTCGAAAACGCGAAGACTTATCTGGAGCGTGTGCTGGCCAATCTGTCGGCGGGGGTTGTCGTACTTAACAAGGATTTCGATCTCGTCACAGCCAATCATGGCGCCTCGCGCATCCTCGGCTATTCGTTGATGCAGCAGGCCGATCGACCTTTGAGTGAGATCGATGCGGCGTTGTCGGTTGCGCTCGCGACCGCGTTTGCAGACCACGCGCTGACGGCATCGCCAAAAGATTCGTGGCAGCAGCAGGTCGAAGTCAAACGCGCGCTGGCTCCGTCGCCGCTCGATTTGGAGAAGGTCACTAAGTCGGGCACAGCGGGCGAGCCGCTGATGCTGCTCGCGCGCGGGCTCACGTTTGCCGCTCGATGACGGACTCGGCTATGTCGTCGTATTTGACGACATCACGCAGGTCATTTCGGCGCAGCGCGCGTTGGCGTGGGGCGAGGTTGCCAGACGCCTGGCGCACGAAATCAAGAATCCTCTGACGCCGATTCAGCTGGCGGCCGAGCGCTTGCAGATGAAGCTGATACGAGAAGTTGTCGCAGCCCGACGCCGATGTGTTGAAGCGCGGCACATCGACGATCGTCAATCAAGTGACGGCGATGAAGCGAATGGTCGACGATTTCCGCGACTACGCTCGCGTGCCGCCGGCCAGGTTGTCGCCGCTTGCGTTAAACACGCTGGTCGAGGAAGTCGCGGCGCTTTACGGGTCAGAGGCCGGCACCGGCGGGATTCAGCTATCGCTGCGGCCCGGGCTACCGCTGATCGAAGGCGATGCCACGCAGCTGCGGCAGGTGATTCACAACCTGCTCGTCAATTCGCAGGACGCGTTGGCCGGGCGGGTCGATGCGCGCATTCAGGTGCGAACCGAGTTGGTGGAAATCGAAGAAGCCAACACCAAGGCGCGCGCAGTGCGATTGGCCGTGGAAGACAATGGGCCGGGGTTTCCGGCGAATATACTTCGGCGTGCGTTCGAGCCATATGTCACGAGCAAGTCAGGCGGTACCGGCCTTGGACTCGCGATGGTGAAGAAGATCGTCGACGAGCATGGTGCTCGCATCGAAGTCGTCAACCGCGGTGGCGCGGGACAGAGTGGCGGCGCAATCGTTACGATTGTTTTTCGGCGGCTGGCCGAGGTCAGCGCAGTCCCGGCGCTGTTCGCGGCTTAGCTGGCGACATGAGGTTTCGCTTGTCGCAGCGCGCGGCGTAAGCTGGCGTACTCATTTGCAGGAAGCTTATTGATCGGTCATGGCTAACATCCTCGTCGTTGACGACGAAATCGGTATTCGAGAGCTGCTATCAGAGATTCTGGCCGATGAAGGCCATTCGGTGCTAACAGCGGAGAATGCAGCGGCGGCACGCTCCGCACGCGGCCGCGAGGAGCTCGACCTCGTTCTGCTCGATATCTGGATGCCCGACACCGACGGCGTCACGCTATTGAAGGAATGGGCCTCGACGGGACAGCTGACGATGCCCGTCATCATGATGTCGGGTCACGCAACCATCGATACCGCGGTGGAAGCGACGCGCTTTGGCGCGCTCGAGTTCCTGGAGAAGCCGATTGCGATGACGCGCCTGCTGACCGCGGTGCGCTCCGGGCCTGGAGCGCGGGCGAGTGATGCGCAATCTGCGGATGGCGGTGCCCACAGCCCTCACCGCCGTTGGAATTGCGCCGACTGCCGCGCCCATGTCCGAAGCCGACAATGCGGCGGCCAAGCAAGTAGAGGTCGCTCAGCCGAACGAACACAACGGCGTGGCGCTGGATCAGCCGTTGCGCGATGCGCGTGATCAGTTCGAGCGCGTGTACTTCGAATATCACCTGGTGCGCGAGAAGCTACAGCATGACGCGCGTCGCCGACCGGGCCGGGCTCGAGCGCACGCATTTGTATCGCAAATTGAAGCAGCTGGGTATCGAGCTTGTCGCGTGGTTCAAGACGCAACGATCGTGCGCCGATGATGTGCCTACCGCACACGAGATGCCGAGCTGCGCGCAGCGAGCCTCCGGTCTACTCCCAACGCAGCCACGAGTACGACGACTAGATAACGGCGCCTGCTCGCCCCGCGGTTTCATGAAGATCATCATCGTCGGCGCCGGCGGGTCGGCACTTCGGTCGCCGAAGCGTTGGTTTCGGAAGCAAACGACATCACGGTGATCGACAGCCGACGGCGCGCGCGTTGCGGAGCTGCAAAATAGGTTCGACCTGCGCGGGCTGGTCGGCAATGCAGCGCTGCCGTCGACTTTGCAGGCAGGCGGCGCAGCTGATGCCGACATGCTGATCGCGGTCACGGCCTATCGACGAGACGAACTTGGTGGCCTGCAAAGTCGCCGCTGATCTTTACAACATTCCGACTCGTATCGCGCGTGTGCGCAACATCGAATTGCAGCAGCACCCGCGACTGATGGGCGAGGGTGGCTTCCGCGCGACGCAAGTGATATTCCCCGAGCAGACGGTGACCGACTATCTGCTGAAGCTTGTCGACTTTCCGGAAGCTTTGCAGGTACTCGAGTTTGCCGACGGACGGGCCAGCTTGATTGCGGTCAAGGCATTCGCTGGTGGGCCGCTGGTATCGCAGCCGATCAAGGAGCTGCGGCGTCACATTCCGAGTGTCGATACGCGCATCGTCGCGCTGTTTCGCGACGACGCCAGCGTGCGCGTTGACGGCGACACGATGATCCTGCCGGGCGACGAAGTGTTTTTCCTGGCAGCGACGCGCGACGTGCGCGCTGTGATGAACGAGCTGCGCCGCATGGAACGCGCGGTGCGAACGCGTGATGATCGCCGGTGGCGGCAACATCGGCTTGCGGTTTGCCCGCGCACTATCCACCGGCGAAGGTCTCGACGTAGCGCGGCAAAGTTCATCGTGAAGCTCATCGAGACCAACAAGCGACGTGCCGAATTTCTTGCGCAGCAGACGCCGCCCGACGTGCTTGTGCTGCTACGGCGACGCGACCGATGAGGAGTTGCTGCTGCAGGAAGGCGTCGCACGATGTCGATCTGTTCGTCGCGCTGACCAACGACGACGAGAACAACATCATGAGCTCGCTGCTCGCGAAGCGGCTCGGAGCGCGCCGGGTGATCTCGCTGATCAATCGCAAGAGCTACGGTGATCTGATGCAGGGCGGCCAGATCGATATCGCGATTTCACCGTCCTACGTGACGATGTCAGCGCTGCTGCGCTTCGTCCGACGCGGCGATGTGGTGGTCGCGCACAGCTTGCGTCGGGCCGCCGCCGAAGCGCTGGAGCTGATCGCCCACGGTGACGCCCGGAGCTCGCGCGTTATCGGCAAGACGATCGAACAGATCGAGATGCCGCGCGGCGTGATCGATCGGGGCGATCGTCCGCGGTCATGGGCGATGCGCGCAGGTGTTAATGGCCCACCATGATATGGTCATCGAACCCGAGGATCATTTGATCATCTTCGTCGAGAACAAGAGAGTGATCGCGCGCGTGGAGAAGATGTT
>CAWBRQ010000012.1:0-48825 GCA_963791315.1 uncultured beta proteobacterium
ACCCCAGTGATCCCATGGCCGGGCGGCGCCTGGCGCACAGCCTGGTCATGATTTCGCGCGCCGCGCAGAAGAAAATCAACGACGTGTTATGGCGCTAGGCTTGGACTAGCAGCTTACGATCGACAGCCAAGCGCAGCACGCCTGCAGCGCGGGCCTAATAGGCACCCGCGGATTCTTTAGCGTGATTCATCCCAAATAGACGGGCTGGCGCGCCCGTAATCAGCGTTTTCCGGCGGTTTCGCTGCGCCACACTGCGCGCACCTTACGGGGCCACGAGCCGACTTCATGCGCGCGATCGACGACGTTATTACTGTGGCTCCACACGAAGTCGAACGCCGGCTGCAGGAATACCGCGCGCTGCTTGCCAACGACTCGGTCGGCATTCTGGTCGTCTGTGACGGCGATATCGCTCAATGCAATTCCAGCGCGGCTCGTCTATTCGGATGGGATGTCGCAGACCTGCTGGGTCGCTCAGCAGCGTGCTTTTTCGGATCTGATGAAGAATTCCAGTCGTTTGCGAGCCGCATCGGCGATGCATTGGCGGCCGACGGATCACCGGCGATCGAGTGGCGAACCGCACGCCGCGACGGTTCACGCGTCTGGACCCGGTTGCTGGTCAAAGGCATCACGCCCGGCGGTCCTGCGGGCGAAACCGTGTGGTTGGTGGACGACATCAGTGCGCGCAAGGAAATGGAAGCGGCACTTGCGAAGGCGCGCGAGGATCTCGAACAGCGCGTGCGCGCGGCGCACGACGAGCTCGCGTGGTCAAACGAGCGATTGGTTGCCGAGCTATACGAGCGCAGCGAAGTCGAAGAGCGTGCGCGTCGCATCGCGTTGTACGACGAGCTGACCGAGTTGCCGAACCGCCGCTTGCTCGAATCACGGTTGGATGAGGCGCTGCGCAACCATCAACTCGGCGGTGACCGGTTGGCGGTGTTGGTGGTCGACATCGACGAATTCACCAAGCTCAACGACGCACTTGGGCATCGCGTCGGCGACGCGCTGCTGCGCGCCACCGCCGCACGCCTGGTTGATACGGTCAGGACATCCGACCTGGTCGCTCGTACTGGCGCCGATGAGTTCGCAATCGTGCTGGGGCGTCTGCGGCACGTCGATGATGCCGAGCACGTCGCCGGCAAGCTCGCCGAGCTGCTCTCCGAACCGTTCGAGATCGACGCTGAACAGGTGAACGTCAGCGTCAGCGTCGGCGCGGCGCTGTTTCCGACTGACGGTGCGACTCCGGAAATGCTCTTGCGCAATGCCGATGCGGCGTTGTCATTCGCGAAGTCGCGCGGACGCGGAAACGTGCAATTGTTCGAGCCGCGCATGAATGCAGAAGTGGTGCGCCGGCTGCAAATCGAAGCCGGACTGCGGCGCGCTCTCGAAGCCGGCGAGTTCGAGGCGTACTACCAGCCGCGCATCGATTTGAAAAATCGCACTCTGGTTGGCGCCGAGGCGCTAGTGCGCTGGCGCGACCCTGAGCATGGCCTGCAAGAGCCTGGCAGCTTTATCGCCGTCGCAGAGGACACCGGTTTGATCGTGCCAATCGGCGAGATCGTTCTGCGCGAAGCGTGCCGAGCGGCGATGCAATGGACGGCGGAAGGGCTGGGTGAGCCGGTCGTCAGTGTCAATCTGTCGCCCCGTGAATTTCGCGGCCGCTCGTTGTTGCCGATGGTGAGTCAGGCGCTGGTTGATTCTGGTCTTGACGCCGAACGTCTGCAGATTGAGATCACCGAAACGAGCCTGATGCGTGATGGTGCCAAAGCCGAGCAGGTGCTGTCTGGCCTGCACGCGATGGGCGTCAAAATCGCGCTCGATAATTTCGGCACCGGCTACTCGAGCCTGTCAAACCTGCGGCGCTTTCCCGTCGACATCATCAAGATCGACGGCCAATTCGTACGCGCCGGGCCAAATGATCCGGCTGATTGCAAGATCGTCGCCGCGCTCACCAGCCTCGCGCGCGGCCTCGGCTTGCATGTGGTCGCCGAAGGCGTCGAAACCCAGGAGCAGCTGTCTTTCGTTTCGGACTGCGGCTGCAATGAAGCGCAAGGGTTTCTGCTCGGCCGGCCGTTGACTTCTGCAGGATTCATCGATTTCGCGAAGTCGCTGCGCAAGTAGGACGCCGCACCGCTCCAGCTCGGCCTTAAGCTTCCCGGTTTGTTTAACCGGAGGCTTGCATGGCAACTAGCGCGGAGTGGCATGAGGATTACCACAAGATGAGCGAAGCGGCGCTGAATTTCTCACGCGCCGTTAAGTCAGTGCAGGAAGAACTCGAGGCGGTCGATTGGTACAACCAACGCGCCCAGGCCACGACAGATCAGCAACTACGGCGCATTCTCGAACACAATCGAGACGAAGAAATCGAGCACGCGTCGATGTGCCTCGAATACCTACGGCGCGTGAGCCCCGCGTTCGACAAGCACCTGCGAACGTATTTGTTCAGCGAAGGCGACATCGTCGAGGTCGAAGAAAAGGCCGAGCACTCGAAGTAAGTGCATCGGCCCTTAGCGGTGCGCGTTCGTCGCGCGGGTCAGGTCTTGTTCGCTTTCTCGAACCGCTCCAGCTGTTCATTGCCGCGCTTGACCGCTGTGTCGAGCGCCTCCTTGGCGGTTTTCTTGCCCGACCACACCCCTTCCAGTTCCTCGTCGATGATCGTGCGAATCTGCACGAAATTGCCAAGGCGGATGCCGCGCGACTTGTCGGTCGTCTTGCGAATCATCTGCGTGACAGCAACGTCGGTGCCCGGATTTTGTTTATAGAAGCCGGCCTTGTCGGTCATGTCGTACGCCGCCATCGTGATCGGCAGATAACCGGTGCGCATATGGCTCGCGGACTGCACGTCAGGTTTCGAAAGGTAGTCGAAGAAGGCGGCAACGCCTTTGTACTCGGCGGGCTTCTTGCCTGACATCACCCATAGGCTGGCGCCACCGATCACCGTGTTCTGCGGCGCACCGACGATGTCGGGGTAATAGGGTAAGGTCGAAATTCCTGACGCGAACTTGGCATTTTTCTTGATGTTGCCATAGAGCGCAGAGGAGCCCGTCATCATTGCGCATTCACCTGAATAGAACACCGAATCGGCCGTATTGCCGCGGCCTTTGTAAACGAACAATCCCTGCTTGGACATGTTGGCCAGGTTTTCAATGTGGCGCACATGCAGCGGAGTGTTAAACGCGAGTCGCGTTCCCATTCCGCCGAAACCGTTGCGCAACGTAGCGAACTCGGTGTTGTGCCACGCAGAAAAGCTTTCGAGCTGCGTCCAGCTGGCCCAGCTCGTTGTATATGGGCATTTGTGACCCGAGGCCTTTAGCTTGGCCGCCGCTAATACGACTTCGGGCCAGGTCTTCGGCGGATTTTCCGGATCGAGTCCTGCTGCCTTGAATGCATCCTTGTTGTAATGAAACACCGTGGTCGAGCTGTTAAACGGCAGGCTCTGCATCTGACCGTTGGGTGCGGTGTAATACCCGGCTACTGCCGGTACATAAACCGCGGGATCGAACTTATATCCGGCCTCCTTCATCAGGTCATGCACCGGCTTGATGGCGCCCTTGGACGCCATCATCGTCGCAGTGCCGACCTCAAACACCTGCAGGATGTGGGGCGCATTACCGGCGCGATACGCGGCGATGGCTGCCGTCATCGACTCGTCATAGCTTCCCTTGAACACCGGTATGACTTTGTATTCTTTCTGACTTTCGTTGAACCCCTTCGCCTGATCATTGACCCATTCGCCGAGCGCGCCGCCCATCGAATGCCACCATTGAATTTCGGTCTGAGCAACTGCCGGGGTTGTTAAACCGAGCGCGAGGGTCGAAACCAGCGCGGCTGAAATCATTGATCTGCGAAGCATGAAGTCTCCCTAGATTCTTGTAGTGCTGCTTCCCTGATGGTGGCAGCCGAACATAACGCGACTGTTACGATAACCGCGCTCGGTGCCCAGGGCAAAAAACTTTTGCTCCGCACTTTCCCGAGCACGCACCACAGCATGCCTTCGGTCGCAGCTCGCCTGCCCCTTTATGCCAGCTTGACCCGGCTCGACAAGCCGGTGGGCACGTTGTTACTACTTTGGCCGACGTTGACGGCGCTATGGATTGCCGCAGACGGTGCGCCGAGCGCCGTGATCGTGGCGATCTTCGTCGTCGGCACGTTTCTGATGCGCTCCGCCGGCTGCGCGATCAACGACGCAGCCGATGCGGACTTCGACTCGCACGTGAAGCGTACGGCAAGCCGCGTTGTGGCGCGTGGCTTGGTTAGCCGCAGCGAAGCACTTGTGGTTGCGGCGGCACTCGCAATCGGGGCGGCTGGGTTGTTACCGCTTTTGAACCTAGCAGCTGTGCAGCTCGCGTTTGTTGCGGTTGTGATCGCGGCCACGTACCCGCTCGCAAAACGATTCATCCCGATACCGCAGCTTTACCTGGGCCTGGCGTTTTCCTTCGGTATTCCGATGGCGTTTGCTGCGGTGTTGGGAACGGTGCCCGCGGTCGGGTGGCTGCTGATGCTCGCCAACGCGTTCTGGGTGATTGCCTACGACACCGAGTACGCGATGGTCGATCGTGACGACGATCTGCGGATCGGCATCAAATCGTCGGCGATTTTTTTTGGACGCTTTGACGTGATCGCGGTGATGGCGTCCTACATCACGTTCCTGGTGTTGTTGGGGCTGATCGGCAGGATGATTGGAGCCGGTTGGGCGTTTTACGCAGGATGCGCAATTGCAGCGGTCTTCGTGCTGCATCACTTCGTGTTGATTCGCACCCGTACCCGCGACGGTTGCATGCGAGCGTTTCGCCACAACAACTGGGTAGGTTTCGCAATATTCGCCGGCACGGCTCTCGACTATGCGCTTCGATAGGTGCCGCCTAACTGCCGAGCTCGCGCGCGCGAGCAGCAGCTGCGCGAATGGCACGCGCGATCGCTTCGTCGACCTTGTCGCGCTCGAAACTCGCGAGCGCGGCGGCCGTTGTGCCTCCCTTTGAAGTCACTTTCTCGCGTAGCGCTGCCGCCGATTCGCCCGACTGCGCCGCCAGCTGTGCGGCACCGGTAAACGTATGCAGCGTTAGCGCCCGCGCCTGTGTTTCATCGAAGCCCAGTTCGAGCGCGACGTTCTGCATCGCTTCCATGAAGTAAAAAATGTAAGCGGGTCCACTTCCGGAAAGCGCCGTCACTGCATCGAGCATTGCTTCGTCATCGAGCCACATCACGGCGCCCACTGCGCTGAGGATGCGGTCGGCGCTCGCCTTTTCGCCCGCGCTCACGTCGGGTAGCGCGATCGCCGCGGTAATGCCGGCGCGAATCACAGCGGGCATGTTCGGCATCGCGCGCACGACCTTGCCTGTCGCGAGCCAGTCTCCAATCGTCTGAGCTCGCACTCCAGCCGCGATCGATAACACCAGCGGCCGCGTCAGATGAGGGTGAATAGCGGCGGCGGCTTCGCGCATCTGCTGAGGCTTGACGGCAAGCACGACGATTTCGGTTGCTTGCAGCCATTCGCCAGGCTGCCGATGCGTGTGCACTGAGTGGCGTCCAGTCAGCTCGGCGCTGCGCGCGGCGTCGATTTCGAGCACCTCGATCTCGGACGGTTTGAACCCGGCTTGCAGCATGCCGCCGATCAGCGCGCCCGCCATGTTGCCGCCGCCGATGAATGCGACTTTCATCGGTTTGCCGCGCGCGCGCCAAAAATCGCAGTCCCGACGCGGACCATCGTCGAGCCTTCGGCGATGGCTGCTTCAAGGTCGTCCGACATTCCCGTCGACAACACATCGACATCCAATCCCTGTTCGCGAAGCTGTTGAAACAGCGCGTGCGTTCGTGCGAAAGCCATCCGCTGGCGCGCGACATCGGTTTCCGGGGCGGGGATCGCCATCAAGCCTCTCAAGCGCAGCCGCGGCAGGCGCGCCACGGCGGCCGCGAGCTGAGCGAGGTCGAGGGGTGTGACGCCCGCTTTGCTCGCTTCGCCACTGACATTGACCTGCAGCAGCACGTTCAGCAGGGGCAAATCGGCCGGACGCTGATCCGCCAACCGTTCGGCGACTTTCAGGCGATCGACCGATTGCACCCAGTCGAAACGCTCGGCGATCGTGCGCGTTTTGTTGCTCTGGATGGGCCCGATAAAGTGCCACTCCAGCGGTTGATATGCCGAGCCGGCGAGGGCGTCAATCTTGTCCACCGCCTCCTGCACATAGTTCTCGCCAAAAGCGCGCTGGCCCGCCCTTGCTGCATCCGCGATAACCGTCGTCGGAAACGCCTTGCTGACCGCAAGCAGCCGCACGGATGACGGATCGCGTCCCGCGCCTCGCGCAGCCTTGGTAATGCGCTCGTGCAATGCACGCAAATTGGCTTGCAAGGTTGCGGGCAAAGTCGGCAAACTCAGCATTAGGTCAGCAAATGAGTGAGCAAACGAGCCTAGAGGCTTGTGTTTTCAAGCTATTTCTAGCTTTTTTACGGGAACACCGGGATCATTGCGCGCGCTACGCTTCGGCCCAGAGGTGGCTTAGAAGCAGCCGACTCCACCCAGACTCAAAGCACTTTAGCCGAGGCCAACGCCGCCCGCCATGGACATTTCAGAACTGCTCGCATTCTCCGTCAAAAACAAGGCATCGGACCTGCATCTGTCCGCGGGGTTGCCGCCGATGATCCGCGTGCATGGCGACGTTCGCCGCATCAATCTGCCGCCGCTCGAGCACAAGGATGTGCACGGCATGATCTACGACATCATGAACGATGCGCAGCGCAAGCAGTACGACGAAAATCTCGAGACCGATTTCTCGTTCGACCTGCCAGGGCTGGCCCGCTTCCGCGTCAATGCGTTTAACCAGGATCGCGGTGCCGCAGCGGTGCTGCGGACGATTCCGTCACGCGTGCTATCGCTGGAAGAGCTGCAGGCCCCCCGAGTGTTTGCCGAATTCGCTGGAAGACCGCGCGGCCTGGTACTGGTCACCGGGCCGACCGGCTCAGGCAAATCGACCACGCTGGCGGCGATGGTTGATCACGTCAACAACAATTTGTACGGGCACATCCTGACGATCGAAGATCCGATCGAGTTCGTGCACGAGTCGCGCAAGTCGGTTATTAACCAACGCGAAGTCGGCCCGCATACGCTGTCGTTTGCAAATGCCTTGCGCTCGGCATTGCGTGAGGATCCGGACATCGTGCTGGTCGGTGAGCTGCGCGACCTTGAAACGATTCGGCTGGCGCTGACCGCGGCCGAGACGGGTCACTTGGTGTTCGGCACTCTGCACACGTCGTCTGCTGCCAAAACGATCGACCGCGTGGTCGACGTCTTTCCGGCGGCGGAAAAAGAAATGGTGCGAGCGATGTTGTCAGAATCGGTCGTTGCCGTGATTTCGCAGACGCTGCTGAAGCTGAAAGACGGCAGCGGCCGCGTCGCGGCGCACGAAATCATGGTGGGTACTCCCGCCATCCGCAACCTGATCCGCGAGAACAAGATCGCGCAGATGTATTCGATGATTCAAACGGGCAGTCAGTTCGGAATGCAGACGCTCGACCATTGCATGACCGAGCTGGTCCGCCGCAACGTCATTACCGTCGCCGAAGCGCGGCAGTACGCTAAGACTCCCGAATCGTTCGCAGGCTAAAGCGAGAACTAATGGAACGCGATCAGGCAACCCGGTTCGTACACGATCTGCTGCGGCTGCTGCTCAGCAAAAAGGGTTCGGACTTGTTTCTCACCGCCGAGTTTCCGCCGGCGTTCAAGATCGACGGCCGTGTGTTGCCGGTTTCCAACCAGCCGCTGACGGGGCAACACACCAGTGAGCTGGTGCGCGCGATCATGAACGATCGGCAGGCGGCGGAGTTCGAAAAGACCAAAGAGTGTCAATTCGCGATCAACCCAACAAGCATCGGGCGCTTTCGCGTTTCGGCGTTCATTCAGCAAGGCAAAGTGGGAATTGTGTTCCGCGTGATTGCGGACCACATCCCTACCAGCGACGAGTTGAATCTGCCGGCCATTGTCAACGAGCTTGCAATGGCAAAGCGCGGCATCGTGCTGGTGGTCGGCGCGACGGGTTCCGGCAAGTCGACCACGCTGGCGGCCATGACCGGCTATCGCAACGAGAACAGCAACGGGCACATCATCACGATCGAAGATCCGATCGAGTACGTGCACCCGCACAAGAACTGCATCATTACGCAGCGCGAAGTCGGCGTCGATTGCGAAAGCTGGGCGGTCGCGCTGAAGAACACGCTACGCCAGGCCCCCGACGTCATCCTGATCGGCGAGATTCGCGATCGGGATGCAATGGACCATGCGATCGCCTTTGCCGAAACCGGTCACCTGGTGATGTGCACATTGCACGCGAATTCGACGAACCAGGCGCTGGACCGCATCATCAACTTCTTCCCCGAGGAGCGGCGTCCAGCAGTTGCTGATGGACCTGTCGCTCAACTTGCGTGCTTCGATTGCGCAGCGGTTGATTCCGTTCAAGGATCGCAAGGGAAGGATTCCCGCGGTCGAGATCATGCTGAATTCGCCGTTGATTGCCGATCTGATTTTCAAGCAGGAAATACACGAGATCAAGGAAGTGATGAAACGCTCGCGCGAGCAGGGCATGCAGACATTTGACCAATGTCTATACGACCTGCACGAGACCGAGCAGATTTCCTACGAGGACGCGTTACGCAACGCCGATTCGGTCAACGACGTGCGGCTGAACATCAAGCTCAACAGCAAGCTCTATGGCGGCGTTGCCGGTATCCACAAGGGTATCGAGCACATGGGTCTTACCGGTTAAGGCGCTTACCAGCGTAGTTGTTCAGTAGTCCTTTGACCGCCGCTACGACGGCATCGAGATATCACGTAGCGCTTCGTCGACGTCTTCTTCCTCTTCCAGTGCGATGTCGCCGAGCGCGATGATGCCGACTAGCTGACGATCCTTATCGACTACCGGAAGGCGGCGGATCTGGGCGTCTGACATTTGCTGCAGAACGTCGTCGATCGAGTCGGTGTCGGTGCACCAGATGACGTCATCGGTCATCACTTCGCTGATAGGGGTATCGGAGCTTTTGCCCTCGGCCACGGCGCGAACCGTGATATCGCGGTCTGTGATCATGCCTATCAGCTTGCGGCCATTGCAAACCGGCAACGAACCGACGTCCAGGTCGGCCATCGCACGGGCAGCGTCGCGCAGCGTTTCTTCGGGCCGCACCACCTCGACTTCTGTCGTCATGACTTCGGCAATTGTTTGCATCTGCTTTCCCTTCGTCTCAAAGAAACGTTAAGCGCCGCCGACGCCTTCGATCACTTTGCCGCTGCCTTCGCAGTCGGCGCATGTGTGACCGTCGACCCGGCCAGTACCGCCGCACATGCGGCAGATGTTCTCGCCGGTCCCCGGCGTGCCGGCCGGCGCTTCGTCGCCTGGGGCCATCTCCGGCGGAAGCCTTGGCGAGCCTGCAAAGAGGGTTCGGTCCTGGCGGTTCATACAGATCCTCCGAAGCGGTTACAGCAAGGAGCGTTCCTTGCGGCCGCGTTTACACTCGTAACACAGACGATAGGGGGCGATGATGAGTTCGGTATACGACTTTTCCGCGCGAACGATCGACGGCAAGACCCGCACTTTGGCCGACTTCAAGGGCAAGGTGCTGCTAGTGGTTAATACTGCCAGCCAGTGCGGCTTCACGCCTCAGTACAAAGGGCTTGAAGCTCTGCATAAGAAGTACGCCGGTCGAGGTTTTGCAGTGCTTGGCTTTCCGAGCAATCAATTCGGCCAGCAGGAACCCGGGCCCGATACGGAGATTGCCGAGTTTTGCGAAATGAACTTCGGCGTGACCTTTCCGATGTTCTCGAAGGTCGACGTCAATGGCCCGAACGCTCACCCGCTGTACAAATATCTGACCTCCGAGAAAAAAGGGCTGCTCGGATCGGAAGGAATCAAATGGAATTTCACGAAGTTCCTGGTGGGCAAGGACGGTGCGGTGATCGATCGTTATGCACCGACGACCAAGCCGGAAGATCTAGAGAAGGATGTTGAGCGAGCGCTGGCGGCTTAGCTACACGTCCATCTTCGCCGCGGCGGCACGTGGCCGGTAGCCTCCGGCCACCAGCTCGAAGCGAAAGAATCGGCACTCGATCGGCCCGTTGAATAGCACCGTCTTGCGCGTTTCCTGCAGGCGCATCTGTTTAGGCAGTTGGCGATCCGACGTCAGAAACCACGCTTCCCAGCCGGAGAACTGCTGCTTCAGCTGGTCGCCCACGTTGCGCATCATGTCGGGGACTGATGCCGAGCGAGGCGCGCTTTGCTCACCGTATGGCGGATTTGTGACGATCATTCCGCCGCCTGTTACAGGGGTTGCGACCCGCGCATCGACGGCCTTGAACTGCAGCCGGCCGTCGTCAAGCCAGGCTTGCAGTCCCGCGAGCTTTGCGTTGGCGATGGCTTGATCGACTACTCGCGTTGAGATGTCGGAACCGATCAGGTTTCCAGCCGCGGTATCACTGACTGCTGCTCGTGCCGCGTCTTTCAGCCGGCGCCACGCGTGCGAGTCGAATCCCTTAAGGCGCTCAAACGCAAAGCGGCGGTCGAGTCCGGGCGGACGCTTAGCCGCGATCGACGCCGCTTCGATCACGATCGTGCCGCTGCCGCAGAACAAATCCGCCAGTGGCGTTGCCGGGGTCCATCCCGAGAGTGCCAATAACCCTGCAGCAAGGTTTTCTTTTAATGGCGCTTCACCCTTATCGGCACGCCAACCGCGCTTGAACAGCGGTTCTCCCGACAGATCGATGTACAACGTGACGGTGGACGTATCAAGGTAGGCGAACACACGAACGTCGGGATTCGAGCGATCGATCGATGGCCGCGCGCCGGTGAGGTCGCGCAAACGATCGACGATTCCGTCCTTGATCCGCAGCATCGCAAACTCGAGGCTATGCAAAGGGGAACGCGATGCTGTGACGTCGACACGTAGCGTCTGTTGCGCCGTCAGAAGGTCCTGCCAGCGTACTTCCTGAGTCGCGTCGTAGAGATGCTGCTCGCTCAAGTAGCCGCGCCTGCCGACTTGCCACAGGATGCGGCTCGCGAGGCGCGAGTGAAGATTGGCCGCGTATGCAGTGGCGAGTGTGCCGCCGAACGCAACGCCGCCGGCTTCGGCGCGCAGTGACTTTGCACCGAGCGCAGTGAGTTCGTCGGAGAGCGGGGCCTCGAGTCCCCGCGGGCAGACCGCGAAAAGGACGGGTCACCATCAGCCCGGCGGCCTCACCGCGCTAGAGCGCGAGTCGAGAAACTCAAGGCGATCCTGTCCCCAGAAGAGTTCGTCGTGATAGATGTAAGTCGGAGCGCCAAACACATTGCGCATGATCGCTTCCTGAGAATGCTGGACGTAGCGCGCCGCGACTTCGGCCGAGCGTGCATGCTCCAGCAGTGAATCGGCCTCGAGATTGCGTGCGCTGACAATCTCTGCGAGCGACGCCTGCATCGCTGATGTTGCGCTCCTCAACCCAGACGGCACGCCCACAATCGCCGGCGATGTCGAGCGCGACAGGCGTGCCGTGACGCTCGAGCACTGCGAGGATCAGCGTCGCAGCGGGCTCGACCGGAACCGGAAAGTGTTTGGGTTCAAGCGTCAGCGGTAGGCCGAGGTGATCTCGCCAGCGCTTGAGTTCCATCATGCGATAGGCGCGCCGCTGCGGTGGTCGGTCCTTCAGCGCCAGGCCACCGGAGACCGGAAAAACCTTGCCCAGGTCCATCACCCGCAAGTTGATCTTGGCTCCTCGCTTCGCGCAGATCTCCCGGAAGCGCGCGTGCCCCATGTAAACGAAGGGCGATATCGGAGTCATGAAGTAATCGACGGTCTTGTCCATACATCTCCTAAAACGGCTTCACGACAACCAAGATGACAATCGCAACCAGCATGAGCACGGGTGCTTCGTTAAACCAGCGAAACCAGACGTGCGAGTGCGTGGCTTCGCGCGGGCGAACTTGCCGGTACAGAATGGCGCACCAGCCGTGGTAGGCGATCACTCCCACCACCAGCCCAAGCTTCGCATTCATCCACGCCGCCCCCATCCCGACGCCGTAGCTCAAAAGCCAGATGCCGAAGGCAAGCGCGAGCACGGCCAATCCTGTCGTGAAGCGCAGCAGCTTGTGCGCCATCGTCAACAAGCGCTCGCGCGTCGCGGCGTCCTCGACTGTTGCCAGATTGACGTAGATGCGCGGCAGATAAAACAGTCCGGCAAACCAGCTGGTCACAAAAATGATGTGCGCTGCCTTGATCCACAGATAGCCACCGCCCATTCGGCGTCAACTGGTACGCACTTCGCCGTTGCCGAAAACGACGTATTTCAGTGACGTCAAACCTTCAAGGCCGACCGGACCACGAGCGTGAAGCTTGTCGTTCGAGATTCCGATCTCGGCCCCAAGCCCGTATTCGTAACCGTCGGCAAAGCGCGTCGAAGCGTTGACGATCACCGATGCCGAATCGACCTCGCGCACGAACCGCATCGCGTTCGCGTAGTTCTCGGTAACGATCGCATCGGTGTGCTTGCTGCCGAAGGTGTTGATATGCGAGATCGCATCCTCGATCCCGGGCAACGTCGAGATCGAGAGAATTGGTGCCAGATATTCGGTGCGCCAGTCATCGTCGACAGCGTCGACGACCCCGGTCAGGCCCGACGCCTCGAGAATCGCGCGTGATTCGGGACAGCAGCGCAGCTCCACACCCTTCGCCTGGTAGATGCGGCCCAACGCAGGCAGTACCTGCGCAGCGATACCTTGCGCGACCAGCAGCGTTTCCATTGTGTTGCAAGTGCCATATCGCTGCGTCTTCGCGTTGTCCGCAATCGCGATCGCCTTGTCGACATCGGCGGCGCCGTCGATGTAGACGTGGCAAATGCCGTCGAGATGCTTCAGCATCGGCACGCGCGATTCGCGCATCAGGCGCTCGATCAATCCGCGACCCCCGCGAGGCACCAACAAGTCGATGTGTTCGGTCATCTGCGCCAGCGCGCCGACGGCAGCACGATCGATCGTATCGACCAGCTGCACGGCGTCGGCGGGCAGACCAGCGTCAACGATTCCATCACGCACGATTTTGGCGAGCACTCGGTTGCTTTCGATTGCTTCCGAACCACCGCGCAGAATCGCCGCGTTACCGCTCTTGATGCAAAGCGCCGCGGCGTCCGCCGTCACGTTCGGACGGCTTTCGTAGATGATCGCGATAACGCCAAGCGGCACACGCATGCGGCCGACTTTGATGCCGCTCGGGCGGGGCCTCAATTCGGTGATCTCGCCGATCGGGTCCGAAAGACGCGCGACCTGCTCGACACCGACGGCCATCTGCTCGATCGCATCGTCGTCGAGCGTCAGCCGGTCGAGCAATGCAGTACTGGTGCCAGTTTTCCGTGCGCGCTCAACGTCGAGCATGTTGGCGTGCCGAATTTGCTGCGCGGTTGCTTCGTATCAGCTGTGAGATCTTCAGCAGCGCTTGATCCTTCGCGCGGCTATCCGCCGCCGCCATCGCGGCCGATGCGTCGCGGGCGGCGCGGCCGATCTGTTGCACGTAAACCACGACGTCCATGTCGACAGGTTCGATCGGTCGAACGACCGCGGAATTCATTGAACGACGCTCCTTGGCGGGCCGGCGAGGCTCAACGCCAGATCGGTCAATTCTAGCCACACATCGCTATCGGTCTTGGGTGCGAGCAGACCCTTGGCCAGCCGGTCGATCTCCGCAGCGCGCAGCAGAGCTGCTTCGAGCGCAGCGGCGGAAATCCGCGGGAGTGCACGCTCAAACAACCTTTCACGCGGTCCCCACAGCCGGTTTTCGCGCGCCGCTACGGCAAAAGGGCGGCCTGCATCAACGTGCGCCTTTACGCGCAACAAAGTACGCAGCTCTTCGGTGATGACCCACAGCACCAGCGGCGTCGCTTCGCCTTCTGCTTCAAGTCCTGCCATTGTCTTGCGGACCCGCGCGGTATCGCCGGTCAACATTGCGATCGGCAACTGGAAAACGTCGTAACGCGAGACGTTAAGCACGCTGTCGGTCACCTGCTCGAGCGTCAATTGACCGGCGGGATATAGCAGCGCCAACTTGATCACTTCCTGGTGCGCTGCCAGCAAGTTGCCTTCGACTTTGTCAGCCATGAATTCGAGCGCGTCACGGCTTGCGCTTTGATTCTGTTTGGCAAGGCGCTGCGAGATCCATTGTGGCAGCTGCGCGCGCTCGATGGTGTCGATGTCGACCATCACGCCTGCGCGTTCAAGTGCTTCTACCCAGCGCGCCTGGCGGTCGCGCCGTTCCAGACGCGGCACGGAGACTATCGTCATTACGCCGTCGAGTGCGTTCGACGCGTGTGTTTCAAGCGCTTTCGCCCCGGCCACTCCAGGCTTACCGCTTGGCAGGCGAACCTCGACGATTTTCTTTTCAGCAAACAACGACAGCCCCTGCGCGGCCTCCGCGAGCTTCGACCAATCGAAGCGGGCGTCGGCATTCAACACGTCGCGCTCCGAGTAGCCCATGCCGCGCGCCGTGGTACGGATCGCATCCTGCGCTTCAAGCGCCAGCAACGGTTCGTTGCTGGCGACCACGAATACCGGCGGCAACGACCCCGAGCGCTGCGCACGCGTCAGCAACCCGGCGAGGGCATCGTTTCTAACTTGCACCGAATTTGATTCCCTGCAGCCGATTGACGATCTGGCGTACCAGATCGCTTTGCATATCGCGATAAAGCAGCGCTTCCTCAGACTCTTTGGCCAGCAACTCGGATTCGTTGAAGCCGATATCACGTCGTGCGATCAACGATGTCGGTGCTATCAACTCATTTCCTTCCGGATCGACGACGCGGAACGTCGTGCGTAACCGCAGTTGGTACTCCGCGCGCGCGACCCTGGGCATTGATCGACAGCACTTCGCGCTCGCGCTGCTCGCCGAGCAGTTCGACAATCGCCTGCGCGTCCTTCCGGTTCTGGCACGACGCTTGCGTTCGTTGAAGACCGTATTACGCGGCTGATCTCGGCACCGATCGGTGAGTTGACCGGCAAGGCGAGATACAGGCGCTCGACCGGCAATGTTTGCGAGCCACGAAGCTGGAATCCGCACCCGTGCAGGAAAAGGACGAGGGCGGCAACGATGAGTGCGACACGCATCGATCAAACGGCGATGGTGACGAGCTTCGGTCGCACAACCTTTGAAAACTTCACCGGTCGACCGTCGACAAATCGGATCACGTTGGCGTCCGCCAGCGCAGTAGCGGTAATAGCGGCGTCGTCGGCGTGCGTCGGCACGCGGATCGAGCCACGCACCTTGCCGTTGACCTGCACCACCAGTTCCATCTCGTCTTGCACCAACGCGGTCTCGTCGACTTGCGGCCATGGCGCATCGATGATCTCGGCGTGCTCGCCGCGAGTATCCGAGCTCGTTCCACAGCGTGTGTGTGATATGCGGCGCAAGCGGGTACAGAACTCGCAGCAGGATGCCCATCGATTCGATCATCACCGTCGCGCTCACGGGCGGACGGCTGCCGTTTCCGGACCTTGCTTCCTCCATCGCGTTCAGCATTTTCATCGCTGCGGAAACGACCGTGTTGTAGTGAATCCGCTCGTAGTCGATGTCGGCTTGCTTCAGGTGCATGTGAATCTCGCGCCGCAAGTGCCGATCGGTTGCCGACAGCGAGGCACGCGTTAACTGCGCCGCCTTGCCGCGATCGACTGCCGCAGCTGTGCACCGAAACTCCACAGGCGACGCAGGAAGCGATGCGTGCCGTCGGCGCTCGAGCTCGACCATGGCGCACTCTGGTCCGGCGGGCCGGCGAACATCACGAACGCGCGCGCAGTGTCCGCGCCGAACCGCGCGATGATGTCGCGCGGCTCGACGACGTTGTTCTTGCTTTTCGACATTTTTTCGGTGCCGCCGTAGATACACGGGCTCACCGTCTTCGTGTCGCGGTCACCTTGACAGGTCGGCCACGATCGTCGTATTCGACGTCGATCTCGCTCGGGTAGTACCAGCGCTTCTTGCCGGCCGCGTCTTCGCGGTAGTAGCACTCGGCCGTCAGCATGCCCTGCGTGAACAGGCGCTTGAACGGCTCGTCGAACTTTACGAGCCCCATGTCGCGCATCACCTTGGTCCAGAAGCGTGCATAAAGCAGATGAAGTACCGCATGCTCGATGCCACCGATGTACTGATCCATCGGCATCCAGTAGTCGTTGCGCTCGTCGACCATCGCGTTTGCGTTGTCCGGCGAGCAGTAGCGCATGTAGTACCACGACGAGTCGACGAACGTGTCCATCGTGTCCGTCTCACGTCGAGCCGGCTTGCCGCAGCGCGGACAGTCGCATCTCAAGAACGGCTCGTACTTCGCAGCGGGCTGCCGGTGCCGTCGGGAACGAGATGCTCGGGCAGCACGACCGGCAGGTCTTTCTCCGGTACTGGGACGACACCGCAGTCGGCGCAGTGAATGATCGGAATCGGCGTGCCCCAGTAGCGCTGGCGCGAAATGCCCCAGTCGCGCAGGCGCCACTGCACCTGCTTGTCGCCGACGCCCATCGTTTTCAGGTCGCGGCGATCGCATCGACCGCTGCTTCGTACATCAACCCGTCGTACTTTCCGGAGTTGACACACGACGCCATGCTCTTTGTCTGCATACCAATCCTGCCAGGCATCGGTCGAAAATTTGCGCCACCGTCAGCGGGAGCCAGGTGCGGCGCCACCGTGATCACCTGCCTGATTGGCAATCCGTACTTTTTCGCAAACTCGAAATCGCGCTCGTCGTGGCCGGGCACACCCATCACCGCGCCTTCGCCATAGCCCATCAACACATAGTTGCCGATCCACACCGGCACCTTGTCGTTCGATAGCGGATGCGTAACGAAAAATCCGGTCGGCACGCCTTTCTTTTCCATCGTCGCAACGTCGATCTCCGACGTGGTGCCGCGTTTGCATTCCTCGATGAATGCGGCGAGCTCCGGATTGCCACGCGCCAGCCGCGACGCGAGCGGATGCTCGGCCGCGATCGCCACGAACGTGACGCCCATGATGGTGTCGGCACGCGTCGTGAACACGCGCAGCAGCTTCCGCTCGCCGTCCAGTGCATACGGAAAGCCGAAGTTGACGCCGACGCTCTTGCCGATCCAGGCCTCCTGCATTGCACGCACGTGCGGCGGCCAGTCAAGCTGCTCCAGATCCTCGAGCAACTCGTCTGCGTACTGGGTGATGGCGAGGTAGTAACCGGGAATCTCGCGCTTCTCGACGATCGCATCCGACCGCCATCCACGGCCGTCGATCACCTGCTCGTTGGCAAGCACCGTCTGATCGACCGGGTCCCAGTTGACGACCTGCGTCTTGCGATAGGCGATGCCCGATTCGAGCATCTTCAGGAACATCCACTGGTTCCACACGTAGTAATCGGGCTTGCAAGTCGTCACTTCGCGCGACCAGTCGAACGCGAGGCCGAGCGGTTCCATTTGCGACTTCATGTCGGCGATGTTGGCGTACGTCCACTCGGCCGGCGGCACTTTCTTGTCGATCGCGGCGTTTTCGGACGGCAGACCGAACGCGTCCCAGCCCATCGGCGTCATCACGTTGTAGCCGCGCATCCGCTGGATGCGATACAGCACATCGTTCAGCGTGTAGTTGCGCACGTGCCCCATGTGCAGCTTGCCGCTCGGATACGGAAGCATCGAGCACACGTAGAACTTCGGCTTCGCTCGGCCGTTTGCGTCGGTCGCATACTCGACTGCGCGATACGCATTCGTCGCGCGCCAGTGGCGCTGTGCTTCGGCCTCGATCGCCTGCGGTTCGTACTTCGGATTCATCGAACGATTATATGGGGCGCACTGTTGATTGCCCTAGACTCGCGCCCTTGTATGAATTTGCTCGCCAATCTGAACGAGCGGCAACTCGCCGCAGTCACACTTCCGAATCAATCAGCGCTGATACTGGCCGGCGCGGGCAGCGGCAAAACGCGCGTATTGACGACGCGCATTGCGTGGCTGATTCAGACCGGGCAGGTGTCACCGCAGGGTGTGCTCGCGGTGACGTTTACCAACAAGGCGGCCAAGGAAATGCTGACGCGGCTGTCGGCGATGCTGCCCATTAACACACGCGGCATGTGGATCGGTACCTTTCACGGGCTGTGCAACCGGATGTTGCGCGCGCACTGGCGCGATGCGGGGTTACCCTCGACTTTCCAGATTCTCGATCAGGCGGATCAGCTGGGCGCGATCAAGCGACTATTGAAGGCCAATAATATCGACGACGAGCGTTACCCGCCGCGCAACGTTCAACTTTTCATCAATAGCGCGAAGGAATCCGGACTGCGCGCGAATGCAGTCGACGTCAACGACGACTACAACCGCAAGTTCGTCGAGCTTTATGCGCAATACGATGCGCAATGCAACCGCGAAGGCGTGGTGGACTTCGCCGAGCTTTTGCTGCGATGCTACGAGCTTCTGAATCGAAACGAGATGCTGCGCGAGCATTATCAAAACCGGTTCCGCCATGTCCTGGTCGATGAGTTTCAGGATACGAACCGGTTGCAATATGCGTGGTTAAAGCAGCTCGCGGGTGCTAATAACGCAGTCTTCGCGGTCGGCGACGACGATCAATGTGTGGTGGCCGGCACTGAAGTGATGATGGGTGACGGTACGGTCAAGCCGGTAGAAGAGATTCGCGTCGGCAATATCGTCAGGTCGTGCATCGGCGGCGGCAAGATGGGTTCGTCGCGCGTCTGGCGCGTTCACTATCGCACCGAGCAGACGCGGCTTGTCACGATACGCACGCAAAAAGGCAAGACGCTGACCACTACGCCCGAGCACGTGCACTTCGCAGGCTACGCGGTGGGGCACATGCCTGCTCGATTCTTCCTGTACATGATGATGAAACCCGGAGTCGGTTACCGGCTCGCCGTCTCCGGCCATCGACGCGCGCGGCATAGCAAATATCTGCCGCCCGGATTTCGATACCGCGCGCGCAAGGAAGGCGGGGAGCAGATCTGGATCATCGGCACATACGAAGGCGCGGTGGAAGCGCAGGAAGATCTGGCGGTGATATCGCTCAAGTACGGCCTGCCGATGCGTGCATTCACGGCGGGCCGCAAGCGCAAGGGTGAAGCCGGCGTGCCGCGCGAATTTTTTGAGTTGAACACCGAGCGCGCCGCGAAATGGCTGCTGGCGGATCGCGGACTCGCGTTCGACCATCCCGATGATCGACGCCGCCCGTCGTTTGGCGACGAGGGCGACGTGATCATCAGCATGTGCAGCGACTCACGCCGCGACAAACCTGATCATCGCGTCTACGCGCGCACCTGCAATGAGGCTTCGATGCAGAAGGCGCTGAAAGCAGGGTTCGTGATGAAACCGATCACAGAAGGCAAGGGCGGGTGGGCTGCAAAGTTTTGGCGGCGCGACTACGGCACTGCGATCGAAGACGCGTCACGCTTGCGTACGGTGCTTGGAGGGCGGCTGATCCAGCGCGCGCGGATGGGCAAGGGTTATTTGCCACTGGTCCAGGCGCAGTACGTACGCGCCGGGATGGCAGTCGCCGACGCCAAGGGCGGCTACGACATCGTGCGCGAAATCGAGCTGCACGACGCCGAATCGCGCACCGTCTACGACCTCGACGTCGAGGACTCCCACAACTTCATTGCCAACGGCATCTGTACGCACAACTCGATCTATGCGTTTCGCGGCGCCAACGTCGGCAACATGGCGGACTTCGAGCGCGAGTTTCGGGTGCGAAATCTGATCAAGCTGGAGCAGAACTATCGCTCCGGCGGACATATTCTTAATTCCGCCAATGCGCTCATCTCGAACAATCAGCGCCGCCTAGGCAAGGATCTGTGGACCGACGCCGGCGAAGGTGAGCAGGTACGCATCTACGAGGCGCAAACCGACGGCTACGAAGCCGCGCTGGATGGTCGAGGAGATCAAGAGCCTGATTGCCGAAGGCTATTCGCGAGGTGAAATCGCGATCCTGTACCGGTCGAATGCGCAGTCACGAGTCATCGAGCATGCACTGTTCAATGCGGCGATTCCCTATCGCGTCTACGGTGGGTTGCGATTTTTCGAGCGCGCCGAAGTCAAGCACGCGCTTGCGTACCTGCGCCTGATTGAAAACCCGGCGGACGACACGGCGTTCCTGCGCGTCGTCAACTTTCCGCCGCGCGGAATCGGTGCGCGAACGCTCGAGCAACTGGGCGATGCCGCGCGCGCCAGTGGCCAGACGCTTTACGCGTCGGTCGGCGCGTTGAGCGGCAAGGCGAAGTCGAACCTGGGTTCGTTCGTCGAGCTGATCGACAAGCTGCGCAGCGAGATGGCCGACCTGCCATTGTCCGAAATAGTGGCGGCAGTAATTCAGCAGAGCGGGCTGATCGCGCACTATCAGACCGAAAGGGAAGGCGAAGAGCGCATTGAGAATTTGAACGAGCTGGTTAACGCAGCGGCGGCTTTCGTGATGGAAGAGGGCTACGCTGCGGATTCTCCTGGCGTGCAAAGCGACGCCGAAACCGCGCAGCTGTCGCCGCTCGCGGGGTTTCTGTCGCATGCGTCGCTCGAGGCGGGCGATAACCAGGCACAGGCCGGCCAGGACGCGCTGCAGATGATGACCGTGCATTCGGCCAAGGGGCTCGAGTTTCAGGCGGTGTTCATCGGCGGCCTCGAGGAAGGCTTGTTCCCGCACGAAAACAGCATGAACGAACCCGGCGGTCCCGAGGAGGAGCGCCGCCTGATGTACGTCGCGATCACGCGCGCGCGCCAGCGGCTGTACATCAGCTTTGCGCAGAGCAGGATGCTGCACGGCCAGACGCGCTATGGCATCAAGTCTCGCTTTATCCAGGAGTTGCCGGAGGGCGCGGTCAAGTGGCTAACGCCACGCGTGCGGGCGAGCGCCGGGGGGCGATTCGGTCAATGGCATGACACCGGGCTTGCCCCGGCGGTGCGAACCTCAGTCGTGCGCGAGAAGCCAACGCATGGCTATCGGATCGGTCAGTCGGTTAACCACGCGCGCTTTGGCGAGGGGGTCGTGATCAATCTCGAAGGTAACGGCGACGACGCGCGCGCTCAAATCAACTTTGGACCGCAAGGCGTGAAGTGGCTATCGCTCGCGGTGGCGAAGCTGACGTGACGTCAACTAACGCTATCGGTAGATAGGGCCTCGTTGCAATGATGCGGCTGCACGATGCCGCGCGAAGCGTCTTCGACGGCGGTCGTGCGAATGATCGGCGCCTGTGACAACACTCCGCCGAAGATCGTGGCGAACGCAACATCGGCGGCGTCGCGCCCGGTGCCGAATCTGACGAAGCCCATCGGAATCGCGGTGCCGGACGGGTCGAAGATGTACCAGCGGTCGCCCAGGAAAGCCTCGACGTAGGCGTGAAAGTCAGGTGGCCCGAGAGATGGATCGGCGCCATAGTCGGTCCCGGTCGTAAAACGCGCGGGGATGTTCAGCGCACGGCACAGCGCAATCATCAGATGCGTGAAATCGCGGCAGACGCCGACCTGCTCAATTAGCGTGTCGACCGCCGAGGTGTTCGCATTGGATGTGTTGGAGCGGAAGCTGACGCGCCGATTCACCCAGTCCCGAATTGCCTGCACGCGGCTGTAGCCCTGCAACAGACTCCCAAACTCGTTGTTCGCGAGCTTGTAGAGCCGATCTGATTGGCAGTAACGGCTTGGGTAGATATAGCTGATCACCTCGAGCGGCAAACGCGATATCGGCACCTCTGCCAGCTGCGAAGCGTCGGCACAATGGTGCGTGAGGTCCACCGTCGCTGCGTAGGTCAGCTTCAGCGGGCCAGGCTGCTGCGCGCACTCGCATATAGCGGTTGCCGGTGAGTGGGTCGGTGTACATCTGCGGAACGATCGGCTGGCTGAGTTCCAGGCTCTCCGACGCGATGACCTGACTTCGCGTTTGCGCCGCGTGCACATTGAATACGAAATCGGCCCCATATTGGTCGACTTGGTAGTTCAGTTCAACTTGCAATTCCAAGCGAATCATCGTGAGGTGCGCCTCGGGAATCCCGCTGTGCTTCCTACAAATCTAGAGAGGCAGTGTGCCCCAATTTCGGCGCAGGTGAATTACTCCGCTGTTTCGATCAGGCTGCGATAGATCGGATACTGCGTTGCGTACCCAATGCTGACCAGTATCAGTGCCATCGGAGCGAACAGCATCGACGCCAATTGGGGTGACGCACCGAATATCTGCAGAAGTTGAGTGACGATGAAAATCACGGTCAACGAAAACGCAAACAACGCCGCTGCAAGCACCAAGAAGGGCCAGCGGTTGCGCCAGCACATGAAGAACGAGAAGAACAACGCCTTGCCGATCGGACACGTCATGCCAGGCCACCAGCTGGGGTGCGAACCACGTCACCATCAGAATCGGCACGTAGACGAGCGCTGCCGCAATGACTGCATCCCATGGAAAGTTCTGTCCGGCGGACACCGGGTCGATTTGCCCGTCGACGAATTTCCAGCGCGCCAGTTCATCAGCGGCCAGAAGCGAAACGAGCGTCACCAGCAGAAGCACCAAGGCTGCATTGATACAGCCCAGAAGCGCCAGCGCCTTACGCTGCTGTGGATCGCGAAACGGCTCCACCATTAGGCTCGGCATCGGAATCTTGCCGCGCTCAGCGTCACGCCCAGCGAGTGTTAGACCCAGTGTTCCGAACGGGATCAGGACGGCAGCCAGCGGCAGGCCGATAAACGGCACATAGGCAAGCAGTGAGACGCCGATGGTGTACAGGATCACCAGCGATGTGAAGGCAAAGGGCTGCCGTGCGGTACAACCTCAGTGCGTCAAGCAGCCATGTCAAGCCGGCCCGCGCCGGCAGCGTTTTAACGTGCATCAGCAACCATCAAGTCCATCGAAGTCGCCTAATCGACCCAGGGCAATACGCGAATCGACTGTCCGGCGCTGCAGGATGCGCTCGAAATGGGCAGGGTCATGCGGCGTAAGCAAGTGCGCCGGCCGCGGCAGGTAGTGGTCGTACAGACGCGAGATCCAGAATCGAAGTGCGGCCGCGCGCAGCGAGGTTCGCCAGCACTCGTGTTCATCCTCCGTCAGCGGTCGTACCGCGTGATACGCGTTCAGCATCGCGTGTGCCCGCGTCAGTTCGAACTCGCCGCTGGCTGGCTTGATGCACCAGTCGTTGATCGTAATGGCGATGTCGAACAGCCAAATCGAGCAGCCCGCGAAATAAAAATCAATCACACCGCCGATGCGGTCAGTGTCTCCATCGCGTACCAGCAGGACATTGTCGCGAAACAGATCGGCATGGATTGGGCCGGTCGGCAGTTTTTCGAAACGTGCGCTGCGAAAAAATGAATCCTGAAATATCAATTCCTCGGTCAGCATACGCATCACTTCGTCGGGTACATGGAACTTCAGCTTGGGCACAGCGCTTTTCCACCAGCCGATGCCGCGCAGGTGTGGCTGAAACGGCGCGAAATCGACACCTGCCACGTGCATTCGCGCGAGGAACTCGCCGACGCTTGCGCACTGCGCGGCAGTCGGCTCGGTGGTGGCCTTGCCCGGCAGGCGGGTTGTCAGCGCCGCGGGCTTGCCCTTCAACTCCGCAACGAGCGCTCCGCTGCGAGTCGGCTTGCGGCTCGGGCACCGGCAGTCCCTTGCGCGCCAAATGAAGCATCAATTGCAAGTAGAACGGCAGTTGTTTGGCCGTTAGTCGCTCGAACACGGTCAGCACATAGTGGCCGCGATCGGTGCTGACGAAGTAGTTCGTGTTTTCGATGCCGGTGTGGATCCCCTCGAGCTCGGTCAATGCCCCGAGGGAAAACTGACCCAAGAAGTCGTTGACATCGGCGCGCGACAGCGCGGTGAATACCGCCATCGCGCCGGAAGCTAGTTGGAGGGTTTCGCCGGAGCGGGAGCTGGTGGTGGCGCAGGAGCTTGAAGTGGCGCGGGCGCCGGCCGGCCGAACTCAAACTTGAAAAAGTTCGGAACCGATAATCCCGGACTCATTTGGGTGGTACCCAGTGGTTGTCTGCCTTCGTTATTGGTCATCGAATAGCTGCGTGACGTGCCGGCAGGCGTAACGACGATCTCACTGATCCGATTTGATGTGCGGTGCTGCTCGATGCGCGTCGTGTTACTCAAGTCATCGCGCTCGATCCTGGCGTTGTCCGGATCACCGGCGGGCTTCGGCTGCAGCGCGTCCTCGACGCTCGCCGGCTTGACGGCCTTGAGCTCGCGCTCATCGATCGCCTGGCGCTCGGCCGGGGACAATTCGATTGCACGGCGCGGCTTGGCTGACGTGGGATTCGTTGACGCCGGTTTCGAGGCTTTGGTTTCGGTTGCCGCGGGCATAGGCGGTGGAGGTGGTGCAGGCGCCTGCGCAGAAGCCATCGACGACCACGCCAGCAGTACAGCCAATGCAACGGTTTTCATCTGAAGCCTCGCAATCCGTGCACGCAACTTCGTGCAGCCAAATTCTATAGATAAAGCATCTGTTCGCGTTCGCTCGCTGTCTGTGAAAATCCGCGCGCATCGTAGAAATCGAAGATCGCGTTGACCACCGCGTCACTGCTATCGACGATTGTCATCATGTCGAGGTCGGTGGCGGCAATCATGCCTTCGGAAACCAGCGTGTCGCGCATCCAATCGATGAGCCCGCTCCAGAAGCGCGAGCCGACCAGGACCAACGGCATCGATTCCTGCCCTTACCGGTCTGCATCAGCGTCAGCGCTTCGGACAGTTCGTCGACCGTACCGAAGCCTCCGGGCATCACGACGTACGCTGCCGCGTACTTGACGAACGCGACCTTGCGCGCGAAAAAGTGGCGAAACCGCAGCGAGATGTCCTGGTATGGATTGCCGTATTGCTCAAAAGGCAACTCGATGTTCAGTCCGACCGACGGTGATGCGCCTTCGTAAGCGCCACGGTTGGCCGCTTCCATGATGCCCGGGCCACCGCCGCTGATCACCGCAAATCCCGCGTCCGACAGCTTGCGCGCGATTTCGACGGTCAACTGATAGATCGGGTGCTCGGCGTGCTGTGCGGGCGCTGCCGAAGATCGATACTGCCGGTCGGATCTCGGACAGGCGTTCGGACGCTTCGACAAACTCTGAAATAATTCCCCATAAGTGCCACGATTCGCGCGCCTTTTGCTGCGTGGCACGCTCCGGCATGGTCACTGCGCGAAGGCTCGGAATGTTTTTTCGATGGTCGAGCACAGCGTTCTCCTGATCAATTACACAACTTGGCGAACAACGTGAAAACGCTGCTGCTGGTCGACGGGTCCAGCTACCTGTACCGCGCCTACCACGCGCTGCCGGATCTGCGTACGTCGAACGGCGAGCCGACGGGCGCGCTTCGCGGCTTCATTTCGATGCTGCACGTCTTGCGGCAGCAGGTGGAAGCGGAGCACATCGCGTGCGTTTTCGATGCCAAGGGTAAGACGTTTCGGGACGACCTGTTTTCCGAATACAAGGCAAATCGGACCGCCATGCCGGACGATCTGGGGCGCCAGATCGAGCCGATTCACGAAGCGGTGCGGGCGCTCGGCTGGCCGATCATCGAAATCGCAGGGATCGAAGCCGACGACGTGATCGCGACGCTCGCGCGCCGGGCCAGCGAGCAGCAATTTCGCACGATCGTCTCGACCAGCGACAAGGATCTGGCGCAGCTCGTCAACGAGCACGTGACGCTGGTCAATACGATGAGCAACGAAACACTGGACGTGCCGGGGGTCGAGCGCAAATTCGGCGTGCCGCCGCAACGCATCGTCGACTATCTGACGCTGGTCGGTGACAGCGTCGACAACGTGCCCGGTGTCGACAAGGTCGGACCGAAGACAGCTGCCAAATGGCTGCACGAGTACGGCTCGCTCGACGATCTGGTCGCGAATGCGAGTGCAGTCAAAGGGGCCGTCGGCGAGAACCTGCGCAAGGCGCTGCCGTGGCTGCCGACCGCCCGCCAGCTGGTCACGATCCGCAACGACTGCGACCTTGGCAAAGAGTTCGAGTCGATCGAATCGTTGGCCGTTCAGCCGCAAGACGTCGAAAAGTTGCGTGAGCTTTACACGCGGTACGAATTCAAAGCCTGGCTACGCGAAATCGACAGTGCCGCGGTCGCCAAAGCTCTTAACGATGGTACTGCCCACGGCGAGTTGTCATCCGCCGCATTGGCTCGGCCCGACGTCGACTACGAAACCCTCTTGTCGTACGAGCAGCTCGAAGCGTGGCTGGCAAAGATCGGATCGGTGGATCTGACCTCGATCGTTACTCACACCACGTCGCTTGATCCAATTGCAGCCGAGCTGGTGGGAATTTCATTGTCAGTCGAAGCATTGCACGCGTGCTACATACCGCTCGCGCATCGCTATGCGGGTGCGCCTAGACAATTGCCGATCGAAGACGTGCTCGAACAGCTGCGGCCGTGGCTCGAAAGCCCGCATCAGCGCAAGCTTGGGCACAACATGAAATATCAGATGCACGCGTTCGCAAATCGCGGCATCAGGCTCGCCGGCATCGCGCACGACACGCAGCTTGAGTCTTACGTGCTGGAGCCGCACCGCAATCACGATGTCGATTCGCTGGCGGAGCGGCATTTGAGCCGCAAGACATTGACCTACGTCGAAGTCTGCGGCAAAGGTGTGAATCAACTGTGCTTCGACGAAGTCGCAGTTGACCGGGCAACGGACTACGCGGGCGAAGATGCGGAGGTCACGCCGCGCGCTGCACGAAGTGCTGTGGCCGCGCATCGAACCCGACGAAAAACTACGGTTCATTTACGAACAGATTGAGCTGCCGACGGCGCAGGTGTTGTTCGAGATGGAGCGTACCGGCGTGTTGATCGATCGTGCCAAGCTCGATGCGCAGAGCCGCGAGCTCGGTACGCGCATCGCGGAATTGGAAGCGCTGTCGCACGAGATTGCTGGCCAGCCGTTCAATCTTGGCAGTCCGAAGCAGATCGGAGAGATTCTGTTCGGCAAGCTGCAGCTCCCAGTGCTAAAGAAGACGGCCAGCGGTACACCGTCCACCGACGAAGAAGTGCTGGAAAGGCTTGCGCTGGACTATCCGCTGCCAAAGCTGTTGCTCGAGCATCGCGGACTGTCGAAGCTGAAGTCGACCTACTGCGACAAACTGCCGATCACTGCGGATCGCGATAACCGTGTGCATACGAGCTACGGCCAGGCCGTGGCGGTGACAGGGCGCTTGTCGTCCAGCGATCCCAATTTGCAGAATATTCCGATTCGCACGCCAGAGGGCAGGCGCATTCGGGAGGCGTTTATCGCGCCGCCCGGTCATCGAATCGTCTCGGCCGATTATTCGCAGATCGAGCTGCGCATCATGGCGCACATCTCCGGCGATGCGGGTTTGCTCGAAGCATTCGGCAAGGGCGAAGACATTCATCGCGCAACGGCGTCGGAAGTTTTCGCGGTGCCGCTTTCGGAAGTGACGAGCCAGCAGCGCAGCTACATAAAAGTGATCAACTTCGGACTGATGTACGGGATGAGCGCGTTCGGCGTGGCATCCAACCTCGGGATTGAGCGCGATGCTGCGAAGGTCATCATCGATCGCTATTTCACGCGTTTCCCGGGGGTGGCCAAGTACATGGAGTCCACGCGTGCGCTGGCCAAGCGTCAGGGCTACGTCGAAACTGTGTTCGGACGCCGGCTGTGGTTGCCCGAGATCAATTCGCCGAACGGACCACGCCGCGCTGCTGCCGAGCGTGCGGCGATCAACGCGCCGATGCAAGGCACCGCCGCAGATCTGATCAAGCTCGCGATGATTGCGGTTTCGAAATGGATTAACACCGAGCAGGCTCGGAACGCGGCTGGTGATGCAGGTGCACGACGAGCTGGTACTCGAAGTGCCCGACGACGAAATCGAACTGGCGATACGCCGAGTGCCGGAGCTGATGTCGCGGGTGGCTGATCTGCGCGTACCGCTATTGACCGAGGTCGGGGTAGGGTTCAATTGGGACGAGGCGCATTGATGATTACTACTGATACTGAGGGGCTGACAGCCGGCGATGTGCAGATTCCCGCCGGGGATCGACAGATACCGGCTTACCGTGCGATGCCTGCGGGCAAGCGCAATCTTGCAACGGTGTTGGTGGTGCAAGAAATTTTTGGCGTGCATGAGCACATCAAGGACGTCACGCGCCGACTCGCCAAGCAGGGCTACCTCGCTGTGGCGCCCGAGCTTTACACGCGGCAGGGCGATCCGGCCAAGTACACGGATACTGGCGCGCTGATCAATGAGATCGTCAGCAAAGTGCCCGATGCACAGGTGATGGCCGACCTCGACGCGGCGGCTGCATGGGCTTCAAAGAACGGCGGCGGGGGCAAGCTCGGTATCACCGGATTCTGCTGGGGTGGACGCATCGTTCACATGTACGCCGCTCACAATCCCAATGTCGCGGCGGGCGTCGCGTGGTATGGGCCGACTGCACGCTCGTATTGTTCGGGAGATAAAACGCCGCTCGATGTTGCGGATCGCATCAAGGCCCCGATGCTCGGACTGTATGGCGGTGCCGATGGAGGCATTCCCAGCGAGACCGTCGAGAAAATGGGGAGTGCGCTAAAGGCGGCCGGCAACGCGCGCTCGGAAATGGTTATCTTCCCGGATATGCCCCATGCTTTTTTCGCAGACTACCGTCCAAATTACCGTGAGCAGGCGGCCAACGAAGGCTGGCAGCGGCTGACAGCGTGGTTCAAGCAATACCTGTCGTAAACACGCAGGCTTGACAGCGCTGCTACGCTGAACGAGCAATGAGGGTGCACGGTTGTGCGCCCTTTTTCTAAATTGATCCGGCATGACGCTCAGCTACATCGTTCTCGCCAATTTGCTGTCCACTGTGCTCTCGGTCGGGCTCGCGGCTTGGTTGAGCTTTCGTTATCTCGGCAAGTTGATCGACAAGCTGGTGCCGGTCTCGGCCGGGCTGCTGCTCGCCACCGCGGTCACGCATCTGCTGCCCGAAGCGTTCGAAAAAGGAGCGGAACCGTTTTTATTGGGGTGGGTCATCCTCGCCGGCATATTGGGTTTCTTCCTGCTGGAGAAGTTGTCATTGATTCATCACACGCATCATCACGAGGGCGATCCGCACCGGCACGATCATGGGCACGATGCACACGAAGCCGGCCGCGGCGGCCTGCCGATTCTGCTTGGTGACGCCTTTCACAATTTTGCGGATGGGGTCGTCATCGCGGGTGCGTTTCTGGTCGACACGAAGCTGGGGGTCATCGCAACGCTCGCGGTGATGGCGCATGAGATTCCGCATGAAGTCGGCGACTTCATGATCCTGCTCAACGCAGGTTTCACGCGGAAGCGCGCGTTTGTGTTCAATCTGATATCGGGGCTGTCCGCGGTGCTGGGCGGCGTGATCGGTTACTTTGTCCTCGAGACGATGGAATCGCTCTTGCCATACGCGCTGGCGGTGGCTGCGGCAAGCTTCATCTACATTGCGCTGTCGGATCTGCTGCCCGAGATGATGCGACGTTCGTCACTTGCGAAATCGCTGCCGGAAGTCGGCCTCGTGCTGCTCGGCGTCTTGATAGCCGCTCTGGCCACCGGCGGCTTGCATTAGCGAATCATCCCGTTGCGATAGGTCGCGCGGGATCGGCAATCCATTCGCTCCATGAGCCACCGTACAGCGCGGAACCAGGCAGGCCGGCAAGCTCCATCGCAAACACGTTATGGCATGCGGTGACTCCCGAGCCGCATTGGTGAGTGACCTGGTCGGGACTGCGCTTGCCAAGCAGCGCGTCGAACTCGGAGCGCAGCACAGGCGGCGATTTGAACGTTTGATCTGGATTCAGATTCTGCTGCCACGGCCTGTTGCGCGCCCCGGGAATGTGTCCCGCCACCGGGTCGATCGGCTCCTCTTCACCGCGATAACGTTCCGCCGTGCGCGCATCGAGCAGCGCGTGATCATTGCTGTCTAGCCGCCGCAACACCTGCTCCACTGTGGCCAGCGGCATGATCGAGTCGCTCGCGGTGAAATTGCCGCGCGCTCGAGTCGGTAGCTGTTGGCTCATCAACTGCGTGTCGCTTGACCACTTGGGCCAGCCGCCGTCGAGCAGCGCGACGCGCCGATGCCCCAGCCAGCGTGCAAGCCACCAGAGTCGCGACGCGAACTGGCCGCCTTGCGCGTCGTAAGCGACGACCTGCGTGTCGTTGTTGATGCCCCACTCGCGAAAGGTTTCTATCAGATCGGCGCGGCGAGGCAGAGGGTGCCGGCCGTTGAGCCCGGTCTTCGTGCCGGACAGCTGCGTATCGATGTTCGCAAAGACGGCACCTGGGATATGACCTTCTCGATACGCGCGAATCCCCGCCGTCGCGTCGAACAAATCATGCCGAACGTCGACGACGCACCACTGTGCATCGTTCAAATGTTCACGCAACTGCTCAACAGTCACTAGCATGCTTGAAAATTCGGTGTCGTTCATCGGCGGCAATTCTAAATGCCTACTGCACTAGAATCGGCACTGATGAAGGCACCTGCTGTTGCAGCCGCTCCACCGGCGTCAAAGGACTCCACCGAGTCCATTGGATTTGAACAAGCGCTCGACGAGCTCGATGCGCTTGTGCGTCGCATGGAGTCCGGCCAGCTGTCGCTCGATGAGTCGATTGCAGCGTACCGGCGCGGTGCCGAACTGGCGCGTTTTTGCCAAAGCAAGCTTGCCAGCGCTGAGCAAGAGATCAAGCGGCTTGAGGGAGATTTGTTAAAGCCGCTCGACATGTCCGAGCTGCGCGGCGGTGTCGACAAGGGCAGCGAATGACGTGTACCGCTGCAGTTCAGTCGCCGCCGTTTGCAGTGCCGTTTGACCATTGGGTCACTGAGTGCGGGACGCGGTTCGACGATGCCGCGCAGCGCACTCTGCCGCCCGCAGAGGACGTACCCACCAGATTGCACGAGGCGATGCGTTACGCGGTGCTCGATGGCGGCAAGCGAGTGCGTCCGCTGTTGGTGTACGCGGCAGGTGACGTCACCGAGGCCGAGGGTGAAGCGCTTGATCGCGCAGCACTCGCCGTTGAATTCGTACATGCGTACTCACTCGTACACGACGACCTGCCGTGCATGGACAACGACGTCTTGCGCCGCGGCAAACCCACTGTTCACGTGAAGTTCGATGAAGCTACGGCGATGTTGGCCGGCGACGCGTTGCAGGCCGAGGCATTCAAGGTTCTTGCTGACGGGCCATTACCCGCATCGCAGACCGCCGCGTTGATACGGAAACTCGCACATGCTTCGTCGACGACCGGCATGTGTGGCGGCCAGGCCATCGATCTGGCTGCGGTCGGCACGACGCCGACGATTGCAGAGCTGGAGCGCATGCACCGTATGAAAACCGGCGCGCTGTTACGGGCAGCGGTCTTGATGGGTGCATTGTCGGGGCGAGCTTCGTTGCTGACCGAATGCACACGCGAGGCGCTCGGCCGGTACGGTGACGCTATCGGACTGGCGTTTCAGATCGTCGACGATTTACTGGACGTTGAAGCGAGCACGGCGGAGCTCGGCAAGACGGCGGGTAAGGATGCCAAGCAGCACAAGCCGACCTACGTTTCGCTGCTTGGCGCGGAAGCGGCGCGCGCCTGGTCGTTGCGCCTGCGCGCACAAGCTTTGCAGGCGATCGACGGCATCGGCAGCAGTGCGCAGCGTCTGCGAGAATTGGCCGACTTCGTTGTCTGCCGAAAGAGCTGACGCGCGTTGCAACGACATGGAATTACTTAGCAAGATCAACTCGCCGGCGGACCTGCGCGCGCTGGAGCGTACGCAGCTGCCACAACTCGCGGACGAGTTGCGCGCGTTCGTTCTCGAGTCGGTGTCTAAAACCGGCGGTCACTTGAGTTCGAATCTCGGAACCGTTGAGCTGACGATCGCGCTGCACTATGTGTTCAATACGCCCGAAGATCGTATCGTGTGGGACGTCGGTCACCAGACGTATCCCCACAAGGTCCTCACTGGGCGGCGTGAGCAGATGCAGCGGCTGCGACAGCACGGCGGTGTGTCGGGCTTTCCGCGCCGCTCGGAAAGCGAATACGACACCTTTGGCACCGCGCACTCATCGACTTCGATATCGGCTGCACTCGGCATGGCGGTCGCAGCCCGCAACCAGCAATCTGCGCGTCACTCGATCGCCGTGATCGGCGACGGCGCAATGAGTGCCGGCATGGCGTTCGAGGCGCTCAACAATGCCGGTGTAACGGATAACGTTCGGCTGCTCGTGATCCTGAACGACAACGATATGTCGATCTCGCCCGCAGTGGGCGCGCTGAATCGTTACTTAGCGCGTCTGATGAGCGGCAAGTTCTACGCCGCCGCCAAGCAGGCGGGCAAGCAGGTGCTAAAGAGTTTTCCGCCGGTGTTCGAGCTGGCAAAGAAATTGGAGGAGCATGCAAAGGGCATGGTCGTGCCCGGCACGCTATTCGAGGAGTTCGGCTTCAACTACATCGGTCCGATCGATGGGCACGACCTCGATTCGCTTCTCCCGACGTTGCAAAACCTCAAGCAACTCGGTGAACAGCTAAGTGGTCCGCAGTTTCTGCACGTCGTCACGAAAAAGGGGCAGGGCTACAAGCTCGCCGAAGCCGATCCGGTGCTGTACCACGGCCCGACGAAGTTCGACCCGAGTGTCGGCTACACGGCGGCTTCCGCCAGCAAGCCGAGCTACACGAAAATTTTCGGCGACTGGCTGTGCGACATGGCGGCGCTCGATGGGCGATTGATCGGCATTACACCGGCGATGCGCGAAGGCTCGGGCCTGGTCCGCTTCGAGCGGGAATACCCCGATCGATACTTCGACGTCGGCATTGCCGAGCAACACGCCGTGACATTTGCAGCCGGCCTTGCGTGCGATGGTATGAAGCCCGTGGTCGCGATCTACTCGACCTTCCTGCAGCGCGCTTACGACCAGCTGATTCACGATGTCTGCATTCAAAATCTTCCGGTGGTGTTCGCACTCGATCGCGGAGGGTTGGTCGGTTCCGACGGGGCCACGCACCACGGCGCATTCGATCTCAGTTATCTGCGTTGCCTCCCCAACACGATGGTGATGGCAGCATCGGATGAAAATGAGTGCCGGCAGATGCTGTACACGGCGTTCAAACACGACGGTCCCGCAGCAGTTCGGTACCCACGCGGAGTTGGGCCGGGCGTTGCGATTGAACAAGACGCTGAGCGAGTTACCGATCGGTCGCGGCGAGCTGCGACGCAGCTCGAATGCCGCGTCCGGGCGCCGCATTGCGATCCTCGCGTTCGGCTCGATGGTGCCGCCGGCACTGGCGGCCGCCGAGCAATTCGATGCGACCGTTGCAAACATGCGGTTCGTAAAACCGCTGGATGACGAGTTGGTGGCAAAGCTCGCGCGCACGCACGATGCGCTGGTGACGATCGAGGAGAACGTTATCGCGGGCGGCGCCGGTAGCGCGTGTCTCGAGTCGCTTGCCGCGCAGCGGATTGAGGTCCCTGCGCTGCAACTGGGGCTACCTGATCGTTTTATCGACCATGGCGATCCAGCCGCGCTGCTCAGAGAGTGCGGCCTCGACGCTGCGGGGATCGTGGCGGCGATTCGCGCCCGGTTTCCCGAGCTGACGCGCGCGGTTCGCGTCGTGCAGTCCGCGGCGTAAGACGGTTCGGCGTACGCCGATGAAGCCGATCCTGATCGTGCAGCACGAGGCTGACATCGGCCCAGGCCATTTTGAAATTCATCTACTACAAAGAAATCTTCCGTACGACACGGTGCACGTGTACGCGGGTGATGCTGATGCCGGAGTCGGCCGAGCCCTATTCGGGTATCTGTTCGCTCGGTGGCAGCATGAGTGCGAATGACGCGTTGCCGTGGATCGACGAAGAGCTTGCATTGCTGCGCGACGCCGATCAGCGCGGAGTACCAATCATCGGTCACTGCCTCGGCGGGCAACTGCTCGCAAAAGCCTTCGGTGCGCGCGTGACACGCAGTGCAATGAAGGAGATCGGATGGAGCGACGTCGAGGTTGACGACCTACAGCTTGCGAGCGAATGGATCGGCAGCGAGCCGGTGTTCAACCTGTTTCAATGGCACGGCGACACGTTTGCGCTGCCCGTCGATGCGCGGCGCTTTTTGACGAGCCCGCTATGCGCGAACCAGGCGTACGTGATCGATCGTGGACATTGCGCGCATCTAGGAATGCAGTTTCACGTCGAGATGACACCGTCGCTGGTCAATGGATGGGTCAGCAATGTCGACGGCAAACGCGAGATCGATGCAGCATTCGAACGTCAGGGCGGCATCGGGGTGCAACGCGCGGAAGACATCGTTCTGAACCTGGAGCAACGCACGCAGCGAATGAATCGCGTCGCGGACCGGATTTATGATCGCTGGCTACGCGGCGTACGACAGTGACGAGCGGCTAACGGCGCAGCCGCGCAGGCTTCCAGGGATCGGACAGTCGACTCGATCCATAGAGTTCTTGGACGGTGGCTGCGGGGCGCTGCGGACAGATTCTCTGATGCACGCTCGCAAGCACCATTAACTCCGCCATCGCATCGGGCGCGAGGTTCAAAGATGAATCGCGGCCGCTGTATACCTTCTCGAAATACTGGTTCAGTTCCGGATAGCCCCACAGCAGCCGCAGCGTTTGGATTACCGCGGGATGGCGGCGCTCCAACACCGACAAACTGCCTTCGTTAACAGGCGTCGCTGTCGTCGCGGGGGTACTCGGCGTTGGAGCCGGACGGCCTTCGACGATTTGCATCGACCGATGCGACGAAAGCGTTGAAGCGGGAGGACGTTGTCCGCATGGCGCCGGAGGTTAAGGGTAATCCGTCCGGATGACAAAACACCGCCGACGATCGGTCGGTTTTACATCAAAGCCGGCGAAACCTAACTGTTTAGTCTCTAAAGTTTTCAAAAGTCAGCGGCAATTCAGTTACTTGGCCACGCAGCAGTGCGATGCACTCTTGCAGTGCATCTTTTTTAGCGCCGGCGATGCGCACCGCATCACCTTGAATGCTGGCGGTCACTTTCAGCTTGCGTTCCTTCACCAACGCAACGATTTTCTTGGCCAGCGTTTGCTCGATGCCGTTCTTGATCTTGATCGGCTGCTTCAACTTGTCGCCCGAGATCTTCTCGGGTTTTTCGTACTCGAAGAGCCTCGCGTCCACTCCTCGTTTGGCCATCTTTCCGGCGAGCACGTCGCGCACCTGACCCAGCTTGAATTCATCGTCCGCGTACGCGGTCAGCTCGAAGTCCTTCTGTTCGAAGCGCGCATCCGAACCTTTGAAGTCGAACCGATTGGCGATTTCCTTGTTGGCTTGATCAATTGCATTGCGCACTTCGACCATATTGGGTTTGCAAACGACGTCGAACGACGGCATGACAGGTCTCCGCAAAATCGGTGCAAGTGTATCGGCCTCTAAACTCGCGCCATGAAGGTTCTTAGCAAAGGCCTGATCGAACGCGACGTGTCGCTACGCGCGTTCAACACGTTCGGTGTCGAAGCCAGCGCCGCATTCTTTGCGCGGGTGCAGTCTCTTGCAGACTTGCAGCGCGTGCTGGAAGACCGCCGGGTTGCGAATGTTCCGCTGCTCGTGCTGGGCGGCGGCAGCAACGTGCTTTTCACGCAGGACTTCGATGGCTTGGTGTTGAAGATCGAAATTCCCGGCATGGGGCGCGACGACGACGGCGCGCGCTGGTTGGTGCAGGTCGGCGCTGGCGAAAACTGGCACGCGATCGTTGAGCGGTTAGTGAATGAAAACGTACCGGGGCTGGAAAACCTCGCGCTGATTCCCGGTTCGGTGGGCGCCGCCCCTATTCAGAATATTGGCGCCTACGGAGTCGAGCTCGCCGAGCGATTTGATCGATTACAGGTGTGGGATTTCGCGACTCAAACGTTGCAGACGCTAACCGCAGATGATTGTGGTTTCGGATACCGCGACAGCATCTTCAAGCGTGCAGGCGAATCAAGATTGATCGTTAACGTCACGCTCGCACTGCCCCGACGATGGACGCCAGTTATCGGCTATGCCGATGTTGAAAACGAGTTGCGCGACCGAAACATTGCGCAACTGCGGCCGCGCGACGTCTTCGACGCAGTTATCGCGATCCGGCGGCGCAAGTTGCCCGATCCTGCGCAAGTGGGAAACGCGGGCAGCTTTTTCAAGAATCCGGTGATATCGCGCCAGCAACGCTCGGCGCTGATCGAGCGGCATCCATCGCTGGTCAGTTACGACATTGGCGGCGGCCGCTACAAGCTTGCGGCCGGGTGGCTGATCGACGCTTGCGGGCTGAAGGGGACAGTGCGCGGCCGAGCCGCCGTTTACGCAAAACAAGCGCTGGTGCTCGTCAATCTCGGCAGCGCTACCGGTGCCGAAATCCTTGCACTGGCGCGCGAGGTGCAGGATGCCGTGCGCGCAAAGTTCAGCATCGAGCTGGAACCCGAGCCTCGGATCCTCTGACGCGTCAGGCTGTGCGCGGCGGCGCCGCTAGACTTCCGCTTGGTTACGCTTCGCAAAGGATCACGCATGAACAAGGAAATAGTCTCGACATCGGACGCGCCGTCGGCGATCGGACCTTATTCGCAGGCGGTCAAGACAGGGTTGGTCGTCTTTATGTCGGGGCAGATCGGACTCGATCCGGCGTCCGGTGAGCTGCGGCAGGACTTCGAGGCGCAGGTCCGGCAGGCATTCAAGAATCTGGCGGCGGTCGCCAAGGCGAGCGGCGGTTCGCTCGCGAATGCCGTCAAGTTCACGCTGTTTCTGACAGACCTTGGGCAGTTTGCGAAAGCCAACGCGATCATGGGCGAGGTCGTGCCGAAGCCTTATCCGGCACGTTCCACGGTCGGTGTCGCGAGTTTGCCGCGCGGCGCGCAATTCGAGGTCGAAGCGATCCTGGTTCTGTAGCCGTTGGTTGCCCGCAAAGCCCAGAGCGAAGCGAACGCTGCACCGAGCAATACGATCGCAGCGCGGCTGGCGCGCGCAGGACTGATTTCCGATTGGGATTTCGTTTTGCATTTGCCGTTGCGCTACGAAGACGAAACGCACATCACGCCGATCTCGGATTTGATCGCGGGTAATGAATCGCAAGTCGAGGCCGAAGTGCTCTCGGCCGATGTCGTGTACCGCGGCAAACGGCAACTTCGCGTGACGGTACGCGACGAGACGGGTCAATTGATGCTGCGTTTCCTAAACTTCTACTCGTCGCAACTCAAGCAGATGGCGGTAGGCCGTCGATTTCGCATCTTCGGCCTCGTGCGAGGCGGGCTGGCCGGTTCTGAAATGATTCATCCGCGCATGCGTGCGTGTGACAGCGCCGATCCGTTATCAAAATCGCTGACGCCGGTTTACCCGTCTCCGGAAGGCGTGCCGCAATCGTGGCTGCGCAAACGAATCGACCGCGCGCTGCGCGACGTTGACATCGATGATGTTTTGCCTGCGACGATTCGCGAACACCATCAGCTGGATAAATTGAGAGACTCCGTCGAGCGCTTGCATCGGCCACCACCGAATGCCGATGCGCTTGCACTTCAACAGCGCACCGATCCGGCGTGGCGCCGCCTGATGTTCGATGAATTGCTGGCGCAGCAGCTGGCGTTGCGCGCGGCACGCGAGGCACGCGCCGACCGGCGCTCGCCCCCGCTTGCCGCGGGCGGCTCCGTCAGCGCAAAGCTGCGCGCTCAGCTACCGTTTACTTTGACCGGCGCTCAGCATCGCGTGTGGGACGAGATCGAACGCGACCTCGCGCGTGCGCAGCCGATGCATCGCCTGTTGCAAGGTGACGTCGGCAGCGGAAAGACGGTGATTGCAGCGCTGGCCGCCGCACGCGCTATTGAAAATGGCTTTCAAGCCGCGTTGATGGCGCCGACCGAAATTCTGGCCGAACAGCATTTCCGCAAGGTCGCCGAATGGTTGGCGCCTATCGGCGTGCAAGATCGAGTGGCTTGCAGGGCGTTTGACGCCGAGCGCGAAGCGCGCAGCGCAGGACGCGATTGCGAGCGGGCGGGCACAATTGATTGTCGGAACGCATGCGCTGATTCAGGAGGCCGTCGCATTTACGCGGCTCGGTTTGGCAATCGTTGATGAGCAACACCGCTTCGGTGTCGCACAACGCCTGGCGCTGCGCGGCGGTGCCGACGGCAACGCACCGCACCTGCTGATGCTCTCGGCAACACCGATTCCGCGCACGTTGGCAATGAGCTACCTGGCCGATCTCGATGTGTCCGTGATTGACGAATTGCCGCCCGGGCGCAGGCCGGTGATCACCAAGCTGATTTCGACACGCAGGCGCGAGGAGGTGATGCAGCGAATACGCGCCGATGTGGCAGTCGGCCGCCAGGCGTACTGGGTATGTCCACTGATCGAATCGAGTGAAGTGCTCGAGGTCGCCGCGGCGACCGAAACGTTCGAGCGCATTACCGAAATGCTGCCCGACCTGCGGATTGGATTGCTGCATGGGCAACTGCCGCCGTTGACGAAAACCGAGGTGATGCAGCGCTTCGAGCAGCGCCAACTTGACGTGCTTGTCGCCACTACCGTGATCGAGGTTGGCGTCGACGTGCCGAATGCAACGCTGATGGTGATAGAGCATGCAGAGCGATTCGGCCTCGCTCAGCTGCACCAGCTGCGCGGCCGGGTCGGCCGCGGTGGCGATCAGAGTTTTTGCATTCTGATGTTCGAGGAGCCGCTGTCTGAGCCGGCACGCGAACGGCTCAAAGTGATCTACGAGACTAACGACGGCTTCGAAATTGCGCGGCGAGATCTGACGATGCGCGGTCCGGGTGAGTTTCTCGGCGCGCGCCAATCAGGAATGCCTTTGTTGCGCTTCGCCGATCTGCAGCGCGATGCCGAACTCGTCGAACAGGCGCGCTCCGCCGCAACCGAACTGCTGGTGGAGAATCCAGAGGTAGCGCGTCAACACGTACAACGCTGGTACAGGGCCTCGAACGAATTTTTGACTGCATGACCTCCCTTCCATGACATTGACCGAGCTCCGCTACGTCGTCGCTGTCGCTCGCGAGCGGCATTTCGGTCGCGCGGCAGATGCCTGCTTCGTCAGCCAGCCGACCTTGTCGGTCGCGATCAAGAAACTCGAAGACGAATTGGGAATGCAGATCTTCGAGCGCCGTACCAACGACGTGACGATGACACCGGCCGGCGAGCGCATCGTCGGACAGGCGCAGCGCACGCTGGACGAAGCCGGTCGTATCAAGGAAATCGCGCGGCAGGGCAAGGACCCGTTGTCTGGTCCACTTCGACTCGGCGTGATTTACACGATCGGCCCGTATCTATTGCCAGCGCTCGTGCGGCAACTGCTGAAAGACGCGCCGCAAATGCCATTGCTGTTGACCGAGAATTTCACGGTCAAACTGGTGGACCTGTTGAAAAACGGGGAGATCGACGTCGCGATCATGGCGCTGCCGCTGCCAGAAGCGGGACTCGTGCTGCAGCCGGTTTACGACGAGCCGTTCGTCATCGCCGTTCCGCGCCTGCATCCATGGTCGAAGCGCAAAGCGATTCCGAGCGAGGACCTGAAGAAGGAAACGATGTTGCTGCTGGGAACCGGGCATTGCTTCCGAGATCAGGTACTCGAAGTGTGCCCGGAGCTATCGCGGTTTTCGTCTTCGGCTGAAGGAATTCAGAAGACGTTCGAAGGATCGTCGCTGGAAACGATTCGCCACATGGTCGGTTCCGGACTTGGCGTGACTGTGTTGCCGATGACGTCGATTCCAGAGAAGCCGCCACGCGATTCACTGTTGGCATACATCCCATTCAAGCCGCCCGCACCCGACCGTCGCGTCGTACTGGCATGGCGGAAATCATTCACGCGGGCACCGGCAATTGAGGCGCTGCGGCAGGCTGTCTTGAAATGTGAGCTGAACGGCGTGATCCATCTTCCCGATGCGCGAATCGAAACTTGGTAAGTGAGGTTGCCTATCAGTGCTTTTGAATTTGACGATTGGCAATGAGGCAGCCGCGTCTCTAACATCACACTTCGACAAAAAATTGGCAGGAGAATTAATGGCCCGCAAGAACAAGACGGATTTGCGCACGAATGGTGCGCCCTTTATCGACATCGGCATTCCGGATAGAGATCGCGAAAGAATCGCCTTGGGACTATCGCGCCTGCTCGCCGACACGTACGGTCTCTATCTGAAGACGCATAGCTTCCATTGGAACGTCGAAGGCCCGATGTTCAATACGCTGCACTTGATGTTCATGGAGCAGTACACCGAACTGTGGAACGCGCTCGATGACATCGCCGAACGCATTCGCTCGCTAGGGTATCCCGCGCCCGGCACCAATACGCAGTTCGCCAAGCTCACGTCGATTGACGAGACTGACGGTGTGCCCGAAGCGATGGAAATGGTGCGCTTACTGACTAAGGGGCATGAGGCGGTCGCGCGCACCGCGCGTGAGGTGCTGCCCGCAGCGGACAAAGGCGGCGATGAGTCAACGACCGACCTACTAACGCAGCGGCTTCAGACTCATGAGAAGACAGCGTGGATGCTTAGGAGCATGCTCAAGTAGTTTGCAGCCGCTCGTCCAGCCACTCGATCCAGTGCATTACTCGTGTCGTGGTCCCCGTGGCCAGGTGCGTGATGCATCCGATATTCGCCGACAGAATCACATCGGGCTGCGCCGCTTGCAGATGCCCGAGCTTGCGGTCGCGCAACTGGTTGGCGAGCTCGGGTTGCAACACCGAATAGGTTCCGGCCGAGCCGCAGCACATGTGGCTTTCGGCGAACGGCAGGACCGTCGCGCCGAGTGATGCGAGCAGATTTTCGACAGCGCCGCGAATCTGCTGTCCGTGTTGAAGCGTGCACGGAGGATGGAAAACGACCCTGTCATTCGGCGCCGGCTTGATTCTTGTTTGTAACTCTGTGGCGAGCGACGGCATGAATTCGGATACGTCTTTCGTCATTTCGGTAATCCGCCGCGCCTTAGCCGCGTACTTGGGATCGCGCGCGAGCAGGTGTCCATACTCCTTGACCTGCACACCGCAGCCGCTGGCATTCATCAAGATCGCATCGAGGCCATCTTCCTCCGCGTGTTGCACATACGGCCACCAGGCATCAACGTTGCGTCGAGCGTCGGCGAGGCCACCATCATGATCACTCAGGTGGTAACGAATCGCTCCGCAACACCCGGCTGCAGCCGGCCGTAACGTTTCGATGCTCAGCGCATCGAGCACGCGCGCCGTGGCGGTGTTGATGTTCGGCGCCATCGACGGCTGCACGCAACCTTCGAGCAGCAACACTTTGCGCGGGTGAGAATCTGAAGGCCAGTGCCCCGCTTGTTGTCGCGGCGGTACTTTGTTCTGCAAAGTTTGAGGCAACAATGGCCGCAGCATCTGCCCGACTCGCATGGCCGGGCCGAACAACGGACTGGTGACGCCTTCCTTCAGTGCGATACGCGCGAGGCGATCGCTTGCAGGACGCGGTACATGGTCGTCGACGATCTTGCGTCCTATATCCACCAGGCGCCCGTATTTCACGCCCGAAGGACACGTCGTCTCGCAGTTGCGGCACGTCAGACATCGGTCCAGATGCAGCTGGGTTTTGGCGGTGACTTCATGTCCTTCGAGAACCTGCTTGATTAGATAGATGCGTCCGCGTGGTCCGTCGAGCTCGTCACCGAGCAATTGATACGTCGGGCACGTAGCGGTGCAGAAGCCGCAATGCACGCACTTGCGCAGGATCGAGTCCGCCTCTTTGCCTTCGGGCGTGTCTTTAATGAAATCGGCGAGCGCGGTTTGCATTAGGACTATCTGCATGAGCCCGCATGACCGCGAGCGGGGTGCGCGCGGTGCAGGGCTAGGCGCCGAGGACACCGTGTGTTGATACACACCAGGACGAGGCAACAACGCTCTGCGCTGCGCGCACCCCGCTCCCGAAGGGTTGCCACCAAAACGGGCGTCTGCGTCGTTGCGCTCCTTGCCAAGGCGTCCAGCCTTGGCGGCGTCGCGACGCCTAGCATCCATCCCGTTTTGGTGGCAACGCGGCTCATGCGGGCTCATGAGATAGGTCTAGATCCGAATACATACGGCCAGGATTGAAAATGCCCGCCGGATCAAATTCTCGTTTCAAACGCTGATGTATCTGCGCAAGCGCCGGTGCGAGTGGATGAAAGACATCGTTAGGAGCATGTTGGCGAAACGCGGTCGCGTGTCCACCTGCTGCCTGAACCTTCGCGCGAATTTCGGCCGCTGGTGAGGTCGACCAGATCCAGCGCTGCGCGCCACGCCATTCGATTAGCGTCGCGCCCAGGTTTAGTGGCGTCGTCGTGGGCGGCACCGAAAGTCGCCACAACGTTTCGCCATCTGCGCGTTGGAAGAAACCATGGGTTTGCTCGCGAAGCGTCATCCAGAACGCCGTGCCGTCCGCCACCACGTCGCCACCCAGCTTTTCCCGCGCGGCACGTACACCCGCGGTGGCTCCCGACAAACGAACCGTCAGCGCGCCGTCGGACCACGCAGTGGCGGAAATCGGCCACGGCTGGCCGGCCCATTCGTTAGTGCGGCGGACCGCGTCGGCTTCCGGCAGCTCGAATCGCAGCGTTTGCTCCGTCGCCGGAAGCGGCATGACTTTCAGGGAGACGTCGAGAATCACGCCGAGAGTTCCGAGCGAACCTGCAAGCGCGCGCGACACGTCGTACCCGGCAACGTTCTTCATCACATTGCCGCCGAAGGTCAGCACGTCCGCGCGTCCGTCCAGCAGCGTTGCACCCAGCACGAAGTCGCGAATCGATCCTGCTGCCATTCGCCGAGGTCCGGCTAGACCGCACGCAACGGCGCCACCCAGCGTCGCCGTTGCGCCGAAGTGCGGCGGCTCGAACGCGAGCATCTGACTGTGCTGCGCCAGGGTCGCTTCGACTTCGGCCAGCGGCGTACCGCTGCATGCGGTGATCACCAGCTCGGTCGGCTCGTAGTCGATGACTCCGCAATAAGCTCGCGGATCTAGCACTTCGTGCGCAGCGCGAGCGCGCGTGTCCGTAGAAGTCCTTGGTACCGCCGGCGCGAATCACGAGCGGAGTGCGCGCGGCGATTGCGGTTCGCACGCGCTCCTGCAACGAGCGCACTACGTCTTTTGACGCTACGGCCATCAAAAGCGCGGCAGATCGGGAAAATTGAGTCGCCCGCCGTGCACGTGCATCTTGCCGTACTCGGCGCAGCGCGTCAGCGTCGGAATCGCTTTGCCCGGATTCAGCAATCCAGCAGGATCGAATGCGCGCTTGACCGCGAAAAAAGATTCGAGCGTGGCCGAATCGAACTGCTGGCACATCTGATGGATTTTCTCGACGCCGACACCATGCTCGCCGGTTACGGTGCCACCGACGGCAATCGACAGCTCGAGAATTTCGAATCCAAATTGCTCCGCGCGCATCACCGAGTCCGGATCGTTGCAGTCGAACATGATCAGCGGGTGCAGGTTGCCATCGCCGGCATGGAACACATTGGCGCAGCGCAAGCCGTACTTTGCTTCCATCGCAACGATCGCCTTCAGCACTTCGCCGAGGCGCTTGCGAGGAATCGTTCCGTCCATGCAGTAATAGTCGGGCGAGACCCTGCCCACCGCCGGAAACGCTGCCTTGCGCCCCGCCCAAAAGCGATTCCGCTCGGCATCCGACTGCGACACCTCGAGCCGCGTCGCGCCGTTCGCTCTGAGCACCGCTTCGATGCGTGCGATCTCCTCGTCGACTTCCTCGCGCGTGCCGTCCGACTCAACGAGCAATATCGATTCCGCATTCAAGTCGTAACCGGCATTGACAAACGGCTCAACGGCGGCGACTGCCGGCCGGTCCATCATTTCCATGCCGGCCGGGATGATGCCGGCGGCAATCACTGCGGCGACTGCATCGCCTCCTTTGCCGACGTCGTCGAACGATGCCATCACGACTTGCTGACGGACGGGCTTCGGCAACAGCTTCACCGTCGCTTCGGTCGTGATCAGCAACATGCCTTCGGAGCCGATGACGAGTGACAGCAAATCAAGACCAGGCGAGTCGAATGCTTCGGAGCCGACCTCGATGATTTCACCTTCGATCGTCACCCCGCGTACGCGCAGCACGTTGTGCAACGTCAGGCCGTACTTCAGGCAATGCACGCCGCCCGAATTCTCGGCAATGTTGCCGCCGATCGTGCACGCGATCTGACTCGACGGATCCGGTGCGTAGTACAAGCCGAGATGCGCGACCGCTTCCGAAATTGCAAGGTTGCGAACTCCCGGCTGCACGACAGCAGTGCACGCGAGCGGGTCGATTTTCAGAATCCGGTTGAATTTCGCGAGCGACAGCAGACACGCCGCGTCCGTGCGGCAGTGCACCGCCCGAGAGTCCGGTGCCGGCGCCACGCGGCACGACCGGCACGTGCATCGCGAAGCACACGCGTGCGATGCGTGCGACCTGTTCTTCGGTTTCCGGTAGCGCGACGATCATCGGCAACTGCCGGTACATCGTCAGTCCGTCGCATTCGTACGGCCGCGTGTCTTCTTCGCGCCAGAGTACGCAGCGTTCGGGCAGGAAGGATTTCAGCGCAGCCACTACGGCACGCTGCCGATCAACGTCGACAGCGCCTGTACCTTCCAGGGGAATGCGCTCCGCGAGCAGCTGTGGGGCGTGCGGTTGCGGCAGTGGTGCGTTCATTTTTCGCAAGGTATCACGGACGGTCGCCTGGCGATGCTACTGGGCGCCCTGACGTTCGACCGTCTTCTCGTACCATTGCGGCCTTCCCAGCATCCGCTACGCTGCGCGCAATGCTGCTCTGTCAGATTAGTGATCCGCACATCGTTCCTGAGGGCACTCTCGCCTATGGCAGGGTCGACACGGGACGAATGTTGCAGCGTTGCGTACACAAAATCCTTGCGCTGCCTCGCTTGCCAGATGCAGTCGTCGCTACCGGCGATCTCACCGATCATGGGACCGACGAGGAATATCAGTTCTTGGCGGAGCTGCTTGCGCCATTGCCGATGCCCGTCTATCTGGTCGCTGGCAATCATGACGATCCGCGTGCGCTTCAGAGTGTTTTTCCACAGCATGCTCACCTAGTTGGAGCGGAGGGTTTCCTGCAGTACGCCGTCGACGATTTCGACGTGCGGCTGGTGGTGCTCGACACGACTGTGCCCGGCGCGCCGGGCGGCGAGTTGTGCACAAAGCGCCTGCAGTGGCTGGACCGAACGCTGGCTGCGTCGGACCGCCCGACCATCATCGCGCAGCATCACCCGCCGTTCGCGACCGGGCTTTCGATCATGGATCAGATGAGTCTTGCCAATCCGGAGGCCGAAGCCGCGGTCATCGCGCGGCATGCTCACGTTCAATGCGTCATCAGCGGCCACCTTCACCGGACCATTCAGTCGCGCTTCGCCGGAACGGTTGCGTCAGTGTGTCCGAGCACCGCGCACCAGCTGACACTTGACCTCACACCGGGTGCCGACATTCGGTTCACTTTCGAGCCGTCGGGCTTTCAGTTGCATTTGTGGAACGGAAAGCAGGTCGTCACGCACACGACGCCGGTAGAAGACTTTCCGACGTGGGGCACTCGCGGTTAATGATCCGGTGTCCCGGATGCGGCGAGGAGAACCCGCCCAAGTTCAGGTTGTGCGGCTACTGCGGTACGCCATTGATCACCGCCGAAGCGTTGCCGGTGCACGAGGTGCGCAAGACCGTCACGCTGATCTTCAGTGATTTGAAAGATTCGACCGCTTTAGGAGAACGCCTCGACAGCGAAGCGTTGCACGAGGTCAAGGAGCGCTATTTCAGCGCGATGGCTGCCGAGATCAAGCGCCACGGCGGCAAGATCGAAAAATATATCGGCGACGCCATCATGGCCGTGTTCGGTCTGCCCAGAGCGCACGAAGATGATGCGCTGCGTGCGGTGCGTGCGGCGATCGGCATGCAGTCGGTGCTGCGCGGACTGAATGAATCATTGGGTGCGCGCTTCGGCGTCGTGCTGGCCAATCGCACCGGCGTGAACACCGGCGAAGTGGTTGCAGTCGACGATCCGACGGCGAATCAGAAGCTCGCGACCGGAGACGCGGTCAACGTCACGGCGCGACTCGAACAGGCCGCGCCGGCGAATGAGATCTACATCGGCGAGATCACGTACCGGCTCGTGCGCGACGCCGTCAAGGCAGAGCCGGTCGAACCGTTGACGTTGAAGGGCAAGTCGCAGCCAGTACTCGCCTACCGCCTGATCTCCGCGCACGGGCAGGAGGGCAATGTGCGCCGGCAAGACACGCCTGTGGTCGGGCGCGACGACGAGCTTGCGATCCTGCAAGCAGCGTGGGACGCAGTGCTCGCCAAGCGTGACGCCCACCTCGTGACCGTGATTGGCGATGCAGGTATCGGCAAGTCGCGCCTCGTGCGCGAACTGATGGACCGAGTCGGCAGCAGCGCACGCGTCATTTGCGGACGCTGCCTCGCATATGGGGACGGAATCACTTTCTGGCCTTTGCGCGAGATGGTGTTTTCGGCGGCAGCGATCCGCGGCGACGACACGCCGGACATCGCACGCGACAAACTGCTTGCCTGCACCGGCGACGCCGATGTGGCGGATCGCATAGCCTCTGCCACCGGACTAGGCTCTGCGGCATTTCCGTTGCATGAGATCTACTGGGGTGCGCGCCGCTTCATGCAGACGCTCGCCGCGCAGGGCCCAGTGGTTGCGCTGTTCGACGATATTCACTGGGCCGAGCCTGCATTTCTGGATCTGCTCGAAAACCTGACCGAGACGATTGGCGATGCGCCGGTGCTGATGCTCGCGACGGCCCGGCACGATTTGCTGGAGGAGCATCCGCAGTGGGGTGAACGCGAGCGTTCAAGCCAGCTCGTGCTGAGTCCGCTTCGCGACACGGCCGCGGCCCAGGTCGTGACAAACCTGCTCGGCGCCGCCGGCCTGCCGGGCGGTCTGATGAGGCGCATCGTCGATGCGGCAGAGGGCAACCCGCTGTACGTCGAACAAATGCTGGCGATGCTGATCGATACAGGCGCCGTCCGTCAGGAAGGCGGACAGTGGGTTGGCGCTCAGGCGCAGACGAACATTGCAGTGCCGCCCACGATCCAGGCGCTACTTGAAGCACGCTTGGACAACCTGCAGCGCAGTGAGCGCGCGGCCGCAGAGCCGGCTGCGGTGATCGGGCTGGAGTTTCCGCAACCAGCCGTGGAGGCCTTGGCACCCGCGATGCTGCGCAACAGCGTCGAAGCGCAACTGACGGCGCTGTCCCGCAAGCACTTCATTCGACGCATGACGTCAGTCGACTCAGAGTTGCGCTATCGCTTCGATCACCACCTGGTGCGCGATACCGTCTACAACGGGCTGCTCAAGCGTGCACGCGCCACGATGCATACCGAGTTCGTGAAATGGGCCGACCAGGTCAACGCCGAAAGCGATCGCGGCCAAGAGTTCGAAGCGATCCTGGGCTACCACCTCGAGCAGGCCTACCGCTACTTGAGCGAACTGGGGCCAATCAACGAGACGGGCGCGGCGATCGGGCGCGATGGAGCACGCCGGCTCGCATCGGCCGCACGCCGAGCATTCGCGGGTGGGGACATGCACGCGGCAGCCAATCTGTTCCAACGCGCAGCGGCACTGCTTGCCACGGAAGATCCGCAGCGTGCTGAACTTCTTCCGGAGCTCGGCGAGACCTTGATCGGACTGGGTGATTTCGCCGGAGCGCGCTCCGCGGTAGAGGAGGCTCGCGTAGCAGCCGATCGTATCTCCAACCAGCGGCTGATTGCGTCGAGCAAGCTGGTAGGAATATTCAGCAGTCTGTACAGCGGCGAGCTTGGCGACTCAAGCGAAGTGGCGCTTAAAACGGCCCAGGAGGTCATCCCTATTCTTGAGAGCGAGAGTGCACATAGCGAGCTTGCAGCGGCATGGCGACTGATCGTCATTGTTCGTGCAAGGGCGGGTCAATACAGCCTCGGAAGCGTGGCGGCGGAGCGTTCGATAGCGCACGCACGGCTAGCGGGCAATGATCGCCTGATTGCAAAAATCGGCGGCTACCTATCGTACTTTGCGCTGTATGGACCGACTCCGGTGAGACAGGCCATCGTCCAGTGCGAGCAGCTTATCGCCGACGGCTTGACGGATCGCCAAGTGGAATGCAAGGTCATGTGCGTCCTGGCCCAGTTAAAAGCGATGAATGGTGAGCCGGAAGCGGCACGCCGACTTTTCCACAAGGGCCGGACGATGCTGCGCGACTTGGGGCAGGGGGTTAACACCGCGTCGACTGGCATCGATCTTGTACGTGTCGAGTTACATGGCGGCGACCTTGCTACCGCAGAGCGTGAGGTCCGCGCTGACTACGAGTTCCTTGCGAAGATAGGCGAGACTTACTATCTGTCGACCATCGCGGCGCTGCTCTCGCGTGTCGTGCGCGATCAGGGTCGCGACGACGAAGCACTTCTCTTGTCCAAGGCCGCGGAGGCGGCCACTGCGGCGGACGACATTGAATCGCAGGCATTGTGGCGGTCGATCCGCGCGCCGATCGTCGCGCGTGCCAGAAATACAGCTCTGGCTGAAGAACTTGCGCGGACTGCGCTTGAAATGGTCCGTCGAACCGAGGCCCTCAGCTTGCAGGCGGACGCTCTCTCCGAACTCGCGTCGGTGCTGCGGCTTTCTGGGAAAGTCAACGAGGCGCGCCAAGTCATCGGCGAGGCGATTGCGCTCTACAACTCGAAGGGCGATGTCGTTTCAGCCGCACGTTCCAGCGCATGGGCCGACGAACTCGACAGCGTCTGAACCCAGGCCATCGTGAACGCGGGGCCGGCATTCGCATGCGCGGCCCCGCGAGGTCAGGACACTAGCCGACGGTCGAGACTCAGAACATGGCGAAGCCGCCGTTCTTGAGGTTGATCAGCGTGAACCCGAAGCCGCCGTTTAGCTCCGGTGTCCAGCCGGCCACCGACTTGTTCTTGTAGAACACGGCCTTGGCAATGCAC
>CAWBRQ010000013.1:0-49283 GCA_963791315.1 uncultured beta proteobacterium
GAGACCACCGTCATCTGGGATCGCGCCACCGGCGCCCCGATCGCGAACGCGATCGTTTGGCAGGATCGCCGCACGGCCGAGCAATGCAGGCGCTGCGCGAGCGCGGCGTCGAAGCTCGCGTCACCGAACAAACCGGGCTTGTGCTCGATCCGTACTTCTCGGCGACCAAGATCGCATGGCTGCTCGACCACGTGCCGGGGGCGCGTGCACGCGCCGCACGCGGCGAGCTGGCATTCGGCACCATCGATACCTGGCTGATCTGGAACCTGACCGGCGGCGCCGCGCATGTCACTGACGTCAGCAATGCGTCGCGCACGCTGCTGCTCGATCTTCATTCGCTTGCGTGGAGCGACGAGTTGCTCGAACTGTTCAACGTGCCGCGCGCTGTGCTGCCGCGCGTGACTGCGTCGAGCGAGGTCATGGGCACCACCGTGCCGCAACTCTTCGGCGAATCGATTGCAATCGCTGGCAACGCCGGCGATCAACAGGCCGCCACGTTCGGCCAGGCGTGTTTCGGCGCGGGCATGGCAAAGAACACGATCGGCACCGGCGCATTCATGCTGATGAATGTGGGCGCGCGGCCGCAGCATCGAAAAACCGGCTGTTGGCGACGGTAGGCTGGCAATTGAATCGGCCGGAGGCGACTTCCTACATGCTGGAAGGCAGCGTCTTCGTCGCAGGCGCGGTGGTGCAGTGGCTGCGCGATGGACTCGGACTGTTCGCGCGCTCGGACGATGTCGAAGCGCTCGCGCGGCAGGTCGACGATAACGGCGACGTGTTTCTGGTGCCGGGGTTTGTCGGACTCGGTGCGCCTCACTGGGATGCCGAGGCGCGCGGCACGATCGTCGGGCTGACGCGTGGAACGACCAAGGCGCATATCGCGCGCGCCGCGCTGGAATCGATCGCGTTCCAGTCGGCCGATGTACTGACAGCGATGCAACGCGATGCGCATCGGCCGCTGACAGAGCTAAGGGTGGATGGCGGCGCGGCCAAGAACGATTTGCTGATGCAGTTCCAGGCGGACATCACGGGCGTGCCGGTCGTGCGTCCGGAAGTGACTGAGACGACTGCGCTCGGCGCCGCGTACTTGGCAGGTTTGGCGACGCGGATTCTGGGGCGGTCTCGAAGAGATCTTCAGATCTGTGGCGCGCCGAGCGGCGCTTTGAGCCGTCGATGCAGGCTTCGCAGCGCGACGAGCTGATCGCACGCTGGCACAAAGCCGTGGAGCGCTCACGATCTTGGGCATGACCGCGCCGGCAGTGATCGAGCGCAAGCGGCTGCTCGCGCAGTTGCGAGAGCCGCGTGAATGGGACGTGGTCGTTATCGGCGGCGGAGCGACCGGTCTCGGTATCGCGGTTGATGCCGCGGCGCGCGGCTTTCGCACCGCACTGATCGAAGCGCGGGACTTTGCCAGCGGCACGTCGAGCCGCAGCACCAAGCTGATTCATGGCGGCGTGCGCTATCTGGCGCAGGGCAACTTCAAGCTGGTGCGCGAGGCGTTATCAGGAGCGTGCGTTGCTTCTCGCAAACGCGCCCGCGCTGGTGCGATCCGCTGAAGTTCATCGTTCCGTGCTATCACGCGTTCGAGCGCGAGGTCATGCGCGTCGGGCTGGGTATTTACGATGCGTCTCGCAGGCAGGCAGCGGCATTGGCGATACCCACTGGTTGTCGCGTGCCGAAACGATCGCGCAGTTGCCGGGCGTCAGGGTAGAGGGCTTGCGCGGCGGCGTTTCCTACTGGGACGCGCAGTTTGACGATGCGCGGCTTGCGATTGCACTGATGCGCACCTCTGTGCGCCTTGGTGCGGTGGCGCTCAATTACGTTGAAGCGGATCGTATCGAGTCGATCGGTGGCCGAGTGACCGCCATCGTCGCGCGTGACGCTCAAACGTCAGAACGATTCGAGTTGCGCGCCAAAGTCGTCTTCAACGCCACCGGTGTCTGGGCTGACGAGCTGCGCCGGCGTGTGAATGGTGAAGCGGCGGCCCTGATAACAGCCAGCCGCGGCTCTCATATCGTGCTGCCCGCATCGTTCCTGCCAAGCAGCACCGGCATGATGATTCCAAAAACAGCCGATGGTCGCGTGCTGTTCGCCATACCGTGGCACGGACACCTGATGGTCGGTACGACTGACGTTGCGGTAGCGGGTCCTAGTGCTGAGCCGGAAGCTTCTGACGCGGAAGTGGAGTTCATTGTCGACACCGCGCGTGGTTATCTCCAAGCGAAGCCATCAGCTGGTGACGTACTCGCTACGTTCGCCGGTCTGCGGCCGTTATTTTCGCCCCGCGACGCGCGCGTAACCAAGACCATCTCGCGCGAACACGCAATCGTTATCGAGCACCACAACCTGATTACGATCGTCGGCGGAAAATGGACGACGTATCGAAGGATGGCGCTCGATGCGCTCGATCATGCGGCCGACAGCGGATTGCTCGATGCGCGGCCGTGCACGACCAGCGACATCAAGCTGGACGTCGACGATTCCATCGAGGCTGGCTGCCACGCGGCGGAGATCGCGGCTATCAATGGCAGCGGCGACAGCGCCATCACCCGATTCGTCGGTACCGCGGCGAGATACGAGCAGGCACTTAAACCCGAGGACGTCATTGCTCGCCGGCTACGCGTTAAGCAAATGAGCAGCCGGGCTGCCGCAAGGATTCGACCGCTTGTCGAAAAAGCGCTGACAGCGCTCCAGATCTAGCAAGAAGAGCACGAAAAAAAGGCCACTCGAACGAGTGGCCTTAATGGTAAGAATTGCTACGAATTAAAACAGGTGGCGCATACCGATCGCGTATTGCCTGCGGTCCAGCGCTGTGTTGTTGATTGACTCCTGTAGCGTCATTGCGCGCGGCCGCAGACGTATATATTGGTACGGCGCGACAACGGATACGTATAGCCAATACCGTAAATTTTCGCATCGCGCTCGTCGAACGTAAGCGGCGTCAACTGTACGCGGTCGCCGTTATAGTCCTGATACGAGCCGAACAGGCTGCCGCCGAACAGCGGAATGGTCACGCCAGCCATCCACGCGTTAGCGTCGGCACCGGAGGTGATGCCAAGGATGTTGAAGAAGCGCTGGTCATCTTCCTTCGCATAGGCGGCATGCAGCTTGAGGAACTTCAGATCGAACGTGGCGCCGATCTGCAGGTTTTTCTGGTCGCTCGATGCACCCGGGATATCAATCTTGTCAAACGTGACCGCCAGGTAGAACGGTCCGGCCCCAAAGCTGCCGCCCGTGAAAAAAGCGTTGACATTGTTGCCGCCACCCGCGACTTCGCCACCGCTCGCATTGAACGAATAGCCGACGCCGAGTTTGAAGCCGCCGAAAGTTGGCGACTGGTACATGATCGAGTTGTCAAGACGCAGGGCACTGGCTGACGAAAAGGCCAAACCACCGTAGCCCCCAAAGCCGGTGCCAAACGGATCGATATTGCCGAACATGTCGAATGAACCGGTGCCCGATGAAAAGGTGGCGATACGCCCTGCGACCAGGGTTCCGAATCCGCCCGACAAACCACCCCACGCCTGACGACCAAAGATACGGCTCTGGGCCGCGCCGTTGCAGATGACTGAATTGGTCGGTGTGATCGGCGTTGTGCCGCATGCGTTGCTGCCCTGAGCGAGGGTGCCGGTATCGATGTTGAAACCACCTTCGATGGTGAACACCGCGTTCAAGCTGGGTGACAGCGCCTCGGAACCGCGAACACCCCAGCGGTTGCCGGACTGAATGCCACCGTTGATGCCATGGATGGACGAAACGTTGTCGGCCGAGAAATCTGAGTACGCAAAGCCGACATCGATGATGCCGTAGAGCGTTACGTTCGACTGTGCGAGCGCAGCGCCTGAGAAAGCACCGAATACCGCCAGTGCCATCAGATTCTTTTTCATGTGAAGCTCTCCTTGCTGGTGATTGGAATTCTTTACGCCACGGCCCCGCACGAGCCGCCACGCGAATGAATCACTCCCCGGAGGAAGTTGAACGGATTCTTTCAGAGGAGCCCCGACAAGGCAAAGAAACCTAGCCAAAACTCCCGAATTTCAGTAATTCGTGTTGCAGTCAGACAACAACAAAACAGGGCCGTAAGAATTGCCTGTACGACGGCCCGAATAACCTTGCACTTACGTCAAAAGCTGTGGCGCATGCCCAACTGGAAGGCACGCGCGTCTTCGCCGGCGGCTGTGGTCCATCCAGTCGTGTAACCGGCCGATGACATGCTCATACGCGATGAGCCGCTGTTGTCCATGAAAGCCGCCACCGCATATAACTGCGTGCGGCGTGAGAAATCGTAGAAGTACGCAACACCATAGTGGCTGGCCTTCGCGTCTTCCGTAACCCAGGCCGACCGCCCATCGTCCTTGCCGTAGTTGTAGACGCCGTAAAGGGTGCTGTTACCGAAGCGCCAGGAAATACCGGCGTGATACGCGACTGAATCGGTCGGGCCGGCCAAGCCGCGCATCGTGTCCATGTCGAAGCTATTGATCTGCAAGCCACCCAGGATGCCGTTGATTGCCGCCAGGCTGCCTCCGGTTGACACCACAATGTTTTGAATGTCGGCCGGCTGCAGGATGGGATTGTCATTCTTCCGCTGCAGGTATTGCGCGTACAACCGAACCGGTCCGAAGCCCACATAACCGCCCACGTTGAACATCTCGAGACCGGTGCGCTTCTGCGGGTTGGTGCCGGTGTTAAATGGCACGACGTTATCGTGGTTGTAGCCGGCTCCCACCCCCCAATTGGTGGCGTTGTACTGCAAGTTCAGCCCATAGAAGTCGTCACCGTTCTGCGGCCCGGTCGCGCGCTCATTGCGCTGGGTTTCCGAGCCACCAAAGCCGTACATCGCTGACGCCGTGAAGCCACTCAGCTCGATCCGGTACTGCAGCGAGTTATTGGCACGAATCTTCGGGTTGCTGAATCCCTGCCCGAACTGCAGCGCGGTCTGGTCACCGATCACGTTGAACTTGTTCAAAATCTCGTAGCCGGGGGTGTACTGCCGCCCGAGGAAGAAGCCGCCGATCGGCGTTACGAGACCGCCCCAGGCCTGGCGATCGAAGATTGCTCCGACCGCATTGACGGTGGTGATCGCCTGCAACAGCGCATTGTTGACGGCGTTAGAACCGCCGACGATTGCAGGCTGCGAGGCTACCGGGACTTGCACGGCCGGCGGCGTCGTGACGAAGGCAACGCCGGGGCACACAGCCGCTACGGTTGCCGGCGCATCGTTCGCGCGACACCAGTAGAGCGCCCCGTTGTTGGTCATGCTGCCCGTGTCTGCCTCGAACCGGCTTTCGACCGTGAACAGCGCGCGCCATCCTGGTCTTAACTCTTCTGAGCCGCGAATGCCCCAGCGTGAGCCGGCGGATATGCCACTTTGCAGGCGCGTGGCGTCGACACTGCCGACGTCCAGACTTTCGACGCCCACGTCGACGATGCCGTACAGCGTCACCGAGCTTTGCGCATACGCCACGGGGAATGCGCACGCGAGCGCGACCGTCAACAGACTCTTCCGCATTAATGTCTCCTGGCTCTTTTGGTGTTCTTGGTGCTCGTGCCGAGCGAACCGATGCGAGAATAGCGCCGTGCCTGCGTGATTTCGATGCTGCGAGGGTGGCGCCCTCCATTTCGTGCGATTTACGCAACATTGATGAAACCACCCCGATTGAGCCCGTTTGACCAGCTGGTTGCAGCAGCGGATCGCGCGCTGCGAACTCTGGCCTCCGACCCGCAGGCCAGCCGCGCCAATCCCGCCAGTGCCTTGCCGGCGCAAGGCGCCGCGCCGCTGTCTGAGCGCGAGCGGCGTGAGGCGGCGGCGCTGATGCGCGTTAACCATGTCGGAGAGGTGTGTGCGCAGGCGATGTACGACGCGCAGGCGCTGGCGGCGACCGAGCCGGCGTTGCGCGAAGCCTTCGTACGCGCTGCGCGGGAGGAGGCCGACCATCTGGCCTGGACGCAGCAACGAATCTCCGAGCTGGGAGGTCGCACCAGCTTGCTTAACCCATTGTGGTACGCAGGCGCCTTTGCGATCGGCACCGTTGCCGCGAAGATGGGCGACCGGGTGAGCCTCGGTTTTCTGGCCGAAACCGAGCGGCAGGTTGAGCGCCATTTGCAAAGCCATCTCGAGCGGCTGCCCGAAGCCGATCTCGAGTCGCGTGCGATCGTCGAGCAGATGAGGCACGAGGAAGCGCAGCACGCTGACTCCGCGGTCCACCGGGGCGGTGCGACGTTGCCGTTTCCCGCACGCTTGGCGATGCGGCTCGCAGCGCGTCTGATGACCAAGACAGCCCATTACGTTTAAGAACTCGGTGTTGCGCCCGGTGCGCCTGGCCGTGCAATGACGCCACACATCCAACGCAACCTCGCGAAGGCACAGAAGCATTTCGTTGCCGGGCGGCTGGAGAAGGCCGACTCGTTGCTGCGAGGTGTTCTCGCAGAGTTGCCCGATTGCAGCGAAGCCCTGGAGGGATTGGCGTTAGTCGCGATCAAGAAAGGTGCGTACCCACGCGCGCTGCAGGCGCTCGAGCGCCTGACAGCAATCCATCCGAAGCTGGCTGAAGCGCATTACGGCAGGGGCTGTGTGCTCGGAATGATGGAGCGCTACGAGGACGAGATAGCCGCCTATCGGTCTGCCATCGTGCTGAAGCCGGATTTCGCGCAGGCGCACGTCAACTTGGGCGTGGCCCTGCGCGATCTACACAGGTTTGACGAAGCCCTACAGCAGTTCGCTCTGGCAATCGATATCGATCCCAACTATGCGGCCGGACGCACGAACCGCGCGCAAACCAATCTACTGCGCGGTCATTTCGAACCTGGCTGGCGCGAGTACGAATGGCGCTGGCTCGACGGGGCCACAGCGCACGGTTTTGATTCGCAGAGGCTTTGGACCGGCGAGCAATCCATTGTGGGCAAGACGGTACTGGCTCATTCCGAGCAGGGCCTGGGCGACACGCTGCAGTTTGTCCGCTATGTCGATCTGATGGTGCACGCGGGCGCGCGCGTAGTGCTGCGCGTTCAGGATGCGGTGCTGCCGCTGCTGCACGCGTATCCCGGCGCCGCGCAGGTGCTGGGCGAGAACGATCCGGTGCCGGACTTCGACTTGCACTGTCCACTGCTCAGCCTGCCGGCGGCGTTCAGGACGGATGCGACCAATATTCCCGCTGCGATCCCCTATCTTCATGCGGATCCGCAGAAATCCGCTCAATGGCGCGAAATCATCGGCGACGTGACCGATCGACCACGCGTGGGAATCGCATGGGCGGGCCTGCGGACTTCGGCGGAGCATGGCAACCGATCAATGCGGCTCGCAGAACTTGCGCCGCTATTCGCGGCCAACGCGCAGTTCGTGTCGTTGCAGAAAGACGTACCTCACTCCGACCGGCATTTGCTGCGAAAGTTAGATTCGCTGCTGGATGTCAGCGAGCGGCTCCGCACGTTTGCCGATACGGCGGCGCTGGTTTCGCAGCTTGACCTGGTGATCAGCGTCGACACGTCGGTGGCTCACCTGGCAGGAGCGCTCGGCACTCCCGTATGGATTGCGCTGCTGTTCACGCCCGATTGGCGATGGCAGATGAATCGAACCGACAGCCCGTGGTATCCGCAAGCGCGCCTTTTCCGTCAGGCTGTGCGAGGCGAGTGGGCGGAGGTCGTTGACCGGTTGAAGACGGCTCTCGACGAATGGCCGAAAGCTGAGCGCGCTTGACTCGTGAACCAAGTCAGGGAAGGTGGCGCACCCGCTTCCTAGGCGTCGGCGACGATTTTCACCGAGTGTGTGATCTCGGCGGTTTTGGCCAGCATCGCGGTCGCCGAACAGTATTTTTCGTGCGACAGCTGTGCCGCGCGCAGCACCGCTTCGCGATTCAACGCCTTCCCGCTGACCGTAAATTGCATCTCGATGCGTGTGAACACCTTCGGATCGTTGGTCGCGCGCTCGGCCTTCAGTTCAACGGTGCAACCTTCCACCGCATGCCGGCCGCGCTGCAGGATCAAGACCACGTCGTACGCGGCGCAGCCGCCGGTGCCGACGAGCAGCATTTCCATGGGTCGCGGAGCGAGGTTGCGGCCGCCGCCGTCAGGCGCCCCGTCCATGGCGACCAGATGGCCACTTCCGGTCTCAGCGATAAAGCTCATTCCTTCACCGCTCCAACGCACAGAACACTGCAAGATTTAGCTCCCTTAGCCTATTGCTGCGGCGAAGCAACACATCACCTCGGTGTCTTTCGCTCGCCCTTTATAGTGTAAGTACTTGATTATTAGATTTTGTTATTGCGCATCCGGCTCATTGAAATTTCTAATGGCCCGGTTTTTGCCTTGCGCTGCACCAATCACGTGAGATACTTCGAGCTTGTCTCCTCCACCCTTATCGGTGGTTTCGGCCCGGACTCTCCGTCTGGGCCGTTTTTTTACGGCTCCTTGCGTCGTAACCCCCTGAACGAATAGAATTTCGGGTTCCGCTGCGTAAGCATCACCGTCTTCGAATTCGAGCACCTCAATGAAAACGTTTTCTGCAAAGCACCACGAAGTCCAGCGTAACTGGTTACTGGTCGACGGCAGCGAGAAAGTCGTAGGCCGCCTTGCCAGCCAGATCGCACTACGTCTGCGCGGCAAGCACAAGCCTGAATACACGCCACACGTCGATACCGGCGACTACATCGTAGTCGTCAACGCTGCGAAGCTTCGCATGACCGGCAACAAAAGCGAAGACAAGACGTATTACCGCCACAGCGGCTACCCTGGTGGCGTCTACGAAACCAATTTCAAAAAAATGCAGGAACGCTTCCCGGGTCGCGCATTGCACCTGGCAGTGAAGGGCATGCTTCCCAAAGGCCCGCTCGGGTACGCCATGATCAAGAAGCTCAAGATTTATGCGGCCGACGAACATCCGCATACCGCGCAACAGCCGAAGGCTCTCGAAATTTAATGCGGTCGTCGACGACGAGCGCTAACGAACGATTGGTACACACATGATTGGCAACTACAACTATGGAACCGGGCGCCGTAAGAGTTCGGTAGCGCGCGTTTTCATGAAGCGCGGCAGCGGCGCAATCGTGATTAACGGCCGCCCGATTGATGAATATTTTCAACGTGAAACGGGTCGCATGATCGCCCGGCAGCCACTGGCGCTGACCAATCACATCGCCACGTTTGACGTCCAGATCAACGTCCATGGCGGTGGCGAGTCCGGCCAGGCGGGTGCAGTTCGCCACGGCATTGCACGCGCTCTGATTGACTACGACGAAACCCTGAAGCCTGCGTTATCTGGTGCAGGTCTTGTCACACGGGATGCGCGCGAAGTCGAACGCAAAAAGGTCGGTTTCCGCAAGGCACGTCGCCGCAAGCAGTTCTCGAAGCGATAGGTCTGGCGCGCTTTCGGCGCGTCTCTAGCGACTCTTAAGTCCTTGGCCCCTGTTTTGGGGATGCGTGTTTGCGATACATCCAATCGCGGCACGACCTTTGTGATGGCCCGCCCTATACTGCCTGCGAAGAGGGCTCCGCCGGCCTGTTGCGAGGAGCCTTTTCTTAACCGGACGCTAGGCGTGGGTCGGGTGCACAGGAGCCTGCTTTGTATCAATCTGCTTGCTCAATCGGATGAGACGTAAGCGTTGGCTCCGCAGCAACCCTGCGAACGCGATGCGGGTAGCGGTACGCAGCGAGCTGCCATGGCGCGCCAAGGTGATGCTGATGTTGGCGATGATGTTGGTCATCGCGCTGATCGTTGCGGCTGCGCTGATCGCATATAACGGTAGTCGCCCCTCGGTGCCGCAGGAGGCCGCGGCGCTATCGGCGGAGCTCGAGAAGGTCAGGGCGGACGCGAAACAGGCCATCGCCGAGAGAGACGGCAAGCTCGCCCTGCTGGCACAGTTGGAAAATCAGCAGAAGATCGATCGCGCGGCCTCGGAGCAGGTTCAAGCACAGCTGAAAGCTCTCGAGAACGAGAACGCGCGCTTAAAGGAGGACCTGGCGTTTTTCGAAAGCTTGCTGCCGACCCCGACCAATGCAAAGGGCGTCGTCATTCGGAGTTTTCGACTACAGGCGCTCAACGACTCGGAGCGTGAAAACGGACGCGAGCCGGTCCGGAAAGCGAATCGCAAACCTGGGGATGAACCGCAGGCATTGCGCTATCGCCTACTGGTTCAGCAAAGCGGGCGACCCGAACGCGATTTCATCGGCGCAGTGTCGTTGACGGTCAGCCTGCAACAGGGTGGGCGCCCTTGGGTGTTGCAGTTGCCGGACGCCACAATTCCAGACGCCGGCCCGCCGCCATTGGCATTCCGGCACTATCAGCGCGTCGAGGGAACTTTTGAGCTTCCGGGGGGAGCGGTGGTGCAATCGGTGCTCGTCAAGATCCAGTCCAACGGTGAAGTACGCGCGCAGCAAACTTTCACGATGTGAGGCAACGATGTTCGGAAACAAATCTGCGGCACCGCACACCATCGGCACGTTGATCGGCAACGGCACCACAATCGAAGGCAATCTGTCGTACACAGGAGGCCTGCGCATCGACGGCATGGTCAAAGGTAATGTCCGCTGTGCCACCGGTGATGCGTGCATGGTGGTGGTCAGTGAGCTGGGACATGTCGAAGGTGAGGTGCACGCTGCACATCTGGTGGTGTCGGGACGCATCACAGGACCGGTGCACGTAACCGAGCTGCTCGAGCTGCAACCGAAGGCGCGGGTCACGGGCGATGTTCACTACCGAGCCATTGAGATTCATCAGGGTGCGGTGGTTGAAGGCCGACTCATCTATCAGGCGTCGGAACGGGCAAATAAAGGGCCGGCGACGTTGAAATTAGCCACCGGCGGTGCCATTTCAGAGAACTGAGACGCGCTCGAACGCCTATACTTGGGGCTGTATCGAGCGGCAAGCACAGACTGGAGTTTCGCAATGAACGCTATGGTCGAGATGCCGGCACCGTTGGTTTTCACCGACGCTGCGGCGGCCAAGGTTAAGAACCTGATCGAAGAGGAAGGTAACGCCGACCTGAAGCTGCGCGTCTTCGTGCAGGGCGGTGGCTGCTCCGGCTTTCAGTACGGATTTACGTTCGACGAGGTGGTCAACGAAGACGACGCGTCGATGGAAAAAAACGGCGTTACGTTGCTGATCGACTCGATGAGCTACCAGTATCTGGTCGGCGCCGAGATCGACTACAAAGAGGACTTCGAGGGAGCGCAGTTCGTTATCAAGAATCCGAACGCCACAACGACGTGCGGTTGCGGGTCTTCGTTTTCGGCATAGCAATTGGCGCAAAAAGTGAAAGGCGCCTGCGGGCGCCTTTTTTGTTGCACGTCTCATTTTCGGATCAATTGCCCAATGCCTGCGCCGGATAAAGCGCGCCGAGAATCCTGCCGCCCCGTGCACCGGTCACGCTGGGGACGTTGCCGGGTTGACCGCTGACAAATGCGTGGGCGAGCCACGCAAACGCCAGCGCTTCGACCTGATCCGGTTCCACGCCCAGCGCTGACGATGCAATGACGGCGCGCGGCGCGCACTCTGATTCCAGCGTTCGAAGCAGCGTCGCATTGCGAGCGCCGCCTCCGCAGATGACGACCTCGTTTGCCTGCGGAAACCAGTTGGCAACGGCGCGTCCGATCGCGATGGCCGTCAGGCGTGTCAAGCTGGCGAGCACGGTGGCAGGTTCGAGGTTTCTGTCTTGCAGCACACGCTCGAGCCATGCGGGGGAAAACAACTCGCGTCCGCTGCTCTTCGGCGGTACGGCGGAAAAGAATGGTTCCGCAAGCAAGGCGTCGAGCAACGGTTGATCGGCGCGGGCTGTCGCCGCAATTGCACCATCGCGATCGAACGGCATTGCAAAATGCTCTCGCGCCCAGTGGTCCAGCAACAGATTGCCGGGACCGATGTCGAAGCCAATCACGGCGCCGTCTTTTCCTGCTTGCGGTAATCCAGTCAAATTGCTGATGCCGCCGATGTTGACCACCGCGCGCGACATAGGGCCGCTGAAAGCAGCGATGTGAAACAGCGAAGCGAGCGGAGCGCCCTGACCTGCGGCAGCAATGTCGCGGCTACGGAAGTCGGCGACGACATCGATTCCCGACAACTCCGCCAGCAGCGCCGGTGCATTGAGTTGCACGCTGAACCCTAGCTGCGGCCTGTGTCGTACCGTCTGACCGTGCGCTCCGATCGCGCGGACCGCGGAGCGCGCCACACCGGCTGTTTGCAGGACGTCATCGACGACGTTCGCGTAGACGTGCGCGAGGTCACGCGCGGCGATGCCGCAACGCTCAATTTCGTCTGGTCCCGTGGTACAGAGCGCAGTCAGCGCAGAGCGCAGATCGTTGGGGAACGCGCGATACGCGTGGCCCAAGGACTTCGGCGGTGCGCGCGTGCAGTCGGCGAGAACGGCGTCGACGCCGTCCAGGCTCGTGCCCGACATTAATCCGATAAAAAGCAAGGCGGCTACGCGCGACTAGCGCGGGCGGTCGAGGGCGATACTGACGCGTTCCAGCAACGCCAGCTGAGCGCGCAGTGGAGCCGACGTTAGAACGAAGTGTTCCAGCTGCGACGTGGCCAGTGGCTCGGACGCCGGTAGCTCAGCGGTCAGCGGGTTGACATGCTGGTCGTGCACCTTCAGCTCAAAGTGCAGATGCGGACCGGTTGCCCAACCTGTCATGCCGACGGTTCCGACCGAGTCCCCCTGTCCGATGCGAAGACCTTGGCGCAGGCCGGCCGCAACCGACTGCAGATGCGCATACAACGTCGCGTGTTTGCCGTCGTGCCGAACCTCGACGACGTTGCCGTAACCACGCTGCCAACCGGCAAACGTGACGACGCCTTCGGCAATCGAGCGCACGTTGGTGCCGGCAGCGGCCGAATAGTCGACTCCGCGGTGCGCAGCGTCGTAGCCGAAAATCGGATGCGTGCGGCTGCTGCTGAACCCGGAGCTGACGCGCGTGTACTCCAGCGGCGATCGCAAAAATGCTTGCTTCAGACTGCGCCCGTCGGCGGCGTAAAAGCCACCGTGTTTGCTGCCGTTAGCAAACCAGTAGGCTGAAATGCGCTTGCCGCCATTTTCAAGCTCGACCGCCAATAGGCGACCCGCGCGCATGTACTCGCCGGATGCGTACAGCGATTCGTAGATGACGCGAAAGCGGGCACCACGGCGCAGGTCACGATGAAAATCGATCTCGCTCTCGAGCGCATCGATCATCTGCTGCGCAACAGCGTCGGGAACTTCCGCTTCGTCGGTAGCGCCGAAAAGTGAAGCCCGCACTTCGCCGCTCTTGAACTCGACACGACGCTCGAGCGCAACATCGGTTTCAACCGCGCGAAAGCCCGATGCGCTTCCTGTGCTTCGATCGATCGTCAGAATGCGTGCGGTCGCGAGCGCACCGTCGAGGTCGCCTGCGCCGTGCACCTTCAGCCACCCGAGAGCACCATCGGATGTAATGCTGGCCTGGACGAAGCGACCGGGCGCCAAGCGCACCAGCGGCCGCGCTGAAGGATCTGTCTGCGCAAAGCGCAATGCCGCAGCGTCGACGATGCCGAGCCGGCCGAACAACGCCGCGAGCGTCTCGCCACGCTGCACGCGAACTTCGCGCAAGTGGGTGTTCTCACGCTCGAGAAGCTGTGTGACCTGGTGCGCGATCGAAGGCGTCGCGACGCTTTCAATCACGGACTGGGTCTGCGATTGATCGAGCTCGAAAGCAGCGGGTACCGCCGCCAAAGCAGCGAGTGCCGCTGACAGAGGCAACAGGGAAAAAACCGCAGCCAGCTCGATGCGCTTACGCTTTGCCCGCTCTACCTGTTTCCATCGTCGCAACACCAACCGAAAACCGAGCCGTGTGTCGTCTGCAAAAAGTGCAAATCGTTTGGATAGAATCGACAATGGCATCTACCAACAAGAAATTTACCGGTACAAAAAAGCGCACAAATTGGTGCGCTTTTTTATCGAGGGCGCGAGTATAGCCCGGCTAGTCCGAGGCCAGCACCTACAGCGAAGCACCACGTACAACCGCATGCAAACCAAGAGCAAAATTTACACAGTGGGACCGGAGGTCGAGCGTGCGCTGGCGCTGGTCAAGCGTGGCAGCGACGAGTTGCTGGTCGAATCCGAATTCGAACAAAAGCTTGCGCGGTCGGAGGCGACCGGAAAGCCGTTGCGCTGCAAGCTTGGCCTCGACGCCACCGCGCCTGACCTTCACCTCGGACATACGGTTGTGCTGAACAAGCTGCGACAGCTGCAGGATCTCGGCCACACCGTGATTTTCTTGATCGGTGACTTCACCGCACTGATCGGCGACCCATCGGGCCGCAACACGACACGGCCGCCTCTATCGCGTGAGCAGATCCAGGAGAACGCGAAGACCTACTTCGATCAGGCTGGGCTTGTCCTGCGGCGCGATAAGACCGAGATCCGCTACAACTCCGAATGGTCGGAGCCGCTGGGCGCCGCAGGCATGATCAAGCTCGCCGCGCACTACACCCTGGCCAGATTGCTTGAACGCGACGACTTTGCGACGCGGTACCGCGAAAACACGCCGATTGCGATGCACGAGCTGCTGTACCCGTTGATGCAGGGCTACGACTCGGTCGCGCTCGAATCCGACATCGAACTCGGCGGCACCGACCAGCGTTTCAACCTGCTGGTCGGGCGCGAGCTGCAGCGCCAGTACGGCCAGGAGCCGCAATGCATCCTGACAATGCCTCTGCTCGAGGGGCTCGATGGCATCGAGAAGATGTCGAAGAGCAAGAACAATTACATCGGCATTACCGAGCCGGCGTTCGACATGTTTTCAAAGACGATGTCGATCTCTGACGAGCTGATGTGGCGCTGGTACGACCTGCTATCGCTGCGCTCGAACGAAGAAATCGAAGGGCTGAAGCAACAGACTCGCGAAGGACGTAATCCGCGCGATGTCAAACATTTGCTGGCAAAGGAAATCGTGGCGCGTTTTCACTCGGAGCAAGCGGCCGAGATGGCCGCGTTCGAGTTCATGGCGCGCTTCAAGACGGGCGCGATCCCCAACGAGATGCCGGAGATTGCGGTGACGGGAGGCGATCGCGGCGTACCGCTACCAACGTTGCTGAAGCAGGCCGCGCTCGCGTCATCGACGAGCGAGGCGATCCGTAGCATCGAGCAGGGGGGTGTCAAGATCGACGGCGACAAAGTCAGCGACCGCGCGTTGGTCATCAAGCGCGGAACGTATGTTGTGCAGATTGGCAAACGTAGGTGGGCGCGCGTGACGGTGGAGTGAGTTGCCGGCACGGATGCAATTCTGATTACGTGAGGCGCTGTCGCTCCGCGAAAATTCGCTTGAAGGTTTCCCGCAGCGGTCGCACTTCGGCATTCTCGAACACTCCGCGCTGCGCAAGTTCCGCATGCAGTTGCGGCAGCCGATAGTGCGGAACCGCTGGAAATAGGTGATGCTCGACGTGATAGTTCACGTGGTGCGGGAACATCACGAAGCGCGCCAGCGGACCAACGAGATTCGTACGTGCCGCTGTCAGCGGGGTTGAAAGATCGGTCACAGCGCCGTGTTCGCACACGGCGCGCAATCGCAGAATCGGCTGAATCACAGTGGCAAGCGGCAGCGTCCACAGGACCAAATACTTGATCAGGGCGGGCGGCCCGCCGAGCGCCAGCGCCACAAGCGGCGCGCCGACATGAAAAGCGACCACACCCCAGCGGTCACGCCGGGCCGCCGTACGTAGCGCAGCCGACGTGTCGTCGAGCGGGCGCTGCGCCTGCTGCGTGTTCGCGTTAATCGCAGGATTGCCGAAAAAGTACGCGTATGTTTTGAACGCAGTCAGCCCGCAGACGTCTTTCGCGAGTTTTTTCAGCAGATATGCCTTGCCCCTTGGGTATCCGCCGTGCAGCGCGATATCGGGATCGACCTCGCCGTAGAGGTTGTTGTGATGCAGTCGGTGAATGACGCGATAGCTCATCATCGACACGCCGCCGATAGTGCCGACGAAACGGCCGATCGCATCGTTGAGCCATCGAGTCGCGTATAGCCGGTAGTGCGCCGAGTCGTGCGCCAGTACAAACAACGCGTGTTGCTGAATGCCGATTAGGAACACGGCGGGCAACACGATCCACCAGGTGAAGTGCGTCCAGGCGATGCCCAACACGATCGCGATGGTGCCCAACGTCGTCGCCACCGCGAGGGTGGAGCGCCAGGCGGACAGCCGGGTCAGATCGGCCAACGTTTCCGCTGGCAGTAGTCGGCGCACTTGCGCCGCGTCGGCGCGCACCGGGCTTGCTGCCGTACCGCGCAGGTCGTCACGGAACTCTTCGCCGCGCTCTGCCGTTGCTTGGATTGTCATGCTTTGCAACGTTTCCGTCGCCTATGATGACCCCAATATAAGCTTCGGCAGCGCGTAGGAAAACCGATGAAACTATCCAGCGATTCACTCGAAGACGGTAAGCCGATTCCAGCTGAGTTTGCGTTCTGCAAGCCGGATCCGGCCAAGCATGCAACACTTTCAGAGAACCGAAATCCGCACCTTGCGTGGGACGACGTTCCGGTGGGGACCAAGTCGTTTGCACTGATCTGCCACGACGTCGATGTTCCCAGCAAGCCCGATGATCTCTTCAAGGAAGACCGGGAAATTCCGGCGTCGTTACCGCGCGTGGACTTTTATCACTGGGTACTGGTCGACATTCCGCCGACGCAGCGCTTGATCGAGGCGGGAAGCTATTCCAAAGAAGTGAAACCGAGGGGCAAGAACGGACCGGTGGCGCCGCACAACACACGGCACGGTGTGAACGGCTACACCGACTGGTTTGCGGACGATCATGACATGAACGGCGACTATTTCGGCTACGACGGCCCGTGTCCGCCCTGGAACGATTCGATCGTGCACCGCTACGTGTTCACCTTGTACGCGCTCGACGTCCCCCGCGTGCCGCTCGAAGGAAAGTTCACGGGACCGGATGTGTTGAAAGCGATCGAAGGCCACGTGATCGCGAAGGCGCAGCTGACAGGCGCGTACACGCTCAATCCGCGTCTGGCCTGACGGCCGCATGAATACGACGCTGCTGCTGATCCGGCATGGCGAGACTGCGTGGAACGCCGAACACCGCATTCAGGGCCAACTCGATATTCCGCTATCGCCGCTCGGCGTACTGCAGTCGGCCCGTTTGGCCGATTGCCTAGCAACTGAGCCGATCGATGCGGTGTATTCAAGTGGGCAGTCGCGGGCGTGGCTAACGGCTGCGCCGCTGGCCGCGCGGCTGGGTCTCGAAGTCGTTGCCGAGCCAAGATTGCGCGAGCGATCCTTCGGCATCTTCGAGGGGCTCACGTTGGATGAAATTTCCGCGCGCTATCCGGCCGAGTTCATCAAATGGCGCGAGCGCGACCCCGCGTGGCGACCGGACGGCGGCGAAAGCGGGCAACAGTTGATCGATCGCGTGATGTCTGCAGTTACGGAGATTGGCGCGCGTCATATAGGTCAGACGGTTGCGCTTGTATCGCACGGCGGTGTGCTGGATGTCGTCTATCGCGCGGCGCGTGCGCTGCAATGGCATGCGCCGCGTGAGCATCAAATGCTCAATGCGGCGGTCAATCGATTGACCGCGTCTGCGCCGGCATCTGATGTCACTCCGGTTGTGCTTTCAATCGACATTTGGGGTGACGTCGCGCATCTGCAGGAATCGCGCGACGAGTTGCCGGTTTAGGCGGTCCGTGCGACTGGCATAATTTCGGCGCCATCCGGGATCGCTGATCCAATTCCGCGTGACTGGCGCCAGGGTGAGAACACCCGGGAAGCGCGGGATGCTTTTCGCCGTACGCCTGGGCACGATGGCAAGTGATCGATATTCCACTTGCATCCTGCGCGAGGACACCATGTTTAATCGAACCACGCTTACCGTAGAACGGACCGACCCCGATATTTGGTCGGCCATCCAAAATGAGCACCGGCGGCAAGAGCAGCACATTGAGTTGATTGCGTCGGAGAACTACGCGAGCCCGGCGGTGCTTGCGGCGCAGGGAAGCCAGCTGACCAACAAGTACGCCGAGGGATATCCCGGAAAGCGTTATTACGGCGGTTGCGAATATGTCGACGTGGCAGAAACGCTCGCGATCGAGCGGTTGAAGCAGCTGTTCGCGGTGCCCGGCGTCGAGATCGCAGCCAACGTGCAGCCGCACTCGGGCGCACAGGCGAACGAAGCGGTGTTCCTCGCTCTGCTTACGCCCGGCGACACGATCATGGGAATGAGCCTTGCCGAAGGCGGCCATCTGACGCACGGGATGCCACTGAATATCAGTGGTAAGTGGTTCAAGGTCGTCAGCTATGGACTCAACGACCGCGAGGAAATTGATTACGAAGCGCTGCGCGCATTGGCCCAGCAACACAAGCCCAAGTTGATCATCGCCGGGGCTTCGGCGTATTCGCTGCGCATCGACTTCGAGCGTTTTGCGAACGTCGCGCGCGAAGTGGGCGCCTATCTGATGGTCGACATGGCGCACTATGCAGGCCTTATTGCGACAGGCGACTACCCCAGCCCGATCCCGCACGCTGATGTGATTACTTCAACGACACACAAGACCTTGCGCGGGCCGCGCGGCGGTTTGATCCTGATGACTCCGCAATTGGAGAAGGCGATCAATTCGGCGGTGTTCCCTGGCTTGCAGGGCGGTCCGCTGATGCATGTGATCGCGGCCAAGGCAGTGGCGTTCAAGGAGGCGTTGTCGCCGGACTTCAAGTCGTATCAGCGACAGGTGATGATCAACGCGCGCGTCATGGCGGAAGCGCTGGTCAAGCGCGGTATGCGGATTGTCTCGGGCCGCACTGAAAGTCATTTGATGCTGGTCGATCTGCGCGCGAAGAACATCACTGGCAAGGACGCAGAAGCGCTGCTAGGCAACGTCCACATCACGGTTAACAAAAACGCGATTCCGAAGGATCCGCAAAAACCGATGGTCACCAGCGGTATTCGCCTTGGCTCGCCGGCGATAACGACGCGCGGTTTTGGCGAAGCTGAAGCAGCGAAGACGGCGGATCTGATTGCGGACATCCTTGAGAGGCCCGGCGACGCCACGACGATCGACCGTGTCAAGCGCGAGGTCTCTGACCTGACGCAGCGATTCCCTGTCTACGGATAGCTTGTGAAGTGCCCGTTCTGTCAGTACGCCGACACGCAAGTCATCGATTCGCGCGCGTCGGACGAGGGCGCGACGATTCGGCGCAGGCGCAAATGCCTGTCGTGCGAAAAGCGCTTTACGACCTACGAGCGGGTAGAACTCGCCATGCCGACCATCATTAAGCGCGGTGGCGGGCGCGCCGATTACGACCGCGACAAGCTTCGTGCCTCGATGCAGTTGTCGATGCGCAAGCGACCGGTACCGCGCGAGGCCGTCGACGAAGCGATTGCGCGTATCGAAGACAAGCTGCTTTCGTCGGCGCAGCGCGAGCTGAAAAGCGAAAAAATCGGCGAACTGGTCATGCGCGAGTTAAGGCGGCTCGACAAAGTGGCATACATCCGCTTTGCGTCGGTTTACCGCAGCTTTGAGGATGTGGATGAATTTGCCGAGGTCGTGCGCGAAGTGCGGCCCGTAAAGACGGCGAAACGGCCGAAACGACGTTAAAAAGGTCTTGAAACCCGGTCCCCGGTCCCTAGATTGTGGTTATGGGCGCAAGTGCGCCAAAACCCTTCCGGAGGACTCGATGTACCAACTTTCAACCCGCCGCGGCGATTCTTTTAACTCGCTGATCGACGAACTATTTACGGACTTTTTTCACCGTACCAACGTGCCTGCTGCGCGCCATTCGAACACACAGGCCGTTTCGCGCGCACGGATGGACGTGCTCGATAAGGGCGGCAACTTCGAAGTCAAAGTCGACCTCCCCGGCATTCGCAAGGACGACATCCACGTTGGCATCGAAGGTGCACGTGTCTCGATCAATGCCGAGTCGAAAGACTCGTCAGAAACCAAAGACACGAACGGAAATGGCAACAAAGTTCTGTACAGCGAGCGCTATTCGACCAGCTACGCACGCAGCTTCGAGCTGCCGGCGGAGGTCACCGAGGAAGGTGCAGACGCCCGCTTTGAGGACGGTGTGCTGACCCTGTCGCTGCCGAAGCGTGCAGCGACGGTAAGCAAGCGCATCGAAGTCAAGTAATCGCGAACTAACTTGCAGCCGGGCCGCTGCAACGGTGGCCTGGCTGGTTGCCTGCAAGGCGCACGCACCGCTCGTTTGCTGAAGGGCGCTGCGTACACTTTGCACGATGTACTCGGAGTCTGACCGCGAATTCATGCTGCGGGCGCTCGCGCTTGCGCAGCGCTCGGCATTCCATGCCACGCCAAATCCGCGCGTCGGATGTGTCATCGTGCGCGATGCACGAGTGCTGGGGGAGGGATTCACACAGCCCCCAGGCTCAAACCACGCTGAAGTCGAAGCCGTTTTGGATTGCCGCCGCAATGGCCACGACGTGCGCGGCTCAACCGTCTACGTCTCGCTTGAACCCTGCAGTCACTTTGGTCGAACACCGCCGTGCGCAACCGCTTTGTCCGAAGCGAAGGTGGCAAGAGTCATCGCTGCGGTCGAAGACCCTAACCCGTTGGTATCGGGGCGCGGCCTCGAAATGTTGCGCAACGGTGGGGTCGATGTTCGATGCGGGCTATTGGAGCAGGAAGCCGCCGACGTCAACGCCGGATTTTTTTCACGCATGACGCGCGGGCGGCCATGGGTGCGATTGAAGATCGCTGCCAGCCTGGATGGCAAGACCGCGCTTGCCAACGGCGCTTCTCAATGGATAACGTCCGAGGATGCACGCCGCGATGGACACGCATGGCGCGCACGAGCGTGTGCGGTTTTGACCGGCATAGGCACTGTGCAGGCGGATAACCCACAATTGAACGTCAGGCTGGTGGAAACCGCACGCCAGCCGATCAGGGTGCTGGTCGACAGCCGGCTCGAGGTCGACCCTGCGGCGCGCATGTTCGACGCCGGAGGTCAGGTGCTGGTTGCGCATGCGGTCAAGAAACCAGCGGTTGAGGCGACACTGGTTGAGCGCGGCGCTGAAATACTTTACTTACCCGGCGAACGCAACAAGGTCGATCTGAAGGCGCTGATGAAGGCGCTTGCGGCGCGCAGCATTAACGAGGTGCACGTGGAAGCCGGGTTCAAGCTCAACGGATCGATCATGAGTGCGGGACTGGCCGACGAACTGCTGGTCTACTTCGCGCCGAGCTTGCTTGGTGAAGCGCAGGGAATGGTGCATTTGCCCGCGCTGTCCGATCTCGCCCAAGCCCAGCGCCTGAAATTTGTCGAGGTGGCGCAGGTCGGCGACGACGTTCGTATTCTGGCGCGTGTTGTTCGCTGATGTTCACGGGAATCGTTGCCGGAGTTGGTCGCATTGTCGAAGTTGAGCGATCGTCTCCAAATGGGGGAGTTCGATTGACGATCGATGCAAACGACATCGCAGGGTTTGCTGTCGGCGTTGGAGACAGCGTTGCGATCGCCGGCGCCTGTATGACGGCCGCTCGCGTTGATGGCTCGGTCTTCGTCGTCGATGTTTCGGAGGAAAGCTTGGCGCGAACGGCAGGCCTGGATGCACCCGGCGAAGTGAATATCGAAACTTCGTTACGTGTCGGAGATTTACTGGGCGGGCATCTGGTGACGGGCCATGTCGATGGCGTGGCCGAGGTCGTGTCAATGACCCAGGCGCACGAGTCATGGCACTTGGTCGTCTGCGCGCCTGCCGAATTGGCGAAATATCTCGCCTACAAAGGCTCGGTCGCGATCGACGGTGTGAGCCTGACTGTCAATCGGGTAACGGATGGCCCGCAGGGCTGCCAGTTTTCGGTCAACATCATTCCGCACACCTATCGAGTCACGACGTTGCGCTCGCTACGTCCGGCCGACCGCGTCAATATCGAGGTCGATCCGATCGGGCGCTATGTAGATCGGATGCTGTCGCTTCGCGGCGGAAGCGCATAAACTCCGCAGCCCGATTCGACGAGCGCGGAACATCATGCTGTCAGCCGTCCCCAGCCCTTCCAAACAGCCGGCGCGTCTTGCCACTACCGGCGAGTTGATCGAAGAGATTCGGCGTGGCCATATTGTCGTGCTGGTTGACGATGAGGATCGCGAAAATGAAGGCGATCTGATTTTCGCAGCGGACTTCGTCACGCCGGAGAAGGTCAACTTTCTCGCAAAAAATGGGCGCGGACTGATTTGCATGCCCATTACCGCGGAGCATGCGGCTCAGTTGCAATTGACGCCGATGACGGCCAACAACCGTACCGTTCACGGGACCAATTTCACGGTCGCGATCGAGGCCGCTGATGGGATCAGCACCGGTATTTCGGCGGCCGATCGGGCACACACGATCCGGGTTGCGACGCGGCCGCACGCCAAGCCATCAGATCTGGTGCAACCCGGTCACGTGTTCCCTTTGGTCGCAGCACCAGGCGGCGTACTGATGCGAGCAGGCCATACCGAAGCGTGTTGCGATCTCGCCCGCTTGGCTGGTTTGAATCCGGCAGCGGTGCTGTGCGAAGTGATGAACGACGATGGCACGATGGCACGTTTGCCTGACCTGCTGCCGTTTGCTGCCGCGCATGGGTTGCGCATCGGAACTATCGCCGATCTGATTCGTTATCGCGCCGCCAACGAATCGCTGGTTGAGCGCATCTGTACGCGGCACGTGATGACGCCAGCCGGCGAACTCGAATTGATTGCTTACCGCGATCAGCCGAGCGGCGGGGCGCATCTGGCGCTGGTGCACGGCACGTTGACGCCCGAGCGTGAAGCGCTGGTGCGAGTGCATGAGCCGCTGTCGGTTCTCGACCTGCTTGATGTACAGGCATCGACACACGCCTGGCCGCTGCAAAAGGCACTCGAGCGGATCACGCGCAGCGATGGCGGCGTGCTAGTCATGCTTAACTGTGGTGAGGCGTCCGAGCAGTTGTTTGCGCGCCTCGATGCCATCACGAGTGGCACCGCCGAAGCTGCGCGTTCCACGACGCTGGATCTGCGCACGTATGGTGTTGGCGCGCAGATCCTGCGTGATCTCGGCGTGCGCCGCATGAAGCTGCTCGCGAAGCCGCGCAAGATGCCCTCGATGGCGGGCTTCGGGCTGCAGGTCACCGGTTATCTCGAAGACTAGCGGTCGGAAGATCGGAACGGATGGCCAAAGACTTCATTGCCCCTGATTTTGACGGCGACGATCTGCGTATCGGTCTGGTGCAGGCGCGCTTCAATGAATGGGCCGGTCGCGCATTGGCTGAGGCGTGCGTCAACGAGTTGATCACGCTGGGCGTCGACGAAGGCGACATTACTCACATCACGGTGCCGGGATCTCTGGAGATTCCGCTGGCACTCGCCAAGCTGGCTGCGACCGATGACTTCGACGCGCTGATCGCGCTGGGTTGTGTGATTCGGGGTGACACCTACCACTTTGAGGTAGTCGCCAACGAATCGGCGCGCGGCCTCGCAACAGTTGCTCTCGAATATGGCGTCCCAATTGCCAACGCTATTTTGACGACCGATACCGAGGAGCAAGCGCGCGCACGAGTCTTTGAAAAGGGGCGTGATGCAGCGCGTACGGCCGTCGAAATGGCGAATCTACTGTGGGCGCTTGGTGAAGACGGCGCGTCCGCGGCCGCCAGCGAAGAGTAGGTTCACTTGCAGCCGTCAGGCCCGCCGGCGGGCTCAGCTCGGGCAACCAAGGGCAGCAGCCGCAGCGCCAGACGTCGCGCGCGCGAGCTTGCGCTACAAGGTTTATATCAATGGCTGCTCGCCGGTCGCGACGCGGCAACGATCGAAGCGCAGCCGCTGGATGACGGCGAGGCGCAAGCGGGAGCCGACATTGCGCACTATCGAGAGTTACTAAATGGCGCAATCGAGCACGCTGCAGACTTGCGCGCGCGATTCGCTTCGCATCTCGATCGCCCTGTAGACGCGCTGTCACCGGTGGAGCATGCGATCCTGCTAATCGCGACCTATGAATTGGAGTATCGGCTCGAAATTCCGTATCGCGTTGTGATCAACGAAGCGGTCGAACTCGCAAAGAACTTCGGCGGTACCGATGGCTTTCGATACGTCAATGGCGTGCTCGACAAGGTTGCAGCAGCACTGCGCGAAACCGAGGTTGCGCCACGAGGCTGAGCTCGAGGTCGATTTGACCGCCCGCGAACACGGTTCCGACGCTTCGATCGGTGAATTCGAATTGATCGAGCGATTCTTCGGGCGTCTGACTCCAGTCGATGCGTACGTTGCTCTGGGCACTGGCGACGATTGCGCGCTGCTTGCCGCCAGGCCCGGCGAGCAATGGGCGGTGTCGACTGATACTCTGATCGAAGGAGCGCATTTTTTTTCGGGCGTCGATCCAGCTGCGCTCGGACACAAATCACTCGCGGTCAATCTGTCGGATCTCGCCGCGTGCGGGGCGACGCCGCGCTGCTTCTTGCTGGCGATCGCGCTGCCGCGTGTTGATGCGGCCTGGCTTGCCGAATTCAGTCGTGGGTTGTACGCGCTGGCCGATACTCACCGCTGTGTACTGGCGGGTGGCGACACGACACGCTCTCCAAGCGGCGTCATGATCACGATTACTGCGATGGGGACCGTGCCCCCCGGTCGCGCACTGCTGCGGTCCGGAGCGCTCGTCGGCGATGACATCTGGGTGTCGGGCCAGCTCGGCGATGCAGCTCTAGGCCTTGCGTTTCGCCGGGGCGACGTAGAACTGCTGGCCTCGAACGCGGAACACGTGGTCGGCCGCCTTGAGCGGCCGACGCCGCGGGTCTCTCTGGGAGTGCGATTAGTCGGCATTGCCAGCAGCGCGATCGATATTTCAGATGGGTTGGTGGGAGATCTGCGCCACATTCTGCGAGCCTCGCGCGTCGGTGCGCTGGTCGATTGGGCCCGCGTGCCGCGCTCGCAGGTGCTGCTGCAGCAACCGGTGCAGGTACAGCAACGGTGCGCGCTTAGCGGTGGCGACGATTACGAGCTCTTGTTTACCGCGCCGCCCACGCGTCGCGCAGAGGTCAGCGCGGCAGCGGCAACGACGCCAGTCACCCGCATCGGAACGGTCACGGCGACCGCCGATCTCGCCGTCCTAGACGAGCAGGGAGCACCGGTAGACACTCACGGCGGTGCTGCTTACGATCATTTCCGATAGTGATGCCTATGAACGACGCCGTGGACACGATTGAGCGGCTCGCGCATCGGCTCGGCTCCGCACTGCGCGCGCAACATCTGACACTATCCACGGCAGAGTCGTGCACGGCCGGGGGCATCGCCTACGCAATCACTATCGTGCCCGGCTCGAGCGGCTGGTACGACCGCGGATTCATCACTTACTCAAACGAAGCCAAGATGCAGATGCTGGGCGTATCGGCGGCGTATCTGCGCGACTTTGGTGCGGTCAGTGAGCCGGTGGCGCGCGCGATGGCGCTGGGAGCGTTGTCGCATGGGACGCACGTGTCGCTGGCGGTGACCGGCATTGCGGGTCCGGACGGAGGCTCCAGCGGCAAGCCTGTGGGCACCGTATGTTTCGCGTGGGCAATCCGCCGCGATCCATCGAGCGCGCCGTGGGTCAAGACGCGGACTGAGCACATCACCGGCGACCGTAATGCGGTGCGCACAAGAAGTATCGTTGTCGCGCTCGAAACATTGATCGGGTTGCTCGAGCAACGAGAGGACATTTGAGCGCAGGACTGTTCCCCGGATTCGCCCGGCAAACGCGGCGCGCCAACGGCATCGACATTCATCTGCGGCACGGTGGCAGCGGACCCCCGTTATTGCTGTTGCATGGTTTTCCGCAGACGCATGCGATCTGGCACAAGGTTGCGCCGCAGCTGGCCGAGCGTTACACCCTGGTAATGCCGGATCTGCGTGGTTACGGTGATTCCGACAAGCCGGCGAGCGCGGCCGATCATGCACCGTATTCGAAGCGCACGATGGCGCTCGACGTGGTGGAGTTGATGCGCTCGCTCGGATTCGAGCGCTTCTTCGTCTGCGGTCATGATCGCGGCGGGCGCGTAGCGCATCGGCTCGCGCTCGATCATCCGCAGTGCGTCGCACGCCTGATGGTGCTCGATATTTCGCCGACGCTCGCGATGTATGAGCGTACGACGATGGATTTTGCGACGCTTTACTACCACTGGTTCTTTCTGATTCAACCCGAGCCACTGCCCGAAACGTTGATCGGCGCGAATCCGGCCTTTTATCTGCGCAACAAACTGGGTGGCTGGGGATCGAGCCGGCACTGGGTTGTTCGATTCGCGGGCGCTGGCAGAGTACGAGCGCTGCTTTACGCAAGCGGCGGTCCACGCGATGTGCGAGGACTATCGCGCCGCGGCGTCGATTGATCTCGAGCATGACCGGACTGACGTACAGGCAGACAGGCGGATAGAGTGCCCACTTCACATCTTGTGGGGCGAGCGTGGCGTCGTGAACAAGCTTTTCACACCGATCGAAGATTGGCAGAGCCGATCGCACCACACGGTAGTTGGTCGAACAACGCCGACCGGTCACTACATTCCTGAGGAGTCACCCGATCTGTTGAGCGCGCAGATGCAGGCGTTCTTTGCGGATTGATTTTGTAGACTTGCTGATGAGTCGTTTCATGCCGCCATGGATCGCTGGCGTTATCGTCATCGGGTCGGCAGGAATTTCCGCTGCGGCCGTTGAGGCTCCCAACAGCTTGGCGCGTTCATTGGTTTGCAGCACCGACGCCGGAGCTTTGCCGATTTCCAAAGCGCGCGTGCTCAATTTTGGTAGCTACCAGGGTCCGTTCGCGTCACGCAATGTTGACGCTCAGCGTTTTTTTGACCAAGGATTGGTGTTCGGCTGGGGGTTCAACTTTGCCGAGGCTGTGCGGTCCTTTCGCGCGGCTGCGCAGCTCGACCCGCAGTGCGCGCTGTGTCGGTGGGGCATAGCATGGGCGCTTGGGCCAAGCATCAATCACGAGATGAACCCGGCCGATGTCCCGGTCGCGCTCGACGCCATCGTGCAGGCGCGCGGGCTTTCCGTGCCCGGTTCGCGCGAGCGCGCACTGATCGATGCACTGGCAATACGCTATCCAGCGAGCATCAGGGGGAACGCCGATCGCCTCGCAGTTGAGTACGCCGCTGCGATGCAGACTCTCGCCGACCGGTACGCAGGTGATGCGGATGTCGCAGTGCTGGCGGCTGAAGCCGCGATGAACGCACATGCGTACGACTACTGGCACGCTAACGGTCGGCCGCAACCCTGGACGCCTGGGATCATTGCTTTGCTCGATCGGGCGCTTCGCGTTGCGCCTATGCATCCCGGCGCGCATCATTACCGAATCCATTTGTTCGAAGATTCACCGCAGCGCGAACAGGCGCTCGCTTCGGCCGGACAGCTGGGCACGTTAGCCCCGATGGTCGGTCACCTGGTGCATATGCCTTCGCATATCTTTTTCAGGTTGGGCCGCTATCACGACGCGGTGGCCGCCAACGATGCAGCTGTCATAGCAGACCGCGAATACGCCAACGCAACTGGTGTTGGATCCGACTATGCGATTCACAATCTGCACTACCTGTGGGTGTCTGCGCTGTGGAGCGGGGAGGACGACATCGCCATGCGTGCGGCGGATGAACTGGCGGCGGCTGCAGCCGAGGTGGAGCAGCAGGGCACCCGTCAACACTTTCTTGCAGCGCCCGCGCTAACTCAAGTTCGTCTGCAGCGTGGGAGCTCCCAGCGCAACGATGCCAAGCAAGCCGCCGCCATCACTGGGCCATACTTGCGCGGCTTGACGCAATTCGCTCAGGGGATGGCATACGCCGCTCGCGGCGATGTCGCGGCCGCGCGCGCCGAACTCGAATTGTTGCAACGTTCATGGCGCGCCGCGCAGACTGCGGGCTTGACGATAAAAAACATCAATCGATCGTCCGATGTGCTGGCGGTAGCGCGCTGGCAGTTGCAATCCGCGATTGCGACCGCGCGCCAGATGCACGGCGATGCGGTGCGTTTCGCGCGCTCAGCGGTCGTTGCGGAGAGTCGGCTGGTGGCCGACGATCCGCCGGTTTGGCCATTGCCTGCGCGCCACACGCTGGGCGACGCGCTGCTCAGTGCGCATCGTGCGGCTGAAGCACATAAAATTTTCAGCGAAGACTTACAGAAGTATCCGCACAACTGCGTTGCGCTGGCCGGCATGGCTGCCGCAGAACACGCGCAGCGATCTCCAACGCATGCTTCGCTCGCCTCCGCGCAACAGTCCGCGCGTCCCACACATTGTCCTAAGTGACCGCCATGCCCCTCGAAGCTCTCATATTGCTCGGCCTCATCACGCTGAACGGCGTCTTCGCGATGTCGGAGATCGCACTGGTGACTGCGCGCCGTGCGCGACTGCAAGTACTGGTTGAAGAAGGCGACGGCGGCGCCGCAGCGGCGATTGCGCTGAATGCCGAGCCGACGCGATTCTTGTCGACGATTCAGGTGGGCATTACATCGATCGGTATCACCAGCGGCATCGTGGGCGAGGCTGCATTCGCGCAGCCGCTCGGCCATTGGCTGATGGAGCTTGGCGTGAAGCCCAACAACGCAAGTCTTGGCGCCACGGTGCTGGTGGTCCTTGTCATTACGTACGTATCGATCGTCATCGGCGAACTGGTACCGAAGCGCCTCGGACAAATCTGGCCGGAAGCGATCGCGCGCACCGTCGCGCGGCCGATCAGCTGGTTGGCAATAGCGGCGCGGCCATTCGTGCGGCTGCTGTCGTCGTCGACAGACCTATTGCTCAAACTCTTCGGTACGCACGGCCGACGCGCCACGTCGGTGACAGAAGAGGAGATTCACGCGCTGATCCAGGAAGGTTCCGACCACGGCGTGATCGACGAGCAAGAGCGCGCGATGGTGCGCAACGTGTTCCGCCTCGATGACCGGCAGATCGCATCGTTGATGACGCCGCGATCGGACATCGTGTACATCGATCTGGAAGATTCGCCGGCCGACAATCTGAACAAGGTATTGGAGTCCCAGCGCTCGCGCTTTCCTGTGTGCCGCGGCGGTCTGCGCGACGTAGTCGGCATCATCAGCGCAAGCAGCATGCTGCAGCAGACGATTCGCGGCCAGGCTCCGGACTTCTCGAAAGGCCTGGCAGCGGCCGCGTACGTGCCTGAATCGCTGACCGGCATGGAGCTGCTCGAAACGTTTCGCTCATCTACATCGCACATGGCGCTGGTCGTTGACGAATATGGCGAGATTCAGGGCCTGGTGACGCTGCAGGACCTGCTCGAGGCGATCACGGGTGAGTTCAAAACTCCCAGCGTCGACGATGCTTGGGCGGTGCTGCGGCACGATGGGTCATGGCTGCTCGATGGATTGATTCCGTTGCCCGAATTGAAGGATCGCCTCGGCTTTGCCGCGGCACCGGAGGAGGAACTCGGCCGCTACAACACGTTAAGCGGCATGGTGATGCTGCTATTGGGTCGAGTGCCGCACACAGCCGATGTGGCCGAGTGGCAGGGGTGGCGGTTCGAGATCGTCGACATGGACAAGCACCGCATTGACAAAGTGCTGGCTTCGCGCCTGCCGGAGAAGACGCGCGATGAAGGCGAAAAGAGCAAGGATTCCGCGACCAATGTACCGCGTTGATTGAACTACGCAGTGGCAAACCGATGACGATTGATTTCGTCGCGCGCCGCTTGAGCGGCGCGGCGCGCGGCCGCCGCGAATTCGTCGCCGCTCGACGCGTAAATGATTGCGCGTGACGAGTTGACGACGATGCCGGCGCCGTCGGCTGTCTGGCCCGCCTTGACGCTTGCCTCGACGTCCCCGCCCTGAGCACCTATGCCAGGTACCAGCAGCGGCATTTCGCCAACCAGCGCGCGCACGCGCGCGAGTTCGCGAGGATAAGTGGCGCCCACTACCAGCCCGATCTGACCGCTCCGATTCCAGTCGCTTGCGAGCCGTGCCACGCGCTCGTACAACCGCTCGCCTTCCACCATTAGCATCTGCAGGTCGTCGCCGCCGGCGTTGCTGGTACGGCACAGAAGAAACACACCGCGGTCGGCGTAGGCGAGATACGGCTCGATCGAATCGAGGCCGAGGTACGGCGACAGCGTCACCGCATGCGCGTTGTACCGCTCGAAAACCTCGCGCGCGTAATGCTGAGCGGTCGACGCCATATCGCCGCGCTTGGCGTCGAGAATGACCGGAATCGCGGGCTGGCTCTCGCGAATGTAGGTGATCAGGCGCTGCAGCGCATCTTCCGCGCCCACCGATGCGAAGTAAGCGATTTGCGGTTTAAATGCGCAAGCGAAGTCGGCGGTCGCGTCGACGATAGATTTGCAGAACTCGAAGATTGAGTCGTCGCTTCGAGGAAGATGCTTGGGAAAGCGTGCCGGGTCGGGATCTAGTCCGACACACAGCAGCGTGTCGGCTGCACTCCATCGTGCCTTCAGCATCTCGACGAACGTCATGCATCCTCCGCGAGCGATTTTACAGGTGCTGGTGTTAGCCTCGGGCGATGCCTGCAACGAAACTTTCCGCACGCGACTTAGCGCTGCTGGTGCTGCTAACCCTCTTCTGGGGTCTGAACTGGCCGGTGATGAAATTTGGAGTGGCAGAGTTGCCGCCCCTTTACTTCCGCACGCTCTGCATCGGCGGCGGACTTGTCGTCATATGGTGCTGGGCGCGCGTGATGCGAGTGCCAATGGCCGTGCCGGCAGGGGCATGGCCGCTGGTGCTGAAGCTGGCGCTACCGAACCTGATCATTTGGCACTTGCTGGCAATCATCGCAATCAAGATGCTGCCCTCCGGTCGCGCAGCGATCCTCGGTTACACGATGCCGGTGTGGGCGGTCGTGATCGGTCTGATCGTGTTCAAAGAGAAGCCTTTGCGTCGACACTGGTGGGGCGTGCTGGCAGCTCTGATTGGGACGCTACTGCTGCTGTCGTCCGAGTTCACAACGCTCGCAGGGGCGCCGTTAGGTACGGTGCTGATGCTGATCGCCGCGGCGTCGTGGGGCTATGGGACGCATCTGATGCGGCGGCATCTGACCAACATGCCGATCATCGCGCTGACATTCTGGATGCTGACGATGACTCTGGTTGTCATGTTCGTCGGGTCGATCGTGTTCGAGATGCCGCGCTGGCGAATGCCAGGCACCGCCGAATGGGCGTCGATCGGCTACAACATAGTGTTAGCGATCGCGTTCTGCCATGTGGTGTGGGCAATGCTCGCGCGCAAGCTGCCGCCTGCTGCGAGCGGACTGTCGGTCATGATGATCCCGGTGATCGGCGTTTTCTCGGGCATGGTGTTGCTGGGAGAGCGGCCGTTTTGGCAGGACTATGCGGCGCTCATCTTGATCCTGGTCGCTCTCTCGACGGTTTTCCTGACGCCTCGGGCAACAGCGCGCTAATCAATCGTTAGCGTTCAATTCGCCGGCTTTCGAAACAATTCGACGCGTTCTGGTGTCGGCGGATGGGTCGACAAATAGGTCGGCCAGTCGCTCTTTGCACCCCGTTTCTCGTGGGCGTTCTGCATGCGCTCAAACAGCGTCGCCAACGATCCCGTCGATATGCCGTTCGCGCGTAGCAGATCGACCGCGTACACATCGGCTTCGCGCTCCATGGCGCGCGAGTAGTCGAGGTCGATCAATATGGCTGGCAGCGCGCCGAGCACCGTGCTGACATCACCGAATAACACCGCCGCTGCCGCCCCGACCGCTGCGCTCGCAAACAGCCGGCGCATCAAGTGTCGTTGCTCGATATGGCCAAGCTCGTGTGCGAGTACACCGATGACCGCATCGTCGTCGGGCGCCAGTTCAACCAGCTCATCGGTGACATAGATGACGCCTCCGGGCAACGCGAGCGCATTCGGTCCAATCTTCGACGCGCGAAAGCGAATCGCATAATCTCTTCCGTCTTTTGGCGCGATCGCGTCGAAGCGTGCCATCAATGTGTCGCGCCTTTCCTGCGACAGCTGCGTCGTCGAGAAAACCTGCTTCTCGAGAATCGTAGTGGCCTCCCGGCCAAGTCTGTCTTCCCAGGCCAGCGGTACTCTGACTGCGGCGTACTCCGCAGCAACGGGCAACACCCATCGATATACAACGAACAAGAACGCAATCAGCGCGAATACCGCGACAAGAGCGCCGCGCCACCGGTTTTGCCATGTGACCACTAGCGAATCGCGATGGCCCGAGTCGGCCAGGATCTGCGAGAACGCGGCGTTATCCGCAATCTCGCAAAACGCCCCGTCGTCGAAAGTAACCATCCTTGGCGCGTGCGCCAGCGGTTCCGAAACGCGAAGACAGGATAGAAGCTCGCGCCGCTTTATTTGATCGCCAGCGACGTCGAGATGACCGCTATCGACTGACAGCCGCACAGCATGCGCACGTGAGCTGCGCCCGTCAAAGTAACGCGCATCGACAGCGTTCACAGACCGATGTCAAAGTCGAACAGATCGGCTGCACCTTCGCCGGTGGCTGCGACATCTTCCGCCGCTGCGCCGCTCAGGAATTGGTCCATGCCGTTAACTGTGACTGCCGTCACCGACTCTAGGCGATACCTAAGGCTGCGAATCACCGCGAATGGGGTGAACAAGCCGAGCGTGACGATAAGCAAGATGATGTTTACCAGATAGATCCACGCCATCGGCAGCACACGGGCGTTGCTGCGGAAGCTGACCTCGCCCACCGTCGTGTGATTCCAAATGCGGTTTTGTATCAACGCGACAAAAGCGGCGAACATGAGGAAATACGCAACGTACGACCCGATGATGATGAGCACGAATATTCCGATGCCGAAGATGCCGGCCCCTTTGCTTGAGCTGAAAAGGCCTGCGCCGGCGACAAATCCGACCGCTGCGAAAGCGAGCCCGACGGCGAGCAATATCCCAAACAGGATTCCGTAGACAGCATAAAAATGTCCCGCGGTTGCAGTAAACCGCGCCTCAGCTGATCCCAGCAAAGCGTTGTTGTGTTGGTAGCGCTTCAAGCGGTAATGCAAATACGGCACCACCAAGAGGTAGATCAGTACCGCCAGTCCGAGAAACGCGACGAGCCACATCGGCGGTTCGCCACCTTCTTCCTGCGCGTAAAAGCCGAGCAACGCAAATGGCACGATGAAAAATATCAGCGGCGCGGCGATCAAATAAATTTCAGCCAGCCCGCCGACGAACTGAAAATGTATGCCGCGATAGCTCGAGTAGCGTGCTCTGAATCGCAGCGATTGTCGGATCAACCAGGGGAATATCGCGGCCAGCACCGCGAGTGTGATGACGCCTGCAATCAGCGACAACTTAAAGCTGAAGTTGTAGGCGATGAGCAGCACCAATGCAATCAGGCGGCCCTTTAAAATCGCAATCGGCGAGCCATGGTAATCAAATGAAGAAGCGGCGATCTGCGTGTTGCGGTACATGTACTTCAGCCGCCGAACCTTGGCCCACGCCGAGTAAATGCCGAGCGTTACGATCGTCAGCAATAAATTAACGATCCAGATTCGGAAGTACTCGCTGCCGGTGCCCACAAAGCGCACCGGGTAGTCGGTCGGCGCAGCGACCGAAGCCGACGCCGGCCACGGTGATGCAGGCAATTCGTGCATGACCACCCCTCTCGTTTCTTATGACTGCTTTGTAGCCCACCGCGAGCACGGCGGCAATCGCAGGGCGAAAAAAAGCCCGCCGAAGCGGGCTCTTGTCTGATCGGCGCAGCCGATTACATGTCCATACCGCCCATGCCACCCATGCCGCCCATTCCACCGGGCATACCGCCACCGCCACCTTGTTTTTCTTCAACCAGCTCCGCCACCATTGCGTCGGTGGTGAGCATCAGGCCTGCGATCGAAGCGGCGTTTTGCAACGCCATGCGGGTTACCTTGGTCGGATCGAGCACACCCATGGCAACGAGGTCGCCGTACTCATGCGTCTGAGCATTAAAGCCGAAATTGCCCTTGCCATCAGCCACTTTGTTGACGACAACGCTGGGCTCTTCACCCGAGTTCTCGACGATCTGGCGCAGCGGCTCTTCCATCGCACGCAGCACGATCTTGATGCCGGCGTCTTGATCGGGGTTGTCGCCCTTGATCTTGGCGACAGCCTGCTTGACGCGGATCAATGCAACACCACCACCGGCGACTACACCTTCTTCAACGGCAGCGCGCGTCGCATGCAGTGCGTCTTCGACGCGTGCTTTCTTCTCTTTCATCTCGACTTCGGTCGCGGCGCCGACTTTGATCAACGCCACGCCACCCGCGAGCTTCGCTACGCGCTCTTGCAGTTTCTCTTTGTCGTAGTCGCTGGTCGCTTCTTCGATCTGCGCACGGATCGCCTTGACGCGGGCTTCGATATTTTTCGGATCGCCAGCGCCATCGATGAGCGTCGTGTTTTCTTTCGCGGCTTCGACGCGCTTTGCCTGGCCCAGGTCGGTCAGTGTCGCTTTCTCGAGCGTCAGGCCAACTTCCTCGGCGATCACGGTGCCGCCGGTCAGAATGGCGATGTCTTCGAGCATTGCTTTGCGACGATCACCGAAGCCCGGCGCCTTGACGGCGACGGTTTTAAGAATGCCGCGGATGCTGTTAACCACCAGCGTTGCGAGCGCTTCGCCTTCGACTTCTTCGGCGACGATCAGCAGCGGACGTCCGGCCTTGGCGACTTGTTCGAGAATCGGCAGCAACTCACGAATGTTGCTGATTTTCTTGTCGTGCAGCAGCACGTACGGATTCTCTAGAACTGCGCTCTGCTTGTCGGGCTGATTGATGAAGTAGGGTGACAGGTAGCCGCGATCGAACTGCATGCCTTCCACGACTTCAAGTTCGTTGTTCAGCGACTTGCCGTCTTCGACGGTGATCACGCCTTCTTTGCCGACTTTATCCATCGCATCGGCGATGATCTTGCCGATTTCTTCATCGGCGTTGGCCGAGATTGCGCCGACTTGCGCTATTTCTTTGCTGGTGGTCGTTGGCTTCGATAGCTTCTTCAGCTCATCAATTGCCGCCACAACCGCCTTGTCGATGCCGCGCTTCAGGTCCATCGGGTTCATTCCCGCGGCAACGTACTTCATGCCCTCGGAGATGATTGACTGCGCCAATACCGTGGCAGTCGTCGTGCCGTCACCGGCGTTGTCAGAGGTCTTCGATGCAACTTCCTTGACCATCTGCGCGCCCATGTTCTCAAACTTGTCTTTCAGTTCAATTTCCTTGGCGACCGACACACCGTCTTTGGTGACGGTCGGGGCGCCGAAGCTGCGCTCGAGAACTACGTTGCGACCCTTCGGGCCTAGCGTGACCTTTACTGCGTTGGCGAGGATATTCACGCCGCGCACCATCCGGTGCCGCGCGTCATCGCCAAAAAAAACTTGCTTGCTTGCCATTAGTCAGTACTCCAAAAAATTTGTGTTACCGGTCGCAAAGCGATCGGGCTCTTCTGTCTATGCGTGTTAGGCAATAACGCCCATCAGATCTTCTTCGCGCATAACGAGCAGCTCGTCGCCCTCAACCTTGACGGTCTGGCCCGAGTACTTACCGAACAAAACGCGGTCGCCAACTTTGACGTCGAGCGTGTTGACCTTGCCGTTGTCGTCGCGCTTGCCGGGGCCGACGGCGACGATTTCGCCTTGGTCGGGTTTCTCGGCGGCGTTATCAGGGATGACGATGCCGGAAGCGGTCTTCCGCTCGTTGTCCAGGCGTTTGACGATCACTCGATCGTGCAAAGGACGGATCTTCATAAGTTCTCCAGGTGGTTTGAAATCTCTCGAAAATCGAGAAGGCCAAAGTAGGAAGCCCGCAGATCATGCCACTTATCAGCACTCTCTGCCTGCGAGTGCTAATTGTAGGGCCATAGGCGAAATCTTCAAGACCCGCCGTCCAAGTCTCAAAGCAGTGCACCCGTCGCACGGAAGTGACCACTAACATTGAATGTGAGAGGGTGCGGTCTAGCGAGGTACTTCAAGTCGTCCCACCGGGACGTACGCGAATGCGCTACACGGTTGCGGTTCAACTTGCCGAAGATAAGCAGATAACTGGAATGGGGTATTAAGTGGCAATCGATCTTCCGCTTCGGCTTCCACAGCACTGGCTGAGCTCTTCCGCGCCCAAAGGCAAAGGCCCGAACAACTCGATTCGCGCCTTCGTCAACAGCGTGATGAGTTACACCAAGATGGATGTGCCGACGGTCGAGCTTTTCGAAACGGCGGTCACGTTTGACGAGAAGCACCGAGACCCATTGTCGGCGCATCAATGCCTGACGAAGACATTCGGAAAGAAGGCAGGCGTCAGCTTTGTGTTCCGTGCCGACACCGCGAGCGAAGGCCGCTACTGGGTCTATTCCGCCGATCCTTGGCTTGAACCTCCGGCCGAGGCGATTAGCGCACTTGCTCCAAAGAGAATCGTTCATCAACTGTGTGAAGGATTGCCGTATCGCTTTGCGCTGGACGCGTGCGTCGGCCGTGAGAAGCTCGTCAACGGCGAAAAAGAGGTTGAACCGTTTCGGACACCACAGGAAGTCGAGGCGTGGATCAAGGCGGTTGGGCCGAAGTTCGGTTTCAAGCCCGATTTTTTCAATGCGACGATCAAGGAACTGCAGTTTCCCTATGGAGACCGCACCGTCAAGTTACCGTATGCGTCGATCGAAGGAGTGCTACAGATCACCGATGCCGACCTGATGAAACGGCCGCTTCTGCGCGGCATTGGTTCGTATCGTAGAGTCGGCTTAGGTTTGTTGCAGCTTTCGAACTAGTCCACTGCAAGCATTCAGAAACGGCGCCGCGGGCGCCGTTTTTCATGTCCGGCCAATCTAGACTTGCAATAGCGCTGATACGCAAACGTATATGAAGCTAATGCTCGCTGTTAACTGCTGTGCGATGACATTGATGCTGGTCGGATCGCATGCGGCGAGCGCGCAGCCCGCCCAGCCGTTGGCTATACCGGATACGGTTGCCGCTGCCTTGAAGACAGCGAATGTGCCGGTCTCGGCAGTGGGAATCACGGTGATCCCGTTGTCGGCTCCAGGTTTAACGCTGACAGTCAACGAAAATCAGCCCATGAATCCGGCGTCGACGATGAAGCTCGTGACGACGCTCGCGGGGCTCGAACTGCTGGGACCCCAATATCAGTGGCACACCGATTTGATGTCGACGGCGCCGTTGAAAAATGGCGCACTCGAAGGCGACCTGTGGCTACGCGGCAGCGGCGATCCTCAGCTTGTGGTCGAAGACCTGTGGCTTCTCGTGCAGCGCCTGCGAGGCGCAGGAGTACGTGAAATTCGCGGCAACCTGATGCTCGATCGCAGCGCCTTCGAGCCCGCACAGCACGATCCCGGCGCCTTCGACGGTGAAGCGCGGCGTCCGTATAACGCGGGCCCCGACGCGCTGCTTCTCAACTACAAGGCGGTCAGCTTTCATTTCATTGCCGATCCAGAAAACAAGCAAGCGCGCGTCTACGCGCTGCCGGCGCTGGCCGGCCTGGTCACACCGGCGACGGTGCGAGGCACCGATGGAGCCTGCAATGACTGGCGCGCCCGGCTGGGCGGCGACTTTACCGATCCATGGCGGCCGACATTTCGCGGCGCGTACCCACTCTCGTGCGGTGACAGGGTTTGGCATGTGAGCATGCTCGATACGGGTCAATACGCCGAGGCGATATTTCGTTCGTTGTGGGATTCGAGCGGCGGCATATGGCGAGGGCGCGTGCGCGAGGGCTTGGTACCGCCCGACGCCAGGCTGCTGGCGCAGCATGAGTCGCGTCCGTTGGCCGAGTTGATCCGCGACATCAACAAGTACAGCAACAACGTCATGGCGCGGCAACTGTTCCTCACGCTCGGCAGCGAGGCGAGCCGCAGGCCGGCAAGTAAGGAGCGCGCGCAGCGTGCGGTGGGCGACTGGCTCGCAGGCAAGGGTCTGGATCGGCGTGAGTTTGTGCTTGAAAACGGAGCCGGTTTATCGCGCGTGGAGCGCCTGACGCCCGCCGCGCTCGCACGGCTGCTACAAAGTGCGTTTGCTTCGCCGCTGATGTCCGAGTTCGTATCGTCGCTGCCAATTGTCGGTGTGGACGGCACGATGCGGCGCAGAAGTGGGGCAGCGGGTTCAGCGCATATCAAGACCGGACTGCTGGCCGACACGCGCGCGATTGCGGGTTACGTACTAGCGGCAAGCGGCAAACATTACGCTGTGGTGGCGTTCATCAATCACGGTAACGCCGGCGCCGGGCAACCGGCGCTCGACGCGCTACTGAACTGGGTGTACGTGCAGGGTTAAAGGCTTGAGCCGTACTTGATCGTGCAACCGTAAGCCTGGCTGTTGGCTTTCGACACCGGCTTGCCCGACTTGGCATCAGTCAGAGCGGCGACCACGTAGTTGGTGGCAGTCTTCACGTCGGCCACGTTCGCGCTGCGCTTGTCATCGATCGCTCCCGCGTACACCAGTGTTCCGTTCGGATCGATGACGTACATGTGTGGCGTGACCTTGGCACCGAACGCCCGGCCGACCTCGCCCTTGGCATCCATTAACACCGCGGCGGGAGCGGCGTTGTGTTGCTTGAACCACGCTGCCAACTTGCTGGGTGGCATGTAGTCGGAGCTGCTTTCGTTTGTCGAGTTGATCGACAGCCACGCGACGTTTTCGGCACCGAAACGCTTCTGCAGAGACTGCATGTTGCCGCTGTCGTAATGTTTCTGGACGAATGGACAACCGGGGTTGTTCCACTCGAGCACGACATACTTGCCTTTGAAGTCGTCGAGCGACACCTGCTTGCCTGCCACGTCCGTTGTGCGGAAACTCGGCGCAGGCTGTCCAACGGTCGGCGCGGCGCTCGCTGCTACCGACGACGCCAACAACCCGGCGGCAAGCCACTGAATCTTGATTCTCATTTTCATCGTGACGTCTCCTTGAGCTTGTCCAGCGCAGTTAGGACGATGCCCTCGGTCAAAAGCTCAGGCAACACCGAAGCCTCGCCCTTGCGATCGTAGACCACGTATAGCGGCACGCCATTGCGCCCGAATTGCGCCAACGCCTGCGTGATTTTCTCGTCGCGATTGGTCCAGTCGGCACGCATCAACACCACATTAGCCGATGCAAACCGTGATTTCACACCATCGGTGCGTAATGCCATACGCTTGTTGAGCTGACACGTGACGCACCACGCTGCAGTGAAATCGACAAACACGGCTTTGCCTTCGCCGCGCAGCTGCGCCAATTTTTCCGGCGAGTATTCGATCCAGCCGGCGTCGGCGGTCGAGCGAGTGCCCGGTGCCAATGCTTCGCTGGTAGCGATCGGCGCGAAGGTCAAGGCGGCCAGCATGCCGCCGCCGACCGCGACCCAGCGAAATACGCGCGCGCCGCGCTGCGACAGCCCAAGCGCCCACAGCGTGAAGCCAACGGCCACCAGAACACCGAGCGCGAGCGCGATACCGCCGGCGTCGACCTGTTGCGCCAATACCCACAGCAACCAGACGCAGGTCGCAAACATCGGGAACGCCATGAACTGCTTGAACATCTCCATCCAGCGTCCCGGGCGCGGTAATTTGGCGAGCAGGCTCGGGAACAGCGTCAGCAGCACATAGGGTGCGGCCATTCCAACTCCGAGGGCGGCAAAGACCGACAATGCAATCACCGCGGGCTGCGTGATCGCATAACCCAACGCTGCGCCCATGAACGGAGCGGTGCAAGGCGAAGCGACGATAACCGCCAGCACGCCGGTGCCGAAGCTTCCGCGCCAATCCGACTTGCTCGCAAGATTGTCGGCCGCGCGCAGATTGGCGACGCCGGTGCCCATCGTCATTTCAAACACGCCGAGCAGGTTCAGTCCAATGGCGAAAAACAGTACCGTCAAAGCGGCGACCACCCAGGGCGTTTGCAGTTGAAAACCCCATCCGAGCGCGCTCCCGGCCTGTTGCAGTCCGATCAGCAACGCAGCGAGCAGCACGAACGACAGCACGACACCGACCGCAAACGCGACGCCATGCGCGGCCATCGGTCCCGAGTGAGTGCGATGCTGCGCAAGACCGATCAGCTTCAGCGACAACACCGGAAAGACGCACGGCATTAGATTCAGAATCAAGCCGCCTAGGAGCGCAGTGCCCAACGCCGCCCACAGCGACATCGACGATCCGGAGCCGCCAGCGGCGCCGGTCGCGCCGGCCGCGGCACCCGACGCTGTCGACAGCGGCGCCTGCACAACGTGCGTCCACCCATTGGCGAACGCCGGCCCGCCATTGGCAACCACGACGCCCTTTAACGCCTTGAAGTCGGCCGCGATCGGCTTGGCCGCTGTCAGATAAATCACGGACTGACCGCCTTCGCTTTTCAAAATCTGTGGCGCAGCCGCCTCTATACGGCCTTCCTCGAGCGGAAAGAACTCGAATCTGTCGAGCGTCTTGCCAGCGGGCGGCGCGAGAGCCAAACGAATTCGATTTGCATCGATACTCGCGGTCGCAGTCAGCGCGGACCCGGGTACGCGCGCCTGCGTTGCTTTGAATAACGCAGCCGTTGACGACGGCGTCGCCTGCGGCTTGACCGGCAACGTCAGCTTGACCTGCGCATCACCCGGGATGCAAACGTCGTTGCACTCGAGCCACAACGCCTTCGCGTTCAACGTCACCGGTGTGCCGACTGGAAGATCAGCGGGCACTTGCAGCGTCGTCAGCAACAGCGTCTCACCTTCGTAGCCGAAATTCATCAAGGGCCCAACAGGCAGGCGCTTTGGATGCGGCCAAGCGATCGCGCTGGCGTTGAACCCGGCGGGCAGCTGCCATTTGATCTGAGTTGGAAGCCCGGAGTCGCCTGGGACCTGCCAGTACGTGTGCCACTCGTTTGCGTGCTTCAGGCGCAAGCCGACAATCAGCGGCTGGCCCGGAACGATCGCATCGGTCGCGGCGATCAGCTCGGCCTCGACGTGTTTTTCAGGGGCACCGTAGCGCGGCAGCGATTGGGCCGCAGCGGAAGTTGCAACCACGGCGGCAAGGGTGAAGGCGAGGGTTCGCGCGTTGATTCGTAAGAGCGGCATGGTCTTTCGTCTAACAATTGACAATCAAGTTCCCGTCTTTCGTGCCCCGTTGCATCGTCCGATCAGTGGACTTCCGCAAACGCTTGCTCCGCGATAGCGATGGTCGCATCGATCACTGCGTCATCATGCGCTATCGAAACGAAGCCTGCTTCGTAGGCTGACGGCGCGAGGTAAACGCCGCGCCCCAGCATTGCATGAAAAAAACGCTTGAATCGCTCGATATCACACTCGATTACATCGGCGTAACCGGCGGGCACCGCGGCGGCGAAGTAAATGCCGAACATGCCGCCGACGCTATCACCGGAAAACGCTAAGCCGGGCGCACTGTGCTTGGCGGCTTTTAAGAGCCGATCGACGAGAGACCGTGTGCGCTGGCCAAGCGCGTCGTAGAAACCCGGTCGCGCAATTTCATTCAGCGTTGCGAGCCCGCACGCAACGGCCACCGGGTTGCCTGACAGCGTGCCGGCCTGGTACACGTTGCCGATTGGCGCCAGGCGCTGCATCACTGTGCGCTTTCCGCCAAACGCGGCGAGCGGCATGCCGCCGCCGATCACCTTGCCAAGTACCGTCAGATCCGGGTCAATTCCATAAAGCGCTTGTGCCCCGCCGAGTGCGACGCGAAATCCAGACATCACTTCGTCAAAGATCAACAGTGCGCCATGGGAGGTGCACTGCGCGCGCATCGTGTTCAAGAACTCGGGCGTGGCGCGCACCAGATTCATGTTGCCGGCAATCGGCTCGACAATCACGCATGCGATGTCATCGCCGTGCTGCTTGAACGCATCTTGCAGCTGTTGCGAGTCGTTGTAGTCGAGCACCAGCGTGTGCTGCGTGATGTCGGCCGGGACGCCGGCACTGCTCGGGTGGCCGAACGTCAGCAACCCCGACCCAGCCTTGACCAGCAGGCTGTCGGCATGGCCGTGGTAGCAGCCTTCGAACTTAATGATCTTGCGGCGGTTGCCGTCGCCCGCTGCTCCTCGCGCTAGACGGATCGCGCTCATCGCCGCTTCCGTGCCCGATGAAACCAGCCGCACCTGCTGCATCGACGGCACTCGCTTGATCAGCGCTTCGGCCATTTCGACTTCGGCCTCGGTCGGTGCACCGAAGGATATGCCGCGCGATAACGCGTCCTGCATGGCCCGAAGCACCGCAGCGTGCGCGTGACCCAGAATCATCGGCCCCCATGAGCCGATGTAATCGATATAGCGCGTGCCTTCCGCATCCCAGAAGTAAGGGCCGGCGGCGCGCTCAATAAATCGCGGCGTACCGCCGACCGAGCGGAATGCGCGCACGGGAGAGTTGACGCCGCCGGGGATCGAGCGTTGTGCCCGTTCAAACAGTTGTTCGTTGCTTGTCATGTCTCCAACTTGCGTCGTCCTTCGTCGAACCGCTGTACAAGTTCACGAGCCGCGGACGCCGGGTTCTTGGCGCCAAAGATCGCATCGAGCACTGCAGCCGCATCGGCACCGGCAGCAGCAACAGTCGCGACGTTGTCGAGATTGATGCCGCCGATCGCAATGATGCGCTGGTGCGGCCACGCCGCGTGCGCATCCGTCAGCAGTGAAAGAGGTGCGCGCACGGCAGCTGGCTTGGTTACCGATGGGTACATCGAGCCGAAAGCCACGGCATCCGCACCGCCCGCGATCGCTGCGCGCGCGCGTTCGAACTCGTTATAGCAAGACACGCCGAGCAGCTGATCTGGCAGCCGGCGACGCGCGTTAGCCAAGTCGCCGTCGTCGCGCCCTATGTGCACGCCGTCTGCGCCCGAATTTGCCGCGATCTCGACGTCGTCGTTAACGATCAACAGCGCACCCGCGACGCGGGTCATTGCCACCAGTTGGCTCGCCCGATCGAGGCGCTGTGCTGCGTTAGCTGTCTTGTCCCGATATTGAATTGCGCCCACTCCTGCATCCAACGACTGTTGGACGACTTTCAGCACGGTTTCAAAGGCGTGCGATCCGACGTCAGGTGTCAGCAGATAAATGCCCGCAAGCCGCGTCGCTTCACGCGCCATCGCACACGATCAAAGCTAGCGCAGACGAACGCGTGCGATCCGGGCAAACGCGGCCTTGCCTGAGACAGATGTCGTAACGCAAAGTGGGTAGTCGAAAGTGGGTAGCGGATACCTGTGATGCCACGTTATGATCGCCCGCTAACCTCTTGATTTTAGCCGTCGAGTTCACGTTTTTTGAAGTTGAACCCAAAGTTGCACTCAGCGTCGGCTTTCTTTGCTTTGACACGATGGCGACGGACGCTGCGATGAAAACCTGGATGTGTCTCATCTGTGGCTGGATCTATGACGAGGCAGCGGGGGTTCCAGATGCGGGAATCGCGGCAGGGACGCGATGGGAAGACATTCCTCCGAATTGGACGTGTCCTGAGTGCGGGGCGCGCAAAGAAGATTTCGAAATGGTTGAAATCTGACCTCGGAACCTCGGTATTCGGCGCTGAGCGCGAGCCATTGTCGCGTACAACGCAGGCTCGGTTACAAGCGTGAAATGGGTAGCGGCAGATGGCGACGCAGGACCTCTCGGAAATCCGAGGAAAGAAAGTGATGGTGATCGACGACTCGAACACCATCCGGCGAAGCGCGGAAATCTTTCTCTCGCAGGCAGGGTGTCAGGTGATCCTGGCACAGGACGGCTTCGAGGCGCTTTCGAAAATCAACGATCATCAACCCAACATCATTTTCTGCGACATCCTGATGCCGCGTCTTGATGGCTATCAGACATGCGCCTTGATCAAGCGCAGCCCGCGTTTTCATAAGACGCCGGTCGTCATGCTGTCTTCAAAGGATGGATTGTTCGACCGGGCGCGTGGGCGCATGGTCGGCTCCAGCGAGTATCTGACGAAGCCGTTTACAAAGGACAGCCTGCTGACTGCCGTACGACAGCATTCGATGAACTAAGAATCCGAAGCTGTTGGCACAGGGGAGAGCCATGCCGATCAAGAAAGTATTAATCGTCGACGATTCACCGACGGAGCGCCACGTTTTGACTGAGATGCTGACCAAACAGGGCTATGCCGTGTCGACCGCTGAGAACGCGGATGAGGCCATGATCAAGGTCAAGACATTGATTCCGGATTTGATCCTGATGGACGTCGTGATGCCCGGGCAGAACGGCTTTCAGCTGACGCGCGCGCTATCCAAGGATCCGGTCACGCAGAACATCCCGATCATCATGTGCACCAGCAAGAACCAGCAGACCGATCGCATCTGGGGTCTGCGGCAGGGTGCGCGCGACTACGTCGTCAAGCCGGTCAAGGCCGACGAGTTGCTCGAGAAGATCGCCGCTTTCAACTAGTCAATGGGCTAGGCGAGCGACTTTCACAATGGCCACCAGCGGCGAAGCCACCAACCGGCAACTCGTCAAACTGCGCGAATTCTCGACGCAGCTGGCGCAACGCCTGAAGGAAGCGCCTAACAAGCCGTCGAGCCGACGCGTCTCGCCGTACGCATTGGTTCCGAAAACTACCTGATTGAAATGGCGTTGGCTGGCGAGATCGTCAGCCTGCCCGACATCGCGCCGGTGCCATGGACGCGGCCTTGGTATCGCGGTCTTGCCAACGTGCGCGGAAGATTGATCGGAGTGGTCGACCTTCTGCATCTGATGGGGCGTGAGCCGCTGGCGCCGGAGCAGACCCAGCAGCTGCTTGTGCTCGGCGAAGTGTTGGGTGTCAACGCCGGCATTCTGGTGACGCGTGCTTTCGGTATTCGAAATCTGAAGGATCTGACACCGCTCGATGGCGCGCTACCAGCCGGCCGCGCCAGTTGGGAACAAGTGCGCTACCGGGACAACGACGGACTTGACGCTGACCGCGCTCGAATTGCGTGAGTTGGCGACGTCGCCTCACTTTGCGGCAATTGCAGTATGAGTAATGCATAAGCAACAACGAGCAACCAAAAGGACCGCTGACAAGAAAACGGCGGCGATAAATGCGGCTCGACTATCGAGCGGCACAGGGTGTAACGGCGGAGTTGTAGCGGCGGAGGGTTTAAATGGCACTCGACATGGGACCGGTAGCAGTCAAGAAAAGGCCGAAGGAACGATCGAGCCGTAACCGCGGCGATCCGTTTCGACCGTCGACGCTGCTTAGACACCATGTCGCCGCGCACCACGATTTCGCCGGCGCCGAAGACAGTCATGCTCGAGCGCGCTGGCAGCAGCGGCCGCACGATGCGCTTGATGGACCGTCTGATCGAAATGCGGCTGCCGGTGATCGGCAACAAACCGGTCAACTACGCAGGTGCAGATGCTGTTGGCGTTGCTCATTACCTGTCTGCTGCTGTTTGTTCTCGTGCTTTTCATCGATAACCGCGCGGCGCCAATGGTGCGCATGCAGATTGAAATCGTCGGCGACACGCTGATGCACACGCAGCGGCTGGCGAAGGCAGCACCGAACGCGGTGGGCGGCAACCGCGCCGCGTTTGCCGAAGTCCAGGAAAGCCGTGACGCGATTGCCAACAATCTCGAAGCACTTGACGACGGGCGATCCAGACACGTGATCTGTCCGCGACCAGCAGCGACTCGATCACGCCGGAGCTCGACAAGCTGCCGAACAACTGGCGCGCGAGCGAGTCCGCGGCGTCGGTGATCTTTGGCAATGAAAAGATTCTGCTGGCGTTCGGCGACGTGATCAAGAAGATCAACGACGCCAGCCCGCGCCTGCAGCAGCTCACCGAAGAAATCATGGCGCTGAAGCTGCAGACAGGCGCGCCTTCGCGCGAGATCGCCACCGCCGGCCAGTTGGTCACGCTGACGCAGAGGCTCGGTAAGAGCGCGAATTCGCTGGTCGCCGGCAACGTAGCAAATGCCGAAGTTGCACTGACGCTGGGCCGCGACATCAATCAGTTTCGTGATTTGACGCAGGCACTGCTGTCGGGAAGTGACGCGCTCCGTATCAGCGCAGCCACAGACACCGAGGCGCGCACGCGGCTGCAGGAACTGCTGAAGGTCTACGGCGAATTCCAGAAATCGATCGAAGGCGCACTCGGCAGCCTGCAGGCGATCGTGCAGGCCAAGGAAGCGGAGCTTGGCGATCCTGCGCGACTCCGAAATGCTGCGGCAGCAGGTCAGTGCCCTAAGCGGGCTTTACACGGCCGCGCAGCGTCACGCGCGTTCTGAATTTCATCCTGATGGTGATGTTCGGCAGCGGCTTGCTGCTCGCGGGCCTTGCGATTTTCAAGGTCCTGCTTGAAGACACCCGGCACCGTGCGTCCGAGGCCAATGTGCAACGGATGCAGGCAGAGCGGCTCGAGCAGGATGCGAAGAAAACGAACGATGTGAATCAGGCCGCGATTTTGCGGCTGATGAACGAATTGCAGGAGGTGGCCGACGGCAACTTGACGGTGCAGGCCACCGTTTCGGAAGACATTACCGGCGCCATTGCGGACTCCGTGAATTACACGGTCGAAGAATTGCGCGGGCTGGTAGGTCGAATCAACAACACGGCCGAGCAGGTCAATACCGCTTCCACACAGGCGCGCGACATCGCGACCCGATTGTTGACGGCGTCCGAGGCGCAATCGCAGGAGATCAAGGACACGGGCGACAAGGTGTTGAAGATGGCATCGCAAATCAACGACGTCTCAAAGAATGCGGGTGAGTCGGCGAAAGTCGCGCGCGCGTCGCTGGAGGCTGCCGAGCGCGGGCAGCGTGCGGTGTTTAACCAGATCAGTGGCATGAATGAGATCCGCGAGCAGATTCAGGAAACCGCGAAACGCATCAAGCGGCTCGGCGAATCGTCGCAGGAGATCGGCGAGATCGTCGAACTGATTACCGACATTACCGAGCAGACAAACGTGCTGGCCTTGAACGCGGCGATCCAGGCTGCATCGGCGGGCGAGGCTGGACGAGGATTCTCGGTGGTGGCCGAGGAGGTGCAACGTCTGGCCGACCGCTCCGCCGAGGCTGCCAAGCAGATTGGCGCGCTGGTGCGCACGATTCAAACCGATACGCAGGACGCGGTCGCTGCCATGGAAAAAAGCACGCAGGGCGTGGTCGAAGGCGCGAAGCTGTCGGACGCGGCGGGCAACGCCCTGTCAGATATCGGTCGCGTCTCACGTCAGCTGACCGATCAGGTCGAGAAGATCGCGTCTGCCACTAACGATCAAGCGCAATCCGCCGGCGGTGTCGCCCATTCGATCGAACGCATCTTGACGGTGACCGAGCAAACGTCGCAGGGCACGCGGCAGGCGGCGCAGTCGATCGGTCAACTCGCGACGCTCGCGCGTGAATTGAAGGCGTCGGTCGCTCGCTTCCGAGTCGGATAACCAAATGGCTGAAAAACACGATCCAAATCAGTTGGTGGGCGCCGCTCCCGACATTGCACCGCTGGCCTGGGTCATCGATGAAATTCGCAATTCATTGACCGATGCGGTCAATGGATTGAAGGGGTTCGTCGCGAACAAGCAGGACGTCGACCAGATTCGCAACGCGCGCAATCAGATTCATCAGGCCAACGGCGCCTTGCAACTGCTTGGACTTGCGCGGCGTCGCGCTAGTCACTGAGGCCATCGAACATCTGACGCGCCGCTTCGAGGCCGATCCGAAGGAGTGTTCGCCGGCACCGATCCGCACGATCGAGACCGCGCTGTCGGCGGTGATGGCGTACTTGGAAGGCCTTCTGTCGGGCCGGCCAAATCAGCCGATCAAGCTGTATCCGTACTACCGCGATGTGCTGCTGTTGAATCAGGCCACTCGGGTTCACCCGGCCGATCTGGTATTTCCGGACTTGTCGCGCCGGCCTGCGTTTCATCAGATTGAGGCGCGCAACTTCACGCCGCGCCAGTTACGCGACCGCCGCGCACGATTCGAGTTGGGGCTGCTTGGCTTTCTGCGCAACTCGGACGATGCCGCACCGCGCAAGCGGATGCGCGAGGCGCTGTCGGATCTCGAGCACATGCCGCAGCGCGGACTCGCGCGCAGTTTTTGGTGGATCGCGCGCGGACTGTTGGAGGCACTCGAAGCAGGCGCAGTTGCCGTCGACGTTGACCTCAAGCGCGTGCTCGCGCGGCTGAATTTGCAGCTGCGTCGGATGATCGAAGGCGGCGGCGCTGTCGCCGAACGCTTGATGGTCGATACGCTGTACTACGTCGGACGCGCGGAGGGTACGTTGGCGCGCGTCGCCGAAGTCAAGCGGCTCTATGGACTCGACGCGCTGATTCCTGTCGACTTCGAGCGTGCGAGCCTGACGGCGCTCGACGCCGACGCGTTGCGTGCGCTGAAAGAGGCGCTCGTGCAAGCGAAGCAGCTCTGGGGTCAGGTCGTTGCAGGCGCAGGAGACATTTCGAAGTTCGAGCACGAGATCCTGCTTGCGCGCGAGACTTCGCACAAACTCCACGCGCGACCGCTGGTCGCAACGATCGAGGCCATCGGCCGCGTGACGAAAGAGTTCGCTAAGTTGGCGCCGAATCTGCGCGAAGCCGTGGGACTCGAAGTCGCTTCGGCACTGTTGTTTGTCGATCTAGGCGTGGAGGAGCTGCCGCAGATCGAAGCCGAATACGAGGGTCGTGCGCTGCAGGTTATCGACCGTCTCGCGAAGGCGCGTAACGGACAGGCGCTGCCGCAAGCCGGCCCGTGGATGTCCGAGCTCGCGCGCCGTGCGCAGGATCGGCTGACGATGGGCACGGTAGTGGCGGAAACGCAGGCAACGCTGCGCGATATCGAGCAGCGGCTCGACCGCTTCTTCCGCAACCCGTTGGAGCGCACCGAACTGCCGGCGACAACCGCGATGTTCGATCAGGTTTGCGGTGTGTTGTCGCTGCTCGGCTACGACGAGCCCGTCGCCGCCCTGCGCAACGTGCAAGCATCGATCGCGCGTTTCGCAGATGCCACCGTTGCACCCGAGCCTGACGCGTTCGGTCGCATCGCGCAGAACCTGGGTGCGATTGGATTCTTTGTCGAAAGTGTCGGCCAGGATGCCGACCGTCCGCGCGGAATGTTCCGCTATGACCCGGCCACTGGAATTTTCAGTGCCGATCTGGGCCAATTGCAGGGCACCGACACCGTCACGGCACCGGCGGACGACGATTTTATTGCTCCGCGCACGGTAGACATTCGCATGCCCGCAAGGCGTGGCGACAACGTCGAGTCTGCGGTGCTGAAGACGCTGGAGGCGGCGCATGCGCAGGCGAGCAAGGCTAATGCTGGTGGCGGGCGATGCGCGCGCGATCGAAGAGCTCGAACGCTTGTTGCCAACGCTGGCCAACGAGGCTGACCTGCTCGACAACGACCCGCTGAAGCAAAACGCGGCGCGGGCGTCGCAGCTGCTGGAGCAACTGAAGGAAACGCACCGGCGCGAGGACGCGGCCGAGCTCGAACAGCTTCTGGCGCCGGTCCGAGCGCCCGAAACACCGAAGCCGACTGCGCCAATGCCGGTGTCTGAAGCGGCGGCCGACAATGAACTGCGCCAGA
>CAWBRQ010000014.1:0-22593 GCA_963791315.1 uncultured beta proteobacterium
AAAGGCGGTCGACGGAATTTCGTTCAACCTCGCCGCCGGCCACACGCTGGCGTTGGTCGGTGAATCGGGCTGCGGAAAGACGACAACCGGCAAGGCCTTGCTGCAGCTCTTGCGCGGCAACGCTCGCATCGAAGGCGAGGCGAAGCTAGACGGCCAGTCGCTCGATCGCCTCGAGGCAGACGATCTGCATCTGGCGCGGCGCAAGATGCAGATCATTTTTCAGGACCCGTTTTCATCGCTAGATCCGCGCATGCGAGTTTCGGAAATCCTCGAAGAAGGAATCGTCGCACTGCGACCGGATGTTGATGCCGCGCAGCGACGCTCGGAAGTCTTGGCACTTCTGGAGAAAGTGGGCTTGCGCGCCGACTCCACGGAGCGATACCCGCATGAGTTCTCCGGTGGCCAGCGTCAGCGGCTAGCGATCGCGCGCGCTCTCGCCGTGGAGCCGCGGCTGATAGTCTGCGACGAACCCACCTCGGCACTTGACGTGTCGGTACAAGCTCAGATTCTGAATTTGCTGCGCCAGTTGCAGGACGAATTGGGCGTCGCCTACCTGTTCATTACCCACAACTTCGGGGTAGTCGAATATCTGGCACACGACATCGCGGTCATGAAGGACGGCAAGATTATCGAAGCGGGCACCGCGGACGATGTATTGCGACGTCCGCGGGATCCTTACACGCAAACTCTTCTATCGGCGGTTCCCCAGGTTCGGTCAGCACGCGCGGCCGCATGAGCGCTAGCTAGGAAAAGCACCTAGTTCAACCGAATTGCGCAACGCAGCAGATCGCGCACCTGTTCCGCGTGTTGGCTGCGTGTGTGTTGGATACAACAGGCGTTTGACTGCCGCATTGCACTTTGTTGCATTCGCGTGACTCGGCGTTGAGAATCGCCCCGTTCGCACGCCTGAGTTCGGGGGGCTTGGAACGCCGGACAAACCCGTGTCCCTTGGATGCGGGTTTTGCATATGCGGCGTCCGCATCCCCGAACCGAGCAAGCGTCAACTCACAAATTCCTCGGGGGAATTCCATGTCGTTCAGAGTGAAGCCGATGGTGCAGGGTCTGGCACTCGCGTTTGGCGGCCTTGCGGTCGTCGGCACGACCGCGTACGCCCAGACGCCGCCAGCACAAGGCCAGCAGCAGCTGGAACGCATCACCATTACGGGTTCCAACATTCGCCGTACCGATCAGGAAACGATCGCGCCGGTTGAGATCATTACGCGCGAGCAGATCGAGCGCACGGGTCGGCCGACCGTGGCCGACGTACTGAGAACGATTCCGTCCAACTTGGGTGGCAGTTTCGGCGAGAGCTTCTCCAATAGCTTCGCGCCCGGCGCTGCCGGCATCTCGCTGCGCGGCTTGGGGCAAAAGAGCACATTGGTCCTTCTAAACGGCCGTCGTGTTACTGGCTACGGATTTGCACAGAACCTGCAGGACACGTTTGTCGACCTCAACTCGATTCCGACCAGTGCTGTGGAGCGGATCGAAATTTTGAAGGATGGCGCATCCGCCATTTATGGCTCCGACGCGATCGCCGGCGTGGTTAACATCATCCTGCGCCGCGACTACAAAGGAATCGAAGCGGCCGCTGACGTGGGCTTTTTCGAGGGTGCGAACGACTATCGCGCGAGCATCACCGCCGGTTTCGGCGATCTCGGATCGCAGAGATTCAATGTGTTCGGCGTGTTCGACTACTACAAGCGTGACGAGATCTTGTTGTCCGATACGAAGTTCGGGGAAGATCGCGACTATCGAGGCGAAGACGGTGGTCGTAACCTCCAGAGTCTGACTGCAGGTGGCACGTGGCAAAACGTCACCGGCATCAATGCCGCCGGCTTACCGGTGGTTGGAAATATGCGGCGTGCCATCAGTCAGTGCGGCCAGATCGGCGGGCAGGTGCTCGACTTCAATGGTGCGGTCTCGCGCGGCCTTATCAACCTCGGCTTCAACGCTGCGACGGGTCAACCCAATCCACCCCCACCTCTTGGAGGTGCGGGCGCAACCAACCTCAATCAGCCGGGCAATACTTGGTGCTCGATTGATATCAACAATCAGTTGTCTGCGATTCCCGGCACCGAGCGGTACGGCTTCCTCGGTCGAGGCCTTTTCGATTTCACTCCTAGAGTGCAGGGATTCGCCGAATTCTCGCTTAGCCACACTGAAAGTGAGCAAACCTTCACCAAGCCTGTATTTATCACAACGGCGCTGCAACCGACGGCAGCTGGCTTGCAGCCGTTTAGCTACAACATCATTTATGGACCCGGAGTTTCGGGGAATCCGTTTGGCACGAATGCCACCTTCACCGGCAACTTGCAAGGTCTGGGCACCCGCAATTCGGAGATCGAATCGGATACGTATCGAGTGCTCGCCGGCGTCAGATATGGATTGGGAACTTGGGATCTGGAAAGCGCCGTCGGCTGGTCGAAGAATGAAGTCGAGAACACTAACACCAACCGAGCCACCAAGAGTGGCATCAGCGCCGCCTTCGGCGTTCCGACTAGTGTGCAGCCGCCGACACCGATATCGAGCGGCGCCACGTACAACCTTGACTTGCCGTTGAGTAATTCTGCGGCGGTCAATGGTTCGGTCGTGACCAACTTGAAGCGCGAGGCGGAGTCCGAGCTTAAGTTCATCGATACCAAGGCAACGACGGAGTTCGGATCGTTACCCGGCGGCCCGATTGGCGTGGCTCTTGGTTTGGAGTACCGCAAGGAGAGCCTGCAGGACCGGCCGGATCAGCAGTTGACCTCGGGCAACATTCTGGGCCAGGGCACTACGGCGACCGATGGTGAACGCGACAACTTCGCGGGTTATGTCGAATTCGCTTTTCCGCTGACAAAGATGGTCGAGATGCAGGCGGCGCTGCGCTACGACCACTACAGCGACTTCGGTAACACCACCAACCCGAAGCTGGGGCTGAAATTCAAGCCGACTCCCGAGCTTCTGTTCCGTGCCAACTGGGGTCGCGGGTTCCGCGCACCGACACTGGTGGAAATCACGCCGTCACGCGGGTTGGCCTTTATCCGATCAACGACCCTGTCAACAATTTGACCGGCGTGCAGGTTTCAGGGGTGTTCGCCGGCAACCCCGACTTGAAGCCTGAGAAGTCCCGAAGCACGACGTTGGGTGTCGTCTGGGAACCCTCGGCCTCGTTCAATGTGTCGTTCGACATTTACGACATCTCGTGGTCGAACATCGTCAATGCCCCGAGCTTCCAAGGCCTCGTCAACGAGAACAACCCGGCATCGGTCATCCGCTTGCCGCCTTCGGCTCAGTTCCCCGGAGGCCAAATCGTTACGGTGCTCAATGGCTTCGTCAACTTGAATCGTACGGAAACGCGCGGTGCGGACATCGACATTCGATACATCGCACGTACCAACTGGGGGCGCTTTACCACCCGGTTGAATACGACTTATGTGGATAAGTTCGAAGAAGACGGTGTCGAGAACGCAGGCCGCAACGGTGGCACCGTCACGGTGCCACGATGGAAGGGTTTCTTGTCGCAGGATTGGGATCAGGGTCCGTGGACGGTATCGGGGCGGGTGAATTACATCCACCACTTCTACCAGGACGGCTGGCCGGATCGTTCTTTGCTCCGCAAGATCCACGCTTCCAGAGCTGGCACGTATCCGTCACACGTACCGTCGTACACGACCTTCGACTTGTTTGGTCGCTACAACATCACGCCCAACTTCGCAGTGTCGGCGTCGGTGCTTAATATCTTCAATCACACACCGCCGTACGATCCCGGATTTGATGCCACCAACCTCTACGACTTCAGTCAGTACGATGTGCGAGGGACGATTTACCGCATTGGCGCAAGTTACAAGTTCCGCTAAGCAGAACGAACGGGTTAAAGGCGGGTCTTCGGACCCGCCTTTTTTTTGGTCTTCGAGGGAAATTTGATGCGGTGCGCCTGTTGGCCAGATGAGACATCCATGGCGATTTAGCGACGACGGAAGCAGAAATTCCGTGACCGGCGTATTGCAATGGGTACGCTTCCGAAGTACCGAAAACCGGACACGTTGAGCAATACAGCGAATCCGATCGGCAACTTTCTTGGGGGCAAAAAACATGTTGAAACGTACGCGACTTAGCCTCGCGATAAGCGCTGCCTTTGGCGCAGGACTGGTTGGGATGACTCCGTCGGTTCTGGCGCAGCAGCAGCTGGATCGAGTGGAGATCACCGGGTCATCGATTAAACGGGTGGACGCGGAAACCGCGCTGCCGGTCACCGTCATTCGAGTCGAAGACTTGCAAAAGCAGGGCGTGACTACCGCCGAGCAGGCGCTGCAGCGCATTGCGGCCAACCAGTCGAACACTGGCATCAGCGGGGCGATCGGCTCAGGGACCGCCGGGACGTCGCAAGCCGATCTGCGCGGCCTGGGCGCCGCCAGCGGCAACCAATGCGAACAAGACGCTGGTGCTGCTCAACGGTCGCCGGATCGTCAACCACCCGTACGACGCGGCTGCGGTGGACCTGAACTCGATTCCGCTCGCCGCCATTTCGCGCATCGAGGTCCTGCGTGACGGCGCCTCTGCGATCTACGGAACAGACGCGATCGGCGGCGTGATCAATTTCATTTTGCGGCGCGATTTTCAGGGCATCGAGGTCACCGGCGATTACCAGGTGCCGCAGGAGTCCAGCGCCGGCCAAGTGAAGCTGGCAACCGTCACCGGGGTTTCGGTTCGCTGGCGACGCAGGGTTTTAACGTGATGGGCTCGTTCACCTGGCGTGACCAGAAAGTTATGAAGGCCACCGATCGCAGCTTTGCGACGACCGGCGTCGCCGGCCCACTCGCAACGATCTCACCGCCGGCACGAGCGGTACGGCTTTCCCGGGAGATGCCGGGCGGTTTCGAGCCGTCAGGGCCAGATTGCGACCCCGCCGGGCTTCGCTGCCGAGATTCAATGCGGCTCCGGACAACAGGGCGTTTAGTAGTTGCCGTTTACGACTTTACGCGCCAGATCGACATCATTCCGGAGAACGAGCAAAAAACGCTGCTGTTGCGCGGGTCCCTCGGGTTTGGCCAAGCCAAAGAACACGTCGTCTCGCTGGAATACTTGCGCGCGGAAAACGACGTGAAATCGCAGCGTAGCGGCGGCGCCGACCAGCATGTTCATTCCCGCGACGAGCCCGTTCTTCCCGGTCGGTGCGCCGATATCAGCAGTGCCCGGATTCGGGGACGGCGCGATTGCAAACTGGCGCGAAGTTCCTGCAGGCAAGCGTTCGAGCCGTGACGAGACCACGACCGAGCGCTTGCTGCTTGATCTGAGCGGCGCTGTTGCGGGTTGGGATTATCGCGTCGGTGGTGGCCAATCGAAAAGCAAGGTTGAATCGTCGGTCTACCTCGGCTACACCAATGACACCACGGTGCAGGATGGGATAATCGCGGGAGTCGTCAACCCATTTGGACCGCAGCCTGCAGCGGGTACGGCTGTATTAAATGCCGCGACCGTGAACGCACCTATTACGGTCGGAGATGCCAAGGTCGACTTCTTCGATGCACGCGTGACGAAGGATATCTACCAGATGCCAGCGGGCCCACTGTCGATGGCCCTGGGTTATGAGTACCGAAAGGAGCGGTCCAGCTTCGAAAATTTGGCCATTACGGGCGAACTGAGCAGCCTGGGGGCAGATCCTGACGCCGACACCAGCGGCAGCCGCAAAGTTAACGCGCTGTACGCCGAATTCGCGATTCCCATCGCCAACAAGGTGGACCTGACGCTGGCGGGGCGCTTCGACGACTACAGCGACTTCGGCAACACGTTTAATCCGAAGATCGGCCTGCGTTGGCAGCCGATGCAGCAGGTGCTGCTGCGCGCCTCGTACAACACGGGGTTCCGCGCACCCACGCTGTATGAAATCTATCAGCCCCCGTCATTGACGTTCACAACCGATAACTACGACGATCCGCTGCTGTGTCCGGGCGGAAACCCGGTGGCCGGGGCTACCGCCGGCGCGGTTTGCGGCCAGCAAGTCCTGCAGCGCCAAAGCGGACCCGGCCGGAATTGGGAAGCCGGCCAGCACTTTGAATCCAGAGGAATCGAAAACGTATAGCTTTGGCTTCGTACTCGAACCGACCCCGCAGTGGACGTTCGGCATCGACTATTGGAACATCAAGATCGAAAAGCAGATCAGCGACGCTGCCCGAGCAGGCGATCTTTGGCGATCCGACGAAGTACGCATCGCGGTTCGTACGCTGCAGCCAGCTTCCCGCCGGCCCGGGACCCGGCCAGGATCGCACCGACGCCGATGTTTGCCTGAACTTCCCGACGTTCGATCCGATCGCGTTCATCGACGTCCCGACCGAAAATCTCGGGGACCTGAAGACCGACGGTATCGACGTGTCGATTGGCTGGCGCGGCGCACCAGGACCCTACGGTCGCTGGGGCTTCACGTTCGACGGAACGTACGTCAACAAATACAAGTACCAGCGTGAGCAGGGGGGTGAAGAATTCAGTGCGGCCGGCCGTTACTCCGACAACGCGCCGATATTCCGCTGGCAGCACGTGCTGGCACTGAACTGGTCAACCGGGCCGTGGAGCGCGGTACTTCGCCAACCGCTACAAGTCGGGCTACACCGACCAGGGTGGTGGCGCCGATGTCGGTACCTATTCGGTGTTCGACACGAGCGTCACCTGGACTGGGTTACGCGGGCTGACTCTGACGGGCGGCATACTCAATGCGTTCGGAGAAGATCCGCCGCAATCGGTGCAGACAACGACGTTCCAGCGGGGTTATGACCCACGGTTCACCGACCCGCGTGGCCGCACGTTCCTGTTGCGCGCTTCGTACCTCTTCAACATCATGTAACAAGCACGACGCTTATGAAAAACCCGCCTAACGGCGGGTTTTTTTTTCGGCTACTGCCGCAAGTACCTGTTGCTTAGTTGCGGTGCGCGACCTCAGGCCACGCGCATCCAAAGCCGCGCCAGGTCCGCCGTGCCATCAGTACCGCCAACGCTCTTGAAGGCTTCCCTGGCCTTGGCTTTCTGGCCGGCGCGCAGGTACGCGATTCCGAGATGCAAATTTGCTTCGTCGGCGCGCTTGAGCTTTCCCTGAGTGATTCCCTGCCGCATCAGTGCGATGCCTTTGTCGAACTGACCCAGGCCGGTGTAGGCAAAGCCAACGTTCACCAGATCCGAACCGTCAGCAGAGGCGAGCGCATCGGCCTCGGCCTGCTTGAGCTGCGCGGGCGCTTCGGCGACACGCTCGCTAGCCAGCGCCAGCAGCCGCTTCTGGCGCTCGGCTTCGGTGCCCTTTGCCCAGCAGCCCCGACGCAAATGCGTCGTCGAGCACTTTCTTCGCTTCGCCGGCCTGCTTCTGCTGCAACGCCAGCTGCGCCATCTCGATGATTTCGTTCGGTGCATCAAGCGTCTTCGTGGCTGCACGCAGCCGATACAGATCGAGCGTCAGTCGATTCGAAAATCCGGGCTTCGCCTCGAGGCGACGCAGCAGGTCGACCCAGTATTCCTTCTTCGGGTAGTACGCGACCAGGCGCTCGATACCCGCCACATAACCTGCGCGATCACCTGTCTTCGACGCGATGTTGGCCAGCAGCTGCAGTCGATCTTCAGGCGGGATGCGACCCGCTTTTTCGGCTGCTTGGACGTCCTCAAGGGCTTCCCTGGAGGCGCTTGCGAGGTCTCCCGCCAAGTAATAGGACTGGATTTGCAGGTTGCGCATCGCGCCGTCGGACGGGTTTAATCGCAGCGCCCTGCTCGCCCACTGGGCGGCGTCTTTGTAGTCTTTCTCTCGGTAGTAGAGAGAGGCCAGGCTGCCCGCGTATTGCGCCTGCTGAGACTCAGGCAGACGGCCCGAATTCAACAGAAACTGAATGGCCTTGATGGCCTGTCCGTTATCGCCGGCTGACAGCGCTGCCGAAGCGCGCATCTGCTCCAGCAGGAAATTCTCGTTGGCGTTGCGATTCGGTACGGCGTCTGCCTCGCGCAGTTTCGCAAGCGCTTCGGAATACTTCTTCGCCTTGATCAAATCGCGCGCGGCCTGCAACGGACGACCGATCTCGCCGCGAACCGATTCCTGCGCGTACGCGGCGGACCACGTCAGCCGGCCATCGTCGGCTGTTTGTCCGCCGAAGGCCGCTGCAACCGCCAGGGCAGCGAGCGAGAGCCGCAGCGCTCGCGTAGCGGATGTTGGTCCTTCAAATCGCATCAGCAACGTCTCCGGATAGCTACTAACGCACGAACTGCTCGTTACCCACCAGGCCGAGCTTGACGACGCCGAGCCTCTGCGCGGCAGCCATCACCATCGCAACGTCCTTGTATTCGGCCAATTTGTTGGGCCGCAAGTGGACCTCAGGCTGCACCGGCGTTGCGGCGGCCGCTATCAGCTTCTCCTCGAGCGCGGCCTTGTTGGCGAGAATCTCGCCGTTCCAATAGATCGTGCCGTCGAAGTCGACGTCGACGGTAATGACCACAGGCTCTTCGAGCGGCGGGGGCGGCGTGCCGATCGGCATGTTCAGGTTGACCGAGTGCAGCTGAATCGGAATCGTGATGATCAGCATCACCAACAACACCAGCATCACGTCGATCAACGGCGTGGTGTTGATGTCGATCATCACATCCGGCTCCTTGGCGCTGCCTCCACCGCCTACATTCATTGCCATCTTTTTCTCCGATCTGTCAGTTGCGCGGTGGGGGTTCAGTCACAAACCCGATCTTCTGAATCCCCGCACGCTGCGCAGGCGAAGACGACCCTGCCGACAAACTCGTAGCGGCCCGCAAGGTCGCCGCGAATGTGCAGCTCGGGCTGCGGCACCAGAACGGCCACGGTCTTCAGGCGGTTTACCAACTCGTCGTTGTCTTTCACCAGCTGCATACCCCAGTAAACATCGCCGTCCTTGGTGACCGCCAATCTCGATGTTCTCGGGCTTGGTTTGCCGCGGGACATTGGATTCCTGCGGCAACTGCAGCGGAACCGACTGCGTCACGACTGGAATCGTGATCAGGAAAGATGATCAGCAGCACCAGCATCACGTCGACCAGCGGCGTGGTGTTGATGGTGGAGATCGCTTCTTCTTCCGCCCCTTCTCCGGGGCCGATGCTCATCGCCATGGCAGGAACCTTTGGCGCGCTAGCGCGCGCGAGCCAATGCGCCTCCCGGAGCACCTTTCATCTGCGGACCGCCGCCCAGCAGCACCGCGTGCAAGTCCGCGCCGAACGTGCGCACGGCATCCATCGCGACCTTGTTGCGGCGAATCAGCCAGTTGTATCCCATGACCGCTGGCACAGCGACGGCGAGACCAATCGCCGTCATGATCAGCGCCTCGCCGACCGGTCCGGCTACCTTGTCGATCGAAGCCTGACCTGCGATACCGATTGCGGTAAGCGCGTGATAGATGCCCCACACCGTGCCGAACAGCCCCACAAACGGCGCAGTAGAACCGACCGTCGCCAAGAACGCCAAACCATCCTGGCTCCGCGCCTGCACCGCATCGACCGAGCGCTGAACTGACATCGTCACCCATGTGTTCAGATCAATGTTTTCGGTCAGCGCACCCTCGTGGTGCTCGTTGGCTTCCAGACCGGTTTCGGCGATGTACCGATACGCGCTTCTCTTATCGAGCCGCGTCGCACCTTCGCGCAGCGAGGGCGCTTTCCAGAATGCCTTGCGCACGTCACGCCCCTCGCGCATCAGCTTGTACTGTTCCCACAGCTTCACGATCAGGATGTACCAACTGCCCATCGACATGATCCCCAGAATCGAGAGCGTGCCAATCGCGACCCAATCACCCTGGCGCAATATCGCTCCAAGCCCGTAGGGGTTGTCGACAGTTTCCTTCGTGACCGCGGGCTGCGCAGCCTTGGCGGCCGGAGCCATCGCTGCCGGTGGTGTCGGCGTAGCGGGCGTCGCTTGCGTGTCAGCGGGTGGCACCAATACCGGCGGTGCGGGCTTGGCTGCATCTTGCTGCGCCGTTGCGATGCTCGGCGCCAATCCTGAAGTCAGCGCAAGCGCAATCAAAAGAGCCGCCTGGCGGCGAAATAACCCGATCATTGAAATTCTCCTTGTAGGACGATCATGTTGGCCAGGTGCCTCGTGAGCCATCCTGGCCATTTTATTAATTAAGTTTAAAGCTGATAGGCAACGACAACTTCACGTCCTGCCCCTGGCCTTTGCAAACCAACCGCGTCTGGATCATTTGTATCGCGGGCTTGTTGAACACCCGATGCGTGCTGCTCTTGATGACGATGTCGCGTATCTGCCCGTTCGCGCCGAGAGTGAATTCGGCTAGCACCTCGCCCTGAATATTGTCGAGCGCGGCTTCGCGCGGATAGGCAACCTGGCTCAACGCCTCGCGATAGTTTGGACATACGACCGCCGCGCTCTGAACCGCCGGCGGCGCAGGCGCGGGCGTGGGCGCCGCGATCACCGGCGCTTGCGGAGCCGGCGGCGCCTCGGGCGTTACTGCCGTAATCGTGGGCGCTGGCGTCGGTGGCGGCTGAATGTTGATCTCCGGCGGCGGAATGAACGGCGGCGGAGGCGCTTGCAGTTTCGGCGGCGGTGGCAACAACTCCGGAGGAGGAGGCGGCTTCTTGATCACTTCCTCAATGACCTTCACTTCGATCGGTCCCTTGACGACCTCGACCACCTTGCGCGCAAGCCCCGTGATCAGCGCATACACAAGGATGATGTGAAAAAGTCAAAACTGCGCCAAGTCCGACAAACCTGCGAGTCGGGTCGCGCTGTGTCTGGGAGAAGTCCACTTCAGCCCCCCTGTTCCACTGTCGCTTCTGTTGCCCTAGCCAATCGAATCTCCTCGGAGGCCTGCTTTTGCAAAAGGCGGCGATTCTAGCCAGTCTGCGGACGTCAAAGCCATGCAATGTTAGTGCCAGCGCTGCGGCAGCGCAGCAGCACATCAAAACAACTCGTCTGCTCCGCGCGCGCCGCGTGGCTGAACAATGCCGAAGTGACGATACGCCGACACCGCCGCGACCCGACCGCGTGGAGTTCGCTGCAGCAATCCTTGCTGAATCAAATACGGCTCGACCACGTCTTCGAGCGTATCGCGCTCTTCGCCGACCGCCGCGGCGAGGTTATCGATCCCCACCGGCCCTCCGGCGAACTTCTCGATGACGGCAAGCAGCAGCTTTCGATCCATGATGTCTAACCCCAGGCGGTCGACTTCCAGCATCGCCAGCGCCGCGTCGGCAACCGACTGCGAAATTTCACCGGTGCCTTTGACTTCGGCGAAATCGCGAACGCGCCGCAACAGGCGGTTCGCAACCCGCGGCGTGCCGCGCGACCGGTGCGCGATCTCGCGCGCGCCCTCGTCTGTCAGCTGCGCTTTAAGCAAGCGCGCAGAGCGCCGTACGATCGCCGCCAGTTCATCGGCAGAATAGAACTCGAGGCGCGCGACGATGCCGAATCGATCGCGCAACGGATTGGTCAGCATGCCGGCGCGCGTGGTCGCGCCAACCAGCGTAAACGGCGGCAAATCGATCTTGATAGAGCGCGCCGCCGGACCTTCGCCGATCATGATGTCGATCTGAAAGTCCTCCAGGGCAGGATAAAGAATTTCCTCGACGATCGCGCTGAGTCGATGTATCTCGTCGATAAACAGCACGTCGTTCTTTTCGAGATTTGTCAGGATTGCTGCAAGATCGCCTGGCCTTTCCAGCACCGGCCCAGACGTCTGTCGCAGATTGACGCCCATTTCGCGCGCGATGATGTGGGCCAATGTTGTCTTGCCGAGACCCGGCGGGCCAAACAGCAGCACATGATCGAGCGACTCCGCGCGATTGCGAGCTGCTTCGATGAAGATGCCGAGCTGCTCGCGCACCTTCGGCTGCCCCACGTATTCGGCAAGCGAAGTGGGACGCAGCGCGCGCTCGATCGCCTCCTCGTTAGGCGAGGTCGCAACGGAAGCGACGATGCGCTCGGCTTCGGTCATTCAGCCGCGCTCACTTGGCAAGAGACTTAAGTGCATAGCGAATACCGTCGGACACGCTGGTCTCGGCCGGAAGGCCGCGCACGGCAGCGTTCGCTTCGCGCTCGTTGTAACCGAGCGCGAGTAGCGCGCGGATGACGTCCGCCGCGGCATCGCTCGCGGCGTTGGTCTTCGCGCTGCCCAGGTCAGCACCGAGCTTGCCCTTGAGCTCGAGCAGAAGTCGCTCGGCAGTCTTCTTGCCTATTCCCGGCACGCGCGTGAGTCGTGCACTTTCCTGCAGCGTAATCGTCTGCGCAAGCTCGGTGACCGACAAACCGGAAAGCACCGACAGCGCAGTGCGAGCACCGACACCCGAAATCTTGATCAGCTCGCGGAAAGCCGCGCGCTCGCTATGGGTTGCAAACCCGTAGAGTTGATGGGCATCCTCACGCACTGTCAGGTGCGTCAGCAGGACGACGCGTTCCGAAATCGACGGCAGTTGATAAAACGTGCTCATTGGCACGTCAATCTCATAGCCGACACCGTTGGCGTCGACGAGAATCGCCGGCGGATTCTTCTCCAGCAGCCGGCCCTCGATGCGCCCGATCATCGCCAGCTACTCGAGTCCCTGCAAGCGTGCTGTCCAGGCACGCCTGCCGTTCGCCTGCGAGCGCGAACGCGGCACAACGCGAGCCTTCAGCCGCAGCGCCATCAACAAACTTGCCGAGTGCGCATGACAAATCGCACATGCCAGCGCATCCGCAGCATCACTGGTCGGCGCACGATCGAGTGATAACAGTCTTTGCACCATCGCTTGCACCTGGCGCTTGTCCGCCCGGCCGAAGCCGACCACTGCCTGTTTGATGCGAAGCGCGGCGTATTCGTGAACAACGAGCCCCTCGGCCACCGCGGCGCAAATTGCCGCACCGCGCGCCTGCCCAAGTAACAGCGTCGACTGCGGATTGACGTTGACGAATACCTTTTCGATAGTCGCCACATGAGGCTGCGTATCGCGGATCACGTCAGCGAGCGACCGCAAGATCGTGCCAAGCCGCTGATGAAGATCCCCCGCTGGAACGCGAATAACACCGGCCGCAATAAACGAAAGCCTCGGCCCTACGGCTTCAACCACACCGTATCCAGTCCGATTCAGACCAGGGTCGATGCCGAGAATACGAATCGAGGGAGCAGGCACGGGATGATTGTGCCATTGCCCTCTTGTGCTGCGCACGAGATCACGCTGCGCCCGACAATCAATGTCGAAAATGGCGAACGCCGGTAAAGACCATCGCGATTCCGCGTTCGTCGGCTGCAGCGATCACTTCTTCGTCGCGCATGCTTCCTCCGGGCTGGATGACGGAAGTCGCTCCGGCGTCGATTAATACGTCGAGTCCATCGCGAAACGGGAAAAACGCATCGGACGCGGCAGCGCAACCGTCAAGACTAAGCCCGGCCGACTCGGCCTTGATCGAAGCGATCCGCGCCGAATCGACGCGCGACATTTGTCCCGCTCCGACGCCGAGCGTCGCTCCGCGGTGCGACAAAAACGATTGCGTTCGACTTGACAAACTTGGCCACTTTCCACGCGAACATCAGGTCGTCGACTTGCTGCGCGGTCGGCTTCTGCACCGTGACGACCTTCAATTCGGACGCCTGTAGCGCATGATCGTCTGAAGTCTGTACCAACAACCCGCCGCCGACGCGCTTGAAGTCGAAATCGTTGTGAGCATCTCCGACCGGAACCGAGAGCAAGCGCACGTTCGGTTTGGCACCGAACGCCGCGCGCGCTTCTGCAGTGAACTCCGGCGCGATAACCACCTCGACAAATTGGCGGGCAACTGATTCGGCAGTTGGTGCGTCGACCGCGCGGTTGAAGGCGATGACTCCACCAAACGCCGACGTCGGATCGGTCTTCAACGCTTTCGCATAGGCGTCACCGACCGTCGGGCGCAATCGCCACCCCACACGGATTGGCGTGTTTGACGATCGCGCAGGCCGTGTCATCGAACGAGCGCACGCACTCCCAGGCAGCATCGGCATCGGCGATATTGTTGTATGAGAGCTCCTTACCCTGCAGCTGCGTGAAACCCGCCAGCAATCCGGCGCGCACATTCCTTTCGCGATAAAACGCCGCCTGTTGATGCGGGTTCTCGCCGTAGCGCATCTGCTGGGCCTTCAACCACTGTCTGGAAAAAACGTCCGGAAACATTTGACGCGCGCCACCGTCGCTCAGCGACGTCAGGTAATTGGCGATTGCGCCGTCGTAATGTGCAGTGTGCGCAAAGACCTTTTTCGCAAGCGCCAGGCGGGTCTTGGCATCGACGCCATCTGCACTTCGAAGCTGACTCAGCACCAGCGCATAGTCCGCCGGATCGACGACAACGGCGACACTTTGGTGATTCTTCGCGGCGGCTCGCAGCATCGCAGGGCCGCCGATATCGATATTCTCGATCGCGTCGTCGAACGAGCACTCGGCACGCGCTACGGTTTGCTCGAACGGATAGAGGTTGACGACAAGAACTTCGATCGGGTCGATCGCGTGATCGGCCAGTGCGCGCATGTGTGCGGCATCTGGCCTATGCGCGAGCAGGCCCGCGTGGATACGCGGATGCAACGTCTTTACGCGCCCATCAAGTATCTCGGGAAAGCCGGTGTGCTGCGCAACCTCGGTAACTGCAATGCCGCGTTCGCTCAACAACTTTGCAGTGCCGCCGGTAGACAGAAGGTCAAAGCCAAGCGCGCGCAGCTGCTGAGCAAGTTCTACGACACCGGTCTTGTCGGAAACGCTCAGCAGCGCCCACCGGCGGCTGACCAAGCTCATAGCAATCGATATTGCTGCAGCTTCTTGCGCAACGTGTTGCGATTGATTCCGAGCAGCTCCGCGGCCGCGCACTGGTTGCCGTCGCACCGGTTCATCGCAAACTGCAGCAACGGTCGCTCGACAGCCGTGGTCACCATGTCCAGCAGCGCGTGCGGACGCGAACCGTCAAGATCAGCAAAGTACTGTTCAAGGCTGCGCAGAACGCATTGTTCAAGAGTCTCCCCGCTGCGCGCGCGGCTGACGCGCTCACTGGTTGGGTAGGCAAATCGCGTTGCGGATGCGGTGACCGCCGTCTTTGCACGCCCTCGCTGTTCGATTCCGCGACGTTGCTGCTCCATTCGTCCGCCGTGCCCCTGTCGCCGTCACTGATCTTCCCAACCCTCTCGCCATCGTCTTTCCTCAATGCAAAGTCGGGCTGTAAACAAGCCGTTCTGATCGCTCGCCCAGTTCCGCAAAAAAATCATCGACGATGCGCGCCTGTTCCGCGCAGCCGTCGATCGCGTTCATTCGCTCGCAAAACTGCTGGCCGCCGGCAAGCCGCCGCGTGTACCAGATGATGTGTTTGCGAGCGGTGCGCACACCCGATTCGCCGTAGAACCGGTAATGATCATCGAGATGATCGAGCAGGAGCGCGCGCACTTCGTCAACTCTTGGCGGCGGCAGATGCGAGCCGGTTAGCAGGTAGTGCGCGATCTCGCGGAAAATCCACGGGCGGCCCTGCGCTGCACGACCAATCATCACCGCGTCTGCCCCCGTTTCGTCGAGTACGAAACTGGCCTTTTCCGGCGTGTCGATGTCGCCATTGGCGATGACCGGAATCGTGACGGCGCGCTTGACCTCGCGAATCGTCTGGTATTCCGCGTGACCGGTAAAGCCACACTGCCGCGTGCGGCCGTGCAACGTTAAGGCAGCAATCCCGTTCGCCTGAGCCAGACGCGCAATCTCGACGGCGTTTCTATTGGACACGTCCCATCCGGTGCGAAACTTCAACGTCACCGGCACATCGACGGCGGCGACCACCGCCGCCAGGATGCGCGCTACCTGCGACACGTCTTTCAGCAACGCAGATCCACACGCGACGTTGCACACCTTCTTCGCCGGGCATCCCATGTTGATATCAATGATCTGGGCGCCACGATCAACGTTGTAGCGCGCGGCCTCGGCCAGCATCTGCGCATCGGCGCCGGCCAGCTGAACCGCCACCGGCGCACGCTCTCCATCGTGATTCAAGCGTCGCGCGGTTTTCTCACTCGCCCACAGACGGGGATTAGACGCGGCCATCTCGGACACTGCATAACCCGCGCCCAACGCTTTGCACAGTCTCCTAAATGGGCGATCCGTCACTCCGGCCATCGGTGCGGCAAAAACGTTATTGGGCAGCACGTACGGACCGATGACCATTGCGATCGAAAGTTGGAAACAAGAAAGGGTGCGGGGCGAGCGAGCGCGGATATTAACGAAGATGCTGGAGCAAAAACTATTCTGCGAGCGATCGACGCTAAAAGCGTACGCCGAACATCAGCAACCGTGCGAATTGGCGTCGCAAATTCGGCACAACCGCCAATGCAGTAAGCCCGATTGATCTGGCCAGTGCTATCGGTGCAAAGCGCGTCGAAAAAAATGAAGGCGCGGTGCGAGTGAGCGCCACGATCGCAGCGCGATCGGCGCGGCGCGATTGCGCGTAAGCGTGCAGTGCGGAGATTGGATCACGAGCCGGCGCGTCAATCGCGCCATAGGCCGCGCCGATCAGCTCCGCCAGAACAGCCCCGTCCCTCAACCCCAGGTTCAGACCCTGACCCGCTACCGGATGCAACGTCTGCGCCGCATTTCCCAAATATGCGACTCGATGCTCGACGAGATCATTTCGCGCACGCTCGTGCAGCGGGAAGCGTTTTCGAGACTGCAATGCCACGACGCGCAGATTGCGCTCGCCTAGCTGTGAGCTGAGTTCCGCAAGGAATTCTTGATCACCGAGTGCGCTGCGCCGGTCAGCCTGCGCGTTCGACATGCACCAGACCAGCGCCATCTTTCGCGCCCCAGCGCTCGCGTGCTCGGGCAATGGCAGCAACGCCAACGGACCGTCGCGCGTAAATCGCTCGCACGCAGTGCCGCGTTCGAGTCCGGTCACGTCAAGATCGGCGATCAACGCTGAATACTGGGCAGACGCGATCGGCTCCGTACCCAAACCTTCAGCGCTAAGCGCCAAAGGCGCGGTGAAAGATGGTTCTCGCTGCAATTCGATTTCGACGCTCGACGGTGATTGCCGTATCGCCTCGACCTTCAGCGGACGACGCACCGAAACAAGCTTCTCGGCGTCAGCCGCAGCCGACAGAGCCTTGACCAAATCGCCATAGCGGATCGTCGCACCGAGCATTTCCGCGCCCACGTCGCGCTCGCCGATCACGGCACGCCCGTACTGACCGACCGAGGACACGATAACGGTGTTAATCGGAGCGAGCGCGGGCGTTTGCGCTGTGCGTGAAAGCTCGGTTATCGCGCCGAGGGTTTGCAGCGAGCCGAGCGAAAGCGCGAGCAACCGCCGGTCGGCGCTAGCCTGCTCGACGCTGCGAGCATCGAATACGACGCTCGACACCGAGCGTTTGGCGAGTAACAGCGCCACCGCGAGTCCAACTGGCCCGCCCCCCAAAATGGCGATCGGCATGCGTGTCGCGCCGTCTGATGCCATCGTCACCGCGCCTGTTCCGAGGCAGCCTGATTTGATACGCGCGTCAAGTCGGCATCGACCTGCGCCAGATCGTGAGGCGTGCCCGAGTTCCACCAATGCCCACGGTAAACCTCACCGCTCACGCGGCCCGCACGCGCTGCTTCGTACAGCCACGGAAACAGCGGTGCGCGGCCACCCCGCAAAGCACTCGCAACACCGGCAAACAGACGAGGCGAGAAGACGCCGATATTTGCGTATGTCATGCGCGGTTCCGCATCGGGATCGATAAGCCCGTTCGTAAGTCCCATATCGCCGCGCAGGTGAAAGGATGGATTCTCGACCAGCACCAGATGCGCATCTGCGTCGCCTCGCTGTTGACCCTCAGCTACCGAGTGCAAATGGTGATACGGATACTCGGTGACGATATCGCCGCTGGTGACGATAAACGGAACATCGCCAAGCCACGGTAGCGCCTTGACGATTCCGCCCAGTGATTCCAGTGCATCGTCGGCGCTTTCGCCCTCGCGCGAATAGCGCAGGGCGGCACCGTAGCGCCGGCCATCACCAAGTGCGGAATCAAACTGCTCCGGCAGGTGCGCCACGTTGATCACGATTGCCCGTATGCCGGCGCGCACGAGCGCTTCGATCTGCCATTCGATCAGCCGCTTGCCACCCGCTCGCAATAGCGGCTTGGGGGTTGTATCCGTCAACGGCCGCATGCGCTCGCCGCGGCCCGCAGCCAAGATTAGTGCGTGCGTCACGACCGGCTTGGTCACATCAATTCCAGTTCGTCGAACAATCGTGCAAGCGGTGTCAGCTCGTTGTAGCGTTGAACTACCGTGCGCACGTAACTGATAAACCTCGGCGCGTCTACAAGATAGTGCGGCTTGCCGTCGCGATACCGAATGCGCGCGAAAATCCCCAACACCTTTAGGTGACGCTGCAATCCCATCCATTCGAAGCCACGCCAGAACACGTCAAAGTCCGCGCCAACCGGCAGCCCGGCTCGATGAGCGCGGTCGAAGTAAACACGCGCCCAGACACGCACGCGTGCGTCATCCCAGCTGATGAATGCGTCACGGAATAGTGATACCAGGTCGTAAGTGATCGGCCCAATGACCGCGTCCTGAAAGTCGAGCACTCCGGGGTTGGGCTTCGACACCATCAGATTGCGCGGCATGTAGTCGCGATGCACGAACACTTTGGGTTGCCTCAGGTTCTCTGCCACGATGACGCTGAACATCTGCGCGAGGGCCGCATGCTGCGTCGGAGTCAACTGTCGTTGCAGATGACGTGCAATAAACCAGTCCGGGAACAAACCCAGCTCCCGCCGCAGTAAATTTTCGTCGTACGGCGGTAGGACGTCATCCGCGGTGGAAAGCTGCCAACGAATCAGCGCGTCGATCGCATCACAGAACAACTCGTCGGCATTGTCGTCGGTGAGCGACGTCAGATACGTGGCATCGCCAAGATCGGAGAGCAACAGGAAGCCCTGCGAAAGATCGCTGCTCAGAATTTCGGGAACGTGGACGCCGGCCGCCCGCATCAACCCCGCTATCCGAACGAACGGGCGCGAATCCTCCGTTGCGGGAGGTGCGTCCATCGCAATCAAGCTTCCGCCCTCGCCATCAAGCCGGAAGTAGCGGCGCGCACTTGCATCAGCTGACGCCGGTCGCAGCGTGGATTCGATCAATCCGTAGCGACGTGCAAGTGGCGCAAGCCATGCTCGAAGCGAAGTAAGGCGTGCGTCGGAGGGCTCTCCGGTCGAGGTTGGAGCAGAGTGCTTCATGCAGTGTGAGGTCGCCCTTCGGCCAGAGCCTGATAGGTAAAACCGGTGCCTATAATCGGCGCGCTCTGCTCGGGCACTTGCTGGCCAAAACAGCTTTCACAGATTCTAGGGCCTGTGCACACTAAGATCGCTCGGTCAAACTTCTCCTCGTGGCTAATTCCGGTGCTATCTGCCGGATTTCTGACGACGAGCGCAGATGCCCTTGCGCAAGCTGCTGCAAAGGAGAACCCGCAGGAGACGGCGCGCCCACAGCTAAAGCTTGAGCGCGAACTCGACGAAAATCGCGCTCCGGTCCGTGCTGGTGCGCCGACTTTTGCGCGCGCGCACAACATCGAAGGCACGATTGATGAGCGGCTTATTCTGCGCGGCGACGCCGAGATACGCCGCGCGGGTACCGTAGTTCGCGGCGAAACGATCACGTATACGCAAGCCACCGATATCGTTAACGTCGAGGGTCACGCACGAGTGTTTCGCGACGGGGCTTCGTTTGCGGGACCGCGTCTCGACTTCCACGTCGACGCACAGACGGGCACGATGCCAGACGCCAACTTCACATACGCGGCGCGCAGAGGCCGCGGCGACGCCGCACTGGTCGAGTTCCTTGGCAGCGACCGGGCACGGATGGAAAGAGCACGGTTCACCACGTGCGGTCCGGGGGACAACGCGTGGTGGGTGCAGGCTGAGTCAATCGAATTCGACGGACTGGATGAAACGGCTACCGCAACGTTCGCGACACTCTATTTCAAAGGTCTGCCAGTTCTCGCCTCGCCAATTCTGAGCTTTCCGACCAGCGATCGGCGTAAGTCGGGTTTTCTGACACCGAGCTTCGGGCTTAGCTCGACGTCGGGGACCGACATCCACACGCCGTACTACTTCAACCTCGCGCCCAATTACGACTACACGTTGACACCTCGCGTGATGACCAGGCGCGGTGTGTTGCTTGACAACGAGTTGCGCTATCTGAGCCCGACGCAACGCGCGACGCTCGTGTATGACGTGATTGCCAAAGATCGAGAGTTTGGCGAGTCGCGAAACTTCACAGCGGTGCGGTATGAATTCGCATCGCCGACAGGTTTCGCGGCCGGCATCAACTACAACCGTGCATCGGACGATCGATACTTTGTCGACTTCGGCAAAACGATTGTCGACACATCGCAGAAGGTCCTGCCGAAGGACGGCTATCTTGCATACAACCATGCGTATTGGAATACCGCCGTGCGCGTGACGAAGAACCAAACGTTGCAGGATCCGGATTTGTCGCAGCCGATTGCGAAGCCGTACGAGCGTGTGCCGCAGGCCACAGTCAATGGCTACATCGCCGATTGGCACGGTTTCGAAGCAGCGGCAACTTTAGACGGCACACGGTTCGAACATCCGACGCTCGAAAAAGGCAACCGCTACATCGCAGACGTCCGAGCGGCCTATCCCATCATGGCGCCAGGATGGTTCGTCGTCCCACGAGCGCGCGTGTCGTCGACTGCCTACGACCTTGATCCAGCGTTTCACCCGAGCGACCCGACGCCGACGCGGACGCTACCAATATTGAGTCTGGATACCGGTCTGATCTTCGAGCGCGACACTGCATGGTTCGGCCGCGCAGCTCAGCAAACGCTCGAACCGCGCCTGTTCTATGCGTACATCCCGTTTCGCGATCAAAACAATCTGCCGAACTTCGATAGCGCGCTGGCGGATCTGAACTATTCGCAACTGTTCACCGAGAACATCTACTCGGGATCCGACCGGATTTCGGAGGCCAATCAGCTGACCGCAGCCTTGACGACGCGCATTCTGGACGCGGAAACGGGTGCTGAACGGTTACGCGCATCGATTGGACAACGTTACTATTTCTCCGACCAGCGTGTGACATTGCCGGGCGAAGCCCCGCGCACCAGCAACGCAACCGACGTGCTCGCAGCATTGACCGCGCAGCTCGGCAGATCATGGGCAGTCGATCTCGCCGCCCAATACGCAGCCGAGGTGGGCCAGTTCGTTCGTGCAACTGCGGGTGTTCGTTGGCAGCCGCGACGCGCGTCGGTGTTGACCGCCTATTACCGTTATCAGCCTGACGGTATTACTCAAATCGACCTCTCGGGGCAATGGCCATTGTCCAATCGGTGGTATGCCGTCGGGCGCATCAACTATTCGCTAGAAGACAAACGCCTGGTCGACACCATAGCGGCGCTGGAGTACCAGCAGGATTGCTGGTTGCTGCGCTTCGCGATGCAAAGGTTTGCGACCACCGCGCAGACGACGACAACCAACTTCTATGTGCAACTGGAACTCACCGGGTTGACCAGTGTCGGATCAAGTGCAGCCAACCTGCTGAAGCGTAATATTCCCGGCTACCAACTGCTTAACCCAGTTCCCCGACAGCCAGGTCGTTTCGATTACTACGAGTAAGTGCGCGAGTAAGTGCGCGAGTATCTGCGCGGATAGGCGCGCTGGTGACCTCGAACGACTGCGCGACTAGATGCCTAATGAATGCAGCAATGATCAGATCCCTTACCTCTACAAAACTCAGCAAGTTCGCACTGTTCGTCGCATCGCTGGTGGCGGCCAGTGCCAGCTTCGGTCAAGGACAGGCGGTGCAGCCGGCAGGGCCTGCGTCCGCTGCTGCGGCGGCGGCAACGCCACGCCCCGCTCCGAAACCGATTGACCGCATTGTCGCGGTCGTTAACGATGAAGTTGTTACCGCCAATGAGCTGCGCGCGCGGGCGCGCGTCGCTGAAATGCAGTTGCGGCGGCAGAAGATCCAGCCACCGTCAGCAGACGTGCTCGAGCGTCAAGTGCTCGAGCGGATGATTGTCGATCGTGCGCAGCTTCAGCTGGCGCGCGAGACGGGTGTGCGAGTCGATGATGCGACCGTCAATGCGACGCTCGGACGCATTGCGGAGTCCAACGGACTGTCGGTGCAAGCGCTGCGGCAGCGACTCGAAGCCGATGGTGTTTCGTTTACGCAGTTTCGCGACGATATTCGGCAAGACATTATTCTGAATCGACTACGCGAACGCGAGGTCGATTCTCGTGTGCAGATCTCAGACAGTGAATTGGAGAACTTCATCGCCGCGCAGTCGGGTGTATCGACTGATGCCGAAGAGATCAACATCGCACAGATTCTGCTGCGCGTGCCGGAAAATTCGCCGAGCGATCGTGTCGATGCAACGCGAGCGCGCGCCGAAGAGTTGATGACGCAGATCAAAGGCGGGGGTGACTTTGCGCTCATCGCGGCCAGTTTCTCGAACGCGCCCGAAGCTCTGCAGGGCGGCGAGCTGGGTTGGCGCAACACGGAGCGATTGCCCACGTTATTCATCGATGCCACCAAAGGACTCAAGCCCGGCGACGTCACTCCGGTGATCCGCAGTCCGAACGGCTTTCACATCCTTAAGATTTTGGGCCGCCGCAGCGGCGTCGACAGTAAGCTCGCGAC
>CAWBRQ010000015.1:0-87886 GCA_963791315.1 uncultured beta proteobacterium
AGAACAAGGTACCGCTAGCGCTGGCGCTGGCGAAGATCACGAGCGTGCCCGCTGGAATTCTCGGCAAGGGTTCGGCAAAGGGGCGTCTGACGGTCGGGGCCAAAGCGGACGTCGTTGTCTTCGATGCGTCGGCGCCATGGGTGGTCGGTGCTGAAACTTTGATCAGTGCGGGCAAGAACACGCCGTTTGCAGGCTACGAACTCGAAGGACGCACGCGCTATACGCTGGTCGGCGGAGAAGTCCGCTATGAATCGTCGTAGCGCAGTCGAACATGCGATGGTTACTGGCGCCGTTCCGCGCGATCGTGTTTTCTGCTCACGTGCTGCTCGGCGTTGCGATCGTTCTTGTCATTTTCCCCTTCGCCGGGCAGACAGCGCGCAATCGAATTAATCGCTCGTGGTCGCACGTTCTGATCACTCTGTGCGGCGCGCGTGTCGTCCAAAGCGGGGTCGCGATTCCACTCCCATTGCAGCGCGACGGCATCGATCCTCGGACGACCGGCCGCTTGGCGTTGGCCAATCACGTCTCATGGATGGACATTTTCGCAATCAACGCGATTCTTCCGAGCCGATTCATCGCGAAGGCCGAGATCGGAAAGTGGCCATTGCTGGGCGTGTTGGTATCGCGCGCCGGCACCTTGTTCATCGAGCGCGGGCGGCGTCATGCAGTGGCGGCGATGAACAAGACGGTGCGCGAACACTTGAAGCTCGGCGAGACGATCGTGGTTTTCGCCGAGGGAACGACGACCGACGGTAGCGGGCTGCTGCCCTTTCACTCGAACGTGATTGCGCCTGCGCTCGACGTCGACGCGGAGATATGGCCGATTGCGATTCGCTATACCGAACGCGGCAAGCGCTCATTGGCGGCCCCGTTCATCGATGAAATGGGACTGTTTACTTCGTTGGGGCAGATACTCGTGGCCGATCAACTCGTTGTTGAGGTTACGGTTCTACCGTCGATTTCGAAGAGCGATGCGGCGAACCGGCACGCGATAGCACGCGCTGCACGCGCCGCCATTTCGGAACAACTAGGCTTTAGCGACTCACCGCAGACTGCCGAGCGTAATCACGCTTCCGTGGTTTGCGACACTGGACAATCACGCTGAAAAAGCGCCCGATCGCTCAGCCTTAGTGCACTGAGCTTGCCGCCCCAAACGCATCCTGTGTCGAGCCCGATCACGTTGGCGCGTGCAATCGAGCCCCTCGGCCGACCAATGGCCAAACACGATCGGCGTGTCGCGCGTGGCGCGCTGCGGATGATCGAACCACGGCATGTCGCCGCGCGGCGCTTTGCTGGCCGTGTCCTTGTGCTTCAAGTTCATCGTTCCATCGACGACAGCAAACGCAGCCGCGTCAGCGCGTTGACGACACAGCGAAGCCGATCGTTACCGGTGAGATCGTCGCACCAGCGGCGCGGCTCATCGCCGTACATCTCCCGCAGGAATGCGTAGTCGTCATCCGCGGCCAGCGATCGATGAACCTCGTCGGCTAGCGATAACGTTTGGTCGACCGTCCACGACGGCAGCACGCCCGCGTGAACGAACAGCACGCCCTCCTCAAAGTGCGCCAGCGGTTGGCCGCGCACCCACGCCAGCAGCTCTTCGCGATCGGGGGCCTCGAGCACGTCCTGCAAAGTATCGGCATCCTTCAGTGGCCTGACTCCCGCCGCGACAGCAAGCAGGTGCAGATCGTGATTACCCAGCAGCGCAACCGCATGTCCGTGTTCGACGCGTGCCTTGACATGACGCAACGTGGCGAGCGATTCGAGACCGCGATTGACGAGGTCGCCGACGAAGATGTAGCGCTTCGCAGCCGACAGCTGGGCGGCAAGTTGCCTGAAGCTGTACAGGCAGCCTTGCACATCGCCGATCACGTACGTTGGCATCAGGGATTTGGTTCGCTTGTTAGCATGCGCTGTTGATGGAATGCGCTAAGACCCCGGAGCAACAATGCAGCCCGTACGCAAGGCCGTCTTTCCGGTCGCCGGACTCGGCACCCGCTTTCTGCCGGCCACCAAGGCGATGCCGAAGGAGATGCTGCCGATCGTCGACAAGCCGCTGATCCAATATGCAGTGGAGGAAGCGGCCGCGGCGGGCATCACGCAGATGATCTTCATCACCGGCCGGCACAAGCGCTCGATCGAGGATCACTTCGACCGCGCCCCTGAGCTCGAGGCGGAACTTACGGCGAAGGGCAAAACTCGAGCTGCTCGATATCGTGCAGAACATCTCGCCCGCGACCGAGAGCTTCGTCTACATCCGCCAGGCGGAGCCGCTCGGGCTCGGCCACGCGGTGCTGTGCGCGGAATCCGTCGTCGGCAACGAACCGTTCGCGGTCATCCTTGCCGACGACTTGATCGATGCCGGGCGTACGGTGATCGGGCAGTTGTGCGATGCGCGCGCCGCGCTCGGTGGCGGCAGCGTGCTCGCGGTCGAGGACGTCCCGCGCGCCGATACGCGCAGGTACGGCATCGTCAGCAGTAGCGCGATCGACGCAAGCGACTGTCGCGCATGTCGCACATCGTCGAGAAGCCGGCGCCCGAGGATGCGCCTTCCACGCTTGGCGGTGCTCGGCCGCTATGTCCTCGAACCTGAGATTTTCGAGCATCTCAAGCGCATCCCCCGCGGTGCCGGCGGCGAAATCCAGCTGACCGATGCGATTGCGCGGCTCGTGCCGCGCGGCAGGACCTACGCGTATCGCTACGACGGCCGTCGCTTCGACTGCGGCTCGAAGGAGGGTTTTCTCGAGGCCACCGTGCACTTCGCGCGCAAGGCCGGCTACGCGATCTGACGCCGGACGCGCTCAGCCGTCGCGTTCGTAGTCTTCCGCAGCGATCGCGCGGGCGCGCAGTCGATAGAGCCGGAACGGCATGAAGAACAGGCCGAAGTAGATCGCGCAGACCAGCAGGTACGACCAGAAGATCCAGCGATCGGCGACACCGGTCCGCCACATCGCGGTGCCTACCGCAGCCAGCAGCACGTTGGCGCCGACCAGGATGCCGAGCGTCTGCCAGGGTCCGAAGCCCCGTCGCAGCAGCATGTGGTGTATGTGATCGCGGTCCGCAGCCATCGGACTGCGCCGCCGTGCAAGGCGCCGGACCGTCACGGTGAAGACGTCCATCAGCACGATTCCCAGGACCCACAGCATCACCGGAGGGGGCACTGCGCCGCCGGGGCGCTGGCTCAGCGCGACCGAGAACCACGCGACCGCGAATCCCAGGACCATGCTGCCGGCGTCGCCCATGAACGTGCGATGTCGTCCGCGCCCCGGCCACGGCAGGTTGAAGAAGAGAAATCCGACCATCGCGCCAGCAAGCACGACCAGCACTCTTGGCGGCATTGGCGTCGCCGACCATCCATGCGTAGCCCGTCAGCACCAGCACGATGCCAAGCACCAGGCTTCCCGCCAGACCATCGAGCCCGTCGAGCATGTTGATCGCGTTGACGACGGCCAGCGTGGCCAGCACCGTAATCGGGATCGCCCAGTGGCGCGTGTTGATCGGGTTGGTACCGAAGAGGTCGCCGAGGTTGATCAGGAAGTTCTCGCCCCAGGACGTCATCAGCACGGCGGCGATCACCTGGAGCAGCAGCTTGGTGCCGGGCGAAACCTCGCCTAGATCGTCGAGCAGGCCGACGACGGCCAGCAGCATGACGCCGAAAAAAACGCGCGTACTGCGGGAACGCCGCAAACGAGAACGGCGAGTGCGAGCACCAGGCCCGCAGGTCACCGCGACTCCTCCGGTCAGCGGCACGGGCGCCGCGTGCCGCTTGCGCCCGCCCGGGATGGTCGACCAGTCCCCAGCGTTCGGCCGGTCGACGCAGCATCAGGATCAGCAGTCCGGCGATGAACGCCGCCGCCGCGGCCTGGGCGAGATAGGTCAACGGCAGAGCTTGCGGCATGTGCGCGATTATCAGCCAGGCGCACCGGCGGACGAGTCCGGCACCAGCCGCCGGTACAGCGTCGCGGTCTTTTCCACCATCTGCTGGACCGAGAACTCCTGCTGGACGCGTGCGCGTCCGGCCGCGCCGAGCCGGTGAGCTCAACGCGCGGTCGCCGAGCAGGCGATTCAGTGCCTGCGCGAGCGCGGCTTCGTCGTTCGGTTCAACCAGCAGGCCGGTGACTTCGCATCGAGCGTGACGTACTCGACGCCGGTTCCGAGCCGAGTCGCCACCACCGGCTTGCGCGCAGTGCATGGCTTCGAGCTGCACGAGTCCGAATTGCTCGGCGCGCGCGACTCGACGGCATGCAGAAGACGTCGCATGCTTCGTAAGTACGCAACCAGTGCGGAATCAGGAATGAAGCCGACGAATTTGACTCGATCAGCCAGACGCCGAGGTCACGTGCTAACTCGTGCAGCGTGCCGTCAAGGGTCCGTGTCCGCCGATCCAGAGTTCGAGCATCGACGCTCTGCATCGCGCGAATCAGAACATCGAAACCCTTGTAGTAGACGTGACGGCCCACCGAGAAGATCACTGGTCGGTCATTGCGCTCGCGCAGTAGCTCTTCGCGCTTACGGCGCGATTCGCGGACGTCGCAAGCACTGCAGGATCGAAACCGTACGGAATGATTTCGCGGATCTGGCCGCGCCTGCCTGTGGGAATTTGAGAAGAACTTGCAAAGTGCTGCGGGGTCGCGCCAATGAGCGCATCGGCATCGCGCACGAATGCTTGCAGGACGGGCGAGTACACCGAAAGCGCCCACTTTTGCTTGACGATGTCGCTGTGCCAGGAAATTACCCTGCGGACATTGCGCGGCAAGGTCATCGCGGTTAGATGTCCAAGCGGATCCGGAAAATGAAGATGCACGACGTCGAATTGATGTTCGGCGATGCAAACGGCGCGCGACTATCGGCATTGAGGGCGCCAGCGCAACACTTGCGAGCAAGCCAGCAGTCGCCACCCGCACGGTCTCGTATCCGTTGCGTCGGTGACTATCTGTGGCCCAGCGGTCGTTGGCGACGAGATTGACCACTTTCACGTCCGAGGGCATCGCGCGCAACAATGCGCGTAGATGACGCTCGATCCCACCGACATCTCCATCGAACTTGCCGAGATGAAGGACCTTCAAGAGGCTGATCGTCCGTAGTACTCCCTGTACCACTCCACGAAGCGAGGCAGCCCCACATCGATAGTTGTTGTAGGTGCCCATCCATAGTCGTGCGAAAGGCTGGCGATGTCGGCAAACGTTTCCTTCACGTCGCCCATCTGCATGGGCAGCAGCCGCATCTCGGCCTTTCGTCCCAGTGCAGTTGAGAGCACTTCGATGAATCGTAGTAGGGGCTCAGAGCGATGATTACCAATGTTGTAAACACGATGCGCCACACCGTCGGCGTCTTTCGCGGGTGCGCGATCGAGAACCTTAACGACGCCCTTCACGATATCGTCGATGTAGGTAAAGTCTCTTCGCATGTCGCCGTGGTTGTAAACATCGATCGGTTCGCCGGAGAGTATTGCCTTAGTGAATCTGAACGTCGCCATATCCGGCCGCCCCCAGGGGCCGTACACGGTAAAAAAACGAAGTCCGGTTGCCGGCACTCCGAATTGCCACGAATAAACATGCGCCATTTGCTCGTTGGCGCGCTTGGTTGCTGCGTACAGGCTAACTGGCCGATCGACCCTGTCGCTCTCTGAAAATGGTAGTTTCGTGTTGCCTCCGTAAACGCTCGAGGACGATGCGTAAACGAAGTGCCGTACAGGCCGCTCGCGCACAGCTTGCAGCATGTTTAGAAACCCTGTCACATTGCTATCAATGTAATCCTGCGGGTGCGTGATCGAGTGGCGCACACCTGCCTGGGCGGCCAGATGCACCACGCTGTCAATGACGTTTTGCGAAAACAAGCGTGCAATTGCATCTCGATCGACGACGTCAATCTGTTCGAATACGAACTGTGAATCCGCGCGGAAGTGTTGCAATCGAGCCAGTCGTGCGCGCTTCAGTTCCGGGTCGTAATAGTCATTCAGATTATCCAGGCCCAAAACGCTATCACCGCGCGCCAACAGCTCTTGCGCCACGAAGGAGCCAATAAAGCCTGCGACCCCGGTTACCAGCGTTCTGACCCGCTTCGTCACGTTCCGCGCCCGATCAGGCCCAAGTCGACCAAGTTCTTCGAACCTGTGAAGTGGGAGAAAGGCTCGTCATATGCGCGCCGCGCATTGTCTTCTCCAATTTTCTTCAGGTAATCAATTTCGCCCTGTTTCATTGTCTAAGTCCCTTCAGGACGCTGTAACACGCTCCCCATCCCGGCAGGTCGGGCGGGGTTACTGCGTGTAAGGCGCGCGGCCAGCCGATTCGACGGTGCTTCAATCAACAGGTAGGTTATAGAGGCGAATGCGATAGTTCCCGCGATGACTGCGAGTACATAGGCCCAGAGCGGTCCGGAGTCGAACTTGAAGCCACCCGAGACGAAAAAGAACAGTGGATACAACACTACCGGATGCAACAGGTAAGTGGAGTAACTGATTGTTCCCATCCACACTAACCACCGTGGCCAGCGGCTTCCGGTTAGTACGAACAAAGAGAACAGACCTAATCCCCACAGAGTGCCCAACCCGGACAGATACGTAACAAGGTCGGGCGCCTTCAGCATGCCGCCAACGCTTACCGCTCGTCCAAACACGAACGCGGTGGCAATTGCGATCGGCACGGTGCTCCACGCACGCAGCTTCTGAGTGATCGAAGCGTTCGGGTCGTAGCCGCGGCGCAGAAGGCTCGCCCACAGCATGATCGCTAGACATAGCGGCAGTTGTACCCAGTGTCCCTGTGCCGCTGTCCACGTGAGTTTCTTGATCAAGACTCCACTTGGGTTCAAGCTGAGAATGACGATCAAGACGACGAGGAGCCATCTGTTGTGCAACTTGCCGGCCAAGAACAGGATGACAACCAGCAGGTAAAAAGCAAACTCTATTTCTAGCGTCCAGAAATGACCCATGGCGGCTTCGACACCAAATATCGTGGGCAGCATCGTGATATTTGCCAACAGGCCGCCGAGGCTGGGAATTTTTGCCTGCGGAAGCCAGATCGCCAGATAAGACAGCGCCAGAGCAAACCAGAACGCAGGGTACAAACGCAAGAATCGCTTGATCAAAAATGCCCGCGTACCCAGATCCTTGGGTGGCTTGATTGTGGACGCTACTACGAACCCGCTGATGGCGAAGAAGGCGATCACACCGACTCTGCCGAGTTCCAGGAACTTCGGTACGTCATACGCCAAGGTGCCGTGGCTGCGCACTGAGGACAATGTGACAAACACTTCGCTCGCGTGCAGCCAGACAACGCACAAGGCGGCAATGCCTCGCAGCACATCGATATTCTTGTAACGGGCGTCATACGAGCCAACGTTAGCGTTGCATGCTCACCAGCGCTCGTCGGATCCTTTTGTAAAGACGCTGCAGTATCCGAAGCACGCTTGGTCACGATCCGCGCCCGATACCAAAATATTGAAGTCCCGCGGTTCGGACCGTGGTGGGATCGTACAAATTGCGACCGTCGAAAATTGCCTTTGCTTTCAGCTTTCGCGCCAGATCTTCAAAATTCGGGCTGCGAAACTCGAGCCATTCGGTGATGACCGCCAGCACATCGGCGCCGTGTAGCGCTGCCTCGGCGGAATCCGTGAATTCCACGTTCTTGTTCGCATTAATGATGGAGCGCGCATTAGCCACAGCGACGGGGTCATAGGCACGGACTTTCGCCCCCGCCGCCGTCAGCGCATCAATGACGCTGAGGCTGGGCGCCTCTCTCATATCGTCCGTATTGGCCTTGAATGCCAAACCCCACAGAGCAATCGTACGGCCTGCGAGTTGATCATCAAAGAACCGACGAATTTTCGCGGCCAGGATGTGATGTTGTCGTTGATTGACTCTGATTGCCGCGGTCAAGATGTCCACTGGCTCGCCGTGCTCTGCCGCTGTATGCGCAAGCGCCCGCAAGTCCTTCGGAAAGCATGACCCGCCAAAGCCAGCGCCGGCATACAGGAAGTGAGGGCCGATGCGCGGATCCGAGCCGATTCCGTGCCGTACATGCTCGATGTCGACACTCAGCCGATCAGCGAGATTGGCCATTTCGTTCATGAATGAGATGCGCACCGCCAGCATGCAGTTGGCAGCATATTTGGTGAATTCCGCCGAGCGAATATCCATCACGATCAATCGATCGCGGTTTCGATTAAATGGGGCATATAACTGCCTCATTAGCTCTGCAGACTGGGCGTCGTCGACACCAACGATGATGCGGTCGGGCTTCATGAAGTCCTCAACCGCGAACCCTTCCTTCAGAAACTCCGGATTCGAGGCAGTCGTTACGAGCACTGGCCTCCGTCGCCCGCTAACTTCCGACCGTAGTGCAATGCGCACCTGATCGTTGGTGCCGACCGGCACGGTGGACTTGACCACGATCAATGAGTCGCGCTCGATGCGCTTGCCAAGCTCTCGCGCACATGCGAGCACATGCGACAAATCGGCCGAGCCATCCTCGCCCGAGGGGGTTCCGACTGCGATAAGAATCAGCGTTGCATGCGATACCGCATCGTCATAGCTGGTCGAAAACCGTAGTCGACCAGCATCCACGTTGCGCTCGACGAGCTGTTCTAGACCCGGTTCGTGAATGGGAATTTCCGAGCGCCTCAGCCTCTCGACTTTATGAGGGTCGATGTCCACGCATAGGACGACATTGCCGACGTCAGCAAAGCACGCTGCCGTCACCAAGCCGACATAGCCGGCGCCGATTACCGATACCTGCATCAGGTCTTGTTATCGTTCAATACGGGACGGCGAATTGTACGGAGAGGGCAGCCTGGATGCCCACTGCTGAAGAGCGTCAAACCTTGAGTGCCCTGCGGTAAACAGCAATCGTCTCTTTCGCGCACCGTTCCCAAGAAAAGAGAGCTGCCTGCTTCAGCGATGCAGCGGCTTTTTGTAGCCAGAACGCTTTGTCGTCAATGAGTCGATTCATCGCATTTCGGAGAGCGTCGGTATCCATCGGATCGTGCATCACTGCCGCATCACCCGCGACTTCGGGCAGCGATGAGACGTTGGAAATGATCACTGGTGTGCCGCATGCCATCGCTTCAAGCGGGGGTAGGCCAAAGCCTTCATAGAGTGACGGATATACGAGTGCGGTCGCCCCCGAATACAGGTCGGCCAACTGGTCATCCGTGACGAAGCCAAGCGGCCTCACCTCCCCTCGTTCGACCGGCGCCTTCAATTCGCCCTCCAACCGCGAGGTCAGCCAACCTCTCATGCCCACTAGAACCAGCGGGAACCTGCGTCGAATTGCCTCCGGCAGTCCGGCGTGAGCTCTGACCGCCGTCTCGACGTTCTTGCGTGGCTCCAAGGTGCCGACGACCAAAAAATAACTGCGTTGCTGCAAATTGTGTTTAGACAGAGTTCCCGCACGGGTCGCCTCGTCACGCGGCTTGAACATGCTGCGCGGAGCGAGCAAGGTAGTTGTAACCCGATCCGCAGGTACTCCGAACTCCTCAATCACCTCCCGACGTATGAAGTCCGAGTCGGTGATCACATGTTGCACTCTCTCGAGCGCGAGGGGCAGGATCCGGTTCATGATCGCTACGCGCTCCTTCGGATGAGTTTCCGGATAGCGAATCCACGAAAGATCATGAATCGAGACCACCGTCGGGCCAGCGAACCGAAGCGGAAGAAAATTCGGTTCGTGATAAACCGACACGTGCCGATGTTGTGCTCCAGAATGAAACTTCCACCCTTGCAAAGCGCGACTTACCAAGTAAGGGTGGGGCACGAATTTCTTAATGAAGGCCTTGATCGGCCCGAGCGAGGGGAACGGTTCTGTCCTGACTTCCTTGCTCCATCTGGCTATGTAAAAAATATTTAGATCGACCTCGCCCGAAGCGATCAAGTTTTCCGCGAGATTCTTGGTGTATTGGCCGATCCCTGTCAGCGGCGAGAGTAACGCCGCGCCGTTCAGACCGACGACCAGCCGGTTAGCCGGCGTCACTTGACGACTCGAAGATCAAAGAAGATTTGATAAAGCGGATAAATGAAGGCAAATCTTGATTCGTAGTACTCCTTGTTTCGGTTTGCCCAATCAAGCAACCAGCGATGCGGTCCCCTGCGCTTCGACTTCTCTTCCCGATCGTATTCGCAGGCGACTAGTTCAAATCGGGTCTTGCTGTAGCCGAATTTGAATGCTCGGCTGCCCTCGATAAAGTAGTCGAACGACTTCGATGTGAAGGCACGCTTGTGGGTCGGGTCAGAATAAAAGTTCACGCTACTCATGAAAGGTCCAGACACTTCAACGATGGCTCCAGGGCGGGCAATGCGCCAGATTTCCTCGACGGCTCGAACGAAATCGTCGAGGTGTTCGAGAACGTCACGGCAAAGGATGCGGTCCCACTCGCTATCAGCGAACGGGTACGGGAAACGTGTTGAGGTCATGGAAAATATCGGCTTGCGATCCGCGAATGATGTCGATGCCGACTGCGCCTGGAGTCTTGTTGAATCCGCAGCCAAGCTCTAGAACTTTCATCTAGTGCACTGTTCGTTCGCAGCTACTTGCCACTGTGATTATTTCGTCACTACGCAGATCCCGCCGTCCCTAAGGCGCCGATCTGCCATCAAGCGAGCCGCCCGTACTGACCGCCGCCACCAGGGCAGCTGTTCGCGAGAGACCTGGGCAAGGTTAATTCCGTACATCACGAGAATTGCCAGCGGTCGGATCCACTAGAAACTCGAAGTGAGAAAAGCCAATAGAAGCACATAGATCGCGGACGTGCGATGGCGGCATGTCTTTTTCTGTGACGCCGTACAACTTCATTGCCTGAATCGCGTCGGGACTGACGGAATGACCAACGCCCGGTTCATGCGTCACCAGAATGCCGCCTGGCCGCAAGGCTCGATAAACACATTGCAAGGCCGCGCGCTCGTCGACGGCGTGGTGCAGCGAGTCGTAGAAAACGGCACAGTCGAATGGTTCGTCGAACGCGAGTGACTCGTAGTCGGACACTACAAACTCAAGCTCGGTCGCTTCGTACCGTGCTTTGTTGCGGCGTGCGTAGTCAATCATGTCCGGCGCGATGTCCTGTCCCACGACCCGGTAACCGCGTCGAGCGAAGAAAGCGCTGGTCCACCCTGTCCCACACCCCAGGTCCAGCAGTCGGGCGGGTGGTGGCGGCATCAGACTCATGATGAAGCCCATATCGACCAGGTTCTTCGAGCACGTGAAGTGCGAAAACGGCTTGTCGTAGGCGCTAACAGCTGCCTCTTCGCCAATTGTCTTCATGTAATCAATTTCGCCCTGCTTCATTGACCACGCTCCCGTTGGATCTTCGCCGAACGACTGCTCAAGTGATTTGCAAGGAAAGACAGGGACGACGGATGGCCCGATCGTAGGGCAGTCAGATAAAAGCGGGCCGGTTGGTAGAGCTCTGCGGGGTGGCGCAGCTCGAATTGGTCTGCCAAGTCAGCGCGAACGAAGAACGCATTTGTGCCAGCTAGGTTGCAGCAGACAAGTCTATATCGAGTGCCGAGCGCTTGCTACCCATGCACCTAGTGAAGCACCGTGGTAGTCGTCGTGCTTCCAAGTGTGAACCGGATCGTATTTCACGCACTGCGCCATCGGATACGGGAACTTCGCGTTGTATTCGACGACTAGCACTTTAGGAGCTATTGCTTCGGCGGCGAGTGTTACCGGAAGATCGTTGCCGTCAATGTCGATCGAAAGAAGATCAACGCGTTTGCGGCGCACCCAGCGCTGTTAGTTCTTGACGCAGCAGGTTCGCGACGTTTTCCTTCGTGACGTGGCAGCTGGTAATTCGAAGCGCCGTTGTCGAGTCGGCGAGTGCGTCGAGAATCGACGCAACATTCGCAGCGTCGGCGTCGATCCAGACACCCCTCCAATCCTTCAGCAGAAGGTAATGCGTATTGTTCTCGTTTCCATCGCCGCAACCGATTTCTACGAATGTGCCGCGCTCGAGACGGAGGCGATCGCAGATCGTCTCGATGATGCCGTCTTCGTCGGACTGCGAGTAAACCTTGAAGCCTCGGGCCGCCGGATTGTCTGGCATCAACGTACACAGCTCACGGCGCAACTGTGTCATCTCGCGCGCCAGCTGCAACTGCAGATGCGCGTCGGTCGACGCGGCCACGGCTGTCGACCGACCATCTAACAAATCGCGAACGAGCCGCTTGAGATCCAAAGTAGTCGCCAGGATCAGCGTTTACGGGACGGAGAAGGAGATAACTTTCTGGAGTGGTTCTAACAGGCGGATCTCATCAGGAGAAAGCATTTGGAAGATAACACGCACCAGGAAAAAGGCCACCCAAGCCGAGCGCCCACCAGAGCTAGTGTCCACCAGTCAATAACGAAACCGTCAGCGGCAAAGAGGACCAGTGCCTGCGTCGCAACGCCGAGCGATATGCCGGCCCAGAACCGCGACTGTGCTGCCCACTTGCCCAAATCGAGCGCGCGTCTCGCGAAAGAACTAAAAATCAGAGACGTAGACATTGCGACAAGGATGGCGCCGACAGCACCCAGCAGACCGTATGTCGGGACAAGCGTGATGATGCCGCCGACCACGAGTCCTGCCGTCAGCCAGGAGAAACGGGCGGCCAGTGCCGAGCGCCCGCTGGCGGCAAGCACGTGTCCAACCGGAACGGCGAATGCGGGTATTGCGAATGCAACTAGCAGCACTTGGAAGGCGAGCACGAGATCGGGTGTGCCGTAGACGCCAAGCCAAAGTTTCAGGAACGGTTGCGCGAGCCACAGCGCGGGAAGAAGTAGGGGTATGACCACGACGGCAACAGCGCGGTCAAGCGCCTGGAGCAGGGCGCCCACCTGGTCGCGTGCTCCATTTACGTGCAGCGCGGAAGCATGTGGAAACGCGAAAGAGGTGATCGCGACGACAGCAGCGAGCGGTTTATTCGCAACATTGGCGCATAGCGCGTACGCACCCGCGATGGCCGGTGAGCCAAATGACGAAATGAGTATTCGATCCGCCTGAAAGGCGATGGCGCTGGCTATCTGTGCGACGAACATGCCGCCTGCAAAATGCATGTCCCGCGCGGGAATCGACACCTTTAAGCGATAGCTGCGAATGCCAGCGAACCCGCGATGCACGCCAAAAGTCAACAGTACCGCGGTCGAGTGCTGACCAGAATTCCCAGAAGCGACGATTTCTCGCAGCGGATGGCCGGCACGGATCAGCATTAAAGCTCCGATCCAGAGAACAACGGTAGCCAGCGTCTGCGCCGCGGTAAGCAAAGCAAAGGATTGCGATGCACGCGCGACAAGAGCAGGCACGGTCGTAGCAAGACTTACGGCACCCCATAGAGCGCACCACCGAATCAGCTCTCGCGCCGCTTCGGGTCCGAGCGGGACGGTGAAGCCCAGCCTATCCGCAAGCCATCCCGATGCACCCGCCACGATCGTGCCGAACAGCAAGGCGACTACGCAGAAAGCCAAAGTGTAGGAAAAGAGGATGCCGCTTCCATCGATCTGCGCTTGCCTCAAAGTCAGCGGCAAATTGACGAACCGCGCTCAGAGCAAGACCGAAATCAAATTGAGTTGCGATGACAGGAGTCACCAGCAGAATCATCAGGATGCCAAAGCGCTCCGGTCCCAGTAGATGGAGCAGGCGAGGCGTCAACAGGAACACCACGATCAAGGGCAACAGCCAGCTTGCAAGACCCCAGAACGCCCGAGCTGAAAAGCGGCCGAGGCTATTCATCGGCGATGCACTGTTGATCGAGTTCTATGGTGTGCTCGCCCGTATCCGCTTCAGTAGCGTTGTCGTGGAGACGTTGTGCATGAAAGGAATTGCCACCGCTGTCCCGCCCCACTTTTTGACAGCTGCTGCTTCCGGAACGGTAGCCATGTCATAGTCGCCTCCCTTGACGTAGATCTCTGGGCGCACAATTTCGAGCACCGCTAACGGCACCTTTGCAGTGAACACGGTGACAATGCTCACCGACTCGAGAGCCGCCAATACTGCCGCGCGGTTAGCTTCGTTGTTCACGGGGCGGTCCTCACCTTTGCTGAGCTGCCGGACCGAAACATCGCTGTTGACAGCGACAACCAGTGATGCCCCCAGCGCGCGTGCCTGTGCAAGATAAGTCACATGACCGCGATGCAAGATATCGAATACGCCGTTGGTCAGCACGATCGGGCGCGCAAGCCGCGCCACCGCAGCTGCGAGGCTGTCTGCCGGTCACGATTTTTCGCTCGAAATCGATCGTCGTCATGGCGCGCTTGCAAGCAAGCTGACTGCATCATGGAATTCAACGCTCGCGGCGGCTTGCTGCAGATTGCTGAACTCCGCGATTGAAAGCCCTGCGATATCAGGTGGCGCGGGTCGCGACGATCCGTTGGTCCCCAGCAGATAGCGCAACGGAACGCCGGCCGCTGCCGCGGCCTGCAGATCGGATACTCGATCGCCGAACATCGCACTGCGCGCCAAGTCAAGATCGAGCTCGCGCGCAGCACGCAGCAACATGCCGGGCGCGGGTTTGCGACAGTCGCACTCACATCGATAGCGACCGAACGCCTCGGTGGGATGGTGCGGACAGTAAAAAACACCGTCGATGTGGACCGAGTGCTGTTCGAAGCGATCACTCATCCACCGCGTGAGGGCTAGAAAGTCACTTTCCGAATACAGACCACGGCCGATGCCGGACTGGTTGGTGATGACCACCAATGCGAATCCCATGCGCTGGAGCGCCGCCGCTCCTTCAAACACGCCGGCTACAAACTCGAAGTCCTCGGATCGAAACACGTAACCGCGATCCGTGTTGACGACGCCGTCGCGATCGAGAAAAGCCGCAGGACGCAGGCTCATGCCGACGGGGGACGCGCCAGCAGCCAATTCACATAGCTCGCGGTGCCCGACTCAACCGTTCGAAACGCTATATCGCAGCCTGCTGCGCGCAATTGCGTGAGGTCTGCTTGCGTAAATGCCTGGTACTTCGAGATTAGCGCATCAGGAATGCTGATGTACTCGATCGCTTCCTCAGCCACTAACTGCTGCAGAGCGAGCGGCGGATCGCCACGTGAGGTGCGCAACGTATTGATGACGGCTGCTGCGACATCGTTAAAACTTTGAGCTCGCCCAGTGCCGACGTTGTAGATGCCGGAGACGGGATGTTTCCAAAAGTGCAGATTGACGTCGACGACGTCGCCCACATGGACAAAGTCGCGGCGCTGTTCGCCGTTTTTGTAACCGTGACTGGCCTCGAAGAGCCTGACGCGTCCCTGCTCGCGAAGCTGATTGAACGCATGGAACGCGACCGATGCCATTCGCCCCTTGTGTGATTCGCGCGGTCCGTACACATTGAAATACCGCAGACCCACCACCGGAGCTTGAAGGTTGGCCAAATGCCGCCGGACGACTGCATCAAATAAGAATTTCGAATAGCCATAAATGTTGAGCGGCCGTTCGTATGCTCGATCTTCTACAAAGACGGGCCCACGTCCATAGACGGACGCCGATGACGCATAAATCAGCGGCACCTTCAGCTCCTGGCACCAACGAAACAACTCGAGTGAGAAGCGGTAGTTGTTCTCGATAACGTAGCGCCCATCAGTGGCCATCGTGTCTGAACAAGCGCCTTGATGAAAAACAACGTCGGCGCGCGGCAGGGTGCGACGCCTCAGAGCATCGATAAACTCGTGCTTGTCCAGATAATCGGCAACGTCGCAGTCGACCAAATTGTGAAACTTGTCGGCCTGCGCCAGGTGATCGACAGCGACGATGTCGCGCTCGCCCTGTTCATTCAGCGCCTTGACGTTATTGGCGCCAATGAAGCCCGCCGCGCCGGTCACAATGATCGTCACGGCGAAGCACCTGCGTTGGAGCCAAACAGTTCGTCGTATGAGACGGTCGCCGAGCCGAACTTGGACACTGCGATACCACCCGCGCGATTGGCGGCCACGACGGCATCTCGTAGCGATGCGCCGGATGCAACCATCGCCGCCGCTACCGCGATCACCGTGTCGCCTGCGCCGCTTACGTCGTACACCTCACGCGCTTCCGCAGACACCGACCATGCCCCCTGATCGGTGAAGAGCGTCATACCATCCTCGCTGCGCGTCAGCAGCAATGCTTGCAGGCCGAGTCTTTGTCTGAGACGTTGTGCACGCGTTTCAAGATCGGCTTCATCACGCCAGCGCCCAACAACCTCGCGCAATTCTGCTCGGTTCGGTGTCAGGACCGTCGCCCCGGCATAAGCCGAGTAGTCGTCACCCTTGGGGTCAACAAAAACCGGCATCCCCGCCTTTGCGCGCCATCGTGATTAACTTTGCGATATGCGCCAGACCGCCTTTGCCGTAGTCAGACAGCACGACGAGCTGGTAGCGCGGCATCAGCAGTTCAAATGCGTGAAGGTGCTTCAGAAGAACATCTTCCCGAGGCGTTTGCTCAAAATCTGCGCGCAGCATTTGCTGGTGACGACCGATCACGCGCAGCTTGACCGTGGTCGTAAGCTCCGGCTCCAAGTGGATGTGAGGCTCGATTTGCGAGGAGGCGATAAGCGCCGAAATTGCCCGGCCGGGCTCGTCATCTCCGACGGCCGCTAATAACCCCGCTGCAGCACCAATGGCAGTCACATTGCGCGCGACGTTTGCAGCACCACCAAGCCTTTCTTCTGAATGATGTATGCGCACCACCGGCACTGGAGCTTCGGGTGATATTCGCTCGACATCTCCAAACCAATAACGATCGAGCATAACGTCCCCGACCACCAGCACTTTGGCTGCATGCAAGGCGGCGGCCGACGGTACTTTCATGCGTGCTCTGCTGTGGGGTCCAGCATCCATCGTAGAGTTGCTTCAAAGTCGGAGTAACGCAACGGCCCAATCGCCTGTATGAGGCGATGACTGCTACCAACCATTCGCCGGATTTCATTTCTACGCACCAAGGACGCGTTGACTTTCGTCGCTGGGCGGTGGCCGGTAATTCGCGTCAGATCATCCAGAATGCTGGCAAGGCTACGTCCAACACCCGAGGCGATATTGACAGCCTGAGATTGCAAGGGAGACTCGAGTAGTCGCACGTAAGCGTCAGCTACCGAGCGGACATCGAGAAAGTCGCGCTCCACGTCCATGTTGCCGAGCTCGATCACGGGTGCCTTGCGCCGAAAATGATCAATCAGCTTCGGTATCAGGAACTGGGCGGCCTGTCCTCGGCCAATGTAATTAAACGGTCGAGTAATAAGAATTGGAAGGCGGTCAAAAAAGCTGTGCGCCATGAATTCCATTGCTAACTTGCTGCACGCATAGTGACTGATCGGCGCATGCGGTGTGCTTTCAGTGATCGGGTCCTCGGTTGCATTGCCATAAACCTGCGATGTGCTGGCCAACACCACTTTACGCAAACGCGGAGCAACCCGCTCCAGCGCGGACAGTAATGATGTTGTGCCAACCGTGTTCACTGCATAGACTGCTGCGGCATTCTGATGCGCAACGAAGCTAATGGCCGCCAAGTGAATGACGTACTCGGGCTGAGTTGCCTGCACCAGCGTCGCAATCGAGGCTTCCTTCAGCAGGTCAAATGCAGGCTCGGAAGCTCGAACCACTTCGTATCCACGCTGCTCCAATAGCGGCGCGAGATGAATGCCGGTAAAACCGCTAAGCCCGGTAACGAGTACGCGGCCCTTACTAGAAGGAGAAGCCACTCGTATTCCGACGCAGGTCGGCTTCGACCATCATTGCGCACAGCGACTCAAGCGAAGTCTTCGGCGCCCATCCGAAGGCATTCCGCGCTTTCGACGAATCTCCGATCAGCAGATCGACTTCGGCGAGGCGATAGAAGCGCGGATCTATGCGGGCGACCACCTTGTCCGTCCCGTCGACGACGCCGGTTTCCTTAACCCCATTGCCGCGCCAATTGATGCGCATTCCGACAGCTTGGAACGCCAGTGTCACAAAGTCCCTTACGGTCTCCGTCCTGCCCGTGGCAAGCACAAACGTATCAGGCTCGGACAGCTGAAGCATCAGGTGCATGCCTTCGACATACTCCTTTGCGTAGCCCCAATCGCGCTTCGCATCCAGATTGCCGAGTTCGAGGCAGTCGAGCTTTCCGAGTTTGATCTTGGCAACGCCGTCGGTGATCTTGCGAGTTACGAACTCGCGGCCTCGTAGCGGCGACTCATGATTGAAAAGCAGGCCACTCGCGGCGAAGATGCCGTAAGACTCGCGATAGTTCACCGTCATCCAGTGCGCATACAGCTTGGCTACGCCATAAGGGCTGCGCGGGTAAAACGGCGTGTGCTCGGTCTGTGGCACCTGTTGCACCTTGCCGAACATCTCCGACGTCGACGCCTGGTAGAAACGAATGTTCTTATCCACGATGCGGATTGCTTCCAGCAGGTGTAGTGCACCGATTCCGGTGATTTGCGCCGTCGTGACTGGCTGCTCAAACGAGACGCCGACAAAACTTTGCGCAGCAAGGTTGTAGATCTCCGCTGGCTGCGCGCGTTTGACGAGATTTATGGTGGCACCCAAGTCGGTAAGGTCGTACTCCACTAGTTCGAGCTGCGGGTGACGTTCGATCCCCAGCTCCTCGATGCGCCAGAAATTGACGGAGCTTGTCCGGCGGTAGGTGCCGACCACTCGATAGCCCTTGTCTAACAAAAGCTGCGCAAGGTATGCACCGTCCTGACCGGAAATTCCGGTAACGATCGCGGTTTTCATCGCCAAAAGGTCCAAGCCATGGGTGGCATCGCTATGCGTCGACCGCGACGTTATCGCGTTGACTGGTTGGCGCACGGAACTGGTAAGCCTCTGTGCGTGGCGGCCAGGCAATGCGTAGGTCTTCAGTTTCGAGCGATAGATTCAAGGAGTACGCCGGATCCTTGCCCAACAAGTCTCCCCATCGATTCGCCATCAGCAAGCTCTCTCGCTCCGCCTGCGCTGTTTTTTGTGGGCTCGTCTCGACTCCTCTTGTAGCGGACTCGTGATGGATCATTTCTGCATAAGGTGTCCACACGTTGTGATATCCGGCTTCGCGTACGCGCAAACAGAAATCGATGTCGTTAAACGTGACTTCGAATTGCTCGTCCAACCCACCAACTTCCGTATAGGTCGATTTCCTGATCATCAATGCCGCTCCTGTCACCGCGCTGAATGACTGATGGAGAGCGGCTCGACCGAAGTACCCGAGTTCTCCTCTCCTGAGGTTTCTATGTATGTGCCTCGCGACCCCGCCTAACCCCAACACGACACCAGCGTGCTGCAATCCTCCTCCTGGGTACCACAGACGTGCGCCGACTGCGCCGACATCCGGTTGCATCGCGAATGACAGCATCTCCTCGATCCAGTCTGGCGTAAGGATCTCGATATCGTTATTCAACAGGCAGATGAACTCGCCGCCGGTCGCCTGTACGGCACGATTATTGAGCGCTGAGAAGTTGAAAGCAGAGTCATCGCGCAGCACCCTAAAGCGCTCCGATGGAAGACGGTCTAACAGTCGAAACGTCGCGTCCTCGGTGCTTCCGTTGTCTACGATCACCACTTCGTAATTGCTATAGGTGCTGCGGCCGACGATGGAGTCAACGCACGTTGCAAGCAGGTCTGCGCGATCACGGGTGCAGATCACGATCGAGACTTTCGGAGCAGGATCGGCGAGGGCATACCTAACTCGATGTACTCCGTGTCCCTCCGGCGCTGCCTCGACAGTTCCGATAACGCCGCGTCGCTGCAGATGCTCCGCAATCGCGCGGCGCGCTGCCTGCGCTGCGTAGGGCTTTGCATCGGAGTTCGATGCCGTGCTGCCGCGATGGGCTCTCCAGTGATACAGGACGCGCGGAAGATGCAGCACTTGGCTGCTACCAACCTTGTCGATCGCGCGTAGCGCCAGATCGTAGTCCTGCGCGCCCTCGAATCCGCGCCGGAATCCGCCGACTTCGTTGATCAAGCTTCGACGAAGAATGGTGAGATGACAAATCATATTGTGCGCGAGCAGCAGCTCGTAGTTGTAGTCGCACTTGAAGTACGGCTCATAACGATTGTTGTTCTCGTCAATCTTGTCTTCGTCTGAATAGATAAGCGAAACGTCGGGGTTGGCAGCGATCGCCTCGGCGGCAAAGTGCAATGCATGCGGATGCAGACGATCGTCGTGATCAAGCAACGCGATCCAATCGCCCGTAGCGAGCGACAGTGCGGAATTCGAAGCTTCCGAAATATGCCCGTTTGCCTCCCGATAAACGACGCGTATTCGCTGGTCACGTTTCGCGTATTCACTCAGGATCGTTCGGACGTGTGGCTCACTGGAGCAGTCATCGGCAACGCATAGTTCCCAATTCGGATACGTCTGATCAAGAACCGAATCGAGCGCTGCGCGAAGAAATGCCTGTGGCGTGTTGTATACGGGAAGTACGATTGAAATCGTTGGCAAGCATCTCCAACTCCGTCGCTCCCACGCCAGCTCGGCAGCGGACCGATGGTCGAATTCAAAAGTCTTTATCCAGTTGAAGTAGCTCTTTTCGCCTAGTCGCACTTCCATGTAGCGACTCACCATTTCATGGCGCGCTTCCCAGCGACTCGCCGGATCCGCGAGTGGAATGATGGTGTCTGCCAACATGCGGATTGCCCGACCGACGCCGTCCACCGCTGCGATGGCACGCAGCATGCGGCCGATAGCGAGCGGCTTTGCAACCACGTTAACCGTTGCGACGCCTAACTCGAATCGCCCGGGACGAGCGATCGGGCTCAGACGAGCCGAGCGAATCTCGCTGGGAACGTTAAACAGGAGTTCGATCTCCGGCTGCGCTGCAGTCGAGCGCGGTAACGGGATCTCAAACGCTGAAAAGTCGCCGGTTCCAAGGTCAAACGACAATCTTGGCGAGCTCCATTCGTCGCGAGCTACCCGAAGTCGTAATCGCATGCTGATCCACCGGCCGCGGAATTGTTCAAGGCCGGCCACTTCGAATTCGGGGCGACCGGAGCGCGCGATCCAAACGCCGGTTGTGGTCTGTTGCAGATCCGCGGCTTCGACGTCCTTAACTGGCACCAGCCGCAACTCCAAACCTCGCAAATTCTTGCCCCGGAACGTCATCGCGCAGCACTTCATTGACAGTAATGCGCCGGAAACCATTGTACGAAGCACGGCAGTCCGCATCGAGTGTCCTGGTCGGTCGTGATCCGCGCGACAGCGAGATCATGGTTAGTCCCACGCCGCCATGGTTGTAGACATCGATCGGATTGTACGGATTGCTTGCGCTTCGATGCGGCTCGTGCGCAAGAGCGCATGCATGTTGTGTCCTAGAATGACGCATTCAAAGCCGATGGTCTCGGGATGATCTTCGTTACGGGTGGAGCGGGTTTTATCGGGTCCAACTTTGTGATCGATTGGCTGAGCCAAGCCGATGAAAAGGTGCTCGTCATCGACAAACTGACCTACGCCGGCAATCTCGACAACCTGGCATCCGTGAACGCGGATGCGCGCATGTTGTTCGAGCGGGTGGATATTTGCGACGGCGAATCGATCGCAGCGCTGCTGCGCACACATCGCCCCCGCGCAATGGTTCACTTTGCCGCTGAGAGTCATGTCGATCGCTCGATATCAGGCCCGGCAGATTTTGTGCAAACGAATGTCAATGGGACCTACACGTTGCTTGAGGCCGTGCGCGCGCATTGGCAAACGTTGGGTGAAGCCGAGCGCGCTGCATTTCGCTTTATTCACGTCTCCACCGACGAGGTTTTCGGGTCATTGCAGCCGAACGATCCGCCCTTTACCGAACAAACGCCGTACGCGCCTAACAGTCCGTATTCGGCAACCAAGGCTGCTTCCGACCATCTGGTTCGCGCGTATCACCAGACCTACGCGCTGCCGACGATTACGACATTTTGTAGCAACAACTACGGCCCGTACCAATTTCCTGAAAAGCTGATTCCGCTGATGATTCTTAACGCCATCGAGCAGCGACCGTTGCCCGTGTATGGCGACGGCTTAAACGAACGTGATTGGCTGTTCGTGGCAGATCATTGCGCGGCCATCCGCACGGTGCTCGAGCGCGGTCGAGTCGGAACCGTCTATCACGTCGGTGGGCGCACCTGCATGAAGAATATCGATGTAGTGCAAGCGATCTGCCGCCTTCTCGATGAAATGCGACCGCGCGTCACCGGCTCACATGCGGACGCCATTAGTTTCGTGCGTGATCGGCCAGGGCACGATCGCCGCTATGCAATCGATCCGCGCAAGATTGAAAATGATCTTGGATGGCGGGCACGCGAGAGCTTCGAGATCGGTCTGCGCAGGACGGTGCAGTGGTACCTCGACCATGCTGATTGGGTGCAGCGGGTACGTAGCGGCGATTATCGCGTCTGGATAGAGCGGCAATACGGTTCCAACCCGGCTCACCCGATTCACTGACGTGCTGTCGCGCTTGACGCGGTTGCTGGGCGCGACGGGCCGGCATAAAGCTCGGCGCGCGCGGCTGCGCGTCCTGACGTATCGCTGGCATGTGCCACATCAGTATGAGCTCTGGAAGCTGCCCATCGACGTCACGATGGTCACTGGCACCGGCAGCGTGATCACCGAACATTGGGACTATGGGCAGCGCCCGTTGCCGCGCAATGCGAAGTTTCGCGCGCTCGAGGATATCGATACGCGTGACTTCGACTTAGCGATTCTGCACTTTGATGAGAATGTGTTGGCGCCCCAATATACAAACGGTGTCGTAGGTGCAGAGTGGGGTGCCGCTTTCAAGTTGTTCCGCGAGCAGATCGATTTGCCCAAGGTTGCGATCTGCCATGGCACGCCGCAGTTTTATGGGCAATACACCTTTGATTACACGGGTGCGGACCTGATGCAGCCGATCGAAGCAGAACGGCAGCGGCTGGTCGAGTACCTGGGCGACATCCACGTCGTCTGCAACTCGCACCAGGCGCAGGCCGAGTGGCAGTTTCGCCGATCGAGCGTGATCTGGCATGGCTTCGACCCGAAAGAATTTCGGCCGGCAACCTACGAGCGTGGCATCCTGTCGCCGCTCGGACCGCTGGTACTCTCTCGCCCGCATTACCGGGGATACTTTCTGTATCAGCAAGTCTTCGGCGGCCAAACCGACTTTGCACCCTGAGACGTTGCAGGTTCCAGAGGCTCAGCCGTTCCGTGCGAGCAACGCCTACGCCCTTGCTAAATTCCGTCGCTATGTTGACGAACTACGCCGCTACTCTGTATATTTCAACCCGACACTTCGTTCACCGATGCCGCGTGCGCGAGGCGAGCCGATGATGTGCGGGCTGGTCACCGTCAGCGCCCGTAATCACGATGTCGACCGCTTCATTGAAAATGGCGTAAACGGTTTTTTCGCCGATGATGCCGACGAGCTGAGATCCCAGCTCTGCTTTCTGGCACGCAATCCCGAGGCGGTGCGACGAATCGGTGCAGCTGGGCGGGCCAAGGCGCTCGAAGTGTTTCATATCGACCGTTACCTTTCCGATTGGAGACGTCTACTTGGCCAACTTGTCTGAGACTCGTCGGTGGTGGGATCCCATAGCTGTCGTACTGGTCAGCTTCTACATGGTCGGCGTTGGAATTTTCTTGATACTGACGCGGCGCATCCCCGCTCCCCCTTTTCGTCGTGTGCTTCGTGCGCTCGTCCGCGAGCCATACGCGGGTACTGTCGGCGGCTTTGGCCCAGAACAGGGCCATTGCTTTTACGCGCCGTTGCCTTCGTACCTTCTGTCGGATCTGGAGAGTTCCTCGTCCTTGTTGTTATTCGAAGACGGTCGGCCATTGGGTCCGGCCCATGCACCACACGATCAAATGCGCTCGCTCGGCGGCGGACGCTATTCGCATTGGGGCACGCACTTGTTCTTCACGACTTCCGACAATAGCGATCCCCGCTCAAACGGCCGACGCTATACAGTGAAGGAGATGCCTCGGCCGGTGTTCCGTTCTGCGCGGAAGAGTGGGGCACCGGGTCCGGGCAACTAGATATGTGCGGAATTGCAGGGCTGTTTTCAGTGCAACGAGCGGTTCCCGAGACCGGAGCGCGCGATGCCGTGCTCCGGCGCATGACGCATAGCATCGCGCACCGCGGGCCAGATGACGAGGGGATCTGGCATGACTTGGAAGGACGGTGCTCACTTGGACATCGCCGCCTGTCGATTATTGATACGTCGGCCGCAGGCCATCAGCCTATGGTCGATGCCAGTGAACGGTGGGTGATCAGCTACAACGGCGAAATCTATAACTTCGAAGAGCTTCGCGCCCAACTGCTCGCGTGCGGCATAGCGTTCCGCGGCACGCACCGATACCGAAGTGCTGTTGCAAGCGCTTGCGCTATGGGGCGTGGACGCGCTGGCGAGACTCGACGGCATGTTTGCGTTGGCGGCTTTCGATCGTGCGTCGGGCCAGTTGATTCTTGCGCGCGATGCGTTCGGAGAGAAGCCGCTTTACTACGCTGAGCTTGCCGGCGGCGGGCTTGCCTTCGCGTCGGAGCTGCAGGCGCTGGAAGCCGTGCCGAACGTCGGTCTTCAAGTCAGCCTCGATGCCGTCGCCGAGTTGCTGATGTTCCAGTACATCGGCGCGCCCCGCACGATCTACAGCAGCATCCGCAAGCTGCCGCCGGGACATTGGCTAATCGCTTATCCGGGGCAGGCGCCGAAGATCGGCAGGTACTTCGCGTTCCGCCCCGGAAGTACAGGTTTCGATCATCGGTCGATTGAAGACATCGCGGATGAGCTCGAGGAAATTCTGGTACGAAGCCTGCGCCGCCGCCTGGTTTCCGATGTGCCGCTCGGAGCGTTTCTATCGGGAGGCGTCGATTCATCGACGGTTTGCGCGCTGATTCGGCGCCGCCTCGATGTACCGCTGAAAACGTTTTCGATCGGATTTCAGGGTGCATTGGAAAGCGAGCATGAAGTCGCGCGAGCATTCGCCGAGCACCTCGGCACCGAGCATCACGACAAGATCATCGCTCCCAATACCAGCGACTTTCTCTTGAATATCGGCCGTGTGCTGGATGAGCCAAATGCCGATAGTTCTTGCCTTCCCACGTATCTGTTGTCTGCCTTCGCGCGCGAAACGGTGACGGTCGCACTTTCCGGTGACGGTGGCGACGAAATGTTTGCCGGCTACGACCGATACTTCGCGACTCTCGACGAGTCACGTCGACAGCAAGGGGGGCGGTGGCAACCGGGCCAGGTGTACTACTCGAACCGCATCCTGGTTTCGGTTGAGGAGCACATTAGAGAGCTGCTGGGCTTTGTACCTGCAGGCGCCAACCAACACCTGACGCGACTGCGTGACGAAGTCGACCACGCTGATGTTCCGTTGTTCTGTCGTTTGCGACAGACAGACGTTGAAAACTACATGCCAGGGGCAGTCCTCCCCAAGGTCGACCGCATGAGCATGCAGCACTCGCTCGAAGTGCGCACGCCGTTTCTGAGTATTGAACTCGCCCGTTTTGCAGAGCGGTTGCCGCAACAGGCGCTCTACAACGGCACGCGGGGCAAACTAGCGTTGCGCGAGATTGCCTATCGGCACTTACCTCGCAACCTCGTTGACCTGCCGAAAAAGGGCTTTGGGCTACCCATCTCGCGGTGGGGGCAGAACGAACTGCTACAAGCTGCGTCGAGCCTGCTGGAGAGCTCTGACAGCCATCTGGCGGCCGCGCTCGGGCGTGACGCGATTTCCCGTTTCATGCAGAGGCAGCAAAGCCCCAGCGGCTTCGTTACGTATCAGGTATGGGCGCTCACAATGCTGGAGTCGTGGTTGCGCCACCACCCTGCGCAGATCGCCTCATCTGAGCCGGCGCCGACAGACTTGTCGCGCCTCGCTGATTCGCGAACCATTGAGCCAACAACCGCTCCACTGATACAAGTGTGGAAAATTGCAGACGGCGTGCTCGCAGTTGCTGAGGCTGAATCAGACCGTGCAGCCAAACCCGCAATTCCTGTATCGGCATCAGAGGTCGTAAGGATGCTTGCCGCATGCCCCGATCTATGGGAGCGAGTGGTGATATCGGCCGAATGTCGACCGATGTTAGGACAGCCGGAGTCATGGACTGCACCGAACATGCGTCGATTCGGAGTCGAGGCCCAAAATGCGATGAAGGACGCAACACTGCTGCTGATGCACCGCAATTTGGTGGCGCGTACGGGTTGGTCCGAACTGAACTCGCTTCGCCGGCTAGGCGTCGCGCGTCTGGTAATCCCGCATCCATATCGCGGCGATGACTCCGTAGTGACGATCGCCTTGCGCAGAACAACGTTTTGGCGCGCGGGTATGAATCTGCTTGGCCTGCTGAGACTCGCATTTGGCCGATTGATGTTCGTGCGGGCGAAACCGGAACAAGGAAAAATGTGGATTGCCGGGCCGCTCACCGACATAGCTGCGACCGAAGAGGATGTATCGGACCGTTTCGCGTTGTTCGAAGGCTCTCGACAGTTGCCTCCGATTCCGGTCTCCCTTGCAGACATTCGTTTAGCCGGCGGGGGACGCTACTCGGTCAGGGATGGAGCAGTCTTCTTTTCTTCGACGAAGGAGAAGGGAAGACCAAGGTTGGTGTGGATGGTGGAGCGAAATTCTCGCACCGAGCCTCGGCTACAGTTTCTGTCGAAGGCCGTTACGCCAGTCGTCGTTCAGCTTCGGCGTCCGTTCCTTGTTGAACTTCAGGCCGCGATCTCTGCGAGTACGAATATTCGAACCCATGCGCCCCTGAGGCGCGGCGACAAAGTAGTCGTGTTTACGCATGCATTACCGCCGGGCGGGGCAGAGCGTCAGTGGTGCTATCTCGCCGGTGAATTGAAGCGGATGGGCCACAACGTTGACTTCGTCACGCAATTCCCGCTCGAGGGCGACAACCAGCACTATCTTCCATTGCTCACACGCGACGGCGTCAGACTCACTGAGCTCGCCCAACGCGAAGTCTGTGAGCCGGAAACCCTGGCTGTCGCGCATTCAATTCTCGAGCGAGTCATCTCGGGAGATGCTGCGCCGAAAATGGAAAACCCATTCGGTCAACAGCTGCGCGATCTGGTCGAGCTGTTTGAGCGACTCAAGCCCCGGGTTGTTATTGCCCAGCTCGACTCGTGCAACTTGCTTGCCGCGACGGCTGGACTGTTGGCGGGGGTCCCGCAAATCGTCCTCTCGTTTCGCAATTACAACCCGAGCCGGTTTTCATATCTCGCCAATGACTGGTTTCAACCACTATATGCGCTGCTTGCTCAATCGCCGAGCGTTCTACTGACCGGCAACTCACGCGCCGCGAACGCAGACTACGCACGATGGATGGGAGTGGATGAGTCGCAGATCAAGCTTGTTCCTAACGCCATTGATCCTGAGGCTCTGACTGTGCGCCGTCCGGACTCCGTGCTGGACCTGCGACAGCAGCTGGGTGTCGCCGCTGACACCCCGGTAATCCTTGGCGTGTTTCGCCTCAACGAAGAAAAGCGACCTCTTGTGTTCGTCGAGGCCTTTGCGGCAGTGGTCGCGCGCGTGCCCACAGCGCGTGCGCTTGTAGCCGGCGTCGGTCCGTTAGAAGAAGCGATGCGACGCCGAATCGATGAACTGAATTTGCGGTCGTCACTGGTGCTGCTGGGGCGACGCGACGATGTGCCGCAGTTGATGCAGATTTCTTCCCTGTTACTTTTGACCTCAAGCTTCGAGGGTATGCCCAACGTAGTGATGGAGGCACAGGCCGTTGGTATTCCAGTTATTGCGCCGAATGTCGGAGGCGTGTCGGATTGCATGATCGATGGCCAAACCGGATACCTTGTGGAGCGCGACGACACTGACGGCTTTGCTAGGCGCTGCGTTGAATTACTCGAAGATGATGATCGGCGCAGCAGGTTCGGCGCCAACGGTGCGGCGTATATGCGTAATTCGTTTTCGCGTCGCGCGATGGCGCAACGGTATCTTGACGTCCTTGAACACGGCGCGGAGACCAAGATCGCGCTTGAACCGATTCAAGCAACGGCTGCTTAGTGTTATCAGATATCTCAACAGTCCGGACGGCCGCCCAACGCGTACACGAGTACCTTCGCGACCCGGTGACGGACGCGGCATTGACCTTGCAAGGTGATGCCTACGTGAGCGCTGCCGGCCGGCGCTTTCCGGTCATCAACGGCGTATCGCGCTTCGTCGATACCGATAAGTACGTCGGATCATTTAGCTTTGAGTGGAATATCCACGACCGGACACAGCTCGACATTTATCGCGACGATCGCCCGTCGGAGCACGAGTTTGTTGCGAAAACCGGGTTTACGCCGGAGTTCTTAAAAGGCAAGCTGATTCTCGATGCGGGCGTCGGTGCGGGACGCTATGCCGACGTCGCGAGCCGCTGGGGCGGCGATGTCATTGGCGTCGATCTCAGTTACGCGGTCGAGGCGGCACAGCGAAATCTGGGTGAAAGGCCGAATGTTTGGATCGCGCAAGCCGACATTGGAGCGCTGCCTTTTCGCACCGGCACGTTCGACGTTATTTTCTCGATTGGTGTTTTGCACCATACGCCTGATACGCGGCGGTATTTCAGCAGCCTCGTCCCACTGCTTGCGCCGGGCGGGGTGATCGCGATATGGGTATATCCGCGCAGCGACGCCTACGTCACCCGGGCGCACTGGGTACCGTTCGTGAACAAGCTGCCGGACTGGGCGTACTACGCATGGTGCCGTTGGTTCGTACCGTGGGCCGAAGCGCGACTTGAACATCCACTGGTGGCCGCGCTCAAGCACGCCTTTCCGTTTCCGAGGCACGGGCTGGGCATCGAGTACGACATCCTTGATACATTTGATGGATACTCGCCTGCATACCATTGGTTGCATGCGCCCGAAGAAGTTAAAGGTTGGTTTGCGAGGCTGGTCTGACCGAAATCCATCAGCCGAGCGATTGGGATACTTGCATGCGCGGCCGCGCCCCTCTCGCGGCGTAGCAGGTCGGCGGATCTATGCAAACCTCATCTGACCATCTTCCTCCTCCGAAGTCGGATTCAGTATTGACCGTCGACAAGGTATCGAAGCGCTACGAAATTTACGAACGTCCACAAGATCGCTTGAAGCAATCGCTCGTGCCCCGGTTAGCTGCTTTGGTGCCCGCATCGCGATGGCGATCGCGCTCTTACTTCAAGGAGTTCTGGGCGCTGCGCGATGTTTCGTTTGAACTCGGTCGAGGTGAAGTACTGGGCATCCTGGGGCGAAACGGTGCCGGCAAAAGCACATTGCTGCAGATCATTGCCGGCACGCTGGCTACAACGTTAGGTGCGGTAACTGTGAGAGGCAAGACTGCCGCGTTGCTGGAGCTAGGTAGTGGCTTTTCTCCCGACTTCACCGGGCGTGAAAATGTACGGCTTAACGCGGCGTTGCTCGGCCTCAGTTCTAACGAAATCGATCGGCGTTTTGGCGAAATCGCGGCCTTTGCGGACATTGGTGCGTTTATCGAGCAGCCGGTCCGGACCTACAGCTCCGGCATGATGATGCGCCTTGCGTTTGCCGTGCAGACAGCCGTGGAACCAGAGTTGCTGATTGTCGACGAAGCGTTATCGGTAGGCGATGCACGCTTCCAGAAAAAATGCTTTGCTCGTCTCGAGCAGTTGCGCCAGAAGGGAACGACGATATTGTTCGTGACGCACGATACCGGGACCGTAGTCCAGTTCTGCACGCGCGCCATGGTGTTGGATGGCGGCGTTGTCTTTACCGAGGGCACGCCGCAGGCGGTGGCGCGCGAATATCACCAGCTCTTGTTCGACAGCGACAGCTCGAGAAAAACGACGCATGACCTCTTCGTGCAGCATGTCGAGCCGCTTGGTGAGACTGGCATTCCGCCTGTGACGCCAGAGACCGCGCCTGCGCAAGAGCATTCGACGGAACGGGCGGCCACAGTTGCTTCTGCGGCACTCGCAGGCGAGTCGGTCGTGGATGCAGACGGAGCGGGTATCTCCGTTAGAGAGATTCGCTACGGAAGCAAGGAGGCGGAAATCTTTGAAATCGGCATACGGGACCACACTGGATCCGAAACCCGAATTGTCGAGGTACATGGAGCGTACGAGTTCTACTGCAAGGTTCGCTTCAATGCAGAAGTTCTTAATCCATTAGGCTACGGATTTATCATTTCTAACCAGCGCGGCGTCGAGTTATTCGCGACGAAGGCTCACCTTCACGGCAAGGCGATTCCCCCTTCGAAAGCGGGATGCGTCTTTGAGTGCCACTTTCGAGCCGCCGTGCCGATTGTTGCCGGAACATACTTTTTGTCGGTGGCGCTCGCGCACGATGACGAAAGCGAAAGGAATGAGTTTCTAGACTGCCGCTTCGACGCGCTGCAGTTTCAAGTTGTTGGTCTCACGCGAGCTTTCAGCACAAGCATTTTTGATATGCAAGGAGAGCTATCGCACAAACAGTTGAATGAGCAAGTGACAAGTGAAGGAGGAGTGGCTTGGGTATTGCGGTAGGCGTCTTGCAGTTCCTGATGGAAGAGGGGGTTCTGCGCCCGTGGTCCGGACAGGTCCTTACTCTTGGCAGACAGGCAACAGCGGTCGATGAGAATTCTTTCGTCGCACTTGCGGACAAGCTCAGTTACGTTGCACGGCCGTTGCGCGTCGCCGATGAACGGCACGGCGCTATATCCGATCAGGAGCTTTTTGCTGGGCTTGGTTTCGATCGCCTGCTCGCGCTAGACGCAAATGCTTACGAGCGACCCGATGTCGTCTGCGACCTAAATAAAAGTGAAATTCCGCCACAGCTCATTGGGAGATTCGACCTAGTCTTCGATGGCGGAACCCTTGAGCATGTCTTCGATGTGGCACAGGCGCTGCGCACAGTTTGTCGATTTACCAAGCCGGGCGGGCGTGTGGTGCACGTTAGTCCGTTGTCCAACTGCGTTGATCACGGGTTCTATTCCTTTAGTCCCACGCTCTTTGTTGACTTTTACGCGGCCAACAACTGGATCATTCGACGATTGGCGGTGGCGCGGTTTGATCGCGACCCCGTGCACGATAGATGGGAAATTCAAGACTATCGACCACGCGATTTTGATCAGCTAGGCGCTCTTTCCCCCGGGACTTATTTCCTGCTTACATGTGTTGAATCGAAAAGCGATTCGACGTTTGAAGTCGTTCCTCAGCAGTCCTACTACCGTCAAATATGGGACGATCGGCTATCGAAGCGCGCTGAGTCGTAGCGGATTCAGTGATCTCAGTGGTCTCAGATAACAATTAGTGGTCGCGATCATTCCGGCGAGCTCAACTCGCTGTCCTTACTTCCAGTAGCGTAAATGCAATACATTGCTTGTCCGATATGCAAGAGCGAGCAGCACGAACTGCTCTTCGATCGCCTGGACCATACTCATTACGTAACAACCGACCGTTTTCGCGTTGTGCGTTGCCGCCGCTGCACCATGGTGTACGTCAACCCGCGACCGGATCAAAGCGAAATCAAATCCTTCTACACACCGGATTTTTACGATGTAGAAGTGACCGTGGGCAAGTTGCTGGAAGAAAAGCAGACGAGCCTGGAGGCGAAAGCCCGAATGCTAGGCGCCTTGCCGCCCGGAAAGCTGCTCGACATTGGATGTCAAAAGGGTGAGTTCCTGTTTTGGATGAAGCGGCTTGGATGGGAAGTGCGCGGGATCGAATTCTCGGAGACCCCTCCGAACATGTTCAATATGCCGATTCACTTCGGCCGGGTCGAAACTGCGACCTTTGAGCCAAGCTCGTTTGATGCCGTCACGATGTGGGCGGTTTTAGAACACGTACACGACCCGGTTACCGCCCTCCGACAGGTGTCATCATTTCTGGCTCCGAAAGGCCGTGCCTACGTATTGGTGCCAAATTTTCGTAGCTTGCCGGCCCGCTTTATGCGACACGACGACGTGCCAAGACACTTGCTGATGTTTACCCCAAAGACTTTGAATCGTGCGGCTCAGCTTGCGGGATTGCGAATCCGGCGCCTCGTATTTGGCGACGACATCTTTTCGGGTTCGCATCGAGGGCTTCTCAATTTCGCCGTCAAGCGAGCATTTGGCGAGAGCTACGATGAGATTCTCGCGCAGAACCGATCGGTTGAACGCTGGCCAGAATTTACAACGTGCCTAAACGGAAAGCCTAGTCGACTGGTAGAGCTCGCCGACCGGCTCGACAAACGCCTGACACCGCATATGGACCGCGTTACAGCCCGACTGCGTTGCAGCTTCATAATGACTGCAGAGCTCGAGGCAGCGTCAGAGTAACTTCCAAGCGCTCAAGCAAACGCTATGGCCCTAGCTTTTCAGGCTCCGAGATTCGATCTTGATAGGCCTTGTATCGGCATAACCACGGCCAAGTAGACTGCGTCGCTTTTGTACAGCCCGAGTTCGCTCACTCTTGTTATGTTGAAAGACCACTCATGCAGCATTTTTTAGAAGGAATGCCGACAACTTGGTTTGAGCTGTCGATGCTGGCGACGCGGTACCGCTCGGCGCCCATCTACCAGTCCTTCCGAGAACTGAATGAGCGCTTGTCGATGCTGCATCCGGACGTTCTTGCGCTGTTGTACCACTACGGCGCATGCGCCTCGGGCCAAGTGCTCGAGCTAGGACCTTACGTTGGAGGCTCAACCATCTCGCTCGCTCGTGGCGTCAAGGATGCGAACCGTTCGTATCGAATTACCTCGATCGAAAAGGGCGGGCGATACGAGCATCCGACCTTTTCAACGACCGATATCGTGGAAAGCCTTCGCACGAACCTCAAGAACTATGGTGTGGCCGACAAGGTCGATCTGATCGTCGGCCATAGCCGGGAACCGGCGGTGTTGAAGCAGCTTTCTGAGGTAGCTACGCGCAACGGAAAGTTTGAGTGCCTGGTCTTGGATGCCGATGGTCGAGTCGAAGAAGATGTTGCGCTATACCGGCCATACCTCGTTCCACGATGCTATCTGGTCGTAGACGATTACTACGCGCCCGGCGCTCCAGAAAAAGAGGAGACGACCCGGCACAACGTGGATGCGTTACAAAGGCAGGGCCTGGTGGAGTCGTTCGGAGTTCACGGGTGGGGTACATGGTTCGGCCGCTTTCTCTAATCTAACGTGACTCTCCTCGACAAACAGATCAATCGTCTCGTATTGCCGCTGCTGCGAGACCCTCTTGACGGCTCTCCGCTCCAGCTAGAGGACGATTGCTTCAGGTCCCCGTCCCATAAGTTTCCGATCGTCAATTCGATTCCAAGGTTCGTGCCGGGTGATCAATATGTCGGTTCATTCAGTTTCGAATGGACTGTGCACGATCAAACGCAGCTCGATTTTGTAAGGGGCGATCGAAGCTCCGAAGGGCAATTCGTCCAAAAGACTGGATTCGGGCCCGACGAACTGCGTGGGAAACTCGTCTTAGATGCGGGCGTCGGCGCGGGTCGGTACGCCGATATCGCGAGCCGTTGGGGCGCCAATGTCGTCGGCGTCGATTTGAGCTATGCGGTCGAAACGTCTCACCGCAACTTTGCCGACCGCCCAAATGTTTTCATCGCTCAGGCAGATATCGGCCGTCTTCCCTTTGCGCCGGCTAGCTTCGATTTCATTTTTTCTATCGGGGTTCTGCACCACACGCCGAATACGATGCAGTACTTCAAAGCGCTCGTACCGCTTTTGAAGCCGGGCGGCTCCATCGCTATTTGGGTCTATCCCAACGAAGGCGATTACTTGGTACGTACGAAGTGGGTGCCGTTTGTAAATAAGATTCCACCCAAGATGTTTCACACATGGTGTTCATGGTTTGTTCCGTGGATTCAGAAACGAGACGACATGTGGTACGCGGGCGTAATTCGTCGAGCGTTCCCAAACTCGGCGCAAGGGCTTGGGCTGGAAAACGACATTCTCGATACGTTCGATGGATACTCTCCGAAGTATCACGGTGTGCACAGTCCGGAGGAAGTGGAAGGTTGGTTTCGCGACGTTGGACTGTCGGATATCGTTAGGCCTAGTGCATGGACGACCTGCGTCAGGGGCCGCAAGGTCCTGTGAGTGCCACTGGTATGCGCTCACGTTCCGATCAATCTGTGCCGCCGCCGCAAATTGAACTCTGGCCAGTCGCTGAACGCGTTCTCGCCGTGACTGAGGTTCACGCAGCAGGCGATCAGCACTTGGAACAACATGCAGCGATTTCAGCGTCACTGTCTGAACTCGCACAGATGATCGCGGCAAGTCCTGACCTACTCGAGCGCGTTACTCGATCATCTCTATCCGCGGGTCAGCCTGCTTCGGCAGTTGCGTCCTCGTGGGCAGCGTTGTCTAACGGCGAATGCAGCGTAGAGACAAAGCAGCTACTGACCGGCTCGACTCTGCTGCTGATGAAGACCGGTTTCTGCGACGTAGTCGGCTGGTCGGAAATGGACGGATTGCGCCGATTGGGCGTTGCGCGCCTGATGATGCGGCATCCGTATCGGGGTGATGGGTCGATCCTATCGATTTCCATGAACACGGCCAGCGCTTGGCGCGAGTATTTCGATTTGAGAGCGCTGACCCGAGCGGCAGTCGGCCGCCGGATGTTCAAGCAGGCTCGGGCAGAAAGAGGATTGCTGTGGGTTGCGGGACCGTCAAGCGAAGTCCCGTCTGATGAAAGAGAGATGTCGGACCGCTTTGCTCTCTTCGAAGGCAGGCGACAACTACCGCCACTTCCGGTTTCGCACGCCAATATTCGACGCTCTGGCGACGGCCGCTATTCAGTCTGGGGAAGCCACGTATTTTTCTCATCGACCCATGCAGGTTCGCCGAAATCGATCTGGATGGTGCCGAACAACCTTCGACGCAACGGCGGCTTAGGTTCGTATCCGGAGGTGGTTGCGCCATCGACCACGGAGCATCGACCGCCGTTTCTGGAAGAGCTCAGCGCTGCGATAGCTGCTGACAGTGCGGCTCATCGTCGGCTGCCGCTTAAGCCGGGCGATAAGGTCGTCGTGTTGACGCACGCGTTACCACCGGGCGGCGCTGAGCGTCAATGGTGCTATCTCGCGGGCGAGCTGAAAAAGATGGGATACGAAGTTCACTTCGTCACTCTCTTCCCGCTTGAAGGCCAGAGCCGGCATTACCTTCCGTTGCTTGCCAGCGAGGGAATTGAGGTCACAGAGCTCGATCAGAAATTGGATCAGCAGGGGCTGCTGCACGCATTGCGATCGACACTAGAGGGGATTGAGTCCGGCGACCTCGGAACAGGGACGGAGAGGCCATTCGGTCCTCGTTTGCGCGCACTCCAAAGTTTGTTTGCACACTTGAAACCGCGGGTGGTGTTCGCGCAGCTCGACTATTCGAACATCATCGCCGGCGCGGCCGGCATATTGGCGTCAGTGCCGCGGATTGTCATGTCATTCCGCAATTACAACCCGACTCGATTTTCATATCTTGCCAACGACTGGTATCAACCGCTGTACGCCACGCTCGCGCGATCGCCTCGAGTTTTGATGACGGGAAATTCACGTGCGTCGAATGCCGACTATGCGCAGTGGATTGGAATCGCGGAAGACCACGTCAAACTTGTACCGAACGCGCTTGACGCGACAAAAATAGGCGCTCGAGACGCGGGTTCCTTGCAACGCTTGCGGCAACAGCTAGGCGTTACTTCAAGTACTCCCCTAATTTTGGGCGTTTTTCGCCTTAGCGAGGAGAAGCGGCCACTTTTGTTTGTTGAAGCCTTTTCCGCGATCGCTGCCCGTGTGCCCGGCGCACGCGGGCTTGTTGCTGGCGTTGGCCCAATGAAGGATGAAATGCAGAGCCGCATCGTCGAGTTGGGTTTACAGGATTCACTAACGCTGCTTGGAAGGCGTGACGACGTACCGGAACTGATGCAGATTTCGTCGCTGCTTGTTGCTGACTTCTTCGTTTGAAGGCATGCCCAACGTCTTGATGGAAGCGCAGGCGACGGGTCTGCCGGTGGTTGCTTCGAATGTGGGTGGTGTGTCTGATTGCATGATCGACGGCGAGACCGGGTATCTGGTCGACCGCGACGACATCGAGGGTTTGCGCGCCGGTGTATTGAACTCTTGGAAGACGATCACCTTCGAACGCGATTCGGAGCTAACGGCGCTGCATATATGCGAAGCTCGTTCTCGCGCCACGCGATGGCAGAGCGCTATTTGGAAGTTCTATTGGACGACGCAAGGGCGCCTTTGGAGGAGTTAGAAGCGCTGCGCGCGGCAGCGGTTTGATGTCCGTGTTGAAGAGCGGCTCTGCGATCCGGCACCAGGTATCGCGCTGGACAACGCTGGAGTGATATGCAGCAAGCATTAGGCCTCATGATTGGCGCGCTTGCCGCCTTGCTGGTTCTGACATCCACTACGAACCAGGAGAGCAGAGCGCTTCCGCTGCATGATCGAGCAGGCGTCACCGCCTCGAAAGGCGGATGGGAATCGATCTCGCTCGCCTTACTAAGCTGCGCGCTGCTATTAAGTATGGTCGCGTGGTCGGCCGTTGGCATCCGTGCGCAGTGCCGACCTCACACGCAGTTCGATGCAGCACCAGGAACAGAACCGATATGTGGCTCCTGGGCCGAAGGCAATTTTCCTCTTTCGTATTCGCTCAGACGGCGTGGACAACCCGCGCGCATCTGGCCTTGTCGTCAAAGAAGATGGCAAACATTTAGGGCCGGCGCACAGCCTGCATGCTGACATCGGGGCAGCGGGTGCGCGGTCGCTTCTCTCATTGGGATTCTTCGGTTGTTTTTTCTACTTCGGACAATTCGGATCCACGTGAGAACGGTCGAAACTACACGGTCGATTTCCGCTTGCTACCGAGTCCTCTCGCCTGGTTACTTGCGCTCGTCACGTTCGTCGGATTAATCAGCCTTCGGACAACGCGCGACGGCTTCGCTGCAATCACAGCTTTTGCCAGATACCGGACAAGACCCGCAGTACGAGCGCTTTGCGTTGCCGTTGTTTTTCTCGTCGTTGCGTGGGGTTTTGCCGGCTTCGCACAGACGATGAGTGTGAAAACCGTTTCCATTGGGCATCTGGAAAGAAACGCGTACGTTGTAGCGATTCCGGAACGGGGTGCATTTGTTGTACGGACCGGTGACAGCATGAAGGGTCGCGGTGCTGCAGCGCTGCAGGTTCTGGAAGACGGGCGGGCACTGGGACCGGACAACACGCCTCACACGATCATCAGCGAAGCTGGTGGCGGACGCTACTCACATTGGCAGAGCTCGGTCGTTTTTTCGTCGTCAGACAACAGCGACCCGCGCACCAACGGACGCGGGTACCAACTCGCCTATCGAACTTATCCAGGGCTGTTTTCTTGGCTGGCCGCATTCGTCGCGATCGTCTTCCTGCTTGCGACGCCGCGTGTGCGCGCCGAGCGACTGGTCGCCGCAAGCGCCCCGCCTTCGCACATCGTCTTGAGCGTTCTCTTCCTCGGCGTTCTTGCTCTGGCACTGGTCCACTTGGGCCTACGCTTCTTCGCGGGCGCTGACGGCCCGGTAAACATGCAAGCTCCAGCATTCGGAACCGCGAGCGTTCCATACTCCGACGCATTGCTTTGGATTTTCGGTGGAATGCAATTCCTGTTGGAAGGCTCGGACGTTGCATTAACACCCAATCTCTATCGTCCGACGATTGGAATCCTGTTCGGATCTGTAATGGCAGTGTTTGATTCTGCAGAGGCCGTGCCGGCGTTCTTCTTTTTTGCCCTAATCGTCGTGCTAGCCATTGCTGGGCTGATTGCGATCGGAACGCGGATCGGGTTGATGTTCGGTTTGTGGGCCATTCTGTGTGTGGCACTCCCCGGCGCCTCACTTTGGCAGGCGGTGGTTAACGTTCCGATGCCCGACTTACCCGCTCTTCTGTTCTCACTATCGGGTCTCCTTCTTGTTCTTCTATTTCTCGATAGACGAGCCGGCATGCTGACGCTATGCGTCGGATTGCTTTTGCTGGGTATCGCAACCGCGATTCGCGGCGCGTTGTTGCCGGCGGGATTTCTTCTGATTGCGTTGTGTTGCTGGCAGCGCGGCTGGAAGAATGTGGGACTACTTGCCACTGCGGGCTTGGTGAGCTTTCTTGCACCCTTCATTTTGGATGGCCTTCTGCAGCGTCACTACCACACCTATAACAACGCATTCGCGGCGTTTTACTGCGTCGTCCATGACGCGACACGCTTTTGGACGTCAGCATGCGATGAAATGTACCGACGGCAGGGCATTACAGGCGACGACGTCATCCGAGACTACGTGCACTTCATAGTCTCGGTTCCTGGCATGCGATTCTTACTGACCGGCTTCATCGAAAGGGTCCGGCATGATCTTGTGTCGCTGGCGCACCCGGCCTTCGCGGTGGCTCTCACGTTGGCCGCGCTAGCAAATATTCGATCCCACGTCGTGGCGGCATCAAGGTCGCATAGGGCATTCTCGTCGCGCATTCATTGGGCGCAGTCGGCAAACGCGTTTTGGCCGCTTGGGATCGCCCTTATCGCCGTTGTCACATCTCTATGGGCTGCCGTGCTCGGATCGAGCCTGCTCGCCGCTGCGCTCGCGCTTGTTTGCATGCTACTCAGCGCTGTGCGCCGCGATTTCATTTCTCTTGCTTGTTTCGCGTTGTATTTGTCGGGGTTGATTATGATGACCGCCCTAGGCGCGGGCCCCATATTCGGGATCAATACCGACCGCATTACGGCGACTTATTCCTTTGCGCTCCCTCTTGGCCTGCTGGCGTTCGTTATTGGAAACAACGGGTTGTTGGCTCGTCATTCGAACGGCTTCGACATGCGTTGGGGTCGCCGAGTAGGAATCGGTGGAGTCGTTGCCGTGGTGTTTCTTTATTCGGCCGTCTGGCTTTGGCCGTCTACGTGGCGTTCAACATTCGAATCCGATGTCGTCGGAAAAAAGGCCGCTTTGAAAGTCTTTGACAACGCCGCAGCAGATCGCAGCGGCTACTATGTCTTTGTACCCAATGCCAATGGGCCAAGTGGGGCCGGTGCGCTCATCTACACAAGACGGGACGAGTTTTCGGTCGGCAGTGTTCGGCGCTACGAACGGCTCATGACCGACCGGGCCTTTATTGAATCCTTCTTTGAACCCAACGCGCTGCAGTGACCCCGCTGAGCCATAGGAACCCCTGCTTGATGCCGCAAATTGCAGACGTTCGAGACTACTGGAACAAGAATCCGCTCTTTTCTCATGAGCTTGCCGAAGTCGGATCGGCTGCGTTTTTCGCGCAACTGGATGAGATCAAGACAGGTGACGTCGAGCGCTACGCGTTGCCGTACTGGCAATTCGACGCTTATTCAGGAAAGCGAGTGCTCGATGTCGGCTGTGGACCGGGTTGGATCACGGTTCAATACGCGCGCCACGGTGCTCAGGTCGACAGCGTCGACCTGACGCCGCGCGCGGTGGAACTGACTAACGCGCATCTGGCACACCACGGACTTGTTGCTTCGGTTCAGGTCGGCAACGCTGAGGAGTTACCGTTCTCGGACGGAACCTTCGATCTTGTCGTTTCCTCTGGGGTTCTGCATCACACGCCCGACACACAGAAAGCGTTCATCGAATGTTTTCGAGTGTTGAAACCTGGCGGCAGAGCCAAGATAACTCTATATCGCAAGGGGCTGCTGCACAGTCCTTTGGTCTTCCGCGCGACCCGTTTGGCCATGCGGGCTCTAGGCGTGAAGCATCCAGGCGCAGACCTGTCGCGCGATGCCAAGGACGTGGACGATTTCATTCGCCAGTACGACGGGGCCGACAATCCGATCGGCATCGCCTACTCCGATTCGGAGTGGCGTAGGTTGCTAGAAGCGGCTGGTTTCAAGTATCTGCGCCACGAAGTTCATTTCTTTCCGCGACGCTTCGTCCCTGCCAGTGCGTTGATTCCAGGGTTCGTGCACCGTTTGCTCGACGGCAAATTCGGGACGATGGTGTACTTCGACCTCGAAAGAGCAGGTTAGCGATCGAGGGCAAAGTACGTATCGAAGTACTTTAGAACTCCACTCTTGTCGAAGTGCAGTCCCCCGAAACTTATCAGCCGATAACCGAACGGTTGGAGGATGTTTTCGATATCGAACAGCGATACAGACTTCCGATAAAACTTTCCGCACATTATTTCGAGCCGCAGTAAGCCAATTCGTTTTTCGTTGAGAAGCCGTCGGGCTCCAGTGAGTACCTCAGGCTCGAAACCCTGCGTATCACTTTTCACGAAATCGATGTGGCCGAGCGAAAGGCTGTCGGCGATGCCGTCAAGTGTCACAACGTCAACATCGGTTGAGTCGATCTTGCGAAATCCTGGCGTCTCGCGCACCCAGCTCGAGTCTTCGTCGACCTGCAAGAAGCTGTTGGTGGAACTGTGCGTATTGCGCTGTAACGTCAACCGCCCCGGTACAGCGCCGACTCCGCAGTTCAACAGGGTGACGTTGGGAGCGTGACCATGTCTGCGTCTAAGACGCTGAAACGTTTTAGGATCAGGCTCGAACGCGATGAGCCGTGCGTTTGGAAACAGACGCCGGTAAAAGGCGACGGAGGAACCGAGATTGGCGCCCACGTCGAGGATCAGAGGATTGTCACCTCTGATGTGCCGGCGCAAGATGGTTCTTTCGCTCGGCGTCTCTCGCGGAACTAGAGGCAGCCAATCCAGTATGTAACGAGAGTCTTGGTATAGCCGCAATAAGAGGGAGATGAATCCTTCGTTCATTGAACCTGGTCAGCGCACAACGGTTGTGCTACCCACATCTTTGCTAGGTTGAGATGCACTCCGCCGACCAAAAAGGGCCAATATCGCGTGCGATTGAGTTGAAAGTGCTTCTTTAGTGCGTTGCCGATAGCGAAAACTGAGTTGCAGTGATCCTTTGTCTGGGCGTCACGGCAAGCCGGTGCCGAAATGCCGAGAATTCGCGCGTTACGCCGTGACGTGACGGCCCTGGCCACTTCAACGGCCAATCCTCCCTCTGTCGGCACCAAGACATAGAGCGATCCGTCGCTTTTAAGGCAGCGGGCGATCTCCTCCACGCTGACTTCCAGGCGGAACACATGCTCCAACACTGCATTGGCCACTACCACCGAGAGGCATCGATCGACAAACGGTAGACGATGAAGATTCGCCGCGATGAATGTCGCTTCAGGATTAGCGGACTTCGCCCGTTGGAGTAGCTCAAGAGACTGATCAACGCCGACATAGTGCGTAGGGTGTGTGGCCCAATCGATCATCGGCGTACCGCCGCAGCCGAGTTCAACAAGCGGGGCGCTGACATCCCGGCGCAATGCGCGTAGCGCTCCTTTCATCGACTCTTCGACCGCGTTGGAGAGACTACCCCGCCGGTAATGCGCTTGATGCAACTCCGCCTGCTTGTCGGCGAAGAGACGGTAGGATTCCGACGCATAAAATGGAAATACGTGTTGTGACTCATCCATTACGCGAAGGTCAATGACCCCACCTTCTATCGCAAACGCATGATCACAACTCGTACATGCCAGTCCCGAGGGCGAATCTTGCAAGGCTTCCGCCATACATACAGGACAACGAAGAAGCGCTCGAATGGCGCCTTGCGCAAAGGTTCGCATTGATCAATCAAGAAGTACGCGCTATCCGGCCGCCGCAAGCGCTTAGCGGAAACGCAAAGTAACATGGCCTACGCATGACGCCGTTGCGCTGCTGGTGGCCTGCTTGCGTTGTTCCCAAGGCATTGGGATTTTGAAATTTGATCCATCTACAATGAAGATCAGCATATTCGGACTCGGCTACGTCGGCACGGTTTCAGCAGCGTGCCTGTCTGCCGACGGCCATCACGTTATCGGTGTCGACAGCAGCACTACCAAGGTCGACCTAATCAATGCTGGCACAGCCCCGATCGTCGAGAAGGACATTGCACCGCTGTTAAGTGAAGCCGTCGCTACCGGACGTCTACGCGCGACAGCGGATGTGCGAGACGCGGTGGTCAATTCGGAACTCTCGCTGGTCTGCGTTGGAACTCCGTCGCAGCGAAACGGCAATCTTGATCTGTCGCATGTGGCCAAGGTGTGCGAGGAAATAGGCGGCTGCCTCATAGGTCTTGGTCGGTTTCATGTGATCGCTATCCGAAGCACGATGCTGCCGGGATCCATACGCGGCACCGTCGTGCCGGCTCTCGAGCGATCATCGGGCTTACGCGCCGGTGTTGATTTTGGCGTCTGCATAAACCCTGAGTTTTTGCGCGAAGGCTCCGCCGTCTGGGATTATCGCAATCCGCCGAAGACAGTGATCGGCGCGCTCGATCAATTCTCCGCGGACCTGATCGAGCGGTTGTATTCGAACTTGTCGGCGCCGCTGCTGAAGACGAGCGTCGAGACGGCCGAGATGGTCAAGTACACGGATAACGCGTGGCACGCATTGAAGGTCGCATTTGCAAACGAAATCGGATCGATCTGCAAGACCCTCGACGTCGATAGTCACGAAGTAATGGACATCTTTTGCAAGGATACAAAGCTCAATTTGTCGCCTTACTACCTAAAGCCTGGCTACGCGTTTGGCGGCTCTTGCCTGCCTAAGGACCTGCGTGCGCTCAACTACAAAGCGAAGGCGATGGACGTGGAAGTCCCTATCTTGAACGCAATTCTGCCGAGCAACGCGATACACACGGAACGTGGTATCGCGATGGTCCTCGAGTCAGAGAAGCGGCGCGTCGGCATTCTTGGCTTTTCGTTCAAGGCTGGCACCGACGATCTGCGCGAGAGCCCGCTCGTGCAGCTGATTGAAACACTGATCGGCAAGGGACTTGAGCTAAAGCTCTATGACCGCAATGTCAATCTTGCTGCGCTGGTCGGAGCCAATCGAGATTTCATACTGAATCACATACCGCACATCAGCCGCCTGATGGTCGATTCGATGGAGGAAGTGATCGAGTTTGCCGAAGTTATCGTCATTGGCAATCCGGCCGAAGAATTCCGCAAAGTTCGTTCAATTGCTCGCCCCGAGCAGACGATCATCGATCTGGTCAGGGTAACGAATGATCGGGTCGCAGACGGTCGATATCAAGGCATCTGCTGGTGATCTGATAGCGCAATAACACTCGGCGACACGAAGAAGATCTATGTGTGGAATCGGCGGCTATACCGGTCACGCGCGGCCCGACTTGAGCGCGCGCATGCTGGAACTGCTGCGCAATCGTGGCCCCGACAGCGAGGGTGTACTCGAACGCAATGGTGTCGTCCTGTGCCATACACGGCTCGCCATCGTTGATCTCACGGCGACGGGTGACCAGCCGATGACGCGAGCGGATGGACGGCTTGCGGTTACCTATAACGGCGAAATCTATAACTATCAGGAGTTGCGCGATTCGATTGAGGGTGCGGGTCAGCGCCTCTTGGGTCATTCGGATACCGAGCTGCTGCCCCTCGGATTTGCAAGCTTCGGGACCGATTTCTTTCGGCGGCTAAACGGAATGTTCGCGTTCGCACTGCACGATGCGGACGACGGGTCCCTCTATCTCGCGCGCGACCACTTCGGGATCAAACCGCTTTACTACGCAGAAACGCCGAGCGGTCTGGTTTTCTCTTCGACTGCACGTGCCGTCGCTGCGCATCCTGAGGTCGATGGAGGGCTATCGCTTGACGCCGTCCGCGACTATCTGCAGTTTCGCTACGTTCCCAATGGGCGTCCGTTTTATCGAGGCGTTAAACAGTTTCCAGCGGGGCACTGGGCGCGCTGGCGCGAAGGACGCCTCGAAATAAAACCGTTTTGGAAGCCGGCGCGGCGCACGCCAGGCGATAGGTTGCAAGTTTCGGAGTGGGTCACCGAGTTGCATCGTCTGCTCGACTTGTCGGTGATGGAGCAACTGCGCTCAGACGTTCCGATGGGTGTGCTTCTATCAGGTGGTATCGATTCGTCGGCCGTGATGCATTTCGCGGCGCGTCACTCGCCTGAGCCGCCACTCGCCTTTACATTTTCCATGGGCGATCACGCGGATGAAACGGCCGCTGCGAAGGCTGTTGCCGCACGTTATGGTGCCGATCAAGTCGTCGCGCACCTGGATTCTGATTGCCCATTGCGGCAGTTGCCGGATGCTATGGCATGTATGGATACGCCGGTGGGAGACGCCATCATCCTGCCCACCTACAACCTGTGCAGGGAGGCCGCACGACAGCGCAAAGTTGTGCTCACCGGCGAAGGTGCCGACGAGCTGTTTGGCGGTTACGTTCACGTTCCGCCGTTGCGCGCTCTCGATCAGGCTCGCCGTTGCAGCCCCCGCAGTTCGGGTACTAGCTCCGTTGCTGCGGTACGTGCCGATATCGATTCTGGATCGGTTCTTTCACTACGAAGCGTCGCTCGGCGCGAACGGTCGTGAGAAGGTAACGCAGCTGCTGGGCGCCGTCGGCAGACCAGCGAATGCGTTTCGCATCGCCACCAGCATCATTGCCGATTCGGAAATCGGTGAAGCGACGACGTTTTCAGCGCCGATTGCGGACGGGGCTGATCACGATTTGTCACTTTCGGGACTGATGCTTCAAGGCGTGACGAACTGGCTCCCGAATCAAATTCTGAACAAGATGGATCAACTCAGCATGGCGCATGGGCTGGAGGCGCGCGTGCCTTACTTGGATCCGCGCATTTATGACTGCCTGGCGACCATGCCCGACTCGCCTCGTCTTGTCACGTTCGGGCAACAAGGTTCTGCTGCGAGAGGTCTTAAAGCAAGAGGGTGTTGGACATTTCGCCCGCAAGAAGATCGCGTTTCATTTGCCTCTCGAGCAAATGTATCGCGACGAGACTCTGGCTCTGGCGAAAGATTGGCTTTCCGACGGCATGGTGAAGAAGTACGGACTGCTGCGCACGAGCTTCGTCAAGCGCTGCATCAAGGAGTTTGCAGCTGGCGATTTCATTGCTTCAAAACGACTCGTAGCGATGATGGGGCTTCACATGTGGCTCGCCGGCCGGCAGCCGGCTCTATGACTAGCGCGGTACCGGAGAACGTCGGGGCCGTTTCGCCTTACCTCGAACAGGTGGAGCGCTGCCTCGATCGAGCGCGTGGACTCGTTGACCGAGATCAATCGTCGCCGAGCTTTGGGTCGTGCGATCGAGTGTTCTGGTACTACCGAACCATTGTGGATTTCCCCGGCGCCGCCTGGCAACAGCTGATGCTGGGGTTTTCCGCGCTGGCCACCAACGGGTCGCTGGTACGCACGGAACGCGAGCAACTCGGTCTACTCGCTCGCGCAACGCTTGCACGCTGGACCGCAGTCCAGCATCGAGACGGGTCGTTTGACGAGTGGTATCGCAACGAGCGAAGTTACTGTGCGACCGCGTTTACTGCGGCCGGTGCGGCCCAGGCTCTTCTCCTGCTTGGAGGTGACGTTCCCAGTGCGGAACGACAAGCAACGCTTGTCGCCCTAGAGCGAGCTGCGCATTGGCTCTCACGCCGCTTTCATCCGACCGTGATGAACCAAAACTTGGCTGCTGCGCTTGCGCTTTGGTGCACAAGCCGCCTGACGAACACCGACGTCTGGCGTGCTGCAGCGGAGACTCAGTACGCGCGCTTGAAGGCAGCACAGTCCTCGGAAGGGTGGTTTCCTGAATACGGCGGTGCCGATCTCGGGTACTCGACGCTCGCGCTCGACTTGCTAGCGGGCGCGCATCATTATGGCTTCTTAGGTGCTGCAGAAATGGCAACGCCGCTCGCGCAATTTATTTTGTGCAATGTGGCGGAAAACTCTTGTTTACCGGGAAGACTTGGCAGCCGCGGCACCAGCCATTGCTTCGCGTTCGGCGCCGAATATTTTGCAGCGTCAAATGCTGTTTCAGCCCAACTCGCTTGGAAGTTCCGCAAGGCCCATCGGGAGCGTTGGTTGCAAGGGCCTGAAAGCGTCGACGACCGCTACTTCGCGTACTTTTACTTTCCACAGTTCGCGCTCGCGGCGTCAGTCGCTGGGACGTTACCGCAGTCATCTCCGCATCCGAGCCTGCAATCGGCCAATTTCGACAAATCTGGTTTTCGTGTAACGCGCCTTAACGGCGGCTCGGCTCATGTCAGCCGCCGCCTTGGCGGCGCGATAGCGCTCGCCGGACGCGGTCGCAGCTTTCTGTATCACCTGGGGTACTCGGTGCGTGTACGCAACGGACGACGTTATGCAACTGCAATTTGGTCGGACATCGAAGCGGCGCATCGTGCCGATGAATACAATGCGCACTTTCGCGAAGTCGTCGACGAAAAGCCTCTCGAGCGATGGAGCCCATTTTTTGCGGTGTTCACTCGCGTCCTTGCAATCCCCGGGCTGGCATCCCTGTTTTCCGCTTCAATCAAGGCACGCATGATCCGGGGACGTGCGCGATTGGGCGGCCAACTAACGCGGACGCTGACGATAGGCGAAGATCTCATCGAGATTCGCGACACGATAGTGATTGATCGTCCTGAAGAGCTCGTTACGCTGTCGCGCCAGTTGGAGATAGGAATCCATAGCCCGTCGGCGCGATTCGAGTCGTTGCACGATGCGCCGGATTATTTTGCTATTTCGGATGCGGATGTCACGACGTTACGCAAGTCAGGCAAGGTCGTGCTCACATACTCGATTAAACTTAGCGACGCGTTGGCGTGACGGATACAGCCGTTCGGCTCGCAAAAAGGAGAATCTGAGTTGCCCCGCGCTGCCGTTGTGATTCCAACACGAAACGAAGAACAGTCGATCGCCCGCGTAATCGCAGAAGTACGCAACGGTTTTGCCGGTACTCGCTACACACAGGTCGACATCGTCTTGGCTGACGACTCATCGGACCGAACGCGGCGTATCGCGCGCCAGTTGGGTGCCATCGTTGTACCGGGCGGAGGAGAAGGCCTGGGCGTCGCGATGTATCGTGGCCTGAAGGCGGCAGCTGAACTTGGTCCTGACGTAATCGTTGCGGTGGACGGCGACGGGCAGGCGGATGCGGTAACGGAAATCAAGCGGTTTCTCGCGCCAATCGAAAGCGACGAAGCAGACTTTGTGATCGGCTCGCGCTTTCTGGATACAGGCCTCGTCAAGTATCCGTATCGCTGGATCAATCGTCTCGGCACCCGTGTTTTGTCGGCGTTTCTACGAGCCCAGACGGGTTTACCGCTAACTGACAGCCACGGTGGTCTCAGAGCCATGCGGCCCGAGGTTGCCGCCGACCTCGATCTTCTGGGCACGCAGACCTATGTGCAGGAATCCATTCTCGACGCGGTGGAAAAAGGTTATCGAGTCACCGAGATTCCTAGTGTCTGGCGCAAGCGCGAACACGGGTCTTCAAGAGTGGTCGGCTCGATCCCTAAATACATTCTGTACACGCTGCCAATACTGATTCTGCGGTCAGGGCAGCATTTGCGTCTTCTATATTCCGCGGGTTTGCTGTCCATCGTTGCGGGCGTTTTGTACTTCGTCGTCCTGTTGGCGCAAGAAGGCCTGCTCGGTATCGGTAATCGTCTGTCTGGCCTGCTCCTGGTTGCGCTGCTGGTGATGAGCGGCATGCAGCTTTTCTTTTTTGGGTTTGTGCTGCAGCTGCTAAAGCAAATCAAACGCAATGTCGACCGGAACGAATCATCGACACGCCGCTTGATTGCTCCGGCCCAACCGTCGCAAGAGATCTTGTCGCTTCGAAAGGCAGGCGAATAGGCTTCATGTCTGCCGTCGAACCGTTGCGTATCGCTGTAATCGGATTTGGCAAGCTCGGTCTGTTGCATGCCGCGCTTGCCAACGCTGTGCCCGGCGCTCGGCTCACCGCAGTAGTCGACAGCACTCCCATGATGCTTGATGCGCTAAAGGCTTATATGCCGGATGTGCGCACGTATAGCGATTATCGGACTTTGTTGAGAGAAGGCGGAATAGATGCGGCGTTGATCGCAACGCCGACGCAGTTGCACGTTCCGATTGCGGTCGATTGCGTAGCGGCAGGTGTGCCCATCTTCATTGAGAAGCCACTGTCGGTGAGCGGTGCACAAGCGCGCCCCTTGATCGATGCACTGCGCGCGCGCCCCGTTGTCAACATGGTTGGCTACATGGGTCGTTATATCGATACGTTTGCCAAGGCAAAGGAAATTGTTGCCAGCGGTGCTTTGGGAAAGCTGCAGATGTTCCGCTCGAGCATGTACATCGGTCAGCTGTTCAAACCTGGCAAGGGATGGCGCTACGACAGGAATGTATCGGGCGGTGGTGTGTTGATCACCCAGAACACACACGTCATCGACAAGCTGTTGTGGATGTTCGGCGAGGTTGAGGACGTCAATGGGCGCACTGGCGCGCTTTACTCGACGGGTGTTGAAGACTATTGCCATGCCGTATTGCGCTTTCGCAATGGATTGCTTGGCTATCTTGATGCCTCATGGTCCGCGCGCCACTACCGTACCCCGACGATCTCGATTCACGTGCAGGGGATCCATGGCACGTTGGACGTGGATGACGATCACGTCCGGCTCTATCTCGACAAGGCAGTTGCGCCGTTTGCCGAAGGGTGGTCAAGTTGGCGCAAGCCAGATCTTTACCACGGCGTTTCAGTGGATATCGGCGGCCCTCAGTACACGATCCAGATGGAAAAGTTTGTTGCCGCCATCAGGTCAGGGTCGAGCATTGAGTGCGATGTAGCTTCGGCTCAGGCGGTGCAGTTGGTGGTTGATGCTATTTATCACTCTGCCGACGCGAACGGCATTACGGTCAGGCCGGCGGCGATGCAAATATGACGCGCCTCGTTCCAATCGTTCTCGGTCACAACGCGTTCTTCGGCGTCGATCACCTTTCCTCCTCGCGCGGCGCGGAACGCGCGGCCTTTTTTGCGGAGCCCAGGAGAATTCTCGATGTGGTTTCAGCTTCGGTCGAGATGGGCGCAGGTGGCATGATGATGTCGACCCACGATCGCGCAGAGGGTGTTTGCGACCTACTGCGCTCGGAAGCCAGCCTTGCGCAGCGCCTGACGCTCTACCCGTTACTGCCTTACGCGCAGAAATACATTACCCGAGCGAACGAAGTGGGGCTCGTGAACGTGGCGTTCGAGGCGCTGTCGCAAACGACGTTACGAGAAAAATTCTCGATGGGCTGGCAAGTGGCGAAGGGTGTTGTTACCAAGGATCTGCTGGCAATGATCAGCGCATTGGTGCGACTCGAGCTCAAGATGTTTCGTGGTCTCGACGTGGGGGCGGTTTTTCTTCACGATGTTCTGACGGATCTTTTGCTCGCGCTGCGTTTGCGTGAAGTATTTGCTTTCTATATTGAAGAGATCAAAACGGCTCACGGAGCTGACGGTGCTTTCGCGACGAAAAACCTGCCGCTGTTGTGTAGCTTATTTAAGGAATGGCAACTGCCGCCACCGGTCGTGATGACGCATTTCAACAAAGCCGGGTTTCACATGAATCCTTCGCGCGAAGCGTGTGAACAGGCAATGCAGGTGCACAGCCCCGATGTAATGGCAATGGGAACCCTTGCGTCCGGATTCCTCAAGCCCGATGAGGCGTACGCGTATCTCGCAACGGTCCCGAACATTCGCTCAGTTGTAGTCGGTGTTTCTTCGCCAAACCATGCCGCAGAGACATTCGCGGCAATTCGTAAGCACAGGATCGGTAGCTAAGAGCAGCGTTCAAACGATTTCTCGACGAACTGGCAGCGGCCCCAACTGATGCGCTGCGATCGTCAGTGCCGCGGCGCCACTTGCACAGTAGCCAATGAAAAAGATGCCGTGAATTGCCACCGCCAATACCAAGCCTTCCGACGCTGGTTTCCCAAGTAACACAAACGCGGAAACCACGGCGGCGTGAAAGGTCCCAATTCCAGAGGGGGCAGCAGGGATCGCGAGTCCGAGCGCTGCTGCGAATAACAGCACCATTACCTCGGCAATGCTTAGGCTTATCCCAACCAACTGTGCGATGGTCAGATAAGCAATGACATAGAGCACCAGCCAGATGACGGCGGTTTCGATCAGGAGAATGACGACTCGGCCCGGACTGGCGGTCTCGCGCAAGTAATGCAATGGCCGCAGTAAATGCCGGTAAAGCCGCGGAGATAATCCGACCGCGCGGGCAAGCGTGCGAAATGCTCGGATCATCAAGCCGGAACGTGCAGTCAACAGGGCACCCGTTGCGACCACAAGGATCGCGACCGCGATACCTACCACGTTGATTTGACCCTTATCGGCTGTCGGCGCAACGAGCGCCGCAGTTGACGCGAGCCCGAACGCCGCAACCGCAATCAGATCGAACACCTTTTCCAGCGCTAGCGCTGATACGCCGGCATGAATAGACGGCGCATTTGGGCCGCGCGCAGAGAGCAGCACGCGGAGTGCGTCGCCACCTCGCAACGGAAGAATATGGTTACCGCCAAGGCCTAAAGCGGCGATGATCACTGCCCGTTGCATCGATAGCGCCTCAAGCATCAGCGTGCGCCAACGCCATCCAAAGGCGATCACGGTGCCGAGCACAGCTAGCGCAATCACCGGCAACCTATCCCATTGGGCACGCGAGGCGAGACCGCGAAATGCTCGCAGGTCTGCCAAGGAAAACACCGCGATGAGCGCCAGTATGCTAATCGCTAAAGGCATCCATTTGCGCAGGAACACCTTCGAACTGTTGGAAAACACTGCCGATTGTTAAATCGCTATAAGACATCGGCGAAGCCGCGCCGAGTTTTCTGAAACCAGACAAATCCCAGCCACATGATTATCGCGGCGATGGCTGTGTAGATGGCGAGTGATCGCCAGTCAGGCAAGTTTCCAAATATCAGAACGGCGCGGGTCTGCTCGATCGAAAATGCGATGGGATTGATAGCTGATAGCCATCGAACGTCCGCGGGCAGCGCAGACGTCGGATAAAAGATGGGAGACAGGAACATCAGTGCAGTCAGCATGACTCCCAACATCTGATTGATGTCGCGGACGTACACGCCGAGCGCGGAGAAAAGCCACGTTAGTCCCAACGTCAGGCAGAGCAACGGCAGCAGAACAATAGGCAGCAAGACGGCTGTCCAGGGTAGCCCGCCTTGGACAACGATAATCAGCAGTGTCAACACCCCCAAGCTGATGCCGGCATGAAAAAGCGCTGCTCCCAATGTGGTCCAGGCCATGATTTCGAGCGGGAACACAACTTTCTTGACGAAGTTCGGTTGACTCACGATGAGGCCGGATGCTCGTTGAATGCACTCGGAAAAAATTCCAAACACGATCATCCCTGCAAAAAGAACGATCGCAAATCCAAGTCTGCTGTCTGTCGCGCTTCCCGGCCATCGCGCTGTGAAGACGACCGAAAAAACGAATGTATAGACGATCAGCATCAGTATCGGGTGGGCCAGCGACCAAAAGACACCGAGCGCCGACCCGCGGTACCGACCTAACACATCGCGCTTTGTCATCTGATACAGCAACTCACGCTGTTTCCAACCGCTGGCCGCGAGTGCCTTCAATGAAATCGACGATGTATTCACAGAATTTCGCGCCAGTCGTTTATTTGAATAGCTCAGCATTGTCCAGCGTCGGCGCGCCGGCATCCTTCATGGAGAGAACGGGAGCTCCCGTTAGCGGCCATTTGATTGCAAGCTGCGGGTCGCTCCAGCGAACGACCCGGTCCGATTTCGCGTCATACAACTCGGTTGCTTTGTAATGCACATCCGCGTCGTCACTGAGGACTACAAACCCGTGCCCGAAGCCGGGCGGGATCCACAGCATATGGTGGTTGAATTCGGAAAGCTCGTGCCCGGTCCAGTGTCCAAAGGTCTGCGCGCTACGCCGCAGGTCGACCGCAACATCAAATATCTTGCCGCGCGAACATCGAATCAGTTTCCCCTGAGGTCGTTCAAGCTGATAGTGCATGCCGCGCACGACATTGCGTACCGACCGAGAGTGATTGTCCTGACGGAAATGGACTTTGAGTCCGGCACGGTCGAATTCGCTCTCGTTCCATGACTCCAGGAAGAACCCACGAGCATCGCTCCACACGACCGGTTTGATCAGCAGCACATCAGGCAACGCCGTCGGTACGATTTGCATTCTTGTTGGCATTTTCAAAACTGCAAAATCCGCGTGAGAGAATACCGGAGCCGACAGTCCTTTCACGACACGGACCTAAGTAGATCACTGATGACCGACCGCTTTCACACAATCTTCGTGCGAATCCAGCGCGCGCTGCCACTTAAGTAGATCCGCGTGGCAAGAAAAGGCATCGTTTTGGCGGGTGGGTCGGGCACGCGCCTTTATCCGGTGACGCATGTTCTGTCCAAGCAATTGCTGCCGGTATACGACAAGCCGATGATTTACTACCCGTTATGCACGCTGATGCTGGCGGGCATTCGCGATATCTTGATCATCTCGACACCGGCTGATACTCCGCGCTTTTCCGATTTGCTCGGTGACGGGTCGCGTTGGGGCTTGAATTCAGCTACGCGAGCCAGCCGTCGCCCGATGGGTTGGCGCAGGCGTTTGTCATCGGTAAGGAGTTTGTTGGAGGCAGTGCGAGCGCTCTCGTGCTTGGCGATAACATCTTCTACGGCCATGACTTGCCGACCGCTTTGCAAAGAGCAAACGCACAAACGGCGGGTGCGACGGTCTTTGCGTATCACGTCAATGACCCCGAACGCTATGGGGTGATCGAGTTCGACGATGTGGGCCGAGCCAAGACGCTAGAGGAAAAACCGAAAAAAGCGCGTTCCAGCTATGCCGTCACGGGCCTGTACTTTTACGATCAGAGAGCACCTTCGATCGCGTCAGAACTGAAGCCATCTGCACGCGGTGAGCTCGAAATCACCGACCTGAATCGCCAATACTTGGAATGGGGTGAGCTAAGAGCCGAAGTAATGGGCCGGGGCATTGCCTGGCTGGATACTGGCACGCACGACTCACTGCTTGAAGCATCGACATTCATTGCGACGATCGAGAAGCGCCAGGGACTCAAGGTGTCGTGTCCGGAAGAGATCGCTTGGCGGATGGGCTATATCGATCGCGAGGCCCTGATCGCACTTGCGCATGCGATGGGGCAAAGCGAATATGCACGCTATTTAGTGCGCATCGCCGACGAGCGCACCTTGGATGCCGGCGCTGGCGCTCGAGCCTGACACGCTCAAGCTGTAATGCGAATATTGTTGACTGGAAGCGATGGTCAGGTTGGGCGTTGCTTGACGGCAGCGTTGGCGCCCCTGGGAAGCGTAATTGCTACCAATCGGGCTACGTTAGATCTGTCGCAGCCGCAACATGTCCGAGCGCAAGCAATGGCGCTGGCACCTGACGTGATCGTGAACGCGGCGGCCTATACCGATGTTGAACGCGCCGAGTCGGAGGAACAGTCCGCACTGACCATTAATGGCATCAGCGTCGGCGAGCTTGCGGACGCGGCACGCGAGCGGCAAGTTCCTCTAATTCACTACTCGACGGACTATGTGTTCGACGGCACCAAAGCGCTGCCGTATATCGAGGAGGACCTGTGTGCGCCGATATCAGCATATGGACGCTCGAAGTTGGACGGCGAACTACGAATCCGCAACTCTGGCTGCGCGCATCTGATCTTGCGTACGAGTTGGGTCTACGCAGCAGCCGGGCGCAATTTTCTCACTACGATGCTGCGCCTGGCGACCGAACGCGAGGAGCTGCGCGTGGTTGATGATCAGTTTGGTGCGCCGACGTTCGCCGGCTTTCTCGGCAACGGCTACGTCGCGGTTGCTCGGAGGGATTTTGTCGAGCGATGTGGCGCGGGAACGCGTAAACCACGGCGATACAGTGCACGTGGTCAACGGTGGCGTCACCAGCTGGTTCGGCTTTGCCGCCGCGATCTTCGCCAACGCTTTGATTCAGCAACGCGTACGGACGCCCAGGCTGGTGCCGATTAAGACTAGCGAGTTTCCGACACGCGTCCGACGACCGGCGAACTCGCGCCTCAGTACGGAAAAGATGCGCACTGTGTGGGATTTGCACGTGCCGGAGTGGCAGGAGTCGCTTACTGATTGCCTACGTCAGCTGCCATAACTTGAGCGCCGTCAGGCCCGTCCGAAATCGTCCGAAAAGCGAACGATGTCGTCTTCTCCTAAATAGTCTCCGCACGCGACTTCAACGATCGTCAACGGCTGATCGGTCGCGTTCTCTATCCGGTGCTTGATATTGATCGGAACGTAAATCGATTCGTTCGGGCCGAGATCGACTGATCGCTCGTCGACCGTGACACGCGCATTGCCTTGCACGATGACCCAGTGTTCAGAGCGCTTGTGATGTTTTTGCAACGAGAGTTTCTTCCCGGGATTCACTTCGATTCGCTTGACCTTGAACTGTGGTGCCTCGTGCAACACCGTGTACTTGCCCCACGGCCGGTGCACGGTCAGATGTTCCTTGGTCGTGACGTGGCCGTCCTTCTTCAACTTGGCGACAATATCCTTCACTTGCTGACTTGAGTCTTTATGCGCTACGAGTACGGCATCGGGCGTATCGATGACCACGAGGTCCTCTACACCGACCGCGGCGACCAGTCGATCTTCCGATCGCAGATAGGTGCGACGTGAGTTGACGAGGATCGTGTCGCCTTCCGTGCTGTTGCCGGCTTCGTCCGTCTGCGCGCGTCTCGGCGACGGCTTTCCAGCTGCCAATATCGCTCCAGCCGAAAGCGCATGGAATCACTGCGACGTTCGCGGCTTTCTCCATCACCGCATAATCGATCGAGATATCGGGCAGGTCGGCAAACGAGGCTGCATCGAACAGCACCTGGCCACTCGCTCCCGATAGCGCTGCACTGCGCGACACGCTGCGCGGCTTGCAGCACCTGCGGCGCGTGTTCTTGGAGTGCGGCCAGAATTGTGGCGGCGGTAAAGCAGAACATGCCGCTGTTCCATACGAAGTTGCCGGCCTTAAGGTATTCGGTGGCCTTGCCGATCGACGGCTTTTCGACAAAACGCTCGACTTCGTGCGCACTCGACTGCGCGATCCGGGCGCCGTATTCAATGTAGCCGTACCCAGTTTCTGGCCCCGACGGTTCGATGCCGAAAAGGACGAGTCGCCCCTCGCGCTGAGCCAGCGCAGCGGCATCGACCACGGCATCATTGAAGCCGGCCTGGCGGTCGATCAAGTGATCGGCAGCGAGCACGACCAAGACCACATCCGACCCGAACTTCGCCTGCGCCCATAACGCCGCAAGCGCGACCGCGGGTGCCGTATTGCGCCCAACCGGCTCAAGTAACAGCGAGATCTGCTTGGCGCCGGTCACGTCCATCAGGTCCTCGGCGGTCTTGTATGAGTACGCCATGTTGGTGACCACGGCGGCGTGGGAAACACCAGGCAGTGCGCATGCGCGTTCCCAGGTCAATTGCAGCAGGCTTTTGCCACCGCCGATTTTCATGAATGGCTTAGGCATCGCCTCCCGCGACACTGGCCAAAGCCTGGTGCCAGAACCGCCCGAGAGAATGATCGGAAGTAGTTGCATAAAATTACCTGGACGTCCCGTGCTCCTTGCGTGCGACGTGGTCACGCCGCGAGTCACGCAAAGCTTATCAGTGCGTGGACCGCTAGAATTACCGCTATAAATGCAAGCTCTTGAGCAGCCGCTACCGGATTCTTCGCTTTTCAAGGCATACGACATCCGCGGCATTGTCGATCGCACTTTGACGCGCTCAGCAGTGCAAGCGATTGGCTCAGCCCTGGGCTCGCTGGCGACTGGAAGCGCGGTGACGTTGATCGCCGTCGGTCGCGACGGCCGGCTCTCCGGGCCGATGTTGCGCGATGCTTTGATCGATGGCATCGCTCGCACCGGCGTCAACGTCGTCGACATCGGTATGGTGCCGACACCGGTGCTGTACTTCGCCACTCATCACTTGAACACCGGGTCAGGTGTCTCGATCACCGGCAGCCATAACCCGCCCGAGTACAACGGGTTGAAGATGATGATGGCCGGTGCGACGTTGCACGGCGACGGAATACAGGCGCTGCGGCAGCGGCTGGAGCAAGGGCGCATCGTCACCGCGACTCGGCGCGGACAAAGCACCCAAGCAGATGTCGATACCGGCATACCTCGATGCGATCACTGCCGATGTCAAGCTGGCGCGGCCGATCAAGATCGCGATCGATTGCGGCAACGGTGTTGCCGGCGCGGTGGCTCCGCAGCTTTATCGTCGCTTAGGTTGCGACGTCATCGAGCTGTTTTGCGACGTCGACGGCACTTTTCCGAATCACCATCCCGATCCCGCGCATCCGGAGAATTTGCAGGATCTGATTCGCTGCCTGCGCGAGACGGATGCCGAAATCGGTCTCGCGTTCGATGGCGACGGCGACCGTCTCGGTGTAGTGACCAAGGATGGCCAGATTATTTACCCGGATCGACAGATCATGTTGTTCGTGCAGGACGTGCTGGCGCACCATCCGGGCGGCGAGATCATCTTCGACGTCAAGTGCACGCGCCTACTCGCGCCGTGGATTCGCCAGCACGGCGGACGGCCGACAATGTGGAAAACGGGGCACTCGTTGATCAAGGCCAAGCTGAAGGAAACGAACGCGCCATTTGCTGGCGAGATGAGCGGTCATCTGTTTTTCAACGACCGTTGGCCAGGCTTTGACGACGGCTTGTACGCGGGTGCGCGTCTGCTGGAGATCCTGAGCCGGCATGCTGATCCTTCGGCGGTGCTGAACGCCTTGCCGGCGGCGATCAACACACCGGAGCTGCAATTGACGACTGCCGAGGGTGAAAATTTCTCGCTGGTCGAGCGCTTGCGAACGGAGGGCAGATTCGCGGCCGCAAAGGAGATCATCACGATCGACGGCGTCCGGGTTGAGTACGCAGACGGTTTCGGCCTGGCTCGGCCGTCGAACACGACCCCGGTCGTTGTGATGCGCTTCGAAGGCGACGACATGGCTGCGCTCGAGCGCATCCAGCGCGATTTCGGAGCGCAGATACTGAAGATAAAACCGGACGCGCGCTTGCCGTTTCGCATGACGTCTTGAAGACCGTGCTGGTTACCGGAGGTGCGGGTTACATCGGCACGCATACGATGGTGGAGCTGCTTGCCAGCGGCTACGACGTCGTGTGTCTGGATAACTTCAGCAACAGCGCGCCGGAAGCGATCAAGCGCGTCGAGAAAATTGCCGGCAAGCAGGTGACGACCGTCATCGGCGACGTGCGCGATCGCGAAGTGATGTCGCGTGTGTTCAAGCGGCCGGTCGATGGCGTCATTCATTTTGCCGCGCTAAAAGCGGTCGGAGAGTCGGTTTCACGGCCGGTCGACTACTACGGCAACAACGTGGCGGCACACTCGCGTTGCTCGACGCGATGCACGAGCGAAAGGTGCAGCGGCTTGTCTTTAGTTCATCGGCCACCGTCTACGGCGTGCCCGACAAGCTGCCAATAGCCGAAGACGCTGCTGTACGGCCGATCAACCCGTACGGACACACCAAGGCGATGGTCGAACAGATCCTGCGCGACTGGTGTATCGCCGGTGCCGAACACGCGGCGATCTCGCTGCGCTATTTCAATCCGGTCGGATCGCACGAAAGCGGCTTGATCGGCGAAGACCCGCACGACGTTCCGAACAATCTGTTTCCTTTCATCACGCAGGTGGCGATCGGCAAGCTCGAAAAGCTGACGATATGGGGTAACGACTGGCCGACGCCCGACGGCACCGGGGTGCGCGACTATCTGCACGTGATGGATCTGGCGCGCGGTCACGTCGCCGCGCTCGAGTACGCATTCGCTCACGGCGGGTACTCGACCATCAATCTGGGCGCAGGCCGCGGCGTCAGCGTTCTGCAGATGATCGCGGCGTTCGAAAGCGCAACTGCATGCAAGATTCCGCTACGAGTTTGGACCGCGACGCGCCGGTGACATCGCAACGTGCTGGGCCGATGCCTTCGCTAGCGCAGGGACTGCTTGGGTGGGAAGTCAAGCGAAGCATCGAGCAGGCGTGCGCCGATGGCTGGCGCTGGCAGCAGCAGAACCCGAACGGCTATCGCAGCTGACGACGCCGAGGCTGCACAATCGGCCCTGTGCGGATCCTGATCGTCAAGACATCCTCGATGGGCGACGTCGTTCATGCGTTGCCGTTGGCGGTGGATATCGCGGACGCGTTGCCGGGCGCGCAGATCGACTGGTTGTGCGAAGAAGCGTTTGCGGCGATTCCAGCGATGAGCCGTCACGTCGCGCGTTGTGCATCGAGTCGCGTTACGACGCTGGCGCAAGCGCTCGTTCGATCCGGCCGTGTGGCGCGAAGTACGCATCGCGAAAAGCGCGTTACGTGAAGCCGACTATGACCTGGTGCTCGACGTTCAGGGGCTGGCTCAAGAGCGCCTGGCTGGCGCGCTGGACCGGTGCACCCGTGACGGGCTTCGATTCGTCAACGGCGCGCGAAGGAATCGCGGCGCACTTTTACCAGCGCCGCTTCAAAGTGCCGCGCAGTCTGCACGCGATTGAGCGTTGCCGACGGCTCGGCGCAGCGGCGCTCGGATATGCGATCACCGGCGCGCCGCGCTTCGGCATCGCGCCAAGCGTTGAGTCGCCGTCGAGCGACAGCAAACCGAGTTGCCGTATTGCTGGTCAACGCCAGCCGCGCAACCAAGCTGTGGCACGACGAGCGCTGGATTGCGGTCGAGCGCTGGCTGGCGGACCAGGGCATCGCCAGCGTGCTGTTCTATGGGTCGGCGCAAGAGGGGCTACGGACCGAGTCGCTCGCGGCTCGTATGCAGCGCGCCGCAGTCAGTCCGCCGGCGACACTTGTTGCGATCGCGGCAACAGTTTCAACCGCATCGATTGTTATCGGGCTCGATACCGGTTTGACTCATCTGGCAGCGGCGCTTGGACGGCCGACGGTCGGCATCTTTTGCGATTACGACCCGGCGCTCGTCGGGCTGACCGGCGATGCCGATGCTGGTAACTCGGTTATCAGCGTCGGCAGCGCAACTGCGGCCCCGTCGGCAAGTGCGGTGATCGACGCAGCGACGCATGTGATGAGTCGGCCGCTATGACACTCGCGCGCGCGGCGTACACCGCAGTTGCGTTTCTTTGCCATGCCGTTCGCTGCGCTGTATCTGCTCTGGCGTTCGCGGCGGCAGCCTGAATACCGACTGCATTGGGCTGAGCGCTTCGGCTTCGCGCGCTACACGCACAAGGGCGACCTGCCTCTAATTTGGATTCACGCAGTGTCACTCGGCGAAACACGTGCGGCCGGACCGTTGATCGATGCGCTGGCCGACGCAGTATCCGCGCCACCAGTTTCTATTGACGCACATGACGCCAACGGGTCGTGCGGCCGGCGCAGACGTCGCCGCGCGGTTACCGGGCCGCGTGCTGCAAACCTATCTTCCATACGACCTGCCGTACGCGGTGCGGCGATTTCTGCGCGCGTTTCGGCCTGTGCTCGGCATCAGCATCGAGACCGAGGCGTGGCCGAATCTTGTTGCAATCGCGAGCGAACAACGCATCCCGATGGCACTCGTAAACGGGCGCTTGTCGGAGCGCTCCTATCGATTGTCGCGACGCTACGCGGCGTTGATGCGTGAAACCGCGGCGCGATTCTCGTTGGCACTGGCACAAACTCGCGCGGACGCGAATCGACTTCAGCAGGTCGGTGCGACGGATGTCGAAGTGAGCGGCAACCTGAAGTTCGACTATGCGCCCGATCAGGGTCAAATCGCCCGCGGCATAGCGTGGCGGCGCTTGCTGGGCGAGCAGCCAGTCTGGCTTTTTGCCAGCACTCGGGATGGGGAAGAAGCAATGATCTTGGATGCAATGGACCAACGCGTCGATGCAACGCTTGTGATCGTTCCGCGCCATCCGCAGCGTTTCGACGAGGTGGCGCAGATGATCGAAGCGCGACGGTTGCCTCTCGTGCGGCGCTCCAGATCAGGTTTCGAAGCGGATTACCCGTGCAAGGTTTTTCTTGGCGATTCGATGGGAGAAATGAACATCTACTACGCGGCCGCCGACGTCGCGTTCATCGGCGGCAGCCTGCTTCCTTTGGGTGGGCAGAATCTAATCGAGGCGTGCGCAGTCGGAACTCCGGTCGTGGTCGGGCCGCATACGTTTAACTTCGAGCAGGCAACTGAAGACGCAATTGAGGTGGGGGCCGCGATCCGCGTAGCCGACGCAAAAGAGGCGGTAGCGACGATGGCGTCGATTACGAGCGACCGCGCCCAGCGCCAACGGATGCGTGAAGCCGCGCTGAAATTTGCCGGCGCACACCGCGGTGCGACGGCACGTACGCTCGCGAGGCTGGCGCCGTTTATCGAGGCGGCGTCGGCGGTGGAGTCGGCAACGGAGTGGCCGGATCGCTGACGCGCGGTATCGATGTGGTTCCGCGTGGACGCGTTGCTGGCGCAGGCGGTGTGGTCGAAGCCGGCGGCGTTAGCGTCGGGGGACTCGGGCGCTGTGGTCGCAAGTTGACAGCGGGCAGTTCCGGTACGGTGATCGGCTCGGCCGGGTCAAGCAGCGCGTTGACCGCTGCCATGTCGTCATCACCTAACGTCCCTGCCGCGGCCTTCAATCGCAAGCCTGCCAGCAAAACATCGTAACGAGCTCGTTTTAGATCGCGCTGGGTTTGCACCAGCTGGGTCGTCGCGTTCAGCACATCAAGCTGAATCCGTACGCCGACTTCGTAGCCGAGTTGCGTCGACTCCAGTTGCGTGCGCGCCGACACTTCAGCCGATTCGAGCGCGCTGACCTGTGCAAGGCCGAAGTTGACGCCAGTGAAGGCATCGCGCGCGGCGTTGGCCGATGCGCGACGTGCCGATTCCAGATCAAAGCTCGAGCGCTCCTGCAGCGCAAGCGCTTCGCGCACCCGGCTTTGAATCAGGCCACCGGTGTAGATCGGCACGTTCAGGACAACGCCGACCGAGCCGCTATTGATGCGCGGATTGGTATCGGTGGCTTGCGTGCCGTTGAACTTGTTGATGTTGTAGCCGCTGACCAGATCGACGGTCGGCTTGTAGGCGTCGCGCTGCCGCTGAATCTCGCGCGTTGCGATCTCGTAACCGCTGGCCGCGATCTGCACAGAGTAGCTACCGATTTCTGCGGCACGCACCCAGGTGTTGATGTCCTGCGGCAGCGGAGGATTCAGGTTCGGCCGCTCGCGCAGCGGCGCCAGGGTGTCGGGCTCGCGCGCAATGATCACCTGTAGCTCGCTACGGCGAACCAGCAGAGCGCCCAGCGCGACCTGCTCCTGCGCTGCGATCTGGTCGAACCGTGCCTGTGCTTCGTTCGTGTCGATAATCGTCTTGGTTCCGACTTCAAATTCGCGGCGAGCCTGTTGCAGTTGCTCGCCGGTGGCCTGTTTCGAAGCCACGAGTGCGATCAACTGATCGCGCGCCGCGAGCACGTTGAAATACGCGTTAGCCACTCGCAGCGCGAGGTCTTGTTGCGATTGCGCCAGTTGCGCCTCGCTTTGCAAGACCGTCAGCTTGGCCTGATCAAGAGCGGTCCAGTTTTGCGCGTGATACACCGGCACGGTCAGGTCCAATCCACCGCCGTAGACGCTGTAATTGCTGCTGACGGTTGGAAATCCGGAAGTCGATGACCGGTACAGGTTGTAGTCGTACCGTGCGTTTGCGCCAAGGTTAGGCAACAACGCCGCCCGCGCCTGCGGTACTCGCTCCTGCGTCGCCACTTGCAGCGCCCGCGCGGACGCCAGCACGGCATCGCTGGCCAGTGCTTCGCGATAAAGCGTCAGCAGATCGTTGCGCACGCCGGCGTTTCCGATCTCGGCCGCAGTGCGTGAGTCGGTGGGTTGCTGTCTCTGCTGTGTCCAGCCGTTGCTGAGCGGCGCAAACTGAAGACAGACGATCGTGAGTGCCGCGATGATTTGTCGCAGCGCCCGGCTTGTTCTCGCCCTCGTTGTTTTTCTCATCCACGATTCCATTAGTAGATCGGCATGGCCGGGTCAATCTGACGCGCCCACGCGTTGACGCCGCCAGTCAGGTTGAAAACGCTCGTAAATCCCTGCCGCTCCAAAAACATTGCAACGTGCATGCTACGGCCGCCATGGTGACAGATGCACACCGTCTCGCGTGCCGCTTCCCATTCACCCAGGCGCTGCGGAACTGTCTGCATCGGAACGAGCAGCGACCCCTCTATCCGGCACACGTCGTTCTCCCACGGTTCGCGCACATCGAGCAATAGGGGCTTTGCGCGCCCACCGTCGGCCAGCCACGCAGCCAACTCCGGCGCCGATAGCGCCTTCATCAAAACTTGAAGCCAGACGGACGCGGAGCATTTCGCAGCGGCTTCACATGGGTTTCAAAGAGATTCAACACGTCATCGCCGTCTTCGGTAACACGCGTGATGATTCGCGCGACCATCGCCGGATCTTCGCCAACGACGGCCGCCAATCGGCCCCCAACTTTCAACTGGTTGGTCAACGCGGGCGTAACGATCGGCAACGAACCGGTTACGACGATTACGTCATAAGACGCATCGTCCACCGCTTCACCACTTCCATCGGCAAGCTTGACTCGCACGTTGTGCACGCCGGCACGTCGCAGATTCGATTCCCCGAACGCCTTTAGACGCGGATCGATCTCGATCGATACGACATCGTCCGACTTATGCGCCAGCAGAGCCGCCATGTAGCCTGAGCCGGTGCCGATCTCGAGCACCCGCTCGTGTGTCTTGATCGCAAGCTCCTGCAGGATGCGCGCCTCCATCTTGGGAGCCCACATGAATTCGCCGCTGTCCCACTCATCGATACGGAGCGGGATCTCCATATCGGCGAACGCGAGTGCACGGTAGGGGGGCGGCACGAATTGCTCGCGCTTGACGATGAACAGCAGGTCAAGCACCGATTGGTCGAGCACGTCCCAGGTTCGCACCTGTTGCTCGACCATGTTGAAGCGCGCCTTTTCGATGTCTAACCCGGCATGCATGGTGGTGGTTCGTCCAGCGTTCTGGTGAAGCGCAGCGCGAAAGTTTATCAGCGGCTCAACACCGTGCCGTGCATTTCGGCCTGCACTATCTGCGGTCCATCGCACGAAAGTGCCGTATGGCAAGCTACGACCAATAAAGTCAGCGATGAAACCTGCCATTCCGAACGTGCTAACGATCGCCGGCCTCGACCCGTCTGGCGGTGCCGGGATCGTCGCCGACGTTAAGGCGATTAGTGCACAGCGAGCGTATGCGTGCGCGGTCGTGGCGGCCCTTACCGCGCAGAACACGCACCGCGTGACGGGCGTGTTCGCGGTCGATCCTGCGTTTGTGCGTCAGCAGCTTGACACTTTGTACGCGGATGTCCGTATCGATGCACTGAAGATCGGAATGATTGGCCAGCGCGCCGTGATCGAGGCGGTCGCCGACCGGCTCGCCGCGCAACAGACGCCGCATCGAGTTCTCGACCCCGTGATGGTTGCCAAGAGCGGCGATACGCTGCTCGAGAAGGCCGCGGTCGGCGCGTTGCGCGAGTCGCTGCTGCCGCTGGCCACGATTCTCACGCCGAACTTGCCGGAAGCGGCGGTGTTGCTCGAAGCTCGTGCAGTCGAGACCATTAGGGAAATGTATCGAGTGGCCGAGCGGCTGCGTGAACTGCTGCCTCACAGCGGCGCGCGATGGGTATACCTAAAGGGCGGACATCTACCAGGCGATGACGCCTTCGACTTGCTAACCGATGGTGACCGCATGATCGAACTGAACGAGCCCCGGGTTGCAACGAAGAACACGCATGGCACCGGGTGCACGCTGTCGGCCGCGTTGGCAGCGTTGCTGCCGCAAACCGGCGATGTGCCGGAAGCGGCGCGCCGAGCGAAGGCGTATCTGACAGCGGCGCTACGGGGCGCCGACCAGCTCTCCGTCGGCTCCGGCCACGGGCCGGTGCATCATTTTCACTCTTTGTGGAGGCTGGACGCGTGACATAATGCGCGCCCTCGGCGGATTAGCTCAGCCGGTTAGAGCAGCGGAATCATAATCCGTGTGTCCGGGGTTCGAGTCCCTGATCCGCCACCAAGATAATTCTTATGCGCCCGTTCTTAACGCTTGTATCTTTACTGATCGGCCTTTGGCTGTCGGGATGCGAGTCGACCAATCGACTGCCCGACGGCTCGATCCTCGGCATCATGACTACGCAGCAGGGGCCGGTGGTCCAGATCGACGGCAAGCAGCAACGGCTGGCACCGGGCGCGCGCATCGTCGGCGCCAATAATTCGTCGATTACGCCGAATCAGGTGCCGGCCAACAGCAAGGTTCGCTATCGCGTCGACGCGTCGGGACAGATCACACACGTGTGGCTGCTCCCACCCGATAGGTAACCCATCCATTGCCGTGCGTTGCATTGTCGACGCGCATTGCCTTGAGCAGAACGTGACAGCGAACGAGAAACTCTTCATCCGCACCTTTGGTTGCCAGATGAACGAGTACGACTCCGGCAAGATGGCCGACGTGCTGCGCGCGTCCGATGGCCTTGTTCCGACCGATGATCCGGAGGCCGCTGACGTCATACTGTTCAACACCTGCTCGGTGCGCGAGAAAGCGCAGGAGAAAGTTTTCTCCGACCTCGGTCGAGTCAAGCATCTGAAGCAAAGCAATCCGAATCTGCTGATCGGCGTGGGCGGTTGCGTTGCCAGCCAGGAAGGCGCGTCGATCGTGGCGCGCGCCCCGTACGTCGATTTGGTGTTTGGCCCGCAGACGTTGCATCGGTTGCCCGATCTGATTCGCAAACGCCGTGCAACCGGGCGGGCGCAAGTCGACATCTCGTTTCCCGAAATCGAGAAGTTCGATCATCTGCCGCCGGCACGAGTCGATGGTGCGACTGCGTTTGTGTCGATCATGGAAGGGTGCAGCAAGTACTGCAGCTTCTGCGTGGTGCCGTACACGCGCGGCGAGGAAGTGTCGCGTCCACTCGACGACGTGCTGGTCGAAGTCGCCGATCTAGCCGGGCAGGGCGTCAAGGAAGTGACGCTGCTCGGCCAGAACGTCAACGCGTATCGCATCGATGACGTCGATTTCGCAGCGCTGCTCGAGTACGTATGCGAGATTCCCGGGATTGAGCGTATTCGCTATACGACCTCGCACCCAAAGGAGTTCACGCAGCGGCTCATCGACGTCTACGCGCGCTTGCCGAAGCTGGTCGGCCACGTGCACCTGCCGGTGCAATCGGGCAGCGACCGGGTGCTCGCCGCGATGAAGCGCGGCTACACGGTGCTCGAATACAAGTCGACAGTGCGTCGGTTGCGGCAAGTGCGACCCGACATTTCGATTTCGTCCGACTTCATCGTCGGATTTCCTGGCGAAACCGAACTGGATTTCGAGCAGACGATGCGGCTGATCGAGCAGATCGGGTTTGATGCGAGCTTCAGTTTTGTCTATAGCAAGCGGCCCGGCACACCGGCGGCGGATCTGCCGGATGAAACGCCGCCGGCCACGAAGCTGGCGCGCCTGGCGCGGCTACAGACCGCTGTCAGCGCGCATGCGCAACGGATCAGTACAGCGATGGTTGGGTCGATTCAGCGCATCCTGGTCGAGGGGCCGTCAAGGCGGGCGGCGCCGGATGATCCAGGTGAATTGATGGGACGCACTGAAAACAATCGCATCGTCAACTTTTCGGCCGGCGCCAACGCGTTGCGGCTGGTCGGCTCGATGCTAGACGTGCGCGTCACCGACGCGTTGGCACACTCGTTACGCGCGGAACTTTGCTTACCCGAGCCGGCTCTGATGACGTGCGACGAACCGCCGTTAGGGGCGACGAAACACCCTCAGTGAAGCGGCTGCGCGCGCTACGATCTGCGCCCTTGTGAGCAATAGCCCGCGATCGCAAGCGCACGGCGCTCGGTCGGGACCGCAAGGAGAAACAAATGAGTGACGTTCAACGGGTGCACGGCGCATCGCGCTTCGGCATCGTTTTATGTGCTTCGCTGCTGGCAGCGGCGCTGTCGGCGTGCGCCACGATGCAGCCTGGGGCGAGCGATGCGCGGAACGCAACGCCTGCGCCAGCGGCGTCTGCAATGCCATCAGCGTCGCCTCCCGCCACCCCGGCGGCAACGCCAACGCCGCCGGGTGCGCCGAGCACACCGGCTGCGGCCAGCCCTCCTGCCGCGGGTGCAACGCCGCCGGCCGCCGGAGCGCCGCGGCCCTTCGCCGAGGTCATCAAGGACGCGAAGCAAATCCCCGGCTTTCTACCGATCTGGCAGAAGGACGATCGCACCTGGATCGAGATCGCGCCAGAGATGCTCGACAAGCCGTTTTTCTTTTCGATCAACATGACCAGGGGCATCGGCGAGCGCGGACTGTTCGCCGGGTTAATGGGGTCGTGGTACGCAACTGGCGGCGAATACGTCGGACAGTTTCGCAAGGCCGGCGGCAACGTTCACCTGCTGGCGAAGAACACGACGTTTATCGCGCGCGCGGGTTCGCCGGAAGAGCGCTCGGTCAAGAACAGCTTTTCCGACAGCCTGCTGGCCTCAGCGCCAGTCGCGAGCGCGCCGCATCCGGAGCGCAAGTCGATTCTGATCGATGCCAATGCGCTGCTGATGACCGACATGCCGCGCGCGTCGTATGTGATCGAGCGCGCATATCGGAACTCGTTTTCGTTCGATGCGCGCAATTCGTTTATCCAGTCGGCCAAGGTGAATGCCGAGCGAACGGTGTTTGACGTTACCGCGCACTACGCGCAGCCGCGCATACCCGTTCCCGCGCCGCCGCCGCCAACGCCCGGCGCGACCCCGCCGCCGTTCTATCCGCCGCCGATCGTGCTCGAAGACCCGCGCAGCCTGTTCCTCGGTTTCCTGTACACGTTCACCAAGCTGCCTGACGATCCGATGCGCCCGCGATTGGCCGACTCACGTATCGGGCACTTCGGCACCGCGAAGGTCAACTTCAGCGACGACTCGAAATTCCTGCCGGTGCGTTGGTATGTGCATCGCTGGCGCATGGAGAAGAAGGATCCCAACGCCGATCTGTCGGAGCCGGTCAAGCCGATCACGTTCTACCTCGGCAACGAGATTCCGGAGAAGTACCGCGAGCCGATCCGCCAGGGCATCCTTGAGTGGAACAAGGGTTTTGAGCGCATCGGTTTCAAGGACGCGATCGTCGTCAAGCAGCAGCCGGACGATGCCGACTACGATCTCGGCGAGACGCAGTACTCATCGGTGCGCTGGATGGCGACCGCAACGCCGTCGTTTGGCGCGATTGGTCCTTCGCAGGTAGACCCGCGCACCGGAGAAATTCTGGACGCCGATATCGGCTGGGATGCCAGTCAGGTTCGTAATATTCGCGCGCTGAAAACCGAGGGCGTGGTGGCCTACACGCCGATGTATGACGCGGTGTCAGGCGAACTCAGCCACGCGAGCGGTGTGGACGGCCATATGCACAGTCGCTTTTGCAACCACATCGAACACGCTTCGCGCGAAATGGGCTTTGCGCTGTCGCTGCTTGAGGCGCGCGGCGAACTCGACCCCGATAGCCCGGAAGCCGACAAGCTGGTATTCGACTTCCTGAAAGATGTGACGATGCACGAGGTGGGCCACACGCTCGGGCTGCGCCACAACTTCCGCGCATCGACCGCCGTGAACCAGCAGCAGATCTCCGACAAGGCCTATGCCGAGAAAAATGGACTGACCGGCTCGGTGATGGAATACACGCCGGTGAATATCGCGCTGAAGGGTGAAAAGCAGGGGGCGTATTTCACCCCGACTCTAGGTGCCTACGACTACTGGGCCATCGAGTACGCCTACAAACCTTTTTCCGCCGAGCAGGAGGGTGCGGAGCTGGCCAAAATCGCCGCACGTGCGAGCGATCCGAAGCTGGCATTTGCGACCGACGAGGATATCGGCGTCGCGATCGACCCGATGGTCAATCAGAGTGATCTCGGTAACGATCCTCTGGCGTTTTTCAAGCGCCGCATGAAACTGTCGCAGGAACTGTGGCAGCGTCTCGAGCAGCGTCCGCTTGCGAGCGGAGAAAGCTATTCGTTGCTGCGGCGCCGCTTCCTGACCGGCTTTACGCAGATGGGCTACGCGATGGGAACCGCGGCCAAGTACGTCGGTGGCTCCCAGCTGGTCAACGACTATGCGGGCACTTCACGCTTGCCGATCACGCCGATCGATGCGGCCAAGCAGCGCGAAGCGATGACGCTGATTACCGATGGTCTGCTTCGCAGCGACAGCTTCAAGGTGTCGCCAGAGTTTCTGCGTAAGCTGGTGACCGAACGGCTTGAACGTGATTCTCAATATATCGGCAACTACGTCGCCGCCGGATCGCCCTACGAGTTGAACTTGCCGGAGCGCGTATTAACTGTGCAACGCGATGTGCTTAACCGGCTGATGAGCCCGGTAGTCGCGCGGCGCGTGGTCGAAAACGGCGGACGCAGCGCCGGCCAGCGCGGCAAGCAAGCCGAGCCTTTCACGCTGTCGGAGTTGTACGGAACCGTGCAGCGCTCGATCTGGGAGGAAGCGCGCGTCGGCGCTGAAAGTGACGTGATGCGTCGCAATCTGCAGCGCGAGCACCTGCGGCGACTGACGTCAGGGCTGCTCGGCTCATCGGGCAGCTATCCGGCTGATGCGCGGGCGTTAATGAGACGTGACGCACGCCAGCTGCGCGACTGGCTCGCGAGCGCATCGAACAAGCCGGGCCTCAGTGCGGAGACGCGGGCGCACTACGCGGAAGCGTCGGAGACATTGACTGAGGCGCTGAAAGCGCCCATGTTACGTACAGGCGTTTAGACGGAAAAAACCCTTTGGCGAAACAAGCGTCGGCAGCGAAGAAAGTACTGAGGTTTGCGGCCGACGCGAGCAACGCCGAGCTGGCCAACGTCACCGGCGCGCTCGACGCCAACCTGCGTCAGATCGAGACTGAGCTCGACGTCGCGATCGCGCGCCGCGGTCACCAGTTTCGCATCGAAGGCGCTTCCGAGAACGCGCAGGCGGCGATTGCGGTGCTCGATTTTTTTCTCGAGCGCGCGCGCAAGACGCAACGCACGATCTCGGTCGACGACATTCAGCTCTATTTTGTCGAACTACGAGGTCGGCGTGACGCTTCGCGTGGTTCGATGGGTGCCATCGATGATTCAGCATTGCCGCAGCTACACACCCGCCGCCCCGATCTGCGCGGACGTACGCCACGCCAACGCGACTACATCGAAGCGATACTGGCGCACGACATCACAATCGGCATCGGGCCGGCCGGCACCGGCAAGACCTATCTGGCGGTCGCCGCTGCCGTCGACGCGCTCGAGCGCGACGTCGTCAAGCGCATCGTATTGACGCGGCCTGCGGTCGAGGCCGGCGAGCGGCTCGGGTTTTTGCCGGGCGATCTCGCGCAGAAGGTCGACCCTTACCTGCGACCGCTGTATGACGCGCTGTTCGATTTGCTCGGTTTCGACAAGACACAGCGGCTTCTCGAACGGCAGACGATCGAGATAGCGCCGCTTGCCTACATGCGAGGACGCACGCTGAATCAGTCGTTCGTGATCCTGGATGAGGCGCAGAACACCACGCGTGAGCAGATGAAAATGTTTCTGACCCGCATCGGTTTTGGCTCGAAGGCGGTGGTGACCGGTGACGTGACGCAGATGGATCTGCCGCGCGGCACCGCCAGCGGCTTGATCGAGGCGCAGCACGTGCTGGCCGAAGTGCGCGGCATCGCATTTACGTACTTCACTGCGGCCGACGTCGTGCGACATCCCCTGGTGGGCCGCATCGTCGAGGCCTATGAAGCCGCCCAGGAACGAGCCCAAGCCGAAGAGGCTGCGCGGCCGGTCGCGGCGCTAGTGGCGGCCGCACGACGCCGCGCGAGTTAGTCGGGTCGCGTAGACGCTTGCCCGCACTGACACTGTCGATACAAGGGCGAGCTGACTTTGCCGGCTTGCCGGCGCGTTCAACCCTCGTTCGTTGGATCAAGGCCGCGATCGCGCGCGACTCGGAACTCACACTACGTTTTGTCGGAGCCCGCGAGGGGCGGCGTCTAAATCGCGATTACCGCGGCAAGGACTACGCCACGGATGTGCTGACGTTCGGGTATTCAACCCGACCCTCCGTGCGAGCCGACGTCGTCATTTGCGTGCCGGTCCTTAGGCGCGCGGCTGTCACCTTGGGAAAGCCTGTTTACGATCATCTGGCCCATCTGGTCGTGCACGCCACGCTGCATGCGCACGGGCACCACCACGACGACGCCGCCGCTGCGCGAGCGGTCGCGGTGCGCGAGCGGAAAATTCTGAAATCGCTCGGCAAGCGCGAGCCTTACTGACGGGTTTCGGAATGGTTATTGTCAAATCGGGTCGTGTATTCTGAATTTGTCCCAACCGCCAGAAGGGTCGTCGGCACGCCGATCGCTCTCCTTCCTGCATGTCCGAACCTCCGCCTAGTCGTCCTTTACCGTCTCATAAGTCCTTGCTCGAGCGCCTGAGCGCCTTCATTTTCCGCGAGCCCGAGAATCGCGAGGATTTGCTGCAGGCATTGCACGACGCCCATGATCGGGACCTGCTCGACGCCGACGCGCTGTCGATGATCGAAGGCGTGCTGCAGGTTTCCGAGTTACGCGCGCGCGATCTGATGATCCCGCGCTCCCAAATGGACGTGGTCGACATCTCAGATCCGCCGCCGGCATGGATTCCGTTCATCATCAGCACCGCACATTCGCGCTTTCCGGTCATCGAGGGCAGTCGCGATCAGGTCGTCGGAATCCTGTTGGCGAAGGATCTGCTGCGCTACTACGCCGAAGCCGATTTCGATTTGCGCGCCAGCTTGCGGCCGGCGATTTTTATTCCGGAGAGCAAGCCGCTGAATGTGTTGCTGCGTGACTTTCGCGCCCATCGCAATCACATGGCGATCGTCGTAGACGAATACGGCGGCGTCGCGGGGCTGATCACGATTGAAGACGTCCTCGAACAAATCGTCGGCGACATCGAAGACGAACACGACCTGGACGAGAACGATGGAGCGATCGTCGCCGAAGGCGAAGGCCGCTTTCGTGTGAACGCGCTGACCGAGATTGGCCTGTTCAACGCCCGGTTTGACACGCAGCTGTCAGACTCGGCGTTCGACACGATTGGAGGTGTGCTGACGGAGCGGCTTGGCCGCGTGCCCAAGCGCGCCGACGTCGTTGAACTCGACGGCCTGCGGTTTGAAGTCATGCGCGCCGATGCACGCCGCCCGCATCTTTTCCTGGTGACCCGGTTACCTAAGAAAACGGTGGTCGAAGAGTTTTCCACCGTCGAAGAACACAAGCACCCCGCGTAACCGCCACCCACGCATCGTTTCACGCGGCGCAAGCGGGCACAATGCTGCGCCCTCTGTCGTTCGCAACCCGAAATGAACGCCCTTCGTCGTTTGTCGCCGCTCTTTGCGTTGCTGCTCGGCGCCATCCACGCGTGCTCGTTCGCGCCATGGAACTTACCGTGGCTTCAGGTTTTGGCGTTAGCCGGGCTGTTCGCGCTCGACGCGCGCGCCGCGTCCGCCAAGAGCGCGGCGCTTCTTGGCTTCGCCTTCGGGATGGGGTGGTTCGGCGTCGGGGTCTCGTGGGTGTATGTCAGCATGCACGTCTACGGATTGATGCCGGTGATGCTGGCGGGCGCCGCGACGGCTGCGTTCTGCGCGTATCTCGCGGTCTATCCGGCGCTCGCGCTCGGCCTGGCGCACAGGTTCTTCAGCAGCGTGACGTGGCGAATGGCCCTCGGGCTGCCCGTGTTGTGGATGATGAGTGAATGGCTGAGGGGCACGCTGTTTACCGGATTTCCCTGGCTGGCGAGCGGGTACGCGCACACCGATGGACCGTTGGCCGGATGGGCGCCGACGCTGGGGATGTACGGCATCACGCTGATGGCGGCGTTGCTCGCCGGCGCGTTGAGTTTGTTGACATTGCCGAAGCGCCGCTACGCATGGGTGGCAGCGACGTTCGTGATCGTGATCGGAGGTGGATGGTTCGGCCGTTCGCAGTCGTGGACGGCCCCCGCTCGGGGCACCGATCAGCGTGCGCTTGGTACAAGCCAACGTTCCGCAAAATCTGAAATTTGAGCCCGACGGCATTGCGCGGGCGTTCACGACGCACTTGGCGCTGATGCAAGGACTGAGTCAAGGAAACGTGGTCGATCTGGTTGCGCTGCCGGAATCGATCTTCCCGGTGCCGATACAGCATGTGCCGCCGTCGTATTTGCAGGCGTTCCGCGACTTTGCGCAACAGCATCGGACCGCGGTGATCTTCGGAGTTTTTCTGGAGGAGCCACGCGGCCGCTACTTCAACAGTGCGGTCGGTTATGGCATCAATGAGGCCCCGGACGACTCGAGCCTGCGCCGCTACAGCAAACGCCATTTGGTGCCATTCGGCGAGTTCATCCCGCCCGGCTTCAGATGGTTCGTCGACATGATGAAGATGCCGATCGGCGATCAGCAGCGCGGTACGACGGCGCAGCCGATGGCACTTGCCGGCCAGCAGGTGGCAGTCAACATCTGCTACGAGGACTTGTTCGGCGCCGAGATCATCGAGGCATGGCATAGCGGCGGCCCGGTGCCGACGCTGATGCTGAACATCTCAAACCTCGCGTGGTTCAACGATTCGCTCGCGCTTCCGCAACACCTGCAAATCTCGCGCATGCGCGCGCTTGAAACGCAGCATCCGATGCTGCGCGCCACCAATACCGGCGCGACCGCGATCATTGACGCGCGCGGCGAAGTCGCGGCGCAACTTCCTTATCGCGACCGTGAGTGTCTTGGACGGGCAGGTGCAGGGCTACGAAGGGATGACGCCTTTTATCCGCTATGGAAACTGGCCCGCGCTGTGGTTGGCCGGACTGTTGTTACTCGTGGCACTGCTGAAGCGACGCGGCGATCGATGACCGCTGATCCGTACAATCCCCAGGCGATGATGACGTTTCAGGAAACGATTTTGCGGCTGCAAGCGTACTGGTCCGAGCAGGGCTGCGCATTGCTGCAGCCGCTCGATTTGGAAGTCGGCGCTGGCACCTCGCATCCAGCGACCTTTTTGCGGGCGATTGGACCTGAGCCATGGCGCGCCGCATACGTGCAACCCTCGCGGCGCCCGAAGGATGCGCGCTACGGGGAAAATCCGAATCGCTTGCATCAGCATCATCAGTACCAGGTCGTGCTGAAGCCGTCGCCCCCGGATATCCTCGACGTTTATCTCGGGTCGCTGCATGCGCTGGGCATCGATACGCTCGTCAACGATATCCGCTTTGTCGAGGACAACTGGGAAAACCCGACGCTCGGCGCGTGGGGGCTCGGCTGGGAAGTTTGGATGAACGGCATGGAGATCACGCAGTTCACGTACTTCCAGCAGGTGGGCGGGCTCGAGTGCAAGCCGATTACCGGCGAGATCACCTACGGTCTCGAACGTCTCGACGATGTACCTGCAGAACGTCGACAACGTGTTCGACCTTGATTACTGCACGTGGCGCGATCGCGGCCTCTGCGCGTGCTGACGGTACGGCGATGTGTTTCATCAGAACGAGGTCGAGCAGAGCCGCTACAACTTCGAGCGAGCGAGCCGGAGGTATTGCTCGCCAGTTCAACTTGTTCGAGGCCGAAGCGAAGCGGCTGATGGACGCGCAGCTTGCGCTGCCCGCGTACGAGATGGTGTTGAAGTGCAGCCACACCTTCAACTTGCTCGACGCACGCGGCGCGATCAGCGTGACGGAGCGCGCGGGTACATCGGCCGTATCCGCAATCTGTCGCGCCGGTCGCGCAGAGCTATTACGACTCGCGTGAGCGTCTCGGCTTTCCGATGGCTGGGCAATTCCGCTGGCGAGTACCCATCCTCCGGCGGGCCGCACTAAGCAGCGGGCGCCCCTCAGGGCCGCGGCGCGTAGCGTGAGGGACAGCTGACGGACTCGCTGCTCGTAGAGTTCAGACCGAGGAGCTGCCTCCAAGGGCGCTGAAGACCCTGAGTGACAGCGTTCGCCGCGGGTATCGAGACCGGTCTGTACGCGCGCGGCTTCGTGCACGGCCGACAGCCGTGGTGACGGCGTACGGATCGCCCAGCGCCGGCTCGCGGTGCACTTGACGCAGGTGGCGGCGTTCGGCGGACCGCCATTTCGGCAGAAGCTGTTGCCGCTTGCCGTGGGCGCGACGCCACGGGCAAGCGACGCCGGCGTTGCAGAAGAAGCTCAGGGCATCACTCGGCGTGCGAAGCCGATGGATAAGAAGTTGAAGCGAGAAAACGACGGCAAGCCGGAGATCTGTCTACAAGGCGAACCGCGGGGAGTTGTTGATGTGGCGCTGCAGCCGGTAATCGACGACACGATCGCCGGCTTGCCGATTCCAAAGATGATGAGCTACCAGCTGGCCGACGGCGAAACGACGACCTGCAGTTTGTGCGTCCTGCGCATCGATTGATTGCAATGCACGGCCACGCTGTCGTGCCGGTGCATGCGCTCGGCTTACAGTCCGGAACCAAGACGCACGGACATCGCTTCCTGCGCCAGGCACGTGGTCGTGTTCGCTCCGCGACACGTATGTCGAGCAGCTGAGCTCGAAGAGGGGTGCGTGATCCGTCGTTCGACGCAACGGCGTGAAGATCGAATCGCTTCTTCCGCGGAAGCGACGCAAGCACGATGCGCAGCCGGTGTTCCGGCGGAGCTGCTCGACGAGGTCACCGCGCTGGTCGAGTGGCCGGTCGTATACGACTCGACGTTCGAGCGCGGAGTACCTGATCGCTACCGCCGGAGTGCCTGCTGCTGACGATGCAGCAGAACCAGAAGTATTTTGCGCTGCGTGATCGCGCGGCAAGCTGCTCAATCGTTTTCTGCTGGTGTCGAAACTGGAAGCGACCATGACGATGATGCAATCGCGCGGGCAATGCCCGCGTCGTGCGGGCACGGCTGGCCGATGCGAAGTTTTTCTACGACCAGGACCGCAAGCACACGCTCGAGAGCCGCGTTCCCGGACTGGCCCACGTCGTCTATCACGACAAGCTCGGGTACGCAGTTGCGAGCGCGTCGAGCGCATCACCGGCGATAGCGGTCGGCATTGCCCGGAACTCGGTCTCGACTCGCGCCGTCGAGCGCGCTGCACGACTGGCCAAGGCGGACCTGCGCACGTTAATGGTCGGCGAGTTCCCGGAATTGCAGGGCATTATGGGCGAGTATTACGCCCGCACGACGGCGAGTCCGCACGATGTGGCGCTCGCGATTCGCGAGCACTACCAGCCGCGTTTCGCCGGCGATGCCGTGCCGTCGAGCGCGTGACGGCACCTGCGTCGCACTCGCCGACAAGCTCGAGACCCTGGTCGGACTCTTCGGCGTCGGCGAGAAGCCGACCGGCGAACGCGATCCGTTGCCTTGCGCCGACACGCCCTCGGCGTGCTTGCGCATGCTGAAGGAAGAAGCGCTGCCGCTAGACCTCGGGCACCTCGTCGATCGCGCGATCACGGCGTTTCCTGCCCGGCGTGCTCAAGGACACCGGATCGGCGCGCAACGCACTCGTGGCATTCTTTATCGACCGGCTCGCCGGCCTGTTACGCGAAGAGGGCTACGCGGCGCAGCAGATCGATGCCGTGCTGGCCGAAGGGTCGCTGCGCATCGATCGGTGCCGCTTACGGCTGCGGCCGTGCGCGCCTTCATGGAGTTGCCGGAAGCGGCGAGCCTCGCTTCGGCCAACAAGCGCATCGACAACATTCTGAAAAAAGTCGCAGGCATGCACCCAGTGGTTTCGATCGCGAGCCTGTTGCTCGAACCAGCGGAACGCGCGCTCGGTGCAGCGTTCTTTGAAGTCCAGCCGCGGCCGAGCGCTGTACGCCTCGCGGCGACTTCACGGCGATGCTCGGTCACTGGCGCCGCTGAAGATGCCGGTCGATCGCTTCTTTGACGATGTTATGGTCAATGTCGACGACGAACGCCTGCGCAACAACCGGCTCGGACTGCTGAAAGGCCTGCACGCCACGATGAATCGGGTGGCCGACATCTCCAAGCTCACAGCCGGCTGATGCGCGCCAAAGCCGCCGTCCTTCAAAGCGGCCGACCGGCCGCGCAGTGGCCCGACGCCGGTTAAGGTTGCCCGTGCTGGTCCTGCGCTCAGCGCTGTATCTGCTGTTTCTGATCGTCGTGGTCATTCCGTGGGCTTTCGTCGTGATGTCGGGGTGGCTGTTTCCGGTGCACACGCGCTATATGCTGTGCGCGCGTCTAGACAAGATGGCGATCTGGGGCGCACGCGTCATCTGCGGAATCGAAGTGGAAGGTCGAAGGCTGGCACACCTGCCCGATGGGCCGGCGATCGTACTGCCGAAGCACCAATCGACGTGGGAAACGTTTTGGCTGCCACCGCTGATGCCGCGCGACCTGACCTTCGTCTACAAACGCGAACTCAATTGGGTGCCGTTTTTCGGTTGGGGCATCGCGTCGGCGCAGATGATCAGCATTGACCGACGCAAGGGACAGGATGCGTTCGAGCAGGTCGTCGAGCAGGGCATCGATCGACTTGCGCGCGGGCTGGTGGATCGTGATCTTTCCTGAGGGAACGCGCACGCAAGCCCGGCGCGAGCAGGCGCTACAAGACCGGCGGAGCGCGCCTCGCGGTGCGCACCGGCGCATGCGGCGGTGCCGATTGCGGTGAATTCCGGTGAATCTGGCCACGAAGGGCATTCATCAAAACGCCCGGGAGTGGTCAGCGTGTCGATCGGGCCGCCGATCGATCCGAGCGGCAAGACCGCAGAGGAAGTCGGCGCTGCGGTCGAGACATGGATTGAATCCGAGATGCGCAGACTCGCGCCGCATCGTTACAGCGCACCGTATGTGCCGTCCAATAGCCGAAGAGTGGAAAATGCGGCGGCGGGGGCAGCTTGATTCGACAGCTGTTGCTGGCGTTCGATTTGCCGCAATCATTGCCGACGCCTCCAGTTTCGTCTGCAAGCGAACGCCGCCTTGCAGTCGCGAACCGGATCCTCGCGTATCGCCTGCAGCGCGTGCGAAGACGCACCATCGGGTTTCAAATTAATGAGCGCGGATTGACGATTCGCGCGCCGCGCTCGATTGCGCTGAGAGAAATTGAGTCGGCAATCGTCGAGAATCAACGATGGATTTTTGCGAAGCAGATCGAATGGCAAGCGTGGTGCGAGCGACGGCGACAGTCGGCAATTCGCTTTACCGAGGGCGGTGTCGTGCGATATCTCGGCAAGCCGATGACGCTGCGATTGGGCTCACCGATCGCCGCTGCCGACCACGACGCCAACGAGATACGTCTGGCGTTGCCGATAACGGCACCCGAATCTGACGTGCGCCAGGTGCTGCAGGCGTGGTTTCAGACGCAGGCGCGGAGCATCATCAGCGAACGCTTGGCGCGCTTTGCCGATCGCATTCCGGAGCGCTTTGCCGGCTGGCGACTGTCGTCGGCACGCACACAATGGGGATCGTGCTCGCACAATGGCCGCGTTCGTCTCAATTGGCGCCTCGTGCACTTCGCATCGCCCGTCATCGACTACGTCATCGCGCACGAACTGGCGCACCTGCGCGAGCTCAATCACGGCGCACGCTTCTGGAAAGAGGTTGCGCGCCTACTGCCCGGTTTTGAAGCTGCGCGCGATCAGATCAAGCGCGTCGAGATCGCGGCTATCTCGTTTTAGCCGCAGCGAAACGGTGCGCAAGCTCGACGAAACTTTGCACGCCCAGCGTCTCGGCGCGCGCTTGCGGATCGACCCCACTTTCGATGATCTGCTCGGCATCGAGCAATTCGGACAATGCGTTGCGCAGCGTCTTGCGCCGCTGGCCGAACGCTGCAGCCACGACTCGTGCGAACGCCTGCAGCGTCAACGTCTGGAAGTTCGCTTGACGCGAGCGGCTGCATTCGCACGACGCTCGATGTGACCTGCGGCGCGGGCTTGAATGCGCCACGCGGAACGTCGAAGAGCTTGATCAGCCGATAGCGAAATTGCAGCATCACCGATAGCCGGCCGTACGTCTTGCCTCCCGGCGAGGCGACCATGCGGTCGACAACCTCCTTTTGCAGCATGAAGTGTTGATCGATCACGCTTTCAGCGATCGGCATTAACGCGAACAACAACGGTGTCGAGATGTTGTAGGGCAGATTGCCGACGATGCGCAAGGGCACAGGTTCCAATTCGCTCCAGTCGAAGGTCAGCGCGTCGGCTTCGATCAAGGTTAACTTTTCTGCGGAAAACCGCATTCGCAATCGGGCAGCAAGGTCACGGTCAATCTCGATTGCCTTGAGATGGTGCGCGCGTTCAATCAACGCGCCTGTGAGCGCTGCTTGACCAGGGCCAATTTCGACGATCGATTGTCCGGGTCGCGGATCGATCGCGTCGACGATCCGTGCGACGACGCCGGCGTCATGCAGAAAGTTCTGGCCAAAGCGCTTACGTGCGCGATGCGGCCCTTGATGCGGCTCCGCCGCGGGAATTTGTTCGCCCGCGGTCGCTACGCGCCCGCTCACCCGTGGGGCTCGCGAGCTGGGTCGGCCCGGCGCTCATCGCTCATGCTGCCTGCTGCTGACGGATTGCGCGGCGTGCGAGTTCGATTGCAAGCTTCAGCGCGGCCCGCATGCTGCCGGCGTCTGCACGGCCGGTGCCCGCGCAGATCGAGCGCGGTACCGTGGTCGACCGACGTGCGGACAAACGGCAAGCCAAGCGTCATATTCACGCCGTGACCGAACGTCGCGTATTTCAGCACCGGCAATCCCTGGTCGTGGAACATTGCGAGTACCGCGTCGTAGCGCTGCACGAGTGACGGAACGAACACCGTGTCGGCCGGCAGCGGACCGTCGACGTCGATGACCCTGGCTGCGCACGCTCGAATCGCAGGCGCGATCAGTTCGATTTCCTCGCGCCCGATGTGCCCACTCTCGCCGGCGTGCGGATTCAGGCCCGGTGACCACGATGCGCGGCCGTATCGATGCCGAAGCGGCGATGCAGGTCCGCGATCGAGGATGTTTAGCACGGCGGTTACAGCCGTCGACGCGTCAGCGCCGCGCTGCGACCGACGCAATCGGCAGATGCGTGGTGGCGAGTGCGACGCGAAGCGGTCCGTGCGCGTGTCGCCGGCCAGCATCATCACGACGCGGGCGGTGCCGGTGCGCTCGGCCAGATATTCGGTGTGGCCGCTGAACGGGACGTCGGCGTCGTTGATCACGCTCTTCTGCACCGGCGCGGTGACGATCGCGTCGTAGCGGCCGTCCTGGCTCCCGCGATTGCTCGATCGAGCGTCGCGAGCACATAGCGCGCGTTGCGCGAGTCGAGCCGACCCGGATGGCGATGGTGCGCCAGGGCGACATGCTCGATCTGCACGTCGGCGGGAATGGCGGTGCCCGGACATACGCGCGCGCTGCTCGATCAGACGCGGCGTCACCGATCAACGTCACATCGGCGGCCAGCGTGCCCGACTCAGTCGACCACGGCGATCTCAGGTCCGTATGCCGGCCGGATCACCGGTGGTGAGCGCCAGTTTCGATCGCATGTCGAGGCGAACGCTGGCCTAGACCGCGCTCGTCGATGCCGGTACTCGACATAGGTCTTGTCGCGCAGCTGGCGCAGCCAGTCCTGATAGGCCTCGTCGCTCTTGCGGTCGCGCAGCGCCTGCCGCGCCTGCTGTCGCGCGCGGTCGGTCGAGGCACGGCTTCGGTCTTGCGCTCGAGGACCTGGATCAGATGCCAGCCGAAGGGCGACTGCACCGGCTCGCTGATTTCGTTGAGCTTCAGCGCGTTCATCGCGCGCTCGAATTCCGGCACCGTGTCACCCGGGTAGACCCAGCCGAGATCGCCGCCGCGGCTGCCGCTCGGATCGACCGAATGCAGGCGGGCGAGCGTGCCGAATTCGATCTGGCCCGCTTCGATGCGCAGCTTGAATCTCCTCGAGCCGGCGCTTGACGTCGGCCTCGGGCGTGACGTCGGATACGCGCAGCAGGATATGCCGCACGTGCGTTTGCTGGACCGGCGCCTGGTGCTGGCGAGCTTGCCGTCGACGCGCGCTGCGGCGGCCCAAGACCTTCAGGATGTGGAAGCCGTTCGGACTGCGGACAATCGGCGCGATGTCGCCGACCTTGACGTCCTTTGATCGCATCGAGGAATAGCGTCGGCAAACGCTCCGTCGTGCGCCAGCCCAGCGCACCGCCCTGCAGAGCTTCGGGGCGTTCGAGATAGGTCGCGACGAGCGCAAAGTCCGCGCCGCCTTTCAGCTGCGACAGGATCTCGTCGGCACGCTGCCGGGTTTCGTCGACAGCGATCGCTTGGCGAATTTTCCGGAACGCGCAGCAGAATCTGTGCAAGGTTGATCTCCTCGCCGTCCGTCGTACACCCGGCCTGGTCGGCGATGAAGTTGTCGAGTTCGTTCTCGGAGATCTGCAGCCGTCCATCGACCTCGCGTTCGCGCAGACGATTGAGCAGAATGTCCTGCCGCACGTCGTCGCGGAACTGCTTGAACGAGACGCCCTCGGCCTCGAGTCGCTGGCGCAGCGCCGGCATCGTCATGTTGTTGGCTTCGGCGATGCGCGCCATCGCCGCGTTGACCGTCGCGTCGTCGACGCGGACACCCGATCTCGCGCGCCATCTGCAGCTGCGCCCGATCGATGATCATGCGCTCGAGCACCTGACGTTCGAGGATGTCGGCTGACGGCGGCCTGGATCTTCTGCCGCTGCAGCTGCAGTTCCGCGACGCGCGTGCGCGCCTGCAGCTCGTTGGCGGTAATGACCTCATCGTTGACGACGGCGACGATGCGGTCGATCGGTCGCGGAGCGGGGCGTGGCGTTGCCGCCGCCGCAGCAGCGGACGCAGGCCCGGCCGGCTGCACCGCCTGTCGTTGCCGAAGCTGGCACTGGCCGCCACCAGCGATGCGACGAACAGTGCGAACTTGCTGAGTCTTGTAGAGGTGAGCGGATCTGATCATTGCTGCATTCAGAAGGGATCTAGTCGCGCAGTCGTTCGAGGTCACCAGCGCGCCTATCCGCGCGTACTCGCGCACTTACTCGCGCATTTACTCGTAGTAATCGAAACATCCCCGGCTGTCGCGGCAGTGGGTTAAGCGCTGGTAGCCGGGGATATTACGCTTGCAGGTTGGCGGCACTTGTTCCGACACTGGTGAGCCCGGTGAGTTCCAGCTGGATATAGAAGTTCGAGGTGGTCGACGCGGTCGTGGTCGGAAACCTTTGCATCGCGAAGCGCAGCAACCAGCAGTCTGCCTTGTATTCGAAGCCGGCGATGATGTCGATCGGCTTGCTGTTTTCGAACGAATAGTTGATGCGCCCGACGCCGTACCAGCGGTCCGACAGTGGCCATTGCGCCGAGAGGTCGATTTGGTCGATGCCGTCAGGGCTGGTAGCGGTAGTAGGCGGTCAACACCGACGCACGTCGGGCTGCCAGCGCATGCCCGCAGTTGCGCGAGATCGCACTGGTTTCGGCCGAGTACTGCACGGCGAGCTCGGCCGCCCATGATTTGCCGAGCTGCGCGTAGATCGCTGCCAGCAGGTCGCTTTCGTTGCTGGCGCGCGGGGTTTCGCCAGGCAGACGTGACCTTCTGGTCGGTGAAGTAGTAGCGTTGTCCGACCGATGCGCGCAGGCGTTCGGCACCGGTCTCCTGGTCGAGGATGCGCGTCGCGAGCGCGAGCGGTCAGCTGATTCGCATTGACGATCCGGTCGTAGCCCGAGTAGATGTTCTCCGTGAAGAACTGCGCATAGTTGAGGTCGGCCAGCGCGCTGTCGAAGTTGGGCAGACTGGTTCTGCGCGCGAAACGGTATGTAGGCGTAGTACAGCCGCGGCTCGAGCGTTTGCTGTGACGCGCGCCCGAACCACTGCAGTGTCGCGCTCGAAGATGAGGCCGCTGTCGAGGCTCAAGATCGGCAGACGTGCGCGTCGGCGTCGGATCGCTCGGGTGAATTGCGGATCGAGGTCGTAGTAGGTCGCCGACACGCTGCGCTCGCGGCGTGATGAACCAGCCTGGCGCCATGATGGGATAGGCACGCGCGGGTTGATGATGTAGCGCGTTCCGTCCTGCAGTCCCGCCTGCGGGTTCGTAAAGCGTGTGCCGTCCAAAATGGCCGCGGCCTCCCAACCGCGCCAGTCGGCGACATAGCCGGTGACCGTGACCTGCGGCACGCGTTCGTACGGCGGCGTAACCGGCTGCGAGCGGATCCTGCAACACCTGGTTCTTGGTCACGCGCACCGCGGTGTTCCAGTACGGACTCCGTGTACGACACGAAGCCGTCCTGTCGGCAGGACCTTCTGCGATGAGCCGAGGATCGTGCTGGAGAAATCGACGAAATAGTTGTCGTCGGAGACACGGTTGTAGTTGATGCCGGCCGCGATACCCGACGGCCCGATGTAACTGATACTGCACGCCGGTGTAGTCACGCGACGTGCCGGTCTGGCGGTCGTCCGGGATCACGTCGTACAGCAGCGTGCCGTTGAAAGTCGGCTCGAGATAGCGCAACTCGTTGCCGAGCAGCACACCACGCTTGCTCATCACGCGCGGTGAAATCGTGTAGTCGTAATTTGGCGCGATGTTCCAGTAATACGGCGTGCGGATGTCGGTACCCAGCGTCGAACTGAGTCCGAAGCTCGGCGTGAGAAAGCCGGAGCGCCGCTGGTTGCCGATCGGAAATCCGAAGAATTGGCGAGGCCAGAATCGGAATGCCCTGGAAATACAGGTAGCCCCAACGTCGCCGTCGCCGACTGGTCGAGCGAATCGATGTCGACGGACTCGACCTGGACCCACCATGCGTCGTCGCCGGGCGCACACGTCGTGAACTTCGCGTTTTCCATCCGCGCCCGCTGTTCCGACAGGAACTCGACCAGCGCGGCTTCGCCGCGTCCGTTGCGCGCCGGATAGGTGAACTGCGCGTCGGGCATCGAACCGGTCTGCGCGTCGACGTGGAAGTCGAGAGTTCAGTCCCGCAAACGAAGCCCCGCCGCGAAACACTCGCGCATGACCCTCGACGTCGACGATATCGGTAGCCTGCGTGTAAGTGATGCGTTCACCGCGCAGTACGATGCCGCCGCGGCGTACTTCGGCATCCCTCGAGAACGATCTTCTCGTCGACCGAGCCTTCGATGTTGTGCGCGCGCGCATAGGTCGGCGTTCTCCGGCTCACCGGTCGCGACTTTCGACGAGTTCGCGCTCAAGCTTTAGCTGTGGGCGCGCCGTCTCCTGCGGGTTCTCCTTCGCAGCAGCTTGCGCAAGGGCATCGCGCTCGTCGTCAGAAATCCGGCAGAACGCACCGGAGTTAGCACGAAGGAGAAGACAGCGCGGCGTTCGCCGGCAGGCGCTAGAATCTGTGAAAGCGTGGCGAGGTCGGGCCGGAGCGGCGCGCCGATTATAGGCATCGGCACCTCTCGGTTCTGTCCGCGGCGCGTCCCACACTGATGAAACACTCTGCTCCAACCTCGACCGGAGAGCCCTCCGACGCACGCCTTACTTCGCTTCAGCCTGGCTGGCGCTGCCGGCCGAGTTGCATCGAACCCGACACAGTGCGACCGGCATCCGTGGACGCGAGCTTCCGCCGCTATTTCCGGGTCGACGGCGACGGCGGAACGCTGATCGTGATGGATGCACCGCCCGACAAGGAGGATGTGGGCCCGTTCGTTCGGGTGGCCGGGATGCTGCGCGACGCCGGAGTCAACGCCCCGACTCGTGATCGCGATCATTCGCAGGGGTTCCTGTTGCTGACCGATCTGGGACGGCAGACGTTTCTGACGTGCTCAATGACGACAATGCCGCGGCGTTGTTCTGCGATGCGATCGGCTGCACTCATACGCTGGCAGCTTGCCACCCGACCCGGCGCACTGCCGCCCTACGACGAAGTGCTGCTGCGGCGCGAACTGGGGTTGTTCCCGGACTGGTATGTTGCGCGTCACCTCGGGCGATCATTGATCGACGCGCAGCGGCCACTCGCGACATGTTCGATCGCATCGTCGCGGCGAACCTGAGGCAGCCGACAGTGTTCGTTCATCGTGACTACATGCCGCGCAATCTGATGGTGTCGTCGCCGTCAACCCGGGAGTGATCGACTTCCAGGATGCGGTGATTGGGCCGGTCACTTACGATCTGGCGTCGCTGTTTCGGGACGCGTTCATCAGCTGGGATGAAGAACGCATGCATCGACTGGGCGATCCGCTATTGGGGAGCCGCGCGCCGGGCCGGGCTTCCGGTCGGCGCCGACTTCGCCTTGTTCTGGCGCGATTTCGAATGGATGGGGCTGCAGCGCCACCTGAAGGTACTGGGCATTTTCGCGCGCATCAACTACCGCGACGGCAAGCCGCACTATCTGACCGACACGCCGCGGTTCGTCAGTTACGTGCGCGCGGTCGCTCGACGCTACGACGAACTCGCGCCGCTGGCGCGCCTGTTCGACGAGCTGGAATTGATGTGACCAAGCCAGTCGTGACGCACGCACTAATCTTGGCTGCGGGCCGCGGCGAGCGCATGCGGCCGTTGACGGATACAACGCCCAAGCCGCTATTGCGAGCGGGTGGCAAGCGGCTGATCGAATGGCAGATCGAAGCGCTCGTGCGCGCCGGCATACGGGCAATCGTGATCAATGTGGCGCACCTGCCGGAGCAGTTTGATTCCGCACTTGGTGATGGCCGGCGTTACGGTGCCGCGCTGCGCTATTCGCGCGAGGGCGAAAGCGCCGACGATGCACTGGAATCACTGGGCGGAATCGTCAAGGCGCTACCGTGGCTTGGCGATGTTCCGTTTATCGTCACCAGCGGCGATATCGTCACCGAGTATCCGTATCACCATTTGCACTCGGTAGCTGAGGGTCAACAGCGAGGCGACGCAGATGCGCATCTGGTGCTGGTCGAGAATCCATCCTTTCACCTGCGCGGCGATATGGGACTTACGAACGGGCTTATCGATCCCGATGCGGAACCGCGCATGACATACGCAAATATCGGGGTCTTCTCGCCTCGTCTGTTTGGTGGTGTTGCGAGGTGCTTTGCGGGGTGGCCGCGCACCGCTGTTTCCGTGGCTGTACGAAGCAGCGCGTGCGGGCCGCGTGAGCGGTGAGGTTTACCGTGGGCATTGGTGGAACTGCGGGCACGCCTCACGATCTGGCGCAGGTCGATGCCGACTTGACGCGTGTATCAAATCAGGCTGCCTCGGAGCAGGCGCGGTGACGATGGCATCAGACGGCGCGACACGCATGCCGATCGCCATTTTGGGGGGCGGGCCAGTTGGACTCGCGGTGGCGCTGTTACTCGCCAAACGCTCGGTGTCGAGCGTCGTATTCGATGCTCGCAGCGTCGAGCAGGCTAGCGCCGACAGGCGGTTGCTCGCGCTTTCGCTTGGCTCGCTGCATACCCTCGGCGCGATAACCGAGCTTTCACGCACAGCGAGAAACGCCCGCGCTCGCTCCGATCAACACGGTTATCGTGTCCTCGGTCGGTCAGTACGGGCGTGCCGTGATCGGCGAGCGCGACGTGGGTGCGGAAATGCTTGGTGCGACGATCCGCTATGGCGATTTGGTCAAGGCTCTGTCGGCTGCGGCTGACGCCGAGAAGCTTGTTTCGGTGCGTCGTCCGCTGAAGGTCGAGGCGATACGGCAATCACCGTCGAGCGTAGAAATCGAATTGCAGCGGCAACCATCTTTCACCGCGCCTTTGGCGCTCAGCGCTGAAGGTTTGGGTACGGAGCCGATCGCGTCTGCCCAGTATTCAGCGTTGATCGCCGATCTTGACGTGACCGGACTCGAACGCGGCACTGCGTGCGAGCGATTTACGCGCGACGGTCCGTTGGCGTTGCTGCCATTGCCCGAGCAGGCGAGCGCTGGGGCGCGAAAGATGGCGCTGGTCTGGTGCATTCGAACGCGCAGGCTGACCGGCGCGGCGCACTTGGTGACCAAGAATTCCTTGCGGAACTCAGCTCCCAACTAGGCGAGCGCAATCTGCGCGTCGTGGCATTGCAGTCTCGAAAACGCTTCCCGCTGCACGAGCGTGCGCGAAACGATCTCGTCGAGCATCAGGTCGTTGTTGGGAAATGCGGCGCAGACGTTGCATCCGGTAGCGGGTCAGGGTCTGAATCTGGGGTTGAGGGACGGGGCTGTTCTGGCGGAGCTGATTGGCGCGGCCTATGCCGCGATTGACGCGCCGGCTCGTGATCCAATCTCCGCACTGCACGCTTACGCGCAATCGCGCCGCGCCGATCGCGCTGCGATCGTGGCGCTCACTCGCACCGCGCCTTCATTTTTTTCGACGCGCTTTGCACCGATAGCACTGGCCAGATCAATCGGGCTTACTACATTGGCGGTTGTGCCGAATTTGCGACGCCAATTCGCACGGTTGCTGATGTTCGGCGTACGCTTTTAGCGTCGATCGCTCGCATAACAGTTTTTGCTCCAGCATCTTCGTTAATATCCGCGCTCGCTCGCCCCGCACCCTTTTCTTGTTTCCAACTTTCGATCGCAATGGTCATCGGCCCGTACGTGCTGCCCAATAACGTTTTTGCCGCACCGATGGCCGGAGTGACGGATCGCCCATTTAGGAGACTGTGCAAAGCGTTGGGCGCGGGCTATGCGGTGTCCGAGATGGCCGCGTCTAATCCCCGTCTGTGGGCGAGTGAGAAAACCGCGCGGCGCTTGAATCACGATGGAGAGCGTGCGCCGGTGGCGGTTCAGCTAGCCGGCGCCGATGCGCAGATGCTGGCCGAGGCCGCGCGCTACAACGTTGATCGTGGCGCCCAAATTATTGATATCAACATGGGATGCCCGGCGAAGAAGGTGTGCAACGTGGCTGGGATCTGCGTTGCTGAAAGACGTGTCGCAGGTGGCGCGCATCCTGGCGGCGGTGGTCGCCGCCGTCGACGTGCCGGTGACGTTGAAGTTTCGCACCGGGTGGGACGTGCCCAACAGAAACGCCGTCGAGATTGCGCGTCTGGCTCAGGCGAACGGGATTGCCGCTTTAACGTTGCATGGCCGCACGCGGCAGTGTGGCTTTACCGGTCACGCGGAATACCAGACGATTCGCGAGGTCAAGCGCGCCGTCACGATTCCAGTCATCGCCAATGGGGACATCGACACGCCGGAAAAGGCCAGTCTCGTACTCGACGAGACGGGGGCAGACGCGGTGATGATTGGTCGCGCAGCGCAGGGCCGCCCATGGATTTTCCGCGAGATCGCGCACTATCTGGTAACCGGCTCGCATTGCCGCCGCCAAGAGTTGACGAAGTGCGCGCGCTGCTGCTCGATCATCTTGATGATCATTACCGGATTACGGCGACTCTGGTGTGCGCACCGCTCGCAAACACATCATCTGGTACACGCGGCGGCTTGCCGGCGGTCAGCAGTTTTGCGAGCGAATGAACGCGATCGACGGCTGCGCGGAACAGGCGCGCATCGTCGATCATTTTGCGGAGCTGGGCGAGCGATCAGAACGGCTTGTTTACAGCCCGACTTTGCATTGAGGAAAGAAGATGGCTAGAGGGTTGGGAAGATCAGTGACGGCGACAGGCGCACGGCGGACGAATGAGCAGCGAGGTCGGGGAATCGAACAGCGAGGGCAAAGACGGCGGTCACCGCATCCGCAACGCGATTTGCCTACCCAACCAGCGAGCGCGTCAGCCGCGCACGCAGCGGTGAGACTCTTGAACAATGCGTTCTGCGCAGCCTTGAACAGTACTTTGCTGATCTTGACGGTTCGCGTCCGCACACGTGTTGGACATGGTGACCACGGCCGTCGGGCGGACCGTTGCTGCAGTTTGCGATGAACCGGTGCGACGGCAACCAGTGCGCGGCCGCGGAGCTGCTCGGAATCAATCGCAACACGTTGCGCAAGAAGCTGCAGCAATATCGATTGCTATGAGCTTGGTCAGCCGCCGGTGGGCGCTGCTGAGCGTTTCCGACAAGACCGGTGTCGTAGAACTTGCTCGGCGGCTGGCACGCTGGCTTTGACCTTCTGTCTACCGGCGGCACTGCAAAGTTGTTGAGCGAACGCGGCATTGCAGTTACCGAAGTTGCGCAGCACACCGGCTTTCCCGAGATACTTAATGGGCGCGTAAAGACGTTGCATCCACGCATCCACGCGGGCCTGCTCGCGCATAGGCCGGATGGTGCACACATGCGCGCACTGGCCGATCACGGGATCGACCCGATCGAAGTACTTGTCGTCAACCTCTATCCGTTCGAGCAAACCGTAGCGCGTGCCGAGTGCTCGTTCGACGACGCGATCGAGAATATCGATATCGGTGGCCCTGCGATGTTGCGAGCCGCCGCGAAGAATCACCAAAGTGTCACCGTTGTTGTCGATCCGGCGGACTATGCGCTGGTGCTCGGTCAGCTTCGAAGTGCAGATGGCG